>JBFJOO010000052.1:0-30585 GCA_041617635.1 Burkholderiales bacterium | reverse complement strand
GATTTCCGGAGAGGCTCGAGCGTTGGTAGGCGCGATTGGACTCGAACCAACGACCCCTACCATGTCAAGGTAGTGCTCTAACCAGCTGAGCTACGCGCCTGAAGAGGGGGAGATTCTAGCCGAGGCGCGCCACCCCCGGCAAATGCGGCGCCGGGGAAAAGCCGCACCGGGGATACGTCCCCCCTTCGCAGACCCTCATCCCGTGCACACGTCCAGGGCCGGACACCCCAGCAGAGGTTCTAGCGCTTGGCCGCCTCCCGCATGCCCAGCATCTCCGCGGCGTGCTTGCGGGTGGTGGCCGTGATCTGGGTGCCCCCGAGCATGCGCGCGACCTCCTCGACCCGCGCCGCCGCGTCGAGCACCGCCACGCTGCTCCGGACCGCGCCGTTCGCCGTCACCTTCGCGACGGACCACTGGTGGTCGGCCTGCGCGGCGACCTGCGGCAGATGGGTCACGCACAGGACCTGCCGTTCGCGCCCGAGCGCCCGCAGCTGCTTGCCGACGATCTCGGCGACCGCGCCGCCGATGCCGGAATCCACCTCGTCGAAGATCATCGTCGGCACCGCCGCGGCCTTGCTCGTGATCACCTGAATGGCGAGGCTGATCCGCGAAAGCTCGCCGCCCGAAGCCACCTTGGTGAGGGGGCGCGGTTCCTGCCCGGGATTGGCGGCAACCAGAAACTCGACCGCTTCGTCGCCATGTGCGGTGCCGCCCTCGATCGGGCGCAGCGCTGCATTGAAGCGTCCGCCGGCCATCGCGAGCGCTTTCATGGCTGCGGTGACATCCTTGGAGAGCTTCGCCGCGGCGATCTTGCGCTGCGCGGAAAGCGCCCGCGCGCGCTCGTCGTACTTGGCGCGCGCCGCCTTCTCCTGGGCGATCAGCGCATCGAGATTCGAGGCGACTTCGAGCTCGTTCAGGCGCCCGGTCAGGCGCTCCAGGAGCTCCGGCAACGCCTCGGGCGCGGTCCGGAGCCTGCGTGCCGTCGAGTGCAATGCATCCACGCGCCGCTCGACCTCGGCGAGCCGGCCCGGATCGAGCTCGACGCGGTCCGCATAGTGCCGCAGCGCATGCGCGGCCTCGGCGAGCTGGGCCTCGGCGCCTTCCAGCAGATCCAGCGACTCTTTGAGTGCCGCGTCGTAGTCGACCAGTGCGCGCAGCCGCGCGATCGTCGCCGACACCGCGGACGCGGCGGCAGCTTCGGAATCGAAGAGCGCATCCACCGCCCCTTGGGCACCTTCGAGGAGGCCGGCCGCGTGCGCGAGGCGGCTCTGTTCGGCGCTCACCTCGTCCCACTCGCCGGCTTTGGGAGCGAGCTTGCGAAGCTCATCGACCTGCCAGGCGAGCTGCTCGCGTTCCGCGTCGCGGGCGGCGGTGTTCGACTCGTACTCGGCGCGCGCCTTCACCAGGCTCTGCCACGCCCTGAAGGCCGTCCCCACCTCGCGCACGAGAGCCGTCAGGCCCGCATGGGAATCGAGGATTGCGCGCTGCGCGTCGGCGCGCACCAGCGACTGGTGCGCGTGCTGGCCATGGATGTCGATGAGCGATTCAGACACGGCACTCACCTGCTGGACCGTCGCGGCCGTGCCGTTGATGAACGCGCGCGAGCGACCACTCTTGTCCAGCACGCGCCGCAACAGCAACCGGCCCGGATCGCCCTCGAGCGCGTTCTCGCGCAACCACGCCTGCACCTCGGGAAGCCGCTCGATCGCGAACTCCGCTACGACCTCGGCCCGCTCCGCTCCCGCGCGGAGCATGGTCGCGTCGGCGCGCTCGCCGAGCGCGAGCGCCAGCGCGTCGATCAGGATCGACTTGCCGGCGCCAGTCTCGCCGGTGAGGGTGGTGAAGGCGCGGTCAAACTCCAAGTCGAGCGCGTCGACGATGGCAAAGTCGCGGATTGAGAGATGCAGGAGCATGCCAGGCCTCTAGCTCGCGCTCGGCCGACTCGGGGGACTTACAAGGGGGCATCGCCCCCTTGTTCCACACTCCAAGTCGAGCGCGTCGACGATGGCGAAGTCGCGGATGGAAAGGTTGACCAGCACCGCCCGGCCTCAGACCAGTCCTTCGCTCCAATGCAACTTTTCGCGCAGCATGGCGTAGTAGCTGTAGCCGGGCGGATGGACGAGGCGCAGCACATGGGCGGAGCGCCGGACCGTCACCCGGTCGCCTTCCTTCAGCTCGAAGCTCGGGTGGCCGTCGAAGTGCAGCAGCGCATCGGCGGCCCGCCGGATCGCGACTTCGATGACGCAGCCGTCGCTCACCGCGATCGGGCGGTTGGAGAGCGTGTGGGGGCAGATCGGCACCAGCGCCAGCCCCGGCACGCCCGGCTGCAGGATGGGGCCGTTCGAGGACAGCGCGTAGGCGGTGGACCCGGTCGGCGTGGCCACGATCAGGCCGTCCGCGCGCAGGTCATAGACGAACTCCCCGTCGATCCGCACCAGGATCTCGATCAGCCGACCGGTCGCGCCCTTGTTCACGACGAGGTCGTTCAGCGCGATGGTGCTGAAGGGCGTGGTTCCGTCGCGCCGCACCGCGACTTCGAGCATGGTGCGCGGCTCGATCTGGTATTCCCCCGCCAGTACCTTGCCCATCTGCTCCACCATGGCGCCGAGCGCGATGTCGGTCAGGAATCCGAGCCGGCCCTGGTTCACGCCGATGAGGGGCACTGCGGTCGGCGCGAGCAACCGCGCGGCCGAGAGCATGCTGCCGTCGCCCCCGAGCACGACGACGAGATCGGCTTTTCCGCCGATGTGCTCGCGCACCACCACCGGAAACCGCGTGACCCCCGATTCCGAGGCGGTCTCCTCCTCCACCAGGACGCTGCACCCCTGACCCGCCAGGAAGCGGCCGAGCTCCTCGAGCGGCTCGGCGACGTCCCGGCTCTTGTAGCGGCCGATCAGCGCGACGGTCTTGAAGGCGGGCTTGGAAACGGGCGGCATGGCGCCACATTAGACCATACCGCTCACCACCGAGAAACGCCCGCCAAACCAGTGCCTTCCCGGTCTTCGCGACTCGGGTAGAATGGCTTTCATGCTTGACTCGCGCGCGCAAATCCTGCTGAAAACGCTCGTCGAGCGCTACATCGCCGACGGCGAGCCCGTCGGCTCGCGCGCGCTCTCGAAGTTTTCCGGTCTGGACCTGTCGCCGGCGACGGTGCGCAACGTGATGGCCGATCTGGAGGAGATGGGCTTCATCGCGAGCCCGCACACGTCCGCCGGGCGCATACCGACGTCGCGCGGCTACCGGATGTTCGTCGACACGCTGATGACCGTGAAGCCGCTCGAGCGGGTGGCGATCGAGCAGCTGGAGGGCCAGCTCCACCCCGATCACCCGCAGCGGGTGATCAGCCAGGCTTCGCAGCTCCTGTCCGAGCTCACTCACTTCGCCGGGCTCGTCGTCGCGACGCGCCGCAAGGACCCCGCGTTTCGCCACATCGAGTTCCTGCTGCTCTCCGAGAAGCGCGTGTTGCTCATCATCGTCACGCCGGGCGGCGACGTGCAGAACCGCATCCTCTTCACCGAGCACGCCTACACGCAGGGCGACCTCACGACCGCGGCGAATTTCGTGAACGAGCACTATGCCGGCATGACGCTCGACGAGATCCGGCGCCGCGTGCACGACGAGCTGCGCGAGCTGCGCGCAGAGATGTCGACCCTCATGACGGCGGCGCTCAACGCGAGCAGCGAGGCGCTCAACGAGAGTGCGGAGACGTACGTGATCTCCGGGGAGCGCAACCTTCTCGATTCGGTCGACCTCGCATCGAACATGGAGCGGCTGCGCGAGGTATTCGCGCTCTTCGACAAGAAGACGGCGCTGGTGCAGATCCTCAACGCGAGCCAGCACGGAGCCGGCGTACAGATCTTCATCGGCGGCGAGACGGCGTTGAGCTCGCTCGACGAATGCAGCGTCATCTCCTCGCCCTATGAGGTCGACGGGCAGGTGGTCGGCACGGTGGCCGTGATCGGGCCCACCCGCATGGCCTACGAGCGCGTCGTCCCGATCGTCGATATCACGGCCAAGCTGGTCTCCAGCGCTCTGTCCCAGGAGTAGCGGAGCGCCGGGTCCGCGCGGCGCGGACCGCGGTCCACTTTCCACTTTTCGCGCAGGGTGCAATGGCATTCGCCACCGAGCCTTCCTACAAGCACGGCACCATCGCGAAGACCGCGATCCTCCTGGTGAACCTCGGCACCCCCGAAGAGCCGACGCCCGATGCCGTCCGGCGCTACCTGCGCGAGTTCCTGAGCGATCCGCGCGTCGTGGAGATCCCGCGTCCGATCTGGTGGCTGATCCTGAACGGCGTCATCCTGCGCACGCGACCGCGCGCATCGGCGAAGAAGTACGCCGCGATCTGGACGCAGGAAGGATCGCCGCTGCGCGTGCATACCGAGCGGCAGGCCAAGCTGTTGCAGGGGTACCTGGGGCTCCAGGTGAAGTCGCCGTTCGTGGTCGACTACGCGATGCGCTACGGCGAGCCGTCGATCGACGCGACCCTCGCGAAGCTGAAGGCGAGCGGCTGCGAGCGCATCCTCGTGCTGCCGCTCTACCCGCAGTACGCGGCGAGCACGACCGCGGCAGCGTATGACCGCGTCGCGGCGTTCATCGCGCGCACCCGCAACGTGCCCGAGCTCAGGTTCGTCAAGCATTTTCACGACCATCCGGCGTACATCGGCGTGCTCGGCAACTCGGTGCGCGAGTTCTGGCGCGAGCACGGCCGCCCGGATCGGCTGGTGATGAGCTTCCACGGCCTGCCGCGATTCGCGCTCGACCGCGGCGATCCGTACCACTGCGAGTGCCAGAAGACCGCGCGCCTGCTCGCCGAGGATCTCGAGCTCGCCCCCGACGGCTGGATGCTCACGTTCCAGTCGCGCTTCGGCCGGGCGGAATGGCTGAAGCCCTATACCCAGGCAACTCTCGAGGGCCTCGCGCGCGACGGCGTGGGGCGCGTCGACGTGATCTGCCCCGGGTTCGTCGCCGACTGCCTGGAGACGCTCGAGGAGATCAACATCGAATGCCGCGCCGCGTTTCTCGCACACGGCGGCAAGGAGTTCCGCTACATCCCCTGCCTCAACGGGCGCGACGACTGGATCAAGGCGTTGATGACGATCGCGCTCGGCCACCTGCACGGTTGGACCGCCACGGTCTGGGATCAGACGGCGGCGCAGGCCGGCGCCCGCCACAGCGAGCGCCGGGCGAAGGCCCTGGGCGCGAAGGAGTAGCGGCGACCCTCCGCGTCAGCCGGCGAGCACGTCACGCACCTGCGCGAGCAGGTCAGCTCGCTCGCGCTCCCCCATGCTCGCCACCGCGGCCCGCCAATGCGGGAAGAGATTCGATTCTTCGCGATGCTCATGCTTGGCGAGCGTGCCGGACAGGATGGCGATGAACGGCTCCACCTCCCAGGCTTCGGGCACTTCCGCGGCGCCGAAACTCGCCTCGACCTCCGCGAGCTGCGCGCGAATCTCGGCATGCTCGCGGAGCATGATCGCGACGTGGCTCTCGCCATCGGCGGCGGCGGGCTGCGGAAGCCGCTGGGCGAGCAGGGCATCTTCCGCCTCGAGGTGGCGCCGCAGCCCCGCAGCGAATTCGGGGAGGAGGCGCCGCGCCGCGGCTATGTCCCCGGCGTTCACGCGCCGCAGCGCGATCGCGAGCCGCTCGTCGAGCCGCCGATGATCGCGCGAGAGGAGATCGATGACGTCTACCGGATCGGTCGCTTCGCGCAGCACGACCCGCGTCCGGAACCCGTCCGGAATCGGCTGCACTTCCCACGCGAGCAGGTCGCGGAGCTGCAGGTTGAGGCTTTTCATGAGCAAGCTGGGGTTTTCGGCCGTCAGCAGGACGATTGCGCTGTCCCGCGCGAGGTCGCGTACCGCGTGCAAGGCGACGGTCTGGACACGGCTGGAGGCGGTGCCGCGCAGATCGAGCTCGCTCTCCGTCATGGGACAATATCTCCTTGATCCGAAGGTATTCTCGCAGGGGCTTGATTTCATGGGTCGCGCCCCAATAACCTCGAAGTCGCGTAGAGACCAGCCAGAACATGCATCCGGACCCCAGCAGCCGGGACCCCAGCATTCAGGATCCCGAGAGCATCGCCCCCGAAGGCACACCGAGCCAGGACCAGGCCCCTGAGGGTACCGCGTCCGACGCCCCCGATCTCGCGACAGCGCTCAAGGAAGCCGAGGCCCGGGCGCAGGAGCACCAGGAGGCCTGGCTGCGCGCCGCCGCCGAGACCGAGAACGTCCGCAAGCGGGCCCAGGACGAGCTTGCCCGGGCGCACAAGTACGCGCTCGAGAAGTTCGCGGGCGACCTCCTGCAGGTCAAGGACAGCCTGGAAGCCGCGCTCAACGCCGAATCCCAATCGGTCGAGAGCCTCCGCGGCGGCGTGGAGGTCACGCTGAAGCAGCTCGCGAGCATCTTCGAGCGCCAGCAGATCCGCGAGATCGACCCGGCCGGGGCGCAGTTCGACCCGCACCAGCACGAGGCGATCAGCATGCTGCCCTCGGAGAAGGAGCCGAACACGGTCATCAACGTGCTGCAGAAGGGCTACCGCCTGCACGACCGTGTGATCCGCCCCGCGCTCGTGACCGTGGCCAAGCCCAAAGAAGGTTGAAGTTCAGCGAATTAGCCTCAGATACGGGCCAGGAACGAGACAACCAGCACTCGCAAGGACACTAACCATGGCAAAAATCATCGGCATCGACCTGGGCACCACCAACTCCTGCGTGGCCATCATGGAAGCAGGCAAGCCCAAGGTCATCGAGAACTCGGAAGGCGCCCGCACGACCCCCTCCATCGTCGCCTACATGGAGGACGGCGAGGTGCTGGTCGGCGCGCCGGCCAAGCGCCAGGCGGTCACCAACCCGAAGAACACGCTCTACGCGGTGAAGCGCCTCATCGGCCGCCGCTTCGAGGAGAAGGAGGTCCAGAAGGACATCAACATGATGCCCTACAAGATCGTGCGCGCCGAGAACAACGACGCGTGGGTGGAAGTGCGCGGCAAGAAGATCGCCCCGCCCGAGGTCTCCGCGCAGGTGCTGCGCAAAATGAAGAAGACCGCCGAGGACTATCTCGGCGAGACCGTGACCGAGGCGGTGATCACCGTCCCGGCCTACTTCAACGACTCGCAGCGCCAGGCGACGAAGGACGCGGGCCGCATCGCCGGCCTGGAAGTGAAGCGCATCATCAACGAGCCCACCGCGGCCGCGCTCGCGTTCGGCCTCGACAAGGGCGGCCGCAAGGACCAGAAGATCGCGGTCTATGACCTCGGCGGCGGCACTTTCGACATCTCGATCATCGAGATCGCGGACGTCGAAGGCGAGAAGCAGTTCGAGGTGCTCGCCACGAACGGCGACACTTTCCTCGGCGGCGAGGACTTCGACCAGCGCGTGATCGACTACATCGTGGGCGAATTCAAGAAGGAGCAGGGCGTCGACATCTCCAAGGACGTGCTCGCGCTGCAGCGCCTCAAGGACGCGGCCGAGAAGGCCAAGATCGAGCTCTCGAGCTCGCAGCAGACCGAGATCAACCTGCCCTACATCACCGCAGACCAGAGCGGGCCGAAGCACCTGACGATGAAGATCACCCGTGCCAAGTTCGAGAACCTGGTCGAGGACCTGATCCAGCGCACGATCGAGCCGTGCCGGATCGCGATCAAGGACTCCGGCGTGAAGGTCGGCGACATCAACGATGTGATCCTGGTCGGCGGCATGACGCGCATGCCGAAGGTGCAGGAGAAGGTGCGCGAGTTCTTCGGCAAGGAGCCGCGCAAGGACGTCAACCCCGACGAGGCCGTGGCGGTCGGCGCGGCGATCCAGGGCGGCGTGCTGAAGGGCGACGTCAAGGACGTGCTGCTGCTCGACGTCAGTCCGCTGACGCTCGGCATCGAGACACTCGGCGGGGTGATGACCTCGCTCATCAAGCGCAACACGACCATCCCGACCAAAGCGCAGCAGGTATTCTCGACCGCCGACGACAACCAGAGCGCGGTGACGATCCACGTGCTGCAGGGCGAGCGCGAGATGGCGGCGGGCAACAAGAGTCTCGGCCAGTTCAACCTCGAGGGCATCCCGCTTGCGCCACGCGGCATGCCGCAGATCGAGGTCACGTTCGACATCGACGCGAACGGCATCCTGCACGTGTCGGCCAAGGACAAGGCGACCGGCAAGGAGAACAAGATCACGATCAAGGCGAGCTCGGGTCTTTCCGAGGACGAGGTCCAGCGCATGGTGAAGGACGCCGAGGCGCACGCCGATGATGACCGCAAGGCGCACGAGCTGGTGAACGCGCGCAACCAGGCGGATAACCTGGTGCACACGGTGAAGAAATCGCTTGCCGAGCATGGCGACAAGATCGACGCCGAAGAAAAGGCGAAGATCGAGTCGGCGCTGAAAGACGCCGAGGAGGCGCTCAAGTCCGACGACAAGGCGAGCATCGAGGCCAAGAGCCAGGCGCTTTCGGCCGCGTCGCAGAAGCTCGGCGAGAAGATCTACGCCGACGCGCAAGCGAAGGCCGGCGGCGGCGCGCAGGACGCGCAGCCGGGCGCCGAGGCCGGCCAGAAAAAGACGGACGAGAACGTCGTCGACGCCGAGTTTACCGAGGTCAAGGACCAGAAGTAGCACCGTCCTGTTCGCTTGAGCAGGTCAGTGCTTCTGCAGGGGACTCGTAGAAGGTCACGAACGGGAGGGAACCGGCTGGTTCCCTCAAGAACAAGTACAGTAGGTTACGAACAGGAGGGAACCGGCCGGTTCCCTCCCGTTACCCTCCCTCCCGCTAAGAGCGACTTCGGTTTGAACTAGACACATGGCAAAGCGGGATTACTACGAAGTCCTGGGCGTGAATCGCGACGCGGACGAGGAGGCCGTCAAGCGCGCCTATCGCAAGCTCGCGATGAAGCACCACCCGGACCGCAACCAAGGCAACAGCGAGTCCGAGGCGAAGTTCAAGGAAGCGAAGGAGGCGTACGAGGTCCTCTCGGACGACCAGAAGCGCGCGGCCTATGACCGGTTCGGCCATGCCGGCGTCGACCCCTCGGCCGGGGCGGGCGGCTTCCGGGGCGGCGGCTTCGAGAACTTTTCCGACGCGTTCGGCGACATCTTCAGCGACATCTTCGGCGGCGGTCGCCAGCGCTCGACCGTGTTCCGCGGCGCCGACCTGCGCTACAACCTGGAGGTGACGCTCGAGCAGGCGGCGCGCGGCACCGAAACGAAGATTCGCATTCCGACGGCCGAGCCGTGCGAGACGTGCAGCGGCACCGGCGCAAAGCCCGGCACCGAGCCCGCGACGTGCCCGACCTGCCAGGGCCACGGCCAAGTGCGCATGCAGCAGGGCTTCTTTTCGATCCAGCAGACGTGCCCGCGCTGCCACGGCTCCGGCAAGTACATTCCCGACCCCTGCAAGACCTGCAGCGGCGCCGGCCGCGTCAAGGCGCACAAGACGCTCTCGGTGCGCATCCCGGCCGGCGTCGACGAAGGCGACCGCATCCGCCTTGCCGGCGAGGGCGAGGCCGGCGTCAACGGCGGGCCACCGGGTGACCTCTACGTGCAGCTGCACGTGAAGCCGCATGCGGTGTTCACGCGCGAGCACGACGATCTGCACTGCGAGATGCCGGTGAGCTTCGTCACTGCGGCGCTCGGCGGGGAGATCGAGATCCCGACGCTCGACAGCTCAGCGAAGATCAAGATCCCGGCCGAGACGCAGAGCGGCAAGGTCTTTCGCCTTCGCGGCAAGGGCATCAAGGGCGTGCGCTCCACCTCGCACGGCGATCTCTTCTGTCACGTCGTAGTCGAGACGCCCGTGAACCTCACCGCGCGCCAGAAGGAGCTTCTGCGCGAGTTCGACACGGTCACCCAGGAGAACAGCGAGCGGCACAACCCGCGCGCGAAGTCCTGGATGGACCGGGTGCGCGAGTTCTTCGAGACCTGAGCGCCGCGCCCGGAGCCGCCGGCGCCACGCATTTCGCCCCCTCCCCGGGACATCCCTGCTCAGGCATCCGGGCGGCCCGCGAGTGACGCTCCCGGGCAGAATCCGCCCGCCCGCGCTTGGCCGGTGTTGTCTGCCCGCCACAGGGGCCACTGCCAGCCCTGAAATCCAAACGCCCCTCCGGAAAAGCTATTGGCAACACTTCATTTATCGTATTAAGATGTGACAATAAGCTATTGATTGGAGGGACGATGAGCACAAGTAGAACAGCGCTGATCGCGCTGTCGCTCATCTTCTCGCTGTGCGGTACGGCGCCCGCGCTCGCGGATCAAGTGCTTGATCAGGCGAAGAAACTCATCGAGGAACGCAAGGCGCGCGCGGCCTACGAGCTGCTCATCCCGCTGCAGTCCAAGCGGGCCGGCGAGGTCGAATACGACTATCTGCTCGGCATCGCCGCGCTGGATGCCGGCGACGCCCAGCAGGCGGTGTTCGCACTCGAACGCGTGCTCGCGGTGAACCCCAATCACTTGCAGGCCCGCGCGGAGATCGCGCGCGCCTATTTCGTGCTCGGCGAGAAGGAGAATGCGCGGCGCGAGTTCAAGACGGTGAGCGAAAGCCGGGAGCTGCCCGATGCGGCGCGCGAAACGGTCGACAAGTTTCTCACCCAGCTCACGCCGCGGCAGACGTTCCTGAGCGCGTACCTCGAAGCGTCGGCCGGCTACGACAGCAACGTGAACAGCGCCACCGACAAGAACACGATCGCGATCCCCGCGCTCGGCGGCGCGCTCGGGCAGATCAATCCGCTCGGCACGCAGTTGCCCGCCGGGTTCGCGGGCACCGGGGGCGGCGCGTCGCTGAGCCATGCGCTCAACAAGGAGTGGTGGTTGCTCGCTAATGCGGCGTACTCGGGGAAGTTCAACTTCGATCACACCCAGTTCAACACCGGAACCATCGACGGCAGCGCAGGCGTGCGCTGGAACCGCGGCGCGAACGCCCTCGTCGCCATCGGGCAGGCGCAAAGTTTTCGGGTCGACAACGATCAGTACCGCCGCTCACTCGGCGGCACCGCGCAGTGGCTGCACAACCTGAGCGCGCGGCAACAGCTGACCGCCTACGGGCAGTACGCCGCGCTGCGTTACCCGGACCAGTCGGCGCGCAACGCGAACCGCGCGATCGGCGGCCTGGCGTACTCGCAGGCCTTTGCGGGACCCAGGCTGCCGGTGGCTTTCGTCTCGGGCTACGCCGGCAACGAGCGCGACGTCAACGACGGTTTCTCGTACCTGGGATTCAAGCCCGCCGGTCTGCGGCTCGGCGGACAGCTCACCCTGCTGCCGAAAGTCGTCGGTTTCGGCTCCTTCGGCTACGAGCACCGGAGCTACAACGGCGTCGACCCGCTCTTCCTCACCACCCGGCAGGACAACCAGTACGACGTGATCGTCGGGCTGAACTACGTCTTCGCGCCCAAGTGGACCCTGCGCCCGCAGGTCGGCTACACGCGCGTCAACTCGAACATCGAGCTCAACAGCTACGACCGGACTGTGGCATCCGTCGCGCTCCGGCGCGATTTCTAGCCCCCTTCACGCGGCCGACGGCGTGAAATATGCTACATGCACGCTAGTGAGCGCTTCCCCGACCCCGCACGGGCCGGGCGCCAGGCGTCTAGGAGGCTGACCATGCCGCAGCACAGCACAGTTTTCCGGCTGGGTCGACAGGGGCTCATGCTGGCCATGATCTCGGCCGCCTTCGCCGGGCCGGCCCTCGCCAACACGGCCGCGCACGTCGATTTCGCGATCGGCGCCGTGACCGCCACGGGAAAGGACGGCCGGGAGCGCACGCTCGCCAAGGGTCAGGAGATCCTCGCCGGCGATCGTGTCGTCACCACCTCCGGTCGCGCGCAGCTCCGCTTCACCGACGGCGCGTATGTCTCGCTCCAGCCCAACACCACGTTCGAGGTCCGCGAGTATCGCTACGACGGCAAGACCGACGGCTCCGAGAAGGGCATCTTCGGCCTGCTGCGCGGCGCGATGCGGACCGTCACCGGCCTGATCGGCCGCGTCAATCGCAACGCCTACCAGATCCAGACCCCCACCGCCACGGTCGGCATCCGCGGCACCGGCGGGATCATCGCAGTGCTCGACGATGGAACGACGCGAGTCACCGGCTCGAGCGGGACCTGGTACATCGACAAGGACGGAAAGCCGACCCTCGATGTTCCCGCCGGAACCGTCGGCGAGGCGAGCCCGAATCCGAACGAGCCGCCCAAGGAAACCACCGAGGAGCTGGTGCTCGGACCACCCCAGCCCAACGAGGTCGCAGGCGAATCGTTGCTGCCTCCCTTTGCTAGCGCCGCGACCTTCGTCGCCGGGGATCAGGTGACCCCCACGGGCGCGCCGGCCGCCCTGGGAGGCCCGGTCTGCACCAACGGCTGCGAGCTGGCGTTCGCCTTCATCGTTGGCCCCGCCGCGGCGGTCAGCGCGGTTCCCGCGCCGAGTTCGTCCTACACATTCAACTCGGCCGGGCAAATGGTCACTTTCCGGGATGGCGGCCAGGTCAAGGCGCTCACCGGTACCACCGTCGACTTCGGGGTCGCTCCGGGCGTCGCGGCCTGGGGCCGCTGGATCGGCAGCGCAACCATCGATGGCAGCCCATGGAGCGGATTCGTGACGCTGCCCTACGTCGTGGGCCTGCCTACCCCGATTGCCGACGTCACGACCAGCATCGCGACTTACACCTTCAATCTGATCGGGGCGACCGCGCCCACGGACGGCACGAACGTCGGGATCGTCACCGGCGGATCGCTCGTCGGGTCTTTCGGTCCCTCGCCCAAGGTGGGCGTCGATCTGTCGATGAACGTCGCCGGCAATTCGTTCAACGTCAATTCGGGCGGCCCGACCATTCCGGTGACGGGCGCCGGGCCGTACGCACCGTTCTCTTCATCCGCGGTCGGAACCACCTCGGGCACCGGAGCCTGTGTCAGTTCCTGCTTTACCCAGCTGAACGGCCATTTTCTCGGCAACGGCGCGACGCACGCAGGCTTCTCGTACAAGCTGAATAACGACGCCGGTGGGCCGATCGTCGGCGCCGCGGCGTTCCAGCGCTGACGCCGCCACGGAGTGCCGCCGGTCCTCGGCGATCCCACCGCAGCGCTCGCTGCGGCGCGCGCCCGGCTCGCTGCCGGGGAGCTGCTGAACGCGCTCATCCTGGCCCGGGACGTCTGCGCACGCGCGCCGACGAGTGCCGATGCTCACTTCCTGCTGGGCGCGGTCCATCATCGGCTGAAGCAGCCGCAGCCCGCGCTGGAAGCTTTCGACCGGGCGATCGCGCTCGATCCTGCTAACACTCAGGCCGCCCAAGCCGCGCTCGCGGTGCTTTGCGAAATGGGCCGCGCGAGCGAAGCACGCGACCGCGCCAGCGGGCTGCTACGATATCACCCGGACGATCCGCAGATTCATTTCAACGCGGCGCTCGTGCACGAAGCGTTGGGGGATCCGGCGGAAGCGGTTCGACAGTACGATACCGCGCTGATGCATGCGCCCGAATTCTTCGAGGCGCGGTTGAACCGCGGCGTCGCACTCACGCGCATCGGGAGATTGGGCGAGGCGCTGGCGAATAACCTAGTGCTCGCAGCGGCCCATCCCGATCGCGCCGAATCGCATTTCAATCTCGCCGAGGTATGCCTGGCGCTTTCGCGGTACGACGAGGCGCTCGCCGCAAGCGAGCGGACGCTCGCACTGGATCCGCGCCACGCCGGGGCGATCCTCGATCGCGGGCTCGCGCTCGCCGCGCTCGACCGGCTCGAGGAAGCGCAGATCGATCTGGATCGCGCCGCGATGCCCGGCACCGTCCCGCACGGTGCCAGTGGAGCGCGACTCGATGCGCGCGAGGTCTATCTCGTGCGAGGCTACGAGCGATTGGAGTCGTGCGACTGGTCCGGAATCGATGTTCTGCGCGCACGCTTCCATCAGCTCGCAAACGACCCCTCCGGGTCGGGGCCCGGGTCACCGGCCCTTTGCTGGCGTGGCGTCATGCTTGGCCTCGCGCCAGAGACTCAGCTCCGCCTGGGGCGTGCGACGGCCCGGCGCTGGAGCTCGTCACACCGATTGCGTGCGCGCAGCGGCCGCGGGAGCGCCGGGACAGGATCCGCGTGGGGTATGTCTCGAGCGACTTCGGTGATCATCCGTGCGGTCACCACCTCGCGGGCGTCTACGCGCGCCACGATCGCGCGCATTTCGAGGTGTATGCCTACGCGCTCGCAACGGACGACGGCAGCGAGTACCGGCGGCGTGCGGCCCGCGATTGCGACGTCCTCGTCGACGTCACGGCACTGTCGTCCCGACACATCGCGGAGCGCATCGCGGCGGACCGGATCGACGTGCTGATCGACCTGAACGGCTATACGACCGGCCACCGCACCGAGGTCTTCGCGATGCGGCCGGCCCCCGTGCAGATGGGCTATCTCGGCTTCCCGGGCACGATGGGCGCGGGATTCATCGATTACCTCATCGCCGACCCGTGGATCGTCCCGGAAGACGCCGAGCGCTGGTATGCCGAGTCGATCGCCCGGCTGCCGATCTGCCACCAGATCAACGATCCCGACGAAGGACTGCTCCCGCCGCCGACCCGCCAAGCCGCGGGACTGCCGGGAAACGCTTTCGTCTTCTGCAATTTCAACCACCACGTGAAGATCACCCCAGAAGTATTCGCCGCCTGGATGCGCGTGCTGCGCGCGACCGAGCCGAGCGCGCTCTGGCTGGTGGACGGCGCGGGCCGGGAGAACCTGTGCCGGCATGCGGCGGCGGCGGGGGTCGCACGCGAGCGGCTGATATTCGCGCCGCGCGTCCCGCGTGCCCAGTACTTGGCCCGAACCCGCCTGGCGGATCTCTTCCTGGACACCCGGCCGTACAACGCCCACTCGACGGCGACGGATGCGCTTTGGTCCGGGGTACCGCTCGTCACCTGCCCGGGTGAATCCTTCGCCTCACGCGTCGCGGCGAGCGTGCTGCGCGCAGCGGGCCTGGCCGAGCTCGTGGTTCGCGACCTGGCCGAATACGAGGCGCTCGCTGTGGCGCTGGCGCGCGATCCCGCCCGCGTCCGCGCGTATCGAGATCGCCTCGAGGCCGGGCGCGCGCACCTGCCGGTCTTCGATCTCGAGGCGCGCGTGCGAGAGCTCGAAGCGGCGTACGGACACGCCGTCGCCCGTCACGGGCAGGGTCTCCCCCCTGCCTCTTTCACGGTACCCGCCGCTGCGGGGAGCCGGACGTGAGTCCACGGCGTTGGGTCTCCGGCAGACCCGTGAAACATTCCTCAAGTACCGGCTGCAAACCCTTGTCGGAGAGGCGTTTTTCCCGGTAGAGTCGCCTGCCCTTTGCCACTGCTCCGCCGCGCCCCAACCCGGAACGCCTTCGAGAGGCCCGCCATGCTGAAAATCACCCGTGCCGCGCTCTGTGCCGCGGTGCTGCTCGTCCCCGCCACAGCGTTTCCCCAATCCATAGTCATCGGCCAGTCGGCCCCGCTCAGCGGATCGAACAAGGACCTCGGGGAGGACATCCGCGACGGCGCGCTCGCCTACTTCAACAAGGTGAACGAGGCGGGCGGCATCAACGGCCGCAAGATCGAGCTGCTGTCGCTCGACGACGCAAACAACACGAAGAACTCCGAGGCGAACACCCTGAAGCTCCTCGCGCAGCCCAACGTCGTCGCCCTCTTCGGCTACGGCAGCGCGACGCTGAGCCGACCCGCGCTGCCGCACGTCGAGCAGGCGAAGATCGTCTTCTTCGCGCCGTTCACCGGCGCCGATCCGATGCGCAAGTTCAACCGCTACGTCTACAACCACCGCGCGAGCTATGCGGACGAGCTCGAGAAGATCGTCGAGCACTACAGCACCATCGGCGCGAAGCGCTTCGCGATCCTGCACTACGATGACACGATCGGGAACGCGAATCTCGCGGTCGTCGTGGCGGCGCTGAAGGTGCGCGGCCTTGCGCCGGTTGCCATCGCCTCCGTGCAGCGCACGCAGACCGATCTCGCTGCCCCGGTCGACGCCACCGTCAAGGCGACGCCGGACGTGGTGATCGCGACGACGCTCTACAAGACCACCGCCGAGTTCGTGAAGCTCGCCCAAAAGCAGGAGCTCAGCGCCCAGTTCGTGAGCACGTCATTCGCCGGATCCACGGCGCTCGCGGGAGCGCTGGGCAAGGAAGGCATCGGCGTCGTCATGACCCAGGTGGTGCCGAGCGTGTCCAACAACACCGTGCCGATCGTGCGCGAGTACCAGCAGGCGAGCGACAAGTTGCTCGGGAAGAAGGAATACTCCTATACCTCCCTCGAGAGCTTCATCGCCGCGAAAGCGCTGGTCGAGGGCATCCGGCGCGCGGGGCGCGACGTGTCCCGCGAGTCCCTGCTCCGGGCGCTGGACAGCCTCGGCCCGTACGACACCGGCGGCTATACGGTCACCTTCACGCCGCAGGACCACAACGGCAGCAACTTCGTCGCACTCACGATCCTGAGTCGCAACCTGAAGTTCCGGGAGTAACGACACCCGCAGAGGCGCCGCGGGCGTCAGCCGCGGCGCCAGGTCGTTCCCTGCGGGCCGTCTTCGAGCACGATACCGGCACCGGCGAGCTCGTCGCGGATGCGATCGGCTTCGCCATAGTCCCGCGCCTGCTTCGCAGCGGTGCGCGCCGCGATCATCTGTTCGATGCGCTCGGGAGTCCACCCAGCCGGCACCCCGCCACGCAGGAACACCTCCGCCTCCCGGCCCAGCAGGCCCAGCACGCCGCCCAGCGCGCGCAGCAGACCGGCGGTCTCGCCCGAGCCTGTCCGGTTCGCCTCACCCGCCAGCTCGAACAGGACCGCGACGGCCTCCGGCGTGTTGAAATCATCGTCCATCGCCGCCCGGAAGCGCGCGGCCTGCGGCGTGCTCCAGTCGATTGCCGACGTGTCGCGTGGCGCGCCCTTCAATGCGGTATAGAGGCGGGCGAGCGCGCTTCGCGCCTCGTCGAGGTGCTGGTCGGAATAGTTGAGCGGGCTCCGGTAGTGCGCGCGCAGGATGAAGAAGCGCACCACCTCGGCGTCGTAGCGGGACAGGATGTCGCGGATCGTGAAGAAGTTCCCGAGCGACTTCGACATCTTCTCGTCATCGATCCGCACGAACCCGTTGTGCATCCAGTAGTTGACGAAGCCGTCCCCGTGGGCGCCTTCCGACTGGGCAATCTCGTTCTCGTGATGCGGGAACTGCAGGTCTTCCCCGCCGCCGTGGATGTCGAAGTGCCGACCCAGCAGATCGGTGCTCATCGCCGAGCATTCGATATGCCAGCCCGGACGGCCTGCGCCATACGGCGAAGGCCAGGCGGGCTCGCCTTCCTTGGCATGTTTCCAGAGCACGAAATCGAGCGGATCCTGCTTGCCCGCCCCGACCTCGACGCGCTCTCCGGCCCGCAGCTCGTCAAGCGACTTGCCGGAGAGCCTCCCGTAGCGCGGAAAACGCCGCACCGCATAATTCACGTCGCCGTCGGTCGCGCGATAGGCAAGGCTGCGCTGCTCGAGCTCTCCGATCATCTTCAGCATCGACGCGATGTACTGGGTTGCGCGCGGCTCGTGATCCGGCGGCTGCACGCCAAGGGCTGCCGCGTCCTCGCTCATGAATCCGATGAAGCGCTCGGTGAGCGCGCCGATATCCTCGCCGTTCTCCGCCGCGCGGCGGATGATCTTGTCGTCGACATCGGTGATGTTGCGGACGTAGGTCACGGCGTAACCGGACGCGCGAAGCCAGCGCTGGACCATATCGAACACCACGAGCACGCGCGCATGGCCGAGGTGGCAGTAGTCGTACACGGTCATGCCGCAGACGTACATGCGCACGCGACCGGGCTCGATCGGAGCGAAGTCCTGCTTGCTCCGGGTGAGGCTGTTGTGGATCCTGAGCATCGGATGGAGTGTCCGGCGGGCGGCTGCGCGAATCGCTGCTTGGGTCGCCGGGGCCTTGTTGCTACAATCGAACGTCGCGTGGCGCCGCGCGCGGCGCGAGTATAACGGACAATGCGCACCTCGCCCACATTCCTCATGTCGTCGGAATCCGTGTCGCCCTTCGCGCCCCACGCGTGGGTCACGCTCCTCGCACTCCTCGTGCTGCTCGCGGCCCCGCTGTCCGCGCGCGGCGATGCGCTCGGCGACGCGGATCTCCTGCTGCGGGCGGGCCGCCCCGCCCAGGCCCTCGTGAAGGTGGAGGAGTTTCTCGCGCAGCGTCCGGGCGACATGCAGGCGCGCTTCCTGAAGGGCCTGGTCCTGGCCGAGCAGAAGCGCGAAACCGAAGCGATCGACGTCTTCGTTCGGCTTACCCAGGACAACCCCGAGTACGCCGAGCCGTACAACAATCTCGCGGTGCTCTATGCGGCTCGGGGAAACCTGGAAGGGGCGCGCAATGCGCTAGAGACGGCGGTGCGTGTGAACCCGAAGTACATCACCGCCCAGGAGAACCTCGGCGACGTCTACGCCCGCCTGGCAGCCGCCGCCTACGAGCGCGCCGCGGCCCTGGGCGCCGGCAGCAAAGCGGCGCAGGTCAAGCTCAAGATTTCGCGCGAGCTGGTCGCCGCGGGCAACGGCGAGCCGGGCGCCCAATCGAACCGCTGAATTCCCGTCACTCAAGCAGGAGCTCTCGAATGTTGCGCAATCTCATCGCCGGCCTCGCCATGCTCGCCATCCCCGCAATCGCCGCCCCGGCGCTGGCGGCCGATCCGCGCGTCGAGCTCAAGACCAGCATGGGAACGATCGTGCTGGAGCTCTACGCGGACAAGGCGCCGAAGACCGTCCAGAATTTCCTGCAATACGTGAAGGACGGCCATTACCAGGGCACGCAGTTTCACCGGGTCATCGACGGATTCATGATCCAGGGGGGCGGCTTCGACCGGAACTTCCAGGAGAAGCCGACTCGCGGAACGATCGAGAACGAAGCGGCGAACGGTCTAAAGAACGACTACGGCACGATCGCGATGGCGCGCAGGCCGGATCCGCACTCCGCCTCGGCGCAGTTTTTCATCAACGTCAAGAACAACGATTTTCTGAACTACCGCGCGTCCAACGCCCAGGGATGGGGCTATGCCGTATTCGGCAAAGTCGTGAGCGGCATGGACGTCGTCGAGAAGATCGCCAAGGTCGCGTCCGGAAATTTCGGGCCGCACCAGAACGTCCCACGCGAGCCGATCGTCATCGAGTCGGCCAGCATCGTCAACCCCAAGTGAGGCAATCATGGTCAAGCTGAGCACCAACCTGGGCACCATTACCCTGGATCTCGACGCCGAGCGCGCGCCCGAGACGGTCAAGAACTTTCTGCAGTACGTGCAGGACGGCCACTACGACAACACCGTGTTTCACCGGGTCATCGACGGATTCATGATCCAGGGCGGGGGCTTCGAACCCGGCATGCGGCAGAAGAAGACCCGCACGCCGGTCACGAACGAAGCAAACAACGGCCTGAAGAACGACCGTGGCACGGTCGCCATGGCTCGCACCGGAGACCCGCACTCGGCCTCCGCGCAATTCTTCATCAACATCGCCGACAACGCCTTTCTGAACCATACGTCGCCCACGACCCAAGGCTGGGGGTACTGCGTATTCGGGCGGGTCACCGAAGGCATGGACGTCGTGGAGAAGATCAAGGCCGTGCGCACCGGGTCAAAGGGCATGCACAAGGACGTTCCCGTCGAGGATGTGGTGATCGAGCGCGCCGAGGTGGTCTGAGCGTCGCAGGCTAGCGCGCGCCCTCCTCCTCACGCCTCGCTCATCTCCCGTCACGCTCAATGGGGCCGGTACTCCTTGTCTCGGATCTGCACCTCAGTCCGACACGGCCCGAGATCGCGGAGATCTTCTTCCGGTTTCTGAGGACCGAGGCACGCGCGGCCGCCGCCCTCTACATCCTCGGCGACCTCTTCGAATACTGGATCGGGGACGATTCGCTGGTCGATCCATTCAACAAGCGGGTGGCCGACGCGATCGCCGCAACCGTCGCGGCCGGCACGGCCGTGTACCTGATGCACGGCAACCGCGACTTTCTGATCGGCCGGCGGCTCGCCGCGCACACCGGCATGACGCTCCTGCCCGATCCGACGCTCGCCGAGCTCGCGGGCGTGCCCACGCTCCTCATGCATGGCGACACGCTGTGCACCGACGATCACGAGTATCAGCGCGTGCGCGCGAGGTTGCGCCATCCCCTGTGGATCTGGACCGCGCTCGCGATGCCGCGGGCAGTGCGCGAATGGCGCGCGCAGCGCGGCCGCCGTCTGAGCGAGGCGCGCAAGCGTGCGCGACCCGCCCAGATCATGGACGTGAACTCGGGCGCGGTTGAAGCCGCGTTCCGGGCGCACGGCTATCCCCGCATGATCCACGGCCATACCCACCGCCCCGCCCGGCATCAGCACGAGGTGGACGGACATCGCTGCGAGCGCTGGGTGCTCGCCGACTGGTACCACCACGGCAGCTATCTGCGCTGCGACGCCGACGGCGTCGAGAGCGTGCCCCTCGGCTGACGCGCGAGCCTCGTTTGGCGGCTCCGATTTCGGTCTGGGACGAGACGTCTTGGCGGGTCAGCGACCATGCCCGGCCGCTGACCCGCGAGGCGCCTGTGCCGTGCGCGGGCCCAAGAGTACCGACGCTCTTGTTGACCTCGACTTCGGCACTGCGTCTCCACGGGACGGGGCGGCCCGGGGCGGGCGATTTGTGGCGCAGCCGTCGTCAGCGGGTGGCTCGTGCGCGGCCTGTCGTGTGTTGACTGGCCGCCGCGAGCCGGGTACCCGCTCGACGGCTTGCCTTGCGCCACCATGAGCCCGCACCGGGCCGACTCGCCCCGCTGAGCGAAAATTTACCTCCCTCCGTCGACCTAACCGAGTCCGCGCGCGAGATCTGCCTTGAGATCCTCGACCGACTCGAGCCCCACCGCCACTCGCAAGAGGCCCTCGCCGATGCCGGCGGCGGCGCGCGCTTCCGGGCTGATTCGGCCGTGCGTCGTGGTCCCAGGATGGGTGATGGTGCTCTTGGTGTCGCCCAGGTTCGCCGTGATCGAGATCATCTTGGTGGCATCGACCACCCGCCAGGCGGCGTCCCGGCCGCCTTTGACGTCGAACGAGATCACCGCGCCGCCCGCGCGCTGCTGGCGCTTGGCGAGCGCGTATTGCGGATGCGACTCCAGGAACGGGTAGTACACCCGCTCGATCGCCGGATGCGATTCCAGCCAGCGCGCCAGCTCGAGCGCGCCCGTCGAGTGCGCCTCGAGCCGGATCCGCAGGGTCTCGAGGCCCTTGAGGAGCACCCAGGCATTGAACGGCGAGAGGCTCGGACCCGCCGTGCGCAGGAATGGAAAGATGGCCTCCATCACGATTTCCCGTCTGCCCAGCACGGCACCGCCAAGCACCCGTCCCTGGCCATCGAGGTACTTCGTGGCCGAGTGGATGACGAGGTCGGCGCCGTGCGCGAACGGCAGCTGCAGGGCGGGCGTACACAGACAGTTGTCTACGACGAGCAACGCGCCGCCGTGCCGCGCGACTTCGGCGAGCGCAGCGATGTCCGTGACTTCCGTCAACGGATTCGACGGCGTCTCGAGGAACAAGAGCTTGGTCGTCGGACGCAGCGCCGAACGCCAGGCCGACGGGTCGGTGCCCTGCACGAAAGTGGTCTCGATGCCGAACCGGTTGAGCACGCTCGTGAAGAGCTGCACCGTGGCGCCGAAGATCGACGCGGACGAGACGATGTGATCGCCGCTGCGCAAGAGCGCCATGCAGCAGGCGAGAATCGCCGACATCCCGGACGCGGTCGCGACGCAGGACTCGGCGCCCTCGAGCGCCGCGAGGCGCTCCTGGAACGCCGTGACCGTGGGGTTGCTGAACCGGGAGTAGACGAAGCCCTCTTCCTTGCCCGAGAACCGCGCCGCGGCCTGCGCGGCATTCTCGAAGACGAAGCTCGAAGTGAGGAAGAGTGGCTCCGAGTGCTCGTTGAACGGCGTGCGCGCTATGCCCGCGCGCACTGCCAGAGTCTCGAAATCGGGCACCTTGCCCATATACGCCTCCAGAAAACAAAAAACCCGTCGAGCCTGCATGGCCAAGACGGGTTTTTTCGACCACGCTTTAGCCGTATTTGTTTTTCCCCGGATGGCCTGGAACGAGGCATTCCGGGGGCGCCCGCAAGCTGTAGCTTCAAATCGGCGCGAAAGGCGACCTTACCGTGGGCCGCAGCGTCTGTCAATTCTCGTCGTTTCTCGCGTCCCTCAGATGCCGTCGGCGGAAACCCGGGCGTGGTCGCGCTCCGCCTCCTCGTCCTCGCCACCCTCCGCGCGCTTGTCGTCGCGGCGCGTCTCGAGCTCGCCGAGATACTCGCTGGTGATGTCGCCAGTGATATAGATGCCGTCGAAGCAGGAGGTCTCGAAATGCTCGAGCGCCGGATTCGCAGCCTGCACTGCGCGAATCAGCGCCGCGAGATCCTGATAGATCACTGCGTCGGCGCCGATCTCCGCCGCGATCTCCTGCTCGGTGCGGCCGGTCGCGATCAGCTCCGCTCGGGTTGGCATGTCGATGCCGTAGACATTCGGGAAGCGAACCGGCGGCGCAGCGGAGGCGAAGAAGACCTTTCGCGCGCCGGACTCGCGCGCCATCTGCACGATCTCGCGGCTGGTGGTCCCGCGCACGATCGAGTCGTCGACGATCAGCACGTTCTTGTCCCGGAACTCCATCGAGATCGCGGAGAGCTTCTGGCGCACCGATTTTTTGCGCACCGTCTGGCCTGGCATGATGAAGGTGCGCCCGACGTAGCGGTTCCGGACGAACCCTTCGCGGTAGGTGAGTCCGAGGCCGGTGGCGAGCTGCAGCGCGCACGGCCGACTGGTGTCGGGGACCGGAATCACGACGTCGATGTCGAGGTGCGCGTACTTCTCGCGGATCTTGGCGGCGAGCTGCTCGCCCATGTGCAGGCGCGCCTCGTACACCGACACGCCGTCCATGACCGAGTCCGGCCGCGCGAGATACACGTACTCGAAGATGCACGGCGCGTGACGCGCGTGCGGCGCGCACTGGCGGCTCGCGAAATTGCCGAGCTCGTCGATGAGGATGGCCTCGCCCGGCGCCACGTCGCGCACCAGCGAAAAGCCGAGCGCCTCGAGCGCGACGCTCTCGGACGCTACGAGCCACTCCGGGCCGTCGGGCGTTTCGTGGCGGCCGATCACCAAGGGGCGAATGCCGTGCGGATCGCGAAACGCGACGAGCCCTGTGCCGGCGATCATCGCGACCACCGCGTAGGCGCCCCGGCAGCGGCGGTGCACCGCGGCCACCGCCGCGAACACCGCGTCCGCATCGACCCGATAGCCGGTGGCGGAGCGCTCGAGCTCGTGGGCGAGCACGTTGAGCAGCACCTCGGAATCGGAGTTCGTGTTGATGTGGCGCCGGTCGAGGCGGAACATCTCCTGCTTGAGCTGCTCCCAGTTCGTGAGGTTGCCGTTGTGACCGAGGACGATGCCGAACGGCGAGTTCACATAGAACGGCTGTGCCTCGCCGGCGTGAAACGCGCTCCCAGCGGTCGGGTAGCGGCAGTGGGCGATGCCAATCTCGCCCGCCAGCGCGCGCATGTCGCGCGTGCGAAACACGTCGCGCACGAGCCCGGGTCCCCGGTGCATGTGGAAAGTCTTGCCTTCGCCGGTGACGATGCCCGCCGCATCCTGCCCCCGGTGCTGCAGCAGGAGCAAGCCGTCGTAGAGGAACTGGTTCGCGGGCGCGCGCGTGAAGATTCCGACTATCCCGCACATGGCATCACCTCTCGTACCTGACTTTTTCCGCCCAGGAACGCGGCAGGAAGGGTTTCATCGCGACGACCGCCGTCTCGAGCGGGCCGGTGAGCGCCGCCTCCCGCCAGAACGGCTCCCGCGGAAGAGTCGTGAACCCGGCGACGAGGACCACGGCGAGCGCGATCAGGCTCCCGCGCGCGAAGCCGAACACCCCCCCGAGCGCACGATCGGTGACGCCCAGGCCGGCCGCGCGAAACGCTCTCGCGAGGAGCATGCCACCGAATCCCGCGGTGAGCAGCACGACGACGAAGATCAGGATGGCAGCGAGCGCTGTGCGCACGGACTGATTCGCGAAGCCCGTCGGCAGAAGCGCGGCGAGATCCCCGGCGAACAGCAGCGCGAGAATGAACGCGACCACCCAGCCGGTGAGGGAGAACACCTCGCGCACGAGCCCGCGCCAGGCGCCGAGCAGAATGGAGAATCCAACCACTGCGATCACTGCGAAGTCGAACCAGCTCATTGACGCGTGGTGATGGTGCCAGGGACGACGCCCAGACCCTTCAGCGCAGCGAGCGTCTCGCGCGCCCGCTCGGCCTCTTCGCGCGTCGTGAACGGCCCCGCCGCAACGCGGGTCTGCGCGCTCGAGCTCCCCTTGACGGGCTCGGTGTAGGACTTGACGCCCGCACGCGTCAGCTTCGCCTGAAGTTGTCTCACGTTGTCCGGATCGGCGTAGGCGCCGAGCGGCACAACGAAAGCTTCGCCCTTGAGGACGGATTCGATCCGCTGCGCCTCCTTGGCCGCGCGCGGATCGACCGTCGCCACCGAGAGCGGCGAGGAGCGCTTTGATCCGGACTTGCCCGGTTCGGACTTCGGCTCGGATTTCGATTCGGCCTTGGCGGCCGCGGCCCGATCGGGCTGCTCCCCGGACTTGTCCGTCGGAGCGCTCGCCACCTCGGCGGCGCGGTCCGCCGCGGCGACCGGGGCGGCTGGAGGCGTCTTGACCTGGCCGCTCGTCTGGCTGGGAATTTCGACGGTCAGATCGGTGGTGACCGGCCGCGGTTCGAGATCCATGATCATCGGGGGCACGATCACGAGGAGCAGAACCAGCGCGATTGCGCCCACCAGGCGCCGCCGGGCGCGCCGCTTGAGGTTCTGTACGTCCTGCGTGTCGGCCATGCCGATTCTGGGTCTCCCGCCACCAAATTTGCTCTGGCGCGTCAGCGTTGCATCGTAGCGAAGTACGCCATCACATCCGCGACGGTATGGAACGAACCAAACACCACAATTCTATCACCCTGCCCGGCCACCTCCCGCGCCGCGACGAACGCATCGCGGGGGGTCGCGTGCTGCGTGACCGTGGCCGCGGCGCCCGTTTGGGCGACCGCGCGCGCGACCTCGGCTGCGGCGGCTCCGCGCGCATTGTCGAGCGTGCAGGCGTACCAATGGCTCACCCGGTGCCGAAGTTGACCACACACTGCGGCGATGTCCTTGTCGCGCAGCATGCCCACCACTGCGTGCGTCCGCGCAAACCCGCCCATCGCGTCGAGATTCGCGGCCAGCACGGCCGCCGCATGCGGGTTGTGCGCCACGTCGAGCACCACGACTGGCCGGCCGGGCATGACCTGAAACCGGCCTGGCAGCTCCACCTGCGCGAGTCCCAGCCGCATGGCCTGTGCGCTCACCGGCAGGCGCTCCCGCAAGGACTCCAGAGCCGCCAGCGTGGCGGCAGCGTTCAGGAGCTGATTGGCCCCCCGGAGCGCGGGATACGCGAGTCCTGCGCGGCGGCCGGTGCGGCTCCAGAACAGCCACTGCTGCCGGTCACCGGAATGGCCGAAGTCCCGTCCCGCGACCTGCAGATCCGCACCGATCTCGCGCGCGTGGTCCAAAACCGTGTGGGGCGGCGCCGGATCCCCGACGATGGCCGGCGTGGCGCGACGAAAGATGTGCGCCTTCTCCCAGCCGATCTGTTCGCGGCTGTCGCCGAGGTATTCGGCGTGATCCATATCGATGCTCGTCAGCACCGCGCAGTCGGGATCGAACGCGTTGACCGCATCGAGGCGGCCACCCAGCCCGATCTCCATGACGAGCGCATCGGGCCGCGCGGCGGCGAAGACGTCCCAGGCGGCGAGCGTGCCGAACTCGAAGTACGTGAGCGGCACTTTCGCCGCACCCTGGCCTCGTACCGACTCCACCCGCCGGAAGGCCTCGACCAGGACGGCGTCGGCCACTTCGCGGCCGTCGATTCGGACGCGCTCGTTGTAGCGCAGGAGGTGGGGAGACATGTAGGTGCCCACGCGATAGCCTGCCGCGAGCAGAATCGACTCGAGCATCGCGCAGACGGACCCCTTGCCGTTCGTCCCGCCGACCGTGAAGATCGGGCAGAACTTCGGACGCTGGAGGGCATCACGCACCTGGGCGACGCGCTCCAGACCGAGCGCGATGCTTTGCGGGTGCTGGCGCTCGATGTACGCGAGCCAGCCAGCGAGGTCAGCGGGTAGCGAGGGGCCGGCGGGCATGGAAAGACGCCCCGCGCGGGGCAATGTTCAGCGCTCCGGCGCCGGGAGACGCATCATCAGCGTGAGCAGGCTGGCGATGCGGTCGCGCATCTCGCGCCGGTCGACGATCAGGTCGATCGCGCCCTTCTCGAGCAGGAACTCGGCGCGCTGAAAGCCTTCGGGCAGCTTCTCGCGCACCGTCTGCTCGATGACCCGCGGTCCGGCGAATCCGATCAGCGCCCGCGGCTCGGCGATCACGACATCGCCGATCATGGCGAAGCTTGCCGAGACGCCACCCATCGTCGGATCGGTGAGCACCGAAATGAAGGGCAGCCGCTTGGCTGCCAGCCGGGTCAGGACGGCCGTGGTCTTGGCCATCTGCATGAGCGACAGCAGGCCCTCCTGCATGCGCGCGCCGCCGGTTGCCGAGAAGCACACGAACGGCAGATCCTGGTCGAGGCAGGCGTGCACGCCGCGCACGAAGCGCTCCCCCACCACCGACCCCATGGACCCGCCCATGAAATCGAACTCGAACGCGGCAGCCACCAGCGCGACGTTCTTCACGCTGCCTTGCAGGACCACCAGCGCATCGGTCTCGGCGGTCTCCTTCTCGGCCTCATCGAGGCGATCGGTGTAGCGCTTCGAATCCTTGAACTTGAGCGAATCGACCGGCTGCACCTCGGCGCCGATCTCATAGCGGCCCTCCGGATCGAGAAAGATGTCGAGGCGGGCCCGCGCAGAGAGACGCCCGTGATGGCTGCACTTGGGGCAGACATTGACGCTCTTCTCGAGATCGGTTGCGTAGAGGACCGCGTCGCACTCCGGGCACTTCGTCCAGAGACCCTCCGGGACGGTGCGCCGCGCCGCGCCCTCGGCGCGCTTGATCTTCGGCGGCAACAGCTTCTGCAACCAACTCATGGCCGGTCGAGCGCCTCGCGCATGTTGTGCACCAAAGTCGCCGCCCGTTCCGCGGCGGCGGCCGGGTCCCCCTGCTCCATCTCCTGGATGATACGACTACCGACGATAACCGCGTCGGCGACCTTGCCGACCGCGCGAGCGCTCTCGCCATCGCGGATGCCGAAACCCACCCCGAGCGGCAGCGATATTCTGCGGCGGATCGTCGCAAGCTTGGCACCCACGTCCGCGATGTCGAGGTGCGCAGCGCCGGTCACGCCGGTCAGTGAGACATAATAAACGTACCCGCTCGCAAGCCGGGCGACGTGCCCGATGCGCTCCTCGGTGGACGTCGGCGCGAGCAGAAAGATGAGGTCGACCCCGTGGCGCCGGACGAGTGCGGCGAAATCCGCCGATTCCTCGGGCGGGTAATCGACGACGAGGACCCCGTCCACCCCTGCGGCCTGCGCCCGGCCGGCGAACGCTTCCGTGCCCATCGCCTCGATCGGGTTCGCATAGCCCATGAGCACCGCCGGAGTCGTCGCATCCCGCTTGCGAAACTCCGCCACGTATCCGAGCACGTCGGCGAGACTCACGCCCGCCTTGAGCGCCCGCTCGCTGGCACGTTGAATGACCGGGCCGTCGGCCATCGGATCGGAAAACGGCACGCCCAGCTCGATCACGTCTGCGCCCGCGCGCACCAGCGCGTGCATCAACTCGACCGTCCCGCCGCACGCCGGATCACCGGCGGTGACGAAGGGAATGAGCGCCCTGCGATGCTCGCCGGCGAGCCTGCCGAAAGCGGCTGCGATGCGCGACATGGCCCGTCCGCTCAGAACCGGATTCCGGATCTGTCGGCGACGGTGTGCATGTCCTTGTCGCCGCGGCCCGATAGATTGACGAGCAGAATCCGGTCACGCGCGAGGGTCGGAGCGAGCTGCGTCGCGTAGGCGAGCGCGTGCGCAGACTCGAGCGCCGGAATGATGCCCTCGTAATGACAGCAGTCGTGAAACGCCTGCAGCGCGTCGGCGTCGGTGACGGCGACATACTCCGCGCGGCCGCGGTCCTTGAGCCAGGCATGCTCGGGGCCGACGCCCGGATAGTCGAGGCCTGCCGAAATCGAATGAGTCTCGACGATCTGGCCGTTCGCGTCCTGCAGGAGATACGTGCGGTTGCCGTGCAGGACACCGGGCCGCCCGGCGCACAGCGACGCGGCGTGGCGCCCGGTCGCAAGGCCGTCTCCGGCCGCCTCGACACCGATCAGGCGGACGCTCTCGTGCGAAATGTAGGGATAGAAGATTCCCATCGCGTTCGAGCCGCCCCCCACGCAGGCGATCACCGCGTCGGGCTGCCGGCCGGCGAGCTCCGGCATCTGCACGAGACACTCCCGGCCGATGATGGCCTGGAAGTCGCGCACCATCACCGGATACGGATGCGGGCCCGCCACGGTGCCGATGATGTAGAACGTGCTTGCGACGTTCGTCACCCAGTCGCGCATCGCCTCGTTCAGCGCATCCTTCAGCGTCTTGGAGCCCGACTCGACCGGCACGACCGATGCGCCGAGCAGCTTCATCCGGTACACATTGGCGGCCTGGCGCTTGATGTCCTCCGAGCCCATGTAGACCACGCACTCCATGGCGTAGCGCGCTGCGACGGTCGCCGCCGCCACGCCGTGCTGCCCGGCGCCGGTCTCCGCAATCACACGCTGTTTGCCCATGCGGCGCGCCACCAGCGCCTGGCCCATGGTGTTGTTGATCTTGTGCGCGCCGGTGTGATTGAGATCCTCGCGCTTGAGATAGATCTGCGCGCCGCCGAGCCGGTCCGACCAGCGCTTCGCGTGGTACACCGGGCTCGGCCGCCCGACGTAGTGCTTCAGCTCGTACTCGAGCTCGGCGACGAACGCCGGGTCCTTGCGAAACGCCTCGTAGGCGGCACGCAGCTCCTCGAGCGCGTGCACGAGCGTCTCGGCAACGAACACCCCGCCGTAAGGGCCGAAGTGGCCCCGGCCATCCGGGAGGTCATACATCTGCATTGCGGACTCCTTCAATGAACGCGGCGATCTTGTCCGCGTCCTTGACGCCCCTGGTCGACTCGACACCGCTCGAGACGTCTACCGCCCACGGGCGCACACGGCGCACCGCTTCGGCAATGTTCGCTACCGTGAGCCCGCCGGAGAGCACCACTGGCCGCTCGAGCCCGGCGGGAATGACGCCCCAGTCGAAGGTTTCTCCCGTGCCGCCGTAGTAGTCCGGACGATACGCATCGAGCAACCATCCCGCGGCGCCGCGGAAAGGCAACAGACATTCTAGCAAATTCAAGCCTTTCCGAACCCGCACCGCCTTCAGGTAGGGAACTCCGAAACCGGCGCAGAACGCCGCGTCCTCTTCGCCGTGAAACTGGATGAGGTCGATCCGCGCGCCCGCGAGAACGGCGCGAACGGCTCCGGCGGCAGGGTTCACGAAGAGCGCGACGCGCGTGACGAACGGCGGCACGCTCGCGGCGATGGCCCGCGCCTGCTCGATGGTCACGCAGCGCGGGCTCGGCTCGTAGAACACCAGCCCGATGGCGTCGGCGCCCAGCCGCGCGGCGGCCTGCGCGTCGTTGGGCGAGGTGATACCGCAGATCTTGACTCGGGTTCTCACTCGGGCAAGGCCGTGGAAAAGAAGGGCATGATAGGTGGGAAGCCAGGCAGGTTCCACTCCGGCCCGTAGCGCACCTCCGCAAGGTACAGGCCGTCGGGCGCGAAGGTCGGGGCGGCCCGGCTCCGATCACGGCCCGCGAGCACTTCGGCGATCCATTCCGGCGGGTAGTGTCCCTTGCCCACGTATACGAGGCATCCGACGATGTTCCGCACCATGTGGTGCAGGAACGCGTCCGCCGTGAAATCGAACACGAAGTACGCCCCACGCTGCGCGACCCCGACACGGCGCACATTCCGCACCGGCGACTTGGCCTGGCATTCGATCGAGCGAAACGCGCTGAAGTCGTGCTCGCCGAGCAGCAAGCGCCCGGCTGCCTGCATCGGTTCGAGCGCCAGCGGAAGATGAAACCACCCTACACGGCCGGCGAGCACGGCGGGCCGCACCGGATGGCAATAAAGCAGATACCGGTAAGTGCGCGACGTGGCCGAGTAGCGCGCGCTGAACGCGTCCGGCACAGCCTGCGCCCATTGCACGGCGATCGCCGGCGGCAACCCGGAATTGACGCCCCGCACCCAGGCCTGTGCGGGTCGCTCGGCATCGGTCTCGAAGTGGGCCACCTGCGCGAGCGCGTGAACGCCCGAATCGGTGCGTCCGGCGGCGACCAGACGCACCGGGTGACCTGCAACTCGCGCCAGCGCTCGCTCAAGCTCGTCTTGCACGGTGCGCCCCGAGGCCTGCGACTGCCATCCCTCGAAGGCCCCACCGTCATAGCTCACACCAATCGCGATTTTCATTCGAGAGCGCTCGGTCCCGGACCGGAAGGGATCTTAGCGGGAAGGAGGGTAACGGGAGGAAACCAGCCGGTTTCCTCCTGTTCGTGACCTACCGG
>JBFJOO010000051.1:0-30971 GCA_041617635.1 Burkholderiales bacterium | reverse complement strand
GATCATCATCCTCACGCCGGTGCTCCTGCCGGCCGCCCGTGACTACGGCATCAGCGAGCTGCACTTCGGCGTCGTGATGGTGTTTGCCCTCGTGATCGGCCTCCTCACTCCACCGGTCGGCCTGTGCCTTTTCATCGGATCGAGCATCGGCAAAGTGCCGGTTCACGTCCTGACGCGAGCCCTGCTCCCTTACCTTGGCGTGCTGGTGGTGCTATGCCTCCTCTTCACGTATGTGCCCTCCGCGGCGCTCTGGCTTCCGGACTTGCTCAGGCGATAACGGAAGTCCCCGCGACGCCGCGCAGGCGCCGATTGCGAACCACGCGACAGGGTCTGCGGCGAACCAGGGAGTCGTGGGTTAGAATCTTCCCCAGTGCGCCATCCATTCGAGCCCTTCGGATGAGACGCTTACCCGACGATCAACGACTTCGACAGGAAACCGACGTGTCGGATATTCAGCTTGATCACCTGAACATTCCCGCCAAGGATCCTCTTGGACTGGCGCAATGGTATGCCCGGACTTTTGGCCTCAAGGCGGAAAAGCACGTGGCGCGCGGACCCGGCGTGCTCATCGCGTTCCAGCAGGGCGAACCAATCAATCGGAGCGCCGACCTGCACATGGGCTTCCGCGTGCCGTCACTCGACGCGCTGAACGACTGGGCGAAAAAATTCAACGCCGAGCCCATAGCTGGTCCCGAATTTACGTCCTTCAGGACGACGGACCCGGAGGGCAATGGCGTGGAGTTCTACACGCCCAACCGGTAGGCGGCAGGGCCAATTGATGGGCGCGTTTGGGATCAAACTCGCCGTCGCGGCGCGATAGTCGCTGAGCGCGTCAGCATCCGATTCGCCATCCTTGCCCCGGGCGGCACTGCCGCTACTCGAATCTGACCGGACTTTGCGGCCGCGTGTTCACGTGGAGCTGAAAGATGTCCGGGCGGGCGTAATGGCCCACGATGTCCAGCGCGCGCTTGGCGATGGCCGTGCGACGGTTGTCCACGTCTGCGTAGAGGATGCCCTGCTCGTTGCGCAGGGGACCTGCAACGATCTCGCCCTCCGGCGCGACCACGACGGAATCGCCAGGATTGATCCACGCCTGCGGGTCGGGGAAGAGCGCCGCCTTCTCGGGAAAGTCTTCCGGGATGTCGCTGACCTTGATGGCAGTGCCGCTTCCCACGACCCAGCACTTTGCCTCGCGCGCAACGTGCTGCATCGTGCCGATCCAGGCGTCGCCGCTGTCGTAGGTAGGTGCGATGTAGATTTCGATGCCCTGCGCGTACAACGCATAGCGCGCGAGCGGCATGTAGCTTTCCCAGCAGAGCAACGTTCCCACCCGCCCGCAGGGGGTTTCAACGACCTTGAGGCCCGTGGCGTCGCCAAATCCCCAGACCATCCTTTCCGGGTTGGTCGGCATCAGCTTGCGGTGCCGGTTGAGGATCTGACCGTCCGGCCCGATGACGACGACGGTGTTATAGAGCGTCGCCCGGCTCAGTTCGCCGTCGCGCTCGTCCATGCCGCACACGATGGTCACACCGAGTCGCTTCGCAGCAAGGCGTAGCGGCGCCAGGTCATCGGTTTTCAGGTTGACGGCGTTGTCGAGCAAGCGGCGATGAATTTCTTCCGAGAGCTTGAAGTCTCCCCCGGGCCGCAGGCGCCAGATCCAGGACGGGTAGCCCGGGATGAATGCCTCGGGAAAGACGATCAGGGCCGCGCCCTGGGCCGCCGCCTTCTCGACGAGGGCCACGGCTTTCTCGATCGTGGCATCCCGGTCGAGGAAAGCCGGCGATTCCTGGACAATTGCGAGTTTTGCCATTGCTGCAACTCCCTTCTTTGGTAGACCCTGGGACCCTCGATCGCGGCATGCCACGCGAGGCTACTCCGGCATGACCTCTCCAGAGCCGCCGATCTCTTTCGGGAGGTCCTTCATCTTGGCGGCTCCATCGTGGATGCGCAGCACGGTCTCCTGATAGTGCACGTGCACGCCCGGCTTGAATGGAAAATCCGGAATTGCAGCGGCGAAGACGTCGGTCAGCCCCATCGCGGGATGCTCGACAAGTACGTGACCGCCGCAGGTTCTGCACCACTTTCGTGTGCTGCCCGGTGTCCTGTTGTAGGAACCGAGCTGATCGGCGCCATGAGTGATCTCGACATCTTCGGGCTTCCACAGCGTGAACGCGTTGACTGGCCCGGCCGACCATTGGCGGCACGAATCACAATGACAGTAACCCATGCCGGCCGGTTCGCCGGTGACTTTGAGCTGAACCTCTCCGCAAAAACACTTCCCGTGAAAAGTCTTCGAATCGCTCATCTGAACCTCCTCGGAACCCACGGCAGCATCACCGTCGGGAACACATGCTTGGGAGAGCAAGGGGTTGCCCCTCGCGACGCTCGGCGCCCTTGGGCTCCCGCCCGGGTTGCGCTCGATATCGACAACCCTAATCCGTGCTTAAATCATTAACAATTCCCAACATATCGACATTCAATATGCAAATTTGCACGGATGAGGGCGCATGAACTGGGACGATCTACGCATTTTTCTCGGCGTCGCCCGCATGGGCTCGGTCTCCCGAGCGGCCAAGTATCTGGACGTGCAGCACTCGACGGTATCGCGGCGCCTGCAGCAGCTCGAAAGACAACTGGGGACGCGGCTCCTGGACCGGAAGCGCTCGGGCTACGAGCTGACTTCAGCCGGCGAGGAGCTCAAGCAGGCCGCCATGAACATGGAGCGCGAAGCGCTGGCCATGCACGGGGCGGTGCACGGGCAAGACAAGAACCCGGCCGGCAGCCTGCGCGTGACCGCCGTGAACATGATGGCCACCACCATACTGGCGCCGATCTTCTCCGCTTTCAGCGAGGCCCACCCGGAAATCGATCTGCAGATCGTGGTGAGCAATGCGGATATCAGCCTTGCCGAACGACAGGCCGACGTCGCGCTGCGCGTGACCAACGATCCGGTCGAGACCCTGCTGGGGAAAAAAATCGCCACAGTGGCCTCGGCAGTCTACGGCAGCCGGAAGTATCTGGCCGGTCTGCGCAAGAAAAGCGTGCCGCCGAGATGGATCGGAATGACGTGCTGCGCTTATCACCGGCACTGGCTGAAAAAATTGTCCGGAGGAGAGAACTATCGGATCAGTGTCGACGATCCCATCCTTGCGCAGCAAATGCTGAGGCAGCATGCCGGCCTCGCCGTCCTGCCGTGCTACATGGGAGATCCCGATCCGGCACTGGACCGATACGCCGAACCGCTACCGGAAATGGACGTCGGGCTCTGGTTCCTGTTCCATCAGGACCTCAAGCGAACCGAGCGCATCCACGTGTTTCGCGATTTTGTCCGCCGGGAAATAAGACCGGTCCGTGATCTTCTCGAAGGCAAACAGGACTGACACGGCAGCAGAAGCGGGCGCTTTGCGACCGCGCGGCGGCTCAGTCGGCGAGGAACGCCGCCAGCTTCGCGAACAGCCACTCCGGTTGCTCTTCCGGGATGTAGTGACCGCTTCCGGGGACGATCTCCACGACGACGTTCTCGCAGAGCTGCTTCATGGCCGCGGTCATCGCCGGGCCGATCGGCGTGTCGCTGCCGAAAACGGCCGCCGGCACTTTCAGCTTCCCGCGCGCGGCGTACGCCTGATTCTGCTGCATCGAGACCGGCATCGCCCGGTAATACTCGAAGCCGGACTGCATCGCACCGGGGGCGCTGTACACCCGCTCGTACTCGTCGAGATCGGCGGCGCTGATGGCGTCGGTGACGAGCGCGCGGTTGCGGAAGAACCATTCGAGGAAGACGCGCTCGCGTCCCGCGGTCAGGGCCTCGGCGAGCCCGCGCTGCTGGTTGAAGCCGAAATGCCAGAGTTTGGGGTCGGGCGGGGCTGCGAAGAGCCCGGGAATGACCGCGTCCATGAACACCACTTTGTGCAAGCTGGCCGCGTAATCGTGCGCGTAGGGGAACGCGAGCCACGTGCCGAGGTCGTGCGTGACCAGCCGCACGCGCGCGAAGCCGAGCGCGACGACCACCTCGTGCACGCGGCGCGCCATGGTGGCGACGTCATAGCCGTCTCGCGGCCGCTCGGAATCGCCGATGCCGGGCAGATCGATTGCCGCGACTTCGTACCGCGCAGCGAACCGCGGCATGAGCTTGTGCCAGGAATACCAGGATTGCGGCCAGCCCGAGAGGAGCACGAGGGGATCGCCTTTTCCGCCGCGCACGACATGCAGGTTCACGTCGGCGGCGGCGACCATCTCGTGGCGGAAGCCGTTGCCCAGTGTGGCGGCGTCGAATCGCCGCTGGGTTGTTTGCGCCATCGGTGCGCCGCGCTCCCGTCGGATCAAGGTCCGGCCGCGCCCGGCGCAGCCTCGAGTGGTGCCGGAAGCGGTGCCGATCCCGGTTCGCGCGGCTCGTAGATCAAGACCGCTTGCTCGCGGCCGGGGGCGCCGCGCTGGGCACGGATCTCGAGCCCGGCGGGCGCTCCCTGCTCGCTCTGCGCACGCGCCTCCGCGGCGGCGCGCGCGGCGCGCAGCTCACGCACCGCGGCGAGATACTGCTCCTGAAGCGCCAGGGTCGGGCGTCCTTCTGCCTCCGCGGCGCGAATGGCCTTCATGATGCTCGCGAGACGCAGCGGCGGAGGCAGCGAGCGGGTCGGTGCGCCGAACTGCTCGCGCGGCGCACGGGCCGCTTCGGCAAAGCGCTCGGGCGCGGCGACCATGCGGGCGATCTGCGGGTTGCCGTTGCGCATCGCCCAGGTGAGGGCGTCGTCGCCCCAATCGTTCTTGAGGGCGGTGCTCGCACCGAGATTGACCAGCAGCTGCGCGAGCTCGTCGTGTCCCTCGCGAGAGGCCATCATCAGCGGCGAGGCGCCGTTGGTGGAGCGGGCATTGATGTCGGCGCCCCGGGCGATGAGCGTGTTCACGACATCGCGATGACCCGCGAAGACCGCGTAGTGCAGCGCCGACCACTCGAGCCCTTGGCGATTGATGAGCGCGCCGCGGTCGAGCAGCCAGCGCACCGCCTGGAGATGCCCGTTCCACGCGGCGTGCATGAGCGGCTGCTCGCCATTCGCGTTCTTCGCATTGATGTCGGCACCATGCGCCGCGAAGAGCGTCATCATGTCGATGTTCCCCTCCCATGCGGCGAGCATGAGCCCGGTGCCGATGCGATCGGCGGAGAAATCCGGCGGGAGCCCTGCTTTCAGCCAGCCCTCGACCGTCGCAACGTCGCCGGACTGGACGGTGACCGCGAACCGGACAGGGTCGGGAAGCTCCGCTGCGGCGCCGGCCGGCGCCATCAGGGCGAGGCAGATAGTTATCGCGGCCAGGCGATGGCGCGCACGATCAGCGTAGGTCAATTCCTGCTTGCCATTCACAGTCCACGGCCGTCATAGTCGGAGATTCATGGGGATAAGTCAAAGCTACCGGCCCGATCCGCGCCCCGATTCGTATGTTGTCGCAGCCGAGTCGAAGGGCTCGTTGCGGTGGGCAGTTGCCGGTTCGATTGCCCTGCATGCCTTTGTCCTGTCGTTGCCCGGAAGCCCGGTCGGGCCGCTCGCGCCGGCGCCGGAAGTGCCCGGCCCGACGCTCACGGCGCGAATCGAGTTGCTGCCCCCGCCACCCCCGCCGAAACCGGCGGGGCCGGACCCCGATCCGCGGCCTTCCTCACCACCGAGAGTGCTCAAGGACACCATCGATCCGCCACAGGCCGAGGTGCTGCAGGACCCGATCGATCCTGAACCCAAACCGAAGCCCAAGCCGCCGCCGAAGCCGCGCGCGGAACGGCAGCCCAAACCGGAGCCAAAGCCGGCCGAGCCCGAACCGCCGCGCACCGCGAGCGCGTCGGCGTCCGATCCGCGCCAGGGCCTCGATCTCCGGCTACCCGAGCACTTGCGCGGCGGCATCGGGTTGCGGGTACCGCCCAGCGCACCGGCTGAGCAGCTTGCGCCGAATGATCTGCGCGAAACGCTCGGCCGGCTTTCGGAGACCATCCTGTTCCCGCCGGAGGCGCTCGAGCGCGGGCTCGAAGGTGAGGTGACCCTGCTCGTCCAGCTGGGCGAGAACGGACGAATCCTCGATGCCGCCATCGCGAGCGGCTCGGGCCACAAGATCCTCGACGAGGCGGCGATCCGCGCCGTGCTCAAACTCGGCACGCTCGGTCCCGCGTCCGCCAACAAGTCGATCCTGCTGCCGGTCCGGTTCAGGATTATCTAGAACAAGAAGCAGCAGGTTACGAACAGGAGGAAACCGGCTGGTTCCCTCCGGGAAAAAGCGCAAGGTTACCAACAGGAGGAAACCGGCTGGTTTCCCCCCCGTTACCTCCCTTCCCGCTCACAGCAGACTTGCCTGCGCGCGGAGTGCGTCAAGGGGTCTTCAGCGCCGCGTGTGCGGCGGCGAGGCGCGCGATCGGCACGCGGAACGGCGAGCAGCTGACGTAATCGAGCCCGATCCGGTGGCAGAAGTCGATCGACTTCGGGTCGCCGCCGTGCTCGCCGCAGATGCCGACCTCGAGATCGGGGCGGGTGCCCCGCCCGAGCGAGACGCCGGTTTCCATCAGCTTGCCCACTCCCGCCTGGTCGATCGTGGCGAAGGGGTTCTCCAGCAGGATGCGCTTTTCCAGGTACTCGCGCAGGAAGCCGGTCTCCGCATCGTCGCGCGAGATGCCGAAGGTCGTCTGCGTGAGGTCGTTCGTTCCGAACGAGAAGAACTGCGCGTGCCGGGCGATGCGCTCGGCGACGAGCGCCGCGCGCGGAATCTCGATCATCGTCCCAAACTCGTATTTCAGCTTGACGCCGCGCTCCTTCATCACCGCCTTCGCCTCGGCATCGAGGATGCCCTGCTCGACCCGGAGCTCGTTCGTGCTGGCCACGAGCGGAATCATGATCTTCGGATGAACCTTGACGCCGGACTTCGCGCACGCGCATGCTGCTTCGACGATCGCGCGAACCTGCATGCGCACGAGCGCGGGCAGGTGAATCCCGAGGCGCACGCCGCGCAAGCCGAGCATCGGATTCTGCTCGCGCATTGCCTCGACCACGCCAAGCAATTTCTTCTTCTGTGCGAGGGTGCCCGCAAGGCCGAGCGGGTCGCCCGCCCCGTCGGCGATCTCGATCCGTGTCTCGAGCTCAGTCACTTCCTGGAGCAGCTCGTCGTGGCTGGGCAGGAACTCGTGCAGCGGCGGATCGATCAGGCGAATGGTGACGGGCAGGCCGTCCATGGCCTTGAACAGGCCGATGAAATCCTCGCGCTGGAACGGCAGGAGCTTCGCGAGCGGCGCGGCGCGCTCCTCGTCCGTGGCCGCCATGATCATCTGCCGCACGAGCGGCAGCCGATCGGTCTGGAAGAACATGTGCTCGGTGCGGCAGAGTCCGATGCCTTCGGCGCCATAGTCACGCGCGCGCTTGGCATCGCGCGGGTAATCGGCATTTGCCCACACGCCCAGCCTGCGAAATCCGTCGGCCCACTCGAGGAGCTTGATGAGGTAGGGATCGTTGAAGTCCGGAATGACGGTCTTCAGCTCGCCTGCATAGACCTCGCCGGTCGTGCCGTCGATCGAAACGGCATCGCCTTCCCGGAAGACGCGCCCCGCCACGGTGAACTGGCGCGCTTCGGCGTCGACGCGCAGCGCTTCCACGCCGACCACCGCGGGCTTGCCGAACTGACGCGCGACGAGCGCGGCATGGCTGGTCCGCCCGCCGCGGCTGGTCAGGATGCCGCGCGCCGCAAGCATGCCGTGCACATCGTCGGGCTTGGTCTCGGGCCGGACCATGATGACCGCTTTCTTCTCGTCGAGGCCCCAGGTTTGCGCCAGGTCGGCGTCGAACGCGAGCACGCCGCTTGCGGCGCCGGGCGATACATTCAGCCCGGTGGCGATGCGGTCGCCGCGTTCCTTTGCGGCGCGCTTCTCCGCCGGGTCGAACTGCGGGTGCAGGAAGAAGTCGATCTGCTCCGGCATGACGCGCTGCACGGCCTCGGCGCGGTTGATGAGCTTCTCGTTCGCGAGGTCCACGGCGATGCGCACCGCGGCTTGTGCCGTGCGCTTCGCGTCGCGCGTCTGCAGCATCCACAGCTTACCCTGCTCGATCGTGAACTCCACATCCTGGACTTCGCGGTAGTGGCGCTCGAGTTTCTTGCAGATCTTCTCAAACTCCGCGTAGATCCGCGGCATCTCTTTCTTCAGCGCCGAGATCGGCTTGGTCGCGCGAATGCCCGACACAACGTCCTCACCCTGCGCGTTGGTGAGATAGTCACCCTCGATCTCGCGCTCTCCGGTGGAGACGTTGCGTGTCGTGACGACGCCGGTACCCGAATCTTCACCCATGTTGCCGAACACCATCGTCACGATGTTCACGGCGGTGCCGAGGTCGTGCGGGATCCCGGCCGCGTTGCGGTAGTCGATCGCGCGCTTGCCGTTCCACGAGCTGAACACGGCTTCGGTCGCGAGCCTCAGCTGCTCGATCGGATCGGACGGAAAGGGTCGGCCGGTCTCGGACTTGACGATGTCCCGGAACTCGCGCGTGATGGCGGCGAGATCTTCGGCGGAGAGATCCGCATCGTTGGCGACGTCGCGCTTGGCGCGGTAGCCCGCGAGCACCTTCTCGAACGGCTCGCCGGGCAGGTCCAGCACCACGCTGCCGAACATCTGAACCAGTCGACGGTACGCGTCGTAGACGAACCGCGCGTCGCTGGTGAGCGCAACCAGGCCCGCGGCCACGGCGTCGTTGAGGCCGATGTTGAGCACCGTGTCCATCATCCCCGGCATCGAGAACTTCGCGCCGGAACGGCAGGATAGGAGAAGCGGTCGGGACGGGTCGCCGAGTTTCTTGCCAGCCTGACGCTCGATCTTTGCCAGGGCCGCCTGCACCTGGTCCCACATGCCGGCGGGAAACCCGCCGGCCGCGAGGTATGCGTTGCAGGCTTGGGTGGTGACGATGAATCCCGGTGGCACGGGAAGTCCCAGCGCGGTCATCTCCGCAAGGTTGGCCCCTTTGCCGCCGAGCAGGTCGCGCATCGTCGCGTCGCCCTCGCCGAGCAGGTAGACCCATCTCTGTTTGCGACCGGATTGCGCCGCGCGGGTCCTGCGGCGCGCGGCAGGCTTGCGGGGACCTGTTTTGACGGGACGGCGGGGCATGGCGATCGGGCCTCGTGAAAGTTATGTGAACGCGTGCGCGTACCGGAACGGGGGCGCGTCACCACACCCAGGGCTTATTCTTGGCGTTCCGACCAGCCGGGTTTCTGATCCCGGTCAAATGAAGGGGGCGCGGGGTCGGCCCGTCGGCCACCGCCCCGCCTGCCGCAGGTGGAGCGCCCCGGTCAGGGCATCTGGATCTTGCCGCCGCCGCCGAGGCCGCCCAGTCCGGGCGGCATCGAGTCGGGAACCACGATCGAAGACGCGGCTTCGCGGCGCAGCTCCTGGATCTCGCGCGCGGTGCGCTCGACAGCCACCTTCGCGGCGTCGGCGAAATTCTCGATCGCCTCGGGGAGCGACGCCGCATCGATCTGGAACGAAAGCGGGATTGCGCCCATCGGCGTGAGGATCTGGGCTTCACCCAGGTACAGGACCGGCCGCGCCGCATCGGTGGCGCCGTCGGTGGTGACCGGCGTGAGGACCCGGATGGTGCCCATCTTGCGATCGGTATAGAGATCCTCGCGGTGCAGCGCGGCAGGATCCATCTTGAGCTCGGTGGCAGGCTTTCCGGTGGTGGCCATGGTGAGCCGGCCTTCTTGGGCCGGGCGGGAGGTGAGTAAGGCGGTGATTATCCCATCCCCGAGCCGCGCGCGCCGCTCCGGCAAACCGGCCCCGACCAGCGCCGCGAATGGGACCATAAGCAAAGTCGCGGGCGGTTTCCACGCCATCCGCCCCCTTGCGCATGTCGCTTCCCGACGACACTCCGACAGTCGCGAGCTTTGGCTGCGTGCGCCGCCGACCGCCCGGCCGGCGGCGCGTCAACCGGGCGCGCTTCGGGCGCGTTGAGGCTCGTGCGTAAACTCGTGCGAACGGGCTGCCGTAGAGGTAGACTCCGCGCGTTTTCCGCAGGAGCAGGAGCGCCAATTGGCGCGATATCGTCGTACCACCAACCATCGTAGGGGAGTGTAAGAGTGAAAAAGCTCATCGCTGTTCTGCTTGCCGCCACCTTTGCCGGCGCGTCGGTTTCCGTGATCGCCAATGAGAAAGCGCAGGCGGAGAAGAAGCCGAGCGCAGAAGAGTGCAAGAAGGATCCGAAGTTGAAGGGTTGCGAGAAGGCGAAGAAGTAAGTCGCCCTCGCAGCGTGAAGGGCGGCCCGCAGGGCCGCCCTTTTCTATTCGGCCACGTAGTCGCACGCATCAGCGTCGCAAGCCGGAACGCCGGACCAGAACGCTACGAACAGGAGGAAACCGGCCGGTTTCCTTCGGGAAAAAGCGGCAGGTTACGAACTCCTTCCCGCGGGAACTCTCCCGTGTGATCCGTGGACGAAGCATCGGGGGATGGATTCTGGCAATCTGGCCCCGCTCATTTTCGGAGGGCCACGACCATGAACGCCACCGAGTTCCTGCGGCTGCCGCGCACGTGCACGATCGCGCTCGTGGCCGCGTCGCTGGCCATTGCGGCGGCAGACAGCGCCGCCCAGTCCGGGTCGGCGCCCATCGCGACCCAGGAGCACGCGGTGCGGACGGTGACCGTCGCTCGGGGGCTCGACCACCCGTGGAGCGTCGCCTGGCTGCCGGACGGCCGGATGCTTGTGACCGAGCGGCCCGGTCGACTGCGCATCGTCGGCGCAGACGGCAAGCTCGCTCCAACGCCGGTCGCAGGCCTGCCGCCCATCGAGGCGTACGGGCAGGGCGGGCTCTTCGACGTCGTGCTGCATCCCCGGTTCGCCGCGAACTCGCTCGTCTATCTTTCGTACGCCGGCAAGGGGCCGGACGGTGTCGGCACCGAGCTTGCGCGCGCCAGGCTCGTCGGTGACCGGCTCGAGGACGTCGAAGTGCTCTTTCGCCAGCAGCCGAAGGGTCGCACGGGCCGGCACTTCGGCGGGCGCATCGTGTTCGACCGCGCCGGTTTCGTCTACCTCACGCTGGGCGACCGTGGCGAGATGCCCCGCGCGCAGAAACTAGACGATCACGCGGGATCGGTGATCCGGCTGCACGACGACGGCCGTGTGCCTGCCGACAACCCGTTCGTCGGCAAGCAGGGTGTGAGGCCGGAGAAGTACACGCTGGGCAACCGCAACATGCAGGGCGCCGCACTGCACCCGAAGACCGGCGCGCTCTGGACGCACGAGCACGGCCCGCAGGGCGGCGACGAAGTGAACGTGATGCGGGCCGGCGTCAACTACGGATGGCCGGTGATCACCTACGGCGTCAACTACGGCATCGGCACGAAAATCGGGGAAGGCACGCACAAGGCGGGCATGGCCCAGCCGCTGCACTACTGGGTGCCCTCGATCGCGCCGTCCGGCATGGCGTTCTACGACGGCGACAAGTTCCCACGCTGGCGTGGCGACCTGTTCGTCGGGGCGCTCCGCGACCAGATGCTGGTGCGCTTGCGACTCGACGGCGAGAAGATCGTCAAGGAGGAGCGCATGCTCCAAGGTGTGCTCGGGCGCATCCGGGACGTGCGGCAAGGACCGGATGGCTATCTCTACCTGCTCACCGACGAATCCGACGGCGCCCTTGTCCGCCTCGAGCCCGCTGGCTAAACGAGGACACTTCAGCGGGAAGGAGGGTAACGGGAGGGAACCAGCCGGTTCCCTCCTGTTCGTAACCTTCCCGCTCTTGCCTCCGAGGAAGATAGCCCTTTCATTCGCTACGTTGATCAGCCCGTAAGGAATGGTCTTATCAACCCCTGGACGTCGACGCGGGCGCCGATCCGCGCGCAGAGCTGGAACGAGCCAACCAGCTTGCGGTGCAGGAACAGCGTCTCGGGCGGTGGCGCCCGCAACAGCCCGCGGCGGAACACGAGGTCGAACCCGAGATCGCGCACCCGCGCCGGGAGGTTCGAGGCGGCGAAATCGTACCGGCCGCGGTGCCGGAGCGGCTCGCACACCAGCATCATCATGTCGACCACCGCCCGCGCGCGTTGCGCGGAATCCTCCGCCGCGAGGTAGCCGATGGCGAGCGCGCCGTGCCGCACACGTGCACGGTCATCGGCCAGGATCGCCCGGCAGGTCTCGCGGTAGCGTGCGACGAAATCGCGGCTGAATTCGCGTGCCGAGCCGAAGTCGAGCAGGACGATGTTGCGATTCCGGGAGTCGTAGAGGTAGTTTGCGAAGTTCGGATCGGTCTGCATGAACCGGAACTCGAACAGCTCGCGAAACAACAGGTGCTCCAGCTGCTTCCCGACCCGGTCGCGCTGCGTTTGCGCCGTCCCCGCGGATCCGAGCGCATCGAGCGGCACCCCTTCCAGGTAATCCATCGCGAGCGCATGGCGCGTCGTGAGATCGGTATGCACGCGCGGCACCCGGAACCCCGGTTCGTCGGCGAGCAGCGCCCGGTAGCGCTCCAGAAACTTCGCTTCGAGGAGATAGTCGGCCTCCTGGCGCAACTGGCGCTTCGCCTCGGTGGCGAGTCCGGAAACGTCCAGATCGACGGGCAGCAGGCTGGCGAGTCGCAGCAGCGCAGCGACGTTGTCCACGTCGCTGGTGATCGAACGTGCGACGCCGGGGTACTGGATCTTCACTGCAAGCTCGCGACCGTCGATGGCGCGCGCGCGGTGCACCTGGCCGATGGAGGCGGCCGCGATCGGCTCCGGGTCGAACTCCGCGAAGCGCCGCGCCCAGTCACGTCCGTACTCGCGGGCGAGGACGCGCGCGAGCTGGGCGGGCGGCATCGCGTTTGCGCCAGCGCGCAGGATAGCAAGTGCCTGGGCGAATTCGGGCGGCAACAGGTCGTCGCCCTCCAGTGAGAGCAGCTGACCGAGCTTCATCGCCGCGCCGCGCAAGTGCGCGAGGCGCTCGGCGAAGCGCTGCGCGTTGCGCGCATTGAAAAACGCGCCACGCGTCCCGGCGGCTCCGGTGCCGCGCAGCCCGCCGACCAGGCCTCCCAGCACGAGCTCCGTCGCCGCGAGGCCGAAGCCGACGAGGCGCCCGATCCGGCTTTCCGGGACGCTGGATTTTCGTTTGGTGCCGGGACGGCTCACGCACGGCGCTCCGGCCGAGCGCGCGAATTGCGGGGAGTGTGATACGTTTTGCGGCCCACGACGATCGATTATAGGAGGACGGATGGAAGCCGATGAGAAGGGACTCTACGACCGCGGCATGAAAGTGCGCCGCGAGGTGCTCGGTGCGGAATACGTCGACAAGTCGGTAAGCAACGCAGACGAGTTCCAGCGCCATTTCCAGGAGTTCGTCACCAAGCATTGCTGGGGCGCGGTGTGGACGCGGCCCGGACTGCCGAAGAAGACGCGCAGCATGCTCAATCTCGCGATGCTCGCGGCGCTGAATCGCTCGAACGAGCTGAAGCTGCACCTCAAGGGCGCGGTCAACAACGGCGTGACGAAGGAGGAGATGGCCGAGATCTTCCTGCAGGTAGGGGTCTACTGCGGGGCGCCCGCTGCGCTGGAGAGCTTCAAGGTCGCGAAGGAAGTGTTCGCGGAGCTCAAGATCTAGAGTGGACTTCTCCGATGGGCACCCGGCGCCGACTCGGGCGCCTGCGCCCGGTGGAGGCAGGCGATGACAGACGAAGTCCGCGAGCCCGAGCGCGGCGCGTTTCCGGAGGTCCGGGAAGTCCGCGTGGATGCTCCGGCGCGCTGGCTGCGCGCCGGATGGATGGATTTTCGCAGGGCGCCGGTGCCGAGCCTCTTCTACGGCATCGTGCTGGCGGCGATGGGCGCCGCGCTTGCGAACGCGCCGGGCACTGGCGCGGTGGCGCTCGCCCTCATCACCGGATTCCTGCTGGTGGGGCCGTTCTTGCTCATGGGCCTGTACGACATCGCGCGCCGGGTAGAGCGCGGCGAGCACGTGACGATCGGACCGACGCTGGCCGCGTGGAAGGCGAACGGGTCGTCGATCGGCTTCTACGCGATCATCCTGGCGTTGCTGCTGGCGGTCTGGATACGCATCTCGATCGTCGTGGTGGCGCTCTTCTTCGACGGGGCCGCGCCGTCGGCCGCGGCGCTCTTCCGGGATGTGGTGACCAATCCCGAGGCGCTCACCTTCGTGGCCGCGTATCTCGCGGCGGGTTCCGGTTTCGCCCTCTTCGTGTTCGCCACGTCGGTCGTGTCGCTGCCGATGCTCTACGATCGCCAGCGCATGGACACGCTCACCGCGATGATCACGAGCTTCAACGCGCTGCGGACCAACTTCTGGCCGATGCTCGCCTGGGGGGCGATCATCGTCGCATTGACCGCAGTCGGGTTCGCTACGCTGTACGTGGGGCTCGTCCTCGTGTTGCCGCTGGTCGGGCTCGCCACGTGGCACGCGTACCGGGAGGTCGTTTCTCCGGCGGACTAGAATTCTCGATCAGCCCCGAATCGTGGAGCGGAACATGAATACGCAAACACCCGAACAGTCGGCGCTCGACCTCGATGCCTACTGGATGCCGTTCACCAGCAACCGCGCCTTCAAGAAGGCGCCGCGGCTGGTTGCCGCCGCGCGGGGCGTGCATTTCACGACGGCCGAGGGCAAGCAGGTGCTCGACGGACTGTCGACCTTATGGTGCGTCAACGCCGGACACTGCCATCCGCGCATCGTCGAGCGCATCCGCAAGCAGGCGGGCGAGCTCGATTTCGCGTCGAGCTTCGGTCTCGGACATCCCGGCCCGTTCGAGGTCGCGCACCGGATCGCGGAGCTCGCGCCGGCCGGGCTCGACCACGTCTTCTTCACGAACTCCGGCTCGGAGGCGGTCGACACGGCGCTCAAGATCGTGGTGGCTTACCACAAGCTGCGCGGCGAGGGTGCGCGGCGAATATTCATCGGCCGCGAGCGCGCCTACCATGGCGTGAACATCGGCGGCCTGTCGGTCTCCGGCATGCAAGCGAACCGCAAGAGCTTCCAGTCGACGCTGCTCGGCAACGTCGATCACCTGCGCCACACGCAGGATCTCCAGACCCGCGCATTCGCGCGCGGCCAGGCCGCGGCCGGCGCCGAGCTTGCCGACGAGCTCGAGGCGCGGCTCATTCCGCTGCACGACGCTTCCAATATCGCCGCGGTGATCGTCGAGCCCGTCTCGGGCGCGGGCGGCGTGCTCGTTCCGCCGGCGGGCTATCTCAAGCGCCTGCGCGAGATCTGCGATCGACACGGCATCCTGCTCATCTTCGACGAGGTGATCACCGGCTTCGGCCGGCTGGGTGCGCCGTTCGCGAGCCAGTACTTCGGCGTGACGCCCGATCTCTTCACCTTCGCGAAGGGAATCACCAGCGGCGCCGTGCCGCTCGGCGGCGTCGTGGTGAAGCGCGAGATCTACGACGCCTTCATGAACGCAACCGGCTCCGGCGTGGAGCTCTTCCATGGCTACACCTACTCGGGCCATCCGCTCGCATCGGCCGCCGCGCTCGGCGCACTCGATGCCTACGCGCAAGAGGGCTTGCTCAGCCGCGCGGGCGAGCTCGCGGCCTACTTCGAGGATGGGGTCCACTCGTTGCGCGGGCGGCCGAACGTGGTCGATACGCGCAATCTGGGGCTGATCGGCGCGGTCGAGCTGAGCCACCGGCCGGGCGAGCCGGGCGCTCGCGCGCTCGAGGCGTTCGCGAAATGCTGGGATCGCGGCGTGTACATTCGGCCGATCGGTGAGGCCATTGCGTTCTGCCCGCCGCTGATCGTCGAGAAGGCGCACCTCGACCAGCTCTTCGGCACGGTCGCCGACGTGCTGAAGACCGTATCGTGAGCGAAGTTCTGCGGATCGATGCGGCGCGCTACTGGCGGTCGGTGGAGGCCTCCGGCGAGATCGGCCCCGGACGCCCCGGCGGGCTCGCTCGGGTCGCGCTCTCCGACGCCGACCGGGAGATGCGCGATCTGTTCGTGCAGTGGTGCGAGGCGGCGGGCTGCGCGATCACCATCGACCGGGTCGGGAACATCTTCGCGCGGCGCGCGGGAATCGATCCCGGCGCTCCGCCGGTGGTGATCGGGAGCCATCTCGATACGCAGGTGAACGGCGGCAAGTACGACGGCATCGTCGGCGTGCTGGCGGGGCTCGAGATCCTGCGGACGCTGAACGATCTCGGCCGGAAGACCCGGCGTCCGATCGAGGTCGTCTCCTGGACCAACGAGGAGGGCGCGCGATTCTCGCCGCCGATGATCGCCTCCGGAGCGTTCGCGGGCGTGTTCGACACCGAGTGGGTGCTCGCGCGGACCGACGACGAGGGCCGCGTGCTCGGTGCCGAACTCGAGCGCATCGGCTACGCAGGGGAGGCGGCAGTCGGTGGTCGGCCGCTCGATTCGTACTTCGAGCTGCACATCGAGCAGGGCCCGATCCTGGATGCGGGCCGCGTGGATGTGGGCATCGTCACCGGCGGCTACGCGACGCGTGGATTCGTTTTCGAGCTGAAGGGCGAGACGGCGCACACCGGCCCCTGGCCGATGGACAAGCGCCGCAACGCGCTGGTCGGTGCCGCCATGCTTGCCGTCGCGGTGAACGATCTCGGATGGCGGTATCACGCGAGCGAGGGCAAGGCGACTGCCGCGCGTCTCGTGGCCTGGCCCAACAAGCCCGGCATCCTCTCCGACTGGGCGCAGCTCACGTGCGACGTTCGCCACGCGGACCCGAAGCTCGCCGATCGCATGGTCGCGGAGCTCCACGCAGCGGTCGGCGACTGCGCGCACCGGTCGCGCTGCGAGATCCGGCTGGTGGACCAGTGGGTGTTCGGCAACGAGCGGTTCGATCCGGAGTGCATCGAGCTGCTGCGCAGCGCGGCACGCGACCTCGGCGTACCGGTGCTCGACATGATGAGCCAGGCGGGGCACGACGCCTACTACGTCTCCAAGGTGGCGCCCACCGCGATGATCTTCACGCCCTGCGTCGATGGCATCACGCACAACAACAACGAGCGGGCCGAGCTCTCGCGAACCGAGGCCGGTGTCAACGTTTTATTGAACGCGGTGCTCGCTCGCGCGGATCGCTAGCGCGGGCGCGGAGAACCCCCCCGGCTGCTTCGCAGCCACCCCTCCTTCGCAAGGAGGGGAAAAACCTTCTCCCGCCCAGCTCCCAGCGGGAAGGAGGGTAACGGGAGGAACCCGGCCGGTTTCCTCCTGTTCGTGACCTTCGGGTTTCTCCGAAGGAGGAAACCAGGCGGTTTCCCCCTGTTCGTAACCTTCCGCTCTTGCTTAGCTCGAAGTGCTGCGCCCTAGATCACCGAGTCCATCCGCAGAACGTATATGTATGTCGCGCTGCGGGAATGGAATCTCGATTCCGGCTGCGGCAAGCGCCGCGAAGATCGCGGTGTTGAGCTCGTGCGTGGTCCGCAGCCGCTTGCTCGTCGCGTCGACATAGGCGCGGATCTCGAAGTCGAGCGAGCTCTCGCCGAATGCCATGAAGTAGATGCTCGGCGCGGGGGTTTGAAGCACCTCCGGGTGGGCGCGCACCGTCTCGCTGAGGACCTTCTCGGCGTGTACCGGATCGGTCCCGTAGGCGACGCCGACTCGCAGCAGCAGCCGGGTCGTCTGGCTGGAAAGCGTCCAGTTGATCACCCGTTCGGTGATGAACGCCTTGTTGGGAATCAGGACCTCCTTGTTGTCCCAGTCCGTGATGACGGTGGCGCGCGCGCGGATGCGCGTCACCGTTCCGGAGGTCTCGCCGACGGTCACCCAGTCGCCGATCCGGATCGGTCGCTCCCCGAGGACGATCAGCCCCGACACGAAATTCGCGACAATCTCCTGCAGGCCGAAGCCGAGGCCCACACCGAGCGCGGCGACGAGCCACTGCACGCTCGACCAGTCGATGCCGATCAGATTGGCGGCAAACACGATGCCCAGGCCGGCCGTCAAGTAGCGCGCGGCCGTCTTGATCGCGTAATTGGCGTCGGTCTGGAGGCGCAACCTCTGCAGGAGGACGATGTCGAGCAACCCTCCGATGGAGCGCGTGGCGATATAAGCGATCACGCCCACGGCGAACGCCATGAGTACCCCGGTGAGAAGCACTTGGCGGGTGACGGTCTTCCCGTCCACGGTCTCCGTGTAAGTCCAGATAGTCTGGTTGACTCCAAGATCGAATGCGATGAAGCCGCGCGACCAGATGAGCCAGATGCCCGCCGCGATCACCAGCGTCATCACCATGTTCAGAAGCTGCCGCGTCTGGGAGTCGATGGTTTCAGCATCGATCGTCTCGAGCTTGATGGACGGCGCCTCGTCCAGGTACTCCGGCTGCAGCCCCGCGGCAGCTCTCGACTGTGCTTCGACTTCTGCCAGGCGCAACCGCTGCACGGCGATCCACAGCGAGGTCATCCCGTAGACCATTGCGGCTGCGAACGAGAGCAGGATGGTCTCGAGCAGCAGCTCAAAGATGAAGATCGCGGCGAAATAAAAGCCGGCGATCGAAAGTACGATCAGCGCTGATGCGATCAGCATGACCCCGCGCGTCATGATCACACGCAGGATTCTGTTCCCGAGGGTATCGCCACCGCGGGCTTCCGGCGTGAGCGGCCGGTCCGGGCGGAAGGCACGCCGCCAGAAATAGGCAATCGCGGCCATCGCCAGGATGAACGCCAGTCGACCGATGCTTTGCCGCACCGCTTCGGGCGCCTGGACCGTCCCGAGAACGGCCACGAACAGGAGCGGCACATACAGGGACATCAGCCGCTGCAGTGCGCGGCGCGCGGCCAGCACGGGCTCGCGCTGCCAGTTGAAGTGCCTGACGGTGACGCCGCCGGCGTCGAATAGCCAGCGCACCGCCCGGAAGAAGAGCAGCCCTTGGGCCGAGATCTGGAACGCGACCGCAGCGCTCTGGGCGAAGAGCGGTGCGTCCGCCGTCCTTGCGAGCAAGCTTCCCGCCGCCCACAGAGCGAAGGGCGCCGGAAGCGCGAGGAGCAGGGAGACCAGGAGCGCGAACAGCGTGTGGCGCACGCGGAACTCGCGCAGCGGAATCGCCCCTGGGGCAAGGGTCGGAAGCTTTCGCTTGAGCCAGCGGCGCCCCGCAAGCAGCGCGATGAGAACCAGCATCAACAGTGCGGTGTACTGCGGGCTACGCACGGCGGCGCGGCGCCAGCTGTCGGTGACGCCGCGCCAGTTCTGCGCGGAGACCAGCCACTGGACGGACTCGCCCAGATCCTTGAAAGTCTGCGCGGTGACCGGCGCGAGCGGTACCCAGAAGAGCAGGCGCCTGAATTCGACCCGAGTTTCGCTGGCGCGCCGCAGGAGCGTGGCTTCCGTCTCGTTCGTTGCCTGTAGTGTCTGGAGCAGGTCGGAGAGCTGCTGGTCGAGGCGATCGAGCAGTGCCTGCTGCTCTGTGATGGCGCTGCGCACGCGGCGCTCGGCCTCGGCGCGGACGGAATCGGGCGCGCCCGCGTCCAGCCCTGCCATGGCGCTGGCGACTGCCTCCTCCGCTTCGAGGTACCTGGCGCGCGCAAGGTCGACTTCGAGCCGAGCATCCGCGGCCCGCGCATACTCGCCTTCGCGCTGCTTGGCACGCGCGGCGAAGCGCTCGGGGGTCGGCAGGCTCTTGATCGCGTCGAGCAAGAGCGTACCGAGATTACCTCGCTCGGCCGCGAACGCGGCGCGCCGCTTCGTCGCGCGCAGCTGCTGATCGAGCTTCTCGAGTTCCTGGCGCAGCTCCGCGAGCTCGGCCTGCGCCCGTCCCGCCGCGACCGAAGTTTCGGTGATTTGTGCGCTCCGCTCACGGTTGCGCTCGATGATTTCGAGCGCCGGATCAGCCGTGATCGGTTTGGTGCCGTTGCCGCGCGCGCGCGCCTTCTCGGTCTCGGCGAACGATGGCCCGCCTGGTCCGATCGTGGGCTCGCCGGAGCGCGGCTGGGCGGCGGCCGCGACTGCGAGCGCGCATGCCACGGCTGCGGCGAGCATGCGGAGCGCAGGGCAAGGTTTCAGCATCGGGGGTGTGCGGATGGATCGCCGCGGAGCGCACCGCGGGGCGGGCGGCGGGACAGGTAGTTTAGCGTCTATGCAGCGATTCGTTCGGGCGTGGGACCCGCGTCTTCGGCAGACCTGCGAATCGCAGCCTCCTTTCCGCTAAAATCCTGAACTTTCAGGCTTCAAGGCCACACGCCCATGCCCGCCGTCAGCCGCCGTACTGCCGAACTCGGCACCGAGAACGCCTTCGTCGTGCTGGCCGAGGTGACCGCCCTCGCGCGTCAGGGCAAGGACATCATCTCGTTCTGCATCGGACAGCCGGACTTCGCCACGCCCGCAAACATCCAGGAAGCGGCGATCCGCGCGATCAAGGAGGGCAAGCACGGCTACACCCCGTCCGCCGGCATCGGCGAGCTGCGCGAGGCGGCCGCCGGGTACATGGGCCGTATGCGCGGCCTCGACATCGATCCGGACCATGTCGTCATCGGCGCCGGGGCGAAGCCGTTCATCGCGTACGCCATCCTCTGCACCACCGACTACGGCGTCGGCGACGAGGTGATCTATCCGAACCCGGGCTTTCCCATCTACGAGTCGCAGATCCGCGCGTGCGGCGCGGCGCCGGTGCCACTCCACCTGCGCGAAGCGCGCAATTTCGCCTTCGATCCGGCGGATCTCGAGGCGATCATCACGCCCAAGACGCGGCTCCTCATCCTGAACTCCCCGCACAACCCGACCGGCGGAATCCTTACCCGCAAGGATCTCGCGGAGATCGCGGCCATTCTGCGCCGGCATCCCGACGTCTGGGTCTATGCGGACGAGATCTACTCGCGGCTGTGCTACGAGGGCGAGTTTGCCTCCATCGCCTCGTTCCCCGACATGTACGAGCGCACGGTCATTTCCGACGGTGCCTCGAAGACGTGGGCAATGACGGGATGGCGTCTGGGATTCGCGTCCAATCCGATCCTCGCGGCCGAGTTTACGCGCTGGGTGACGAACACCGACTCGTGCGCCTCGCAGATCTCGCAGTGGGCTGCGCTCGAGGCGATCGTCGGGCCGCAGGCCGACGCCGAGCACATGCGCGCGTCGTTCCTCAAGCGGCGCGACCTGATCGTCCGGCTGCTGAACGGCGTGCCCGGCGTGAGCTGCAAGACGCCGGGCGGCGCGTTCTACGCGTGGCCCAACGTCACGGAGGCGTGCCGCATGATCGGCGCCGCCGATTCCGAGGACTTCCGGAAACGGCTGCTGAACGAGGCCGGTGTCGCGGTGCTCGCCGACATTCACTTCGGGATGCGCGTGCCAGGCGAAGGCCAGCACATCCGCTTCAGCTATGCCGCGTCGAACCAGGCGATCGAGGCGGGCATCGGTCGGATGGCCGAGTTCATCCGCCGGAACACGCGCGCCGCCGCGTGAATGGCGCTCGCCCTCGGGCGATTTTCGATACGGTATCTTCGGATACTCGACATTAGAACGCATCTCGATGTTCGAATGCGCTCGCACAGGCGGGGATTTACAAGGGGCTCGCCCCTTGTTCGTGCATCCTCTCTTGCATGAAGAAGCATGGCCGCGATTTCGAGATGGATTCTAGATTGGCGGAGGTCTGGAAGCCGAGCGTCACCGTCGCGGCGGTGATCGAGCGCGCTGGCGCGTTTCTCCTCGTCGAGGAGGAAGCGCATGGCCAGATCGTCTTCAATCAGCCCGCCGGGCACTGGGAGCCCGGCGAGTCGCTCGCGGAGGCATGCGCGCGGGAGACGCTCGAGGAGACGGCGCACCACTTTCGCCCGGATGGGCTGCTGGGCATCTACCGCTGGCACTTCCCGGATGCGGACGTGACGTTTCTGCGTTTCGCGTTCTGCGGCGCCGTCACCGGGCACGACCCGCACCGCGCGCTTGACCGGGAGATCCGTCGCGCGGTCTGGCTGACGCCGGACGAGATCCGCGAGCTCAAAGCGCGGCACCGGAGCCCGCTCGTCCTGGCGTGCGTCGAGGACTACCTTGCCGGGCGGCGCTATCCGCTCGAGCTCATCAGGCACTACGAATGACCGAGCGCATCGTGGTCGGAATGTCGGGCGGCGTGGATTCGTCCGTGGCAGCGCTCCTCCTCAAGCGGCGGGGCTACGACGTCGTGGGCCTCTTCATGAAGAACTGGGAGGACGACGACGATGACGAGTACTGCTCGACGCGCGAGGATCTCGTCGACGTCGCCTCGGTGGCGGACGTGATCGGCATCGAGCTGGAAGTCGTGAACTTCTCGGCCGAGTATCGCGAGCGCGTGTTCAGCGAATTCCTGCGCGAGTACTCGGCCGGCCGCACGCCGAACCCGGACGTCCTCTGCAACGCCGAGATCAAGTTCCGTGCGTTCCTCGATCATGCCATGACGATGGGCGCGCAGCGCATCGCGACCGGGCACTACGCCGGCGTGCGCGACACCGGTGCGCGCGGCGCGGCGCGCTTCGAGCTGCTCAAGGCGGCGGACCGCGCGAAGGATCAGAGCTACTTCCTGCACCGGCTGACCCAGGCGCAGCTGGCGCGCGTCCTCTTCCCGCTCGCCGGGCTGAAGAAAAGCGCGGTGCGGCGCATCGCCGCCGAGGCGGGTCTTCCCGTGGCCGGGAAGAAGGACTCGACCGGCATCTGCTTCATCGGCGAGCGCCCGTTCCGCGAGTTCCTGAACCGCTATCTGCCGCGCCGGCCCGGGCCGATGCGCACGCCCGAGGGCAAGGTCGTCGGCGAGCACATCGGGCTCGCGTTCTACACGATCGGGCAGCGCAAGGGGATCGGCATCGGCGGGCTGAGAGACGCCGCTGCCCCCGGCGAGCCCTGGTACGTCGCCGCAAAGGACATGGAGCGGAACGAGCTGATCGTGGTCCAGGGCCACGAGCACCCGTTGCTGCACACGCGCAGCCTTGTCGCCGACGATCTCGCCTGGGTCGCCGGCGAGCCGCCGCAGCCGGACCGGGAGTACGCGGCGAAGACGCGCTACCGGCAGGCGGATGCGCAATGTCACATCGCACCGGCCGGGCGCGATGCCCTGAGCGTGGCGTTCGACGCACCGCAGCGCGCCGTGACGCCGGGGCAGTCGCTCGTCCTCTACCGCGGAGAGGTCTGTGTCGGCGGGGGCGTGATCCGCTGACCGGACAAGCTTGAGTCCGGGGGCCGGTTCCGCTTAACGGCAGCCGGCACCCGGGCGCGCCGATCCTTACAGAGGCCGCAGCGCCTCGAACTGGATCATCAGCTTGATTTCGTCGCTCACCGCGGGGATGCCGAATTTCATCCCGAAGTCGGAGCGCTTGATCGATCCCGAGGCATTGGCCCCGCAGAGCTCGCCCTTGCCCTTGGTGCGTGGGTCCGGCACGCAGTTGAAGTGGTCGACCTTCAGGTTGACCGGACGCGTGACGCCGAGCAGCGTGAGCTCGCCCTGCACCTCGCTCGGCCATTCGCCGCTCCACTTGGCCGAGCCCTTGTACGTCATGCGCGGGAACTCGGTGACATTGAAGAAATCCGCGGTGCGCAGATGCTCGTCGCGCGTGCGTGTCCGGCCGAGCAGCTCGTGCGGACCGGTATCGACCGACGCGGTCTCGATCGTGATCTCGATCGTTCCGGTCTTTGCCTCCCGATCCAGCATCAGCTTGCCGCCGGTCTTGTTGAACCGGCCGTACAGGTTCGCGGCACCGAAGTGCGTGACGGTGAAGTGCGGAAAGGTATGGACCGGGTCAACATCGTAGGTCACGGGCGCCGCGACAGCGGTGAGCGGCAGGGCGACCGCGACGATACCGATTGCGATTTTCTGATTCATCTGTTTCTCTCCTCCTGGCTGAACGTTGAAAGATCTTGGCCCGAATTATCCGCTACGAGCCTTGCGTCGAAACGGTTGCAATGTTACCCGGTGGGCGCGTGCGCGCGCCATGTCAACACGATGGCAGCGCATGCGATGACAGCGCAGTATACCGATAGAACGATCGCCTGCGCCCAGACCGGGAACCGGGCGGGCACCGGCAGCCGGGCTGCAAGCGGGATGAGCGCGAGCACGATCAGCACGTACCACGGCAGCTGGGCGAGAAAGACCGCTGCCGCCGCGAACAGCGACACGGCGACCGAGGCCGACAGGGTCAGCGTCGCGCCCGCTGCGATCCTGCGCCCGGTGACCATCTGCCAGAGCAGGAACCCGCCTGCGCCGGCCGCGAGCCCGATGCTGTAGAGGCCGAGCAGCGCGGAGGCGGCGAGGATCGCGGAGATTCCGGTTCCGAGGCCGAGTACGAGCGCTGCAGCGCCTGCGCGCACGGATTCTCGGGCGAGCGCCATGGTCGCCGCGACGATCCAGGCCACGAAAATCGCCGCCACGCCCCCGAGCAGCACCGCCTCGCCAAGCTCCTTGTGCTGCAATACGCTCCAGAACACCCAGACCGAGAGCGCGCCACAGGCCACCGCGATAACAATCTCGAGCGTGCGCCCGGTGCGCAGCACGAAGTCGATGACGATGCCGAGCACCGGCGCCACGAACGCGAGCAGCACGACCTTGCGCAACGCCGTGAGCGGGGTGAACGCTATTCCGGTGACCAGCGCCACGGCGACCGCGTAGCCGGCCACCACGGCAAGACCGCCCAGCCGTGCGCGTCCGAGCACGGCCGCCACGATCAACCCGGCGATGAACGGTGCGACGCCGCCCTGGACGGCAGGATCTTGGAACAGGGATTCCATCGTCTCGAGTCTCTTGTCGTCTCTTGTCGCCGCAGGGCGGTGGGTACGCCATCTACAGCGTCAACGACGCCATGCTATCGAATATTCCCAACCCGCGGATTGGGCAGAGGCCCACGGTTCGTAAATGCACAGCGCGCGGGGGATGGCGCTCCGCGGGGTGCGCCTACTCGCGCGGCGCGGTGTCTGCGAACGCGGACCGATCCGCAAGCTTGCCCATGTGTCGCGCGAGATTCGGGTGCTCGGGGCGCCACGCGAGCTCGGGAAACCGGAAATCCAGCCAGCCAAGGCAGCAGCCCACCGCGATGTCGGCAAGCGAATACCCGGATCCGGCGCACCATGTGCTGCCTCCGAGCTCGCGATTCATGGTGGCCAGGCCACGGCTCACTTTTCCGAGCTGCCGGTCGATCCAAGCGATACTCTGCTCGTGCGCGGGACGCTGACCCTCGAGGCGGGCTGCGCCGCCCGCATCGAGGACACCGTCGGCCAGCGCCTCCCAGCGGCGCACTTCAATCCGTTCGCGATGATCGGCGGGAATCAGCCGTCCGATCGGGGACACGGCATCAAGAAACTCCACGATGACGCGCGAGTCGTAGAGCGCCGAGCCGTCCTCGAGCACCAGCACCGGAACCTTGCCGAGGGGGTTCTGCGCGGTGAGGGCGGGCTCCGTCTGCCAAGGATTCGCGCGCTCGAATGCATAGTCGATGCGCTTTTCGGCGGCGACGACGCGCACCTTGCGCACGAACGGACTAGCCAGCGAGCCGAACAGCTTCATGTTGTAGGTATTGGGTGTGCCGTCCCGCAGAAACCGGGACGTGACCGCGTCGAAGGCGGGCGCGCGAGTATAGCACCCGTGCCGGACAACTCGCGCAATATGCCCTCTTGCGGCTCGACTGTCCGAGGACGAGGCGACGGTGCGCAGCGTCCCGCGTGTTAGAATTTTCCGTCTTGACTTCGCGCCCGGATTTCGCACCCCAAGGGCATGCCGCCCACACCGCTCAGTGCACTTTCTCCGCTCGACGGGCGCTACCACAAGCAGCTCGAGACGCTGCGCGCGATCCTGAGCGAGGCGGGTCTTATCCGGGCCCGGGTGCGCGTGGAGGTGGAGTGGCTGCTCGCCCTTGCCGACGAGCCGGGCGTCGCGGAAGTCCCCCCGTTCAAGCCCGGACAGATCGACGCGCTGCGCGGCCTCGTAGCGGGATTCAGCGAGGCGGATGCCGAGCGTGTCAAGGCGATCGAGGCCAGCATCAATCACGACGTCAAGGCGATCGAATACTGGCTGAAGGAAAGGGTTGCGGGGCGCAAGGAGTTCGAGCGCTCGGCGGAGTTCATTCATTTCGCCTGCACGTCCGAGGACATCAACAACCTCGCGTACGCGCTGATGCTCTCCGAGGCGCGCGACTGGGTGATTCTTCCGGCGATCGACCGTCTCGTCGAGAAGCTGGCGACGATGGCGCGCGCGCACGCCGCGGTTCCGATGCTCGCACGCACGCACGGTCAGCCGGCCAGCCCGACGACGCTCGGCAAGGAGATCGCGAACGTGGTGCACCGGCTGCGCCGCGCGCGGGAGAGCGCGGCGGTGGTATCGCTCACGGCCAAGATCAACGGGGCGGTCGGCAACTACAACGCCCACGTCGTCGCCTATCCGGACGTCGACTGGGAAGCGTTCGCGCGGCGCTTCGTCGAGTCGTTCGGGCTCAAGTTCAACCCCTACACCATCCAGATCGAGCCGCACGACGGCATCGCCGAGCTTTGCGACGCGTTGGCGCGGCTGAACACCATTTTCGTCGACCTCGATCGCGACGTGTGGGGCTACATCTCGCTCGGCTACTTCCGGCAACGCGCGGTCGCGGGCGAGGTGGGTTCGTCCACGATGCCGCACAAGGTGAACCCGATCGACTTCGAGAACTCCGAGGGCAATCTGGGCCTCGCGAACGCGCTGCTGCGCCACCTCGCCGAGAAGCTGCCGGTATCGCGCTGGCAGCGGGACCTCACGGACTCCACCGTCCTGCGCAACGCCGGCGTTGCGCTGGGGCACAGTCTTCTGGGGTACTCCGCGTGCCTGAAGGGACTCGAAAAGCTCGAGGCCGACGCGACGCGGATGGCCGAGGATCTGGATGCGAACTGGGAAGTGCTCGCCGAGGCCGTGCAGACCGTGATGCGTCGCTACGGCATCGTGGATGCCTACGAGCAGCTCAAGGATCTGACGCGCGGGAAGCGGCTGACCCGGGAGGCGCTGGCGGAGCTGATCGGGTCGCTGCCGATCCCGGAAGCGGAACGCGCGCGCCTCCTCGCGCTCACGCCCGCCGCCTATATCGGCCGCGCCGCGGACCTCGCGCGGCGGATCTAGGGAACCTCTGATCAGGTCATCCCGCGCAAGCGGGGATCGGGCTCAATCTGGATTCCCGCATGCGCGGGAATGACGGGCTTCTTCAGGGCCTTGTTAGCGCGTCGAATGCTAGAACACGTCTGGCCGACACACTATTCCGTCAGCGGCAGCCGATGCGGCGAGCTTTCCGGCCGGCACCGGCGTCGGGGTCAGACGACCGCTTCCTGCTTCTTGTCGCGAATGGGTTTGACGAGATCATCGCGCTTGACGCCGAGCCAGCGCACCAGCGGCGCCATCACGAGCACCGAGGAATAGATCCCGAACAGGATACCGATGGTGAGCGCGACCGCGAAATAGTGCAGCGCCTCGCCGCCGAAGATCAGCATCGACAGCACCACGGTCTGGGTCGTGCCGTGCGTGATGATGGTGCGCGAGATGGTGCGGGTGATCGCGCTGTCGATCACCTCGTTCACCGACGCCTTGCGCATCTTGCGGAAGTTCTCCCGGATCCGGTCCGCGATCACCACCGACTCGTTGACCGAGTACCCGAGGACGGCCAGCACTGCAGCCAGCACGGGGAGCGAGAACTCCCACTGGAAGAAGGCGAAGAAGCCGAGGATGATGACCACGTCGTGCAAGTTGGCGATGATCGCGGCGACCCCGAATTTCCATTCGAAGCGCAACGCGAGGTACGCGACGATCCCGAGTGCCGTGACGAGAAGCGCGAGCGCGCCGTTCTCCGCGAGTTCGCGCCCCACCTGCGGGCCGACGAACTCGACGCGCCGCAGCTCCGCCGTGCGGTCGGCGGCCGAGAGCTTCTCCATCACGGCCTTCGACAGGTCTGCCGTCGATTGCCCTTCCTTGAGCGGCATGCGGATCAGCACGTCGCGCGACGTGCCGAAATTCTGCACCTGCACGTCGGAGTAGCCGGCCGCGTCGAGCGCCGCCCGGATGCCCTGGACGTCCGCGGCCTGCTTGTAGGAGATCTCCATGACGGTGCCGCCCGTGAACTCGATGGAGAATGCGAGCCCCCGGAAGGCGAGGAAGCTCACGGCGGCGAGAAAGGTGGCGAGCGAGATGATGTTGAACACCAGCGCATACCGCATGAACGGGATGTCGCGCCGGATCTTGAAGAATTCCATTACTCGCCTTTCACTTCCACGCGGTGTTGCCGATTGCGACCGCCTCGACCTTACGCCGCGAGCCGTAGTAGAGATTCACCAGGGCGCGCGACACCACGATCGCGGAGAAGATCGACGTGAGAATGCCCAGGCAGTGCACCACGGCGAACCCGCGCACCGGCCCCGAGCCGAAGATGAGCAGGGCCAGGCCCGCGATCAGGGTCGTCACGTTCGAGTCGATGATCGTCCCGAACGCCTTCTCGTAGCCGGTCGCGATCGCCGCCTGCGGCGACTGCCCGGCGCGCAGCTCCTCGCGGATCCGCTCGTTGATCAGGACGTTGGCGTCGATCGCCATGCCGAGCGTCAACGCGATGGCGGCGATGCCCGGGAGCGTCAGCGTGGCCTGCAGCATGGAGAGGAGGGCGATCAGCAGCAGCAGGTTCGCGGACAGCGCGATCGCCGAGAACGCGCCGAACACCTGGTAGTAGACGGCGATGAACACGATGATGGCGATGAACCCCCACATCGTGGACTTGAAACCTTTCTCGATGTTCTCCGCGCCGAGGCTCGGGCCGACCGTGCGCTCCTCGACGATCTCCATGGGTGCGGCGAGCGCGCCGGCACGCAGCAGCAGGGCCACCTCGTTGGCTTCCACCGTGCTCATCCGGCCGCTGATCTGGACCCGCCCGCCGCCGATCTCGGTGCGGATGACCGGCGCCGTCACGACCTCGCCCTTGCCGCGCTCGATGAGCAGGATCGCCATGCGCCTGCCGACGTTCTCGCGCGTGACGTCGCGAAAGATCCGCGCACCGGTCGAATCGAGCGTGAGGTGGACGGCCGGCTCGTTGGTCTGGGGGTCGAAACCGGGCTGCGCGTCGGTGAGCCGGTCGCCGGTGAGCACGACCTGCTTCTTCACGAGTAGCGGCGCGCCGTTGCGCTCGATGTAGAACTCGTCGCCGAAGGGAACCTGCCCGGCCTGCGCGGCGGCGAGCGCGGTGGGGTTCATGTTGTCCTCGTCGACCATCCGGATCTCCAGCGTGGCCGTTCGTCCGAGGATCTTCTTCGCCTGCGCCGTGTCCTGCACGCCAGGCAGCTGCACGACGATGCGGTCGGCGCCCTGCTGCTGGATCACGGGCTCGGCCACGCCGAGCTCGTTCACCCGGTTGTTCAGCGTGGTGATGTTCTGCTTGAGGGCGGAATCCTGGATGCGCTTCTCGGCCTCGGGTCGGATGGTGATGGCAAGGCGCGGCTCGGTCGCGCTGTCGATCTCCGCGAGGGCGAGATCGGGCAGGTTGTCGAGGATGAGCCGGCGCGCCTTGTCGCGGGTCTCCGTGTCGCGAAAGCGCACGAAAATGGTCTGGCCTTCACGCGTGATCCCGGCATGGCGTATGCGCTGGTCGCGCAGCTGCGTGCGGATATCCCCGGTGTACGAGTCGAGCCGCTTGGTGAGCGCGCCGCGCATATCGACCTGGAACAGGAAGTGCACGCCGCCGCGCAGATCCAGCCCAAGGTACATCGGCAATGCATTGATGGACAAGAGCCAGGCTGGCGTCCGCGATACCAGATTCAATGCGACCGTATAGGAAGGATCGTCCTTGACGGGATTGAACTCGGCATCGATGACATCGCGCGCCTTCAGCTGCGTGTCGGTGTCGGCGAACCGGATCCGGATGGTGTTGGGATCGAGCTGGGTGCCCGTGAGGGCGATGTTCGAGCGGCGCAGTGCCGCCTCGGCGCGCCCGAGCGTGTCGGAGTCGAGGCGCACCGTCGCCTTCGCGCTCGAGATCTGCACGGCGGGCGCCTCGCCGAAGAAGTTCGGCAGCGTGTACAGCAGGCCGAGCACGAGCGCGACGGCCACGGTGACATAGACCCAGAGGGGGTAACGGTTCATTGGGGAAGCGGCGTGGAGACTGGGTGCTGAGGAGCAGGGAGCGGAAGAGCCGCGGTCGGGACGTCTCTTCTCACCCGGCGCTCCTCACTTCCCGCTCAGAGCGACTTGAGGGTTCCCTTCGGCAGCACCGTCTGTACGGCCTGGCGCTGGACCACGATCTCGGTGTTCTCCGCGATCTCCAGCGTGACGTAGGCGTCCGATACCTTCGTGATGCGGCCGATCATGCCGCCGCCGGCGATGACCTCGTCGCCCTTCTGCAAACCCTCCACCAGCGCCTTGTGCTCCTTGGCGCGCTTCATCTGCGGGCGCACCATGACGAACCAGAGCACGACGAACATGAGAATCATCATGATCGTCAGCGACATCGGGTCGCCGCCGCCGGAAGCCGGGGCCTGCGCGTAAGCGTGGCTGATGAACACGGTCGTCTCCGTTGCGTGTGTCAGAAAACGCGAGATTATACCCCTGCACGGGCTGGTGGCAGGGCGTCGGCATTCCCGCGCAAGCGGGAATCCAAGTCCGGCTATCCATGGGCGTACTGGAGCTCCGCTTCCGCCGGGATGACTGCATCGGAACCGTCATTCCCGCGCAAGCGGGAATCCAGGCTTGTGGGCTTCGTCCGCCAGCAGCCGGCGGGAGGCGCGAAACTCCGCGGCGAACGCGGCGAACCGGCCCGCGCTGATCGCTTCCCGGGCCTCGGCCATCAGCCCGAAATAGAAGTGCAGGTTGTGGATCGTCCCGAGCCGGGCACCCAGGATCTCGTTGACCCTTTGCAAGTGGTGGAGATACGCCCGCGAGAAGTGCCGGCAGGCGTAGCAGCCGCAGTGCTCGTCGAGCGGCCGGGTTTCGGTGCGGTGGCGCGCATTGCGGATCTTGATGTCGCCCGCGCGCGTGAAAAGCCAGCCGTTACGCGCGTTGCGCGTGGGCAGGACGCAGTCGAACATGTCGACCCCGGCCCGCACGGCGGCCACGATGTCGCGCTCGTAGCCGACCCCCATCAGGTAGCGGGGCCGCTTCGCGGGCAGGAGCGGGGCCGT
>JBFJOO010000050.1:0-31659 GCA_041617635.1 Burkholderiales bacterium | reverse complement strand
GCCTGGCCGGCGCCTTTGGCCGCGCCCTCCGTCGCGGGTGGTTTGTGCGCGGGTAGTCGTGTGTTGACTGCCCGCCGCAAACCGGGTCCCCGCAGGAGGGCGTTTGCGGCCGTTGGTGTCGGCCGGGCATGGCCGCTGCCCCGCTCTCATGAGTGTCCGTTGTTCACCTTAACCCCATCCCGCCTCCGGCGCCGTTTACACCCCGGCGTCAATACACACGGAGGTCCCATGAACGCCCTGATTCGCCCGGGGATTGCCCGGATTTTTGCAGCGGCCGCTCTTACGCTTATCGCGCCAAGCGCGCTCGCTTTCTGCGGGTTCTATGTCGGCAAGGCCGACGCGAACCTTTTCAACGAAGCCTCGCAGGTGGTGATGGTGCGCGACGGCGACCGGACGACGATCACGATGCGCAACGACTACAAGGGCGACCTGACGGAGTTCGCGATGGTCGTGCCCGTTCCCGAGGTGCTGTCCGAGGACAGCATCAAGGTGGTGGACAACGTGCTCTTCGAGCGCATCGACGCCTACAGCGCGCCACGGCTTGCGGAGTACTACGACGCCAACCCCTGTCATGCGCTGCGCGAAAGGAAGAATGGGGCGCTTGGCCGAATGCCCCAATCCCTCGCGATGGACGCCGTGCGCACGAAAGCGGAGGAGGAACGCGGCGTCACGGTGGAAGCCGAATACACGATCGGCGAATACGACGTCGTGATCCTCTCCGCCAAGGAATCGAACGGTCTCGAGCTCTGGCTGCGCGAGAACGGCTACCGGATTCCCGACGGCGCGGCGCAGGCGCTGGCGCCCTACATTCGCCAGGACCTCAAGTTCTTCGTCGCGAAGGTGAATCTCGCAGAGCAGGCCAAGACCGGGTCGAATTATCTGCGGCCGATGCAGTTCAGCTTCCGGACCGGGAAGTTCATGCTGCCGATTCGGCTCGGCATGCTGAACGCGCGTGGCCCGCAGGATCTGGTGCTGTGGGTGCTGACCCGCACGGGACGCGTCGAGTCGACGAACTACCGCACCGTGCGCCTGCCGGCGAATATGGACATTCCGACCTACGTGAAGGGGGATTTCCGGACGTTCTACAAGGCACTCTTCGATGCGCAGGCGAAGCGCGAGGAGTATCGCGTGATCTTCACCGAGTACGTGTGGAACATGAGCTGGTGCGATCCCTGCGCGGCGAATCCGCTGACCCCGGCGGAGCTGCGCGGTCTCGGCGTGGACTGGGTGGCGGCCGGCGGGCGTCGCGCGCCGCAAGCGCAGCCCGTGATGCTGACCCGGCTGCATGTGCGCTACACCGCCGAGACGTTCCCGGAGGACCTCGTCTTCCAGGAAACCAAGGACCGCGCGAACTACCAGGCGCGCTACGTGCTGCGGCATCCGATCAAGATCGCGGCCGACGCCTGCCCTGCCGCCGGCCCGTATCTCGATCAGGTCGCCGAGCGCCAGGAGCGGGAGGCGAAAATCCTCGCCACGCTCACCGGCTGGGACGTCGACGCGATCCGTGCGCGCATGGGCACTGCCCCGCGCCAGCGGCCGTGGTGGGAGGAGTGGTGGGTTGGGGTCGCGCCGTGAGCTCCGGGCTCCTTGGCAAGGCGCGCGCGCTCGGCGCGCGCCTGCCGCGCGACGCCCGCGTCTACCAGATCCTGTTTCTCGGCACGCTGCTCGGCGCCGGGGCGATCGTGCGCGATTTCACGCTGCGGCCCGAGCAGATGGCGCTCACCTTCGCCGCGGGCCTCGCGACGCAGCTCGCGTGCGTGCGCGCCCTCGGCCTGCCGCGCGTCGGAGTGTTGAGCGCGATCATCACCTGCCTCGGCCTCTCGATCCTGCTCCGCGCCGACAGCCTGTGGGTCCACCCCCTCGCGGCGGCGCTTGCGATCGCGAGCAAGTTCGCCATCCGGTCCGGCGGCAAGCATCTCTTCAATCCCGCGAATCTCGGCGTCATCGCCGGCGTCGCGCTGATTCCGGGGGCCTGGATCTCGCCGGGACAGTGGGGCAGCGATATCGCTTCCGCGGCCTGGGTCGTGGCGCTCGGCGCGCTGGTGTCGAGCCGCGCGCACCGGCTCGACACGAGCTGGGCGTTCCTCGCCTGCTACCTCGGGCTCGTGGCGGTCCGGAACGTCTGGCTCGGCTACGAGTGGGCCGTGTTCGTGCACCAGCTGGAGAGCGGCGCGTTGCTGCTCTTCGCGTTCTTCATGATCTCGGACCCGATGACCACGCCCAACCACCGCGGCGCGCGCGTCGCCCATGCGGCGATGGTCGCGGCGGCGGCGTTCGCATGGCAGTACGCCCTGTTCATGCCGAACGGGCTCGTCTGGGCGCTCTTCCTCGCAACGCCCCTGGTGCCCCTTCTGGACCGGATTTTGCGTGCAGAACGGTTCAATTGGCGCGACAATCGCGCCTTGCCGAACCCCGGGGCGCAGGCGCCAAGAACGACGACGATCATGCGTTGAGGGGTTGAAGGGTTTAAAGGTTAGAGGCTTGGAGCATCAGGACCAGCGCACGCGCGTCCAGCCATGGCCCGTCAGGGTCTATTACCATCACACCGATGCCGGTGGCGTGGTGTACCACGGCACCTATCTCGACTTTTTCGAGGCGGCGAGAATCGAGTTGCTGCACGCGCTCGGGTTCGATCTTGCCGAGATGGCCGAGACGCGCCACGCGATGTTCATCGTCTACAGGATAAACGTGGACTACCATAAGCCAGCGAGATTGAACGACCAGCTTCTGGTCACGGCGGAAATCGGTCGGGTCGGCCGGGCGCGCGTCGTCTTCGGCCAGCGCGTCCTGCGGGGCGCAGAGACCCCCGAGACCTTGGTGTCGGCGACGATCGAAGCGGCGTGCGTGCATCCGCGCACGCTCAAGCCCGTGCCGCTGCCCGACGAGCTTCGAGATCGCCTGGAAGCGCTCGCATGAACGTCACCCACGATCTCTCCATCCTCTCGCTGATCCTCAATGCGAGCTTCGTCGTGCAGGCCATCATGGTCCTGCTGCTCGTCGTGTCGGTGATGTCGTGGTACTACATCTTCCGCAAGCTGTTCGCCATCCGCCAGGCGCGCCGCGAGACCGAGGAGTTCGAGCGCACGTTCTGGAGCCGGCCCGACCTGAATGCGCTCTATCAGAGCGCGGTGAACTCGCGGCACCGGACCGGGAGCCTCGAGCGCATCTTCGAAGCCGGGTTCCGCGATTACGTGAAGCTGAGAGGCCAGACCCGCGTGCCCGAGACCGGCGAGCTCGTGGACGGGGCACGCCGGGCGATGCGCGCGACCTACCAGCGCGAAATGGATTACCTCGAGGCGCACCTCGCGTTTCTCGCCTCGGTCGGGTCGGTCAGCCCGTACGTCGGGCTGCTCGGCACGGTGTGGGGGATCATGCAGTCGTTCCGCGGTCTGGCGAACGTGGCGCAGGCGACGCTCGCCGCAGTGGCGCCCGGCATCGCCGAAGCGCTCGTCGCCACGGCGATCGGGCTGTTCGCGGCGATCCCGGCAGTGGTCGCCTACAACCGTTATTCGCACGACATCGACCGGCTGTCTAACCGCTTCGAGAGCTTCATGGAGGAGTTCTCGAACATCCTGCAGCGGCAGGCGGGTCGATGAGGCAGCGCAAGCTCCTGAACCAGATCAACATCGTCCCGTACGTGGACGTCATGCTCGTGCTGCTCGTGATCTTCATGGTCACCGCCCCCCTCGTGAACCCGGGCCTGGTCGAGCTGCCCTCGATCGGCAAGTCGTCACCGCCGATACAGGTGCCGCCGCCTCTGGAGGTCATCGTCAAGCGCGATACGTCGCTGGTGCTGCGCGAGCGCGAGCCCGGCGTCAAGGAGGAGCGCGAGGTCACGATGCCCGAGTTGCTCGAGATCGTGAAGGCGCGCCAGGCCGCCAAGCCCGACCAGCCCGTGGTGATCGCGGCCGACAAGGAGGTGCGCTACGAAGCGGTCCTCAAGGTGATGGACGAGCTGCAGAAGCTCAACGTCAAGCGCGTCGGCCTGATGGTCAAGCCCGCCGAGCAGTAATGGGCGCCTTAAGGACGCGAGTCGTGGCGACTTCGATCGGCGAAACGAGCATGCAAGAAAGACCCCGATCGTACGAACAAGGGGAAGAATCCCCTTGTCCGGCCCGGCACGTTGCATCGCGCCGCGCGTTCACTGGCTCGGACGCGCGCAGGCGCGTCCTTCGAAACCCCGGCTCACCCCCTGGAACGAACAAGGGGCGAGCCCCTTGCAGATCCCCCTGCGCGCCTGCGCAGAGATTCTCGGCAGACCGGTAGGAGCGCGCGTTGCCGACGCAGAACCGAACCGAACCGCGGAGCACGATGGCGTTCGCGCTCTCGATCGCGATGCACGTCGCCTTCGTCGTGGTGCTGTTCTTCGCGATCAACTGGAAGACGAAATCGCCGGCCCCGGTGGTGGCCGAGCTCTGGACGCCGCCACCGGCGGCGACGCCGCGCCCGGCGCCCAAGCCCGAGGTCAAGCCGGCCCCGCCGCCGCCCAAGCCGGCGCCGCCTCCCGAGCCGAAAGTCGAGACGAAGCCGCCCGAGAAGGTCGACATCGCGCTCGAGCAGGAGAAGGAGCGCAAGCGGCTGGAGGAAGAGCGCAAGCGCCTCGAGGCGCTCGAGCTGAAGCGCCGCAGGGACGAGGAGGCGCGCAAGCGCGAAGAAGCGGAGAAGAAGCGCAAGGAAGAGGCGGCCCGCGCGGAAGCGGAGCAGAAGCGCAAGGAGGAAGAAGTGCGGGCGAAAGCCGAGCGCGAGAAGAAGGAGCGCGAAGCCGCCATCGCGGCGGACAAGCAGCTCACGGCCGATCTCGAGCGCGAGATGCAGGAGCGCATGGCGCGCGAGCTCGCCAAGGCGCCCGCACAGGCTGGACGGCGCGAAGGCGTGCCGACATCGGTACCGGGCGATCCGAACGCGACCGCAGGGTACGTCGACAAGATCCGCGCGAAGATCCAGGGCAACGTGATCCTGCCGACGACGTTCGCCGGCAATCCGGAGGCGGAGTTTCACGTGCAGCAGCTCCCGACCGGCGAGATCTTGAGCGTCAAGCTCACGCGCTCGAGCGGCAACAAGGCGCTCGACGACGCGTGGGAGCGCGCCATCCTGAAGAGCTCTCCCTTGCCCCTCCCGGAACAGCGAGAGATTTTCCAGGCGGCCTTGCGCTTGAAGTTCAGCCCGAGCGACAAGCGATGACGTGCCGAGCGAGTTGTCGGCATATCACGACAGTCGGGGCCCAGCGGGATCTCACGTATAATTTCAGGTTGCTTCGCGCTATCCCCGCTCGTGTCCCGGCTATTGCCGTCGTCAGAGGTGTGAATCGATTGCTCCGCGCTGCCCTTATCTCCCTCCTCTTCCTCACTTCGCTCGTCGCCGGCCCGGCGCGCGCCCAGCTCACCATCGAAATCACCGGAGCGGGCGGCAACCAGATACCGATCGCGATCGTGCCGTTTACCGGCGAGCGCGCGCTCACGCCGGCGATCTCCGATGTGATCGAGGCCGACCTCTCGCGCAGCGGCCGCTTCCGCACCCTCTACACCGGCCCGCAGAACCTGAGCGACGTGTCCAACGTCGATTTTGCGCCGTGGCGCGAGAAGAACGCCGACGCGGTCGTGGTCGGCGGGGTGTATCCGATCGGCGGCGGTCGATACGAGGCGCGCTTCCGGCTCTACGACGTGCCCAAGCAGACGCAGCTCGGCGCGCTCGCGTTTACGTTGAACGCGCAGCAGGCGCGCGCCACGGCGCACCGCATCGCCGATTTCATCTACGAGCGGCTCACCGGCGAGCGCGGGGTGTTCTCGACCCGCGTCGCCTATGTGGTGAAGACCGACTCGCGTTACCAGCTGCAGGTCGCCGACGCCGACGGCGCCAATGCGCAGACTGCGCTCGCTTCCGACGAGCCGATCCTGTCCCCAGCGTGGTCCCCCGACGGAAGCCGGCTCGCGTACGTGTCGTTCGAGAACAAGAAGCCGGTCGTGTACGTCCACTCGCTCGCCACCGGGCAGCGCCGGGCGGTCGCGAACTTCCGCGGCTCGAACTCGGCGCCCGCGTGGTCGCCTGACGGCAACATGCTCGCGGTGGTGCTCTCCCGGGAAGGCGGCTCGCAGCTCTTTCTGATGAGCGCCGACGGGTCGAACGTGCGGCGTCTGAATTCTTCGCAAGCGATCGACACCGAGCCCTTCTTCTCGCGCGACGGGGAAACGATCTACTTCACCTCGGACCGCGGCGGAAGCCCGCAGATCTACAGCATCCCGGTGGCAGGCGGCAGCCCGCAGCGGGTCACGTTCCAGGGCAGTTACAACGTGACGCCGCGCGTGAGCCCGGACGGGAAGACGCTCGTGTTCGTGCGCCGCGACAGCGGACGGTTCCAGGTCGCGATCATGGATCTCGCCACGAAGCAGGTCCAGGTGCTCACCGACACGGGCCGCGACGAATCACCGAGTTTCGCGCCCAACGGGCGCATGATTCTGTATGCCACGAACACGGGAGGTCGCGGAGTGCTCGCCGCGGTGTCGAGCGACGGTCGGGTCAGGCAGCGCTTGTCGGTGCAAGCCGGCGATGTTCGCGAGCCGGCGTGGGGACCGTTTCTGAACTAACCATCCAACGAATCAAGGAGGTATCCTGATGAAGCGAATGATTCTTGCCGTGGCGGCCGCGACCATGCTTGTGGCCTGCGCGAGCACGCCCGAAAGCGATTCCGGCGCGGCAGTCGAGGATCGCACCCCGGGGGCCGGGACCGGCACGCGCGGCGGCCCCTCGTCGCAGCCGATCACCACGACCACGATCCCCGGCGACCCGCTCAAGGATCCGTCGAGCCCGCTCGCCAAGCGCAGCATCTTCTTCGAGTTCGACCGCGACGACATCAAGGAAGAGTACCGCCCGACGCTCGAGGCGCACGCCCGCTACCTCGGGCAGAACCAGGGCAAGAAGATGCTGATCCAGGGCAACGCCGACGATCGCGGCAGCCGCGAGTACAACATCGGCCTCGGTCAGCGGCGCGCTGACGCGGTGAAGCGCACGCTGCTGCTGATGGGCGCCGGCGAAGCGCAGCTCGAGTCGGTGAGCCTCGGCGAGGAGAAACCCCGCTGCGCGGAGCAGACCGAGGAGTGCTGGGCGCAGAATCGCCGTGCCGACCTTCTGTATTCGGGTGAATTCTGATGCGCGCCCGGGCTCTGGTGTTCGCCGCTGCGCTCGGCACTGTGCTGCCCGCGCACGCCGCGCTCTTCGGGGATGACCAGGCGCGCGCGCAGATCAAGCAACTCGAAGGCCGGCTCGCGCGCATCGAGGCCGATGCGGGCGAGCGCGATCGAAAGGCGCTCTTCGAGGTCGTGAACCAGATCGAGGCGCTGCGGCGCGACATGGCCACCCTGCGGGGTCTGATCGAAGTGCTGACCAATCGCGTCGAGAGCCTCGACAAGCGCCAGAAGGACCTGTACGTCGACCTCGACACGCGGCTGCGGAAGATCGAGCTGGCGGGGGCGGACAAGGAGAAGGACGCGCAACAGCTGGCGCTCGAGACCCAGGCGTACGAAGCGGCGCTCGCGCAGTTTAAGGCGAACAATTTCGGGTCCGCGATCCAGGGGCTGAAGGAGTTCCTGAAGACCTACCCGGCGAGCGCGCTCGCTCCTTCGGCGCAGTACTGGATCGGCAACGCCCACTACGCGCTGCGCGATTACAAGACCGCGATCGCCGAGCAACAGAAGGTCGTGGCGACCTGGCCAGACCATGCCAAGGCACCCGACTCGATGCTGAACATCGCGAGCAGCCAGGCCGAGCTCGGCGACGTGAACGGCGCTCGGAACACGCTGCGCACGCTGGTCGAGAAGTACCCGAACAGCTCCGCGGCAGAACAGGCCAAGCAACGTCTGGCGCGACGCTAGCCGGGCCCATGGCCCGTTTCCGGGCGGCCGCCGGCGCGACATAGAGGGCAGTTATCCGCCACGCAGCGCATTTGCTCGTGGCGCGAACGCTGTTCGCTAGAATCAGACGGTCGCGGAGCGGGCGCTGGAGGGGAAACCATGACCGACGTGAATCCGGCGACCCTGGTGCCATACGTCACCTGGGGCGCCTTCATTCTCGCCTTCATTTTCGGCTTCGTCGGCAACAAGACGAACTTCTGCACCATGGGGGCGGTGTCCGACGTCGTCAACATGGGCGACTGGAACCGCATGCGCATGTGGCTGCTGGCGATCGCCATTGCCATCATCGGCGCGCAGCTCCTGGAGCTCGGCGGCGTCATCAAGCTGTCGAGCTCGATCTACCCGGGCCCCAATTTCACCTGGCTCTCGTACATCGTCGGCGGATTGCTGTTCGGCGTGGGCATGACGCTCGGGTCCGGATGCGGCTCGAAGACGCTGATCCGCGTGGGAGGCGGCAACCTGAAGTCGTTGATCGTCGTCGTGTTCATGGCGATCGCCGCCTACATGACGCTGCGCGGACTGTTCGGGGTGTTCCGGGTCGAATGGCTCGAGCAGGCGAGCGTCCAGCTAAGCGGGGGCCAGGATCTTCCGTCGCTCGCCGCCGGGCTATTCGGCGCCGAGCGAACCGCGATGGTCTGGGTCCTCATGATCGTCGTGGCCGGCGCGCTCGGCGTCTTCGCGCTTGCGAGGCGCGAGTTCCGGACGTTCGACAATCTGCTGGGCGGCGTGGTGGTCGGCCTGGTGATCGTCGGTGGCTGGTACGTGAGCGGAAAGCTGGGCTACGTCGCCGAAGACCCGCAGTCGCTGCAGGAAGCATGGGTCGCCACGAACACCAACCGCATGGAGTCGTTATCGTTCGTCGCGCCGCAGGCGTTCCTGCTCGAGCTCCTCATGCTGTGGACCGACGCGTCGAGAATTCTTACATTCGGAATCGCGTCGGCGATCGGAGTGGTCGCCGGATCGGCGTGCTACGCGCTCGTCTCGCGGACTTTTCGCTGGGAAAGCTTTCGCGATGCTGCCGACACCGGTCGCCACGTACTCGGCGGCGTATTGATGGGATTTGGCGGCATCGTGGGTCTTGGCTGCACCATCGGCCAAGGAATCACCGGGTTCTCGACGCTCGCGCTCGGCTCGATCATCACGTTTGCCTCGATCGTCACGGGCGCGGCGCTCACGATGAAGATCGAATACTGGCGCATGATGCGCGAGGCTTAGTGCACTCCGGTCGTTAAGAGCGTCGGAAGCGTCCATTCGTTGACACCCCCAACGTCGCGGAAATACAATCCCACCCTTTCTCTGGGCCGTTAGCTCAGTTGGTAGAGCAGCGGACTTTTAATCCGTTGGTCGTAGGTTCGAATCCTACACGGCCTACCAGAATCAAGTACTTGGCATCCTCGGCGCCTTTTCTCTCGGCCCTGCTGCGGCGCAGGATCCGCGATCCGCAGAGGTTCCCGGTATCGTTCTTGCTAGCTGTTCGGACCGTCCGCGGTAGATGGGCGTGGGACGGGTGGGTCGATGGACTCGGCGCCGTCCGCCCCCGCCCCCCGCGTGACACTATTCGCCGGCACAATTTGCCGTTGTTGCGGGCATCCGGGCGTCGCGTCACGATTCATAGATTATGGCCGTGAGCAAGACATTGAACGCATCGTCGCTGGTTTCTTCGCTGGGGCTGCGCCGCGCTCGGGCGGAAGCCGGCGTGAACGACGAGGACTATGTCTCGCTCGGCAAGACTTCGAACGCGAAAGCGCTCGACTCCGACGCCGACGAGGCGCTCTTTCGAATGGTGCACGAGGAAGAGACCTTCGATCGGCTGCTCGACGTGCCTTTCGCGCTCAAGCATCTGCGCGACCTGCACGCCATCATGCGGCATGCCGTGGTGGTGCTCAACGAGCACCGCGAGGATCTCACGCACCATATGCTCTTTCATCATGCGTTCGCGTCGTTCACGCTCGGATTCGCCCTGGGGCTGGTCGAGGCGCATCGCGCGAAGCTGATGGCGCTGCGCCCAGGCATGGCGGCGCTCGCAACGACGCCCGGCGCGGTCAACGAGACCTGGGGCGTGGAGATCGCCACCTACTACCTCGCCTACGTGGATGTCGAGGGCGTCCTCGGCAAGAAGGCCGACATCGAGTTGTACGGCATCAGCGACGCATGGCGCGACCTCGCCAACGAAGACCGCATCGACCAGTATCACGGCCTCGACCGTGTCGTGACCGCCGGACGCCGCGCCGCGCGCTCATGGTTCGAGGAAGAGTCGGCAGATGTCCCGGCAGCTTTCGTCGCGGCCACGGCGGAATTCATCGAGGGCCCGGTAGGTCGTCAAACCCGCTGACCGCGGGTTTTTCCGCGCTGATCGTCGTTTCTCTCCTTTTTCTCGACCGACTCTTCTCGCGGCCTGCGAGCGGCGCGCTTATCATCGGGTCCCGTGCATACCGGTGGAGGAGGGTCGATGACCCAACTGCTGCTCGATCGTATGAACCGGCGCCTGTGCGACGCGACGCGCGGCGAGTTCGACCCGCGCATGCGCGCCTGGCGCGAAGGCACGGTGCGCGGCGAGCGCATCGCGGTCCGCGATGCGGTGCGCTGGCTGCAGCGCGAAAGCGGGACGCCGTGTCGCGCGCCGGTGGGCGTGGTGGGTCCGCGCGACGCCAAGCCGGCCGAGTTGATCTTCGCCGAGCGCCTCGGTCGAGGTCTGGCCGAGATGGGCCTCACGGTGCTCTGTGGCGGCTTGACGGGTGTGATGGGTGCGGTGTCAAAAGGCGCCGGCGAATCGGGCGGTACGGTGGTCGGGCTGCTCCCCCAGGGCGACTGGCGCGATGCCAATCCGTACGTCACGATCCCCATCGCCACGGGAGTCGGCGAAGCGCGCAATGCGATCATCGCGCGCGCATCGCTCTGCGTCGTGGCGGTCGGTGGAGGATACGGTACGCTTTCCGAAATCGCCCTCGCGCTCCAATTCGGCGTGCCCGTCTTCGGTCGGTTCGAAACCGCGCCGCTCCCCGGCATGCGAGCGATCGTGGACGTAGACGAGGCGCTCGAGCAGGTGGCCGGCGTGGTGCTCGCACTGCTGCAATAATTCACTTCCGAACCGCTCCGGTGTGACGGAATCGCTACCTGGGAGGCCGCGGACCCCAGGCCAAGCGAGTGCTTGCCGAGCGAGATCGGGGGCCCAGCGCGGAATCGTGCCGCCGGCGTATTTCAAAGCGAGTGCTGCCGTCATTCCGTTGGCATATACTTTGCGAAGAAAAACAGCTGATTAGCGTATTGAACCGAAGCCGTGTTCCAGCTCTGGCCCAAGGCCGTCACCGCCGCAGCGGATGAATCCGCAGCGCTCCCCGCCCGCCCGTCGCGGCTGCGCGAGATCGTCGGGAAACCGTTCCGCTATCTCGCGGTCATCACGCTCGTGGTGCTTGTCGTCGGAGGATGGGCGTCGCTCTACTTCAAGGCGCGCGCGCTCGACCTGCAGGCGGCGAGCGGCGTGCTCGGCTTGCTGCGCGAGTTGAAGGAGATCGATCAGCGCTGGAACGATCGGCTCATCGGCGCGCGGCTGGCGGGGGAGTTGCAGGACGCCACGTCGCTTGCCGCGACCCAGGGGTCCGCGAGCGTGACCGCCGTCGCGCGGTTGCAGGCGCAGCTTGCCCAGCGCTCGTATCAGACCGGCGGGCTGCTTCCGGCGCAGAGCCTTTCCGCGTTGCGCGACGCGTTCGAGGAGAAGGCGCGCGCGATGGACGGCTTTCTCGATAGGAATCGAGCGTACCGCGCATCGCTGGAGCGGCTGGTCCAGCGCGGCGACGCGGTCGCCCGTGCGGCGCGCGCGCGCGCCGGTGCGCGCGATGCACTGCCGGCGGCCATCGAGCGCGATGCGGAGCGCGCCACTTCCGCGACGCTCGCGTTCGCGGCGCAACCCGCACCGGCGACGAGCGCGAACGCGCAAGCCGCGATCGCGCGCCTCGCCGCCATCGACATTCCCGACCCCGAGCGCGGCTTGCTCGAGGAGCTCGCGGCGGCCGCACGCCAGGTCGTCGATGATCGCCGCGCCGAGGACGATCTGTTCCGCGCCGCGTTGCTCGCGTCGACTGGACCACGCCTGGACACCCTCACGAAAGCATTCGAGCGGGAGTTCGGTAGCGCGGTCGACGAGTCCGAGCGCTACCGGCTCTATCTGCTCGTGTACTCGGGCCTGCTGCTCATCCTCGCCGCCTACCTCGGCTGGCGCCTGGTGCACAGCTACGCCGTCATCAACCGCATCAATCTCCAGTTGCGCGAAGCGAACGAGACCCTCGAGCATCGGGTGGCCGAGCGCACCCGCGAGCTGTCCGACGCGTTGCGTCAGGTGAAGGAGCAGGAAGTGCTGCTCATCCAGAGCGAGAAGATGTCGTCGCTCGGACAGATGGTAGCGGGCGTCGCGCACGAAGTGAACACCCCGCTCGCCTACGTGAAATCGAGCCTCGACACGGTAAACAACCGTATGCCGGAGATCACCGAGCTTGCGGACGCCACCGACCGGCTGCTCGCGTTGCTGCAGTCGAGCTCGACCTCCGAGGCGGACCTCTCGGCGCAGTTTCAGCGCGTGTCCGCGATTCTGGAGGAGGCCAAGAGCCGCGGCATGCTGCACGAGCTCGACACGCTGGTGAAGGACGGGCTGCACGGAATCGGGCAGATATCCGAGCTCGTGACGAACCTGAAAGACTTCGCCCGGCTCGATCGCAGCAAAGTGGCAGAATTCGATCTGAACGAAGGCGTCCAGAGCGCGCTCAAGATCGCCCGCAATCAGCTCAAGACCAAGACGGTCCGGACGATGTTCGCGACGATCCCGGCGATCAGCTGCTCGCCTTCGCAGATCAACCAGGTCTTCCTGAATCTCGTTACGAACGCCGCGCAGGCCACATCCGATGAGGGCGGCACGATCACGGTGCGAACCGCGATGCACGGCGGCGATCACGTGATGGTCGAGGTGATCGACAACGGCCACGGCATTCCGGAGGATATGTTGCCGAAGATATTCGACCCGTTCTTCACGACCAAGCAGGTAGGCAAGGGCACCGGCCTGGGGCTCTCGATCGTCTACAAGATCGTGGAAAGCCACGGGGGTCGCATCGAGGTCGACTCCAAGCAGGGCGTCGGCACGCGCTTTCGGGTGATACTCCCCGCGAATCCCGCCCACGCCGCCGCCGCATGATGACTGCACGCCGATTCGCATGACCAACCTCCGCAAGATCGGGAAGTACGAGATCGTCGGCGAGCTCGGCAAGGGCGCGATGGGCGTCGTCCACAAGGGCTACGATCCGGCGATCCAGCGCCATGTCGCCCTGAAGGTGATCCGCAAGGACGAGCTCGACCCCGCTGACGCCTCGGCGGTGCTCGAGCGCTTCAAGCGCGAGGCGCAGGCGGTCGGCAAGCTGCACCATCCGAACATCGTCGCGATCTACGATTATGGCGAGGACGACGAGTTCGCCTTCATCGCGATGGAGCTCGTGAGCGGCCGCGCACTGCGCGAGCACATCCGCTCGGGATACCGGCCGGAGCTCAAGGAGTTTCCGGAGATCCTGCTGCACCTGCTCGAGGGACTCGAGTACTCGCACATGCAAGGCGTCGTTCACCGCGACATCAAGCCGGCGAACGTGCTCATCAGCGACATGGGCGTGGCCAAGATCAGCGATTTCGGAATTGCCCGGGTCGAGGCCTCGCATCTCACCAAGCTGGGCGAAGTCCTAGGCACGCCGTTCTACATGGCGCCCGAGCAGTTCAGCGGGACAGCGGACGAGCGGAGTGATATCTATTCGGCGGCCGTGATCGTCTACGAGATCCTCTGCGGAAAGCGCCCGTTCGACGGCGCGGGCGCGCCGCTCATGAAGAAGATTCTCGAGCAGATGCCGCCCCCGCCGTCGAGCCTCGAGCCACGGCTGCCCCGCGAGATCGACGCGGTGATGATGAAGGCGCTCGCGAAGGATCCGGCGGATCGCTACCGCAACGCGCGCCAGTTCGCGGGCGCGCTGCTGCAGGCCTTCGAGGCCCGTGGTCGGACCTCGCAGCCGCTGCCGATCCAGGAAGAGAGCGACGGCGGCAAGCGGCTCGACGGCGGCATCGCCGAGGGCGGAACGATCTCCGGAAAAGCTGCCGCATTGCGGGCCCAGCTGGGCGAGCGGAAGCCGGCGGAGAAGGGCCAGGCCGAGCCCGCGTCCGGGACGCCGCTCACTGCAACGCGTCGGCCGGCGCTGCTCTTCGTCGATGACGAGGAGCGGGTCGTCAACGCGTTGCGCTCCGTCTTCAAGGACAGCTACCGGGTGGTCACCGCGACGGGTGGAGAGCAGGCGCTCGGGATGGTCCGGCGCGAGAGGTTCCATGTGATCGTGAGCGATCAGCGGATGCCGGGAATGCTCGGCGTCGACCTCTTGCGCGAGGTCAAGGGGATCGCGCCCAACTCGGTGCGCATCCTGCTCACCGGCTATTCGGACCTCGCCGCGATCGTCGGATCGGTGAACGAGGGAGAGGTGTACCGCTTCATTCACAAGCCATGGCATCAGGAAGACCTGATCGCAACGGTGGCCGAGGCCGTGACCATCGCGATCGCGCTGGAGGCGAGCCCGCCACCACGCGCGGCTGCGAAGGCCGACGACGACGTCACGGTGCTCGTGCTCGACGATCCGGCGCTCGCCCGCGCGACGCGCGAGATGCTCGGCGACCTCGCGCACGTCGAGCATGCGGTCACGCTCGAGGAGACGCTGCGCATCTTCGGCGAGCGTGAAGTGGCGGTGCTGGTCGCCGATCTCGAGTCACGCCGCGTCGACAACACCGTGCTCTTCAAGCTCCTCAAGCAGGAGCATCCGGGCACGCTGGTCATCGTCACCACCAAGGCGTCGGACTCGGAGCTCATCATCAGCCTGATCAACGAAGCGCGCATCTTCCGCTTCGTAAACAAGCCGGTGAACCTGACGTTGCTGCAAAGTCATGTTGTCGCGGCGCTCGAGCGCTACCACAGCTTCAAGCAGGCGCCCGCGCTGATGAAGACCCAGAAGGCGATCGCCGTGCGGGAGGTCGTGGAATCGCAGAACGGTCGGTCGATTCTCCAGTCGCTGCGTGCGCTGGGCGGGCGATTTGCCTCCGCGTTTCGCGGGTAGCGAGGTGTTGGAAGTGGGACCAAGGAGGGTGGGACTCCGTCCACTCCGCACGTGCCGCTTCCACCGCCAAAGTCAGGGTTCTGGAAAAAGCGCTTCGCTCGGCGAGCAGCGTCCAACTCGCCGTTTCCTGATGCTCGGGAAGCATTTTTCAACAGCGCGTCGGACTTGAGTGAGGAAATTATGCCGGCCCGGAGACGGGCCGGCGTCTGCGCGGCGCCGTCGATCCGCTATGCTAGATAGTTCATCCCGTAAGTAGCTATGCACGCTATTCGCCGAATCCGCGATTTCCGCCAGTACGGCCTCGATCTAGTGACGGGCCGGGCGTGTCCGTACGGCATGCGCTATCTCTTCCGGCTGACGGAGGACGGCGCGCAGCATGTGCGCGAATTCCTCGGAATGAACGTCGCAACGCGCGCGAGCGACACCGTGGTCGATCTCGCGAAGACTGCGCAGGAGCAAAAGCTGGTGACGGTCATGCTCTCGCGCGAGACGCTGAAATCGCTCGGCATCTACCTGATGTTCGACGTGCACGAGTGCGTCGCGGTGGTGATCACGCCCACCGGCGAGATCATCGGGTGCGAGACCGCGGTGGAAGTCGAAACTGCACGCAGCGAGAACAGCACGCCTGAGCGCCCGTGCGGCGTGCGTTGGCGCAAGGCCTCGATGAAGGATCGCGGCGGCACGCCCGACGACGGCCTCGCTGCCGCCTGACCACGTCCGACACCCTTCAGGCCGTACTCCCGAAACGGCTGGTTGCAGTGATTCTCATGGTGGCCTAATCTGCGGGTCCACCGCGCTCGACGCGCGCATTCCCAACTCATGCGGAGACACTTCATGGCTGGCAAATTCATCGACATTCCCGCCGCCGACAGCGGCACGTTCAAAGCGTATCTCGCCGTCCCATCCTCGAAAAAGGGGCCCGGCGTCGTCCTCATCCAGGAAGTTTTCGGCGTCAACAACCATATCCGGTCAGTCGCCGACCGCTATGCTGCGGACGGCTACGTCGTGCTCGCCCCCGACGTGTTCTGGCGCAGCCAGCCCATGTTCGACGTGGGCTACGATCCGGAATCGATCGCCAAGGGCCGCGCGATGAAGGGGAAGACCGACATCGCAAGAGCGGTTGCGGATATCGCGGCGACGGTCAGCACGATGCGCGCGCGCAACGACTGCACCGGCAACGTCGCGACGATCGGGTATTGCATGGGCGGCTGGCTCTCCTTTCTCGCCGCCGCGAACGCCGGCGTGGACGCCGCGGTGTGCTACTACGGCGGGGGCATCGATGGCTCGCTCGCTCAGGCCCCGCGCGCGGTCTGCCCGATCCTGATGCACTTCGGCGAGAAGGACGAACACATTCCGCTCAGCGCCGTGGAAGCGACTCGCGGCGCTTTCAAGGGTCGCCGTGACGTCGATATCCACGTGTACGAGGGCGCGGGCCACGGGTTCCACTGCGACGAGCGCGGCTCCTACAACGCGGCTTCCGCGAAGCTCGCTCACGAGCGCTCGCTCGCGTTCTTGAAGAAGGCGCTCGCCTAAGGGCAGCAAGGGGTGCGACACCTTCGCACGCCGCCGCGGGCGACGGCCGCCCGCGGGTGGCGAAGCCGCGAATCGCGTGCTAGCCTTTGATTGTCCGGTTCAACGTCGACCAGCAAGCCATGCCGAGCAAATCGATCGAATCGATCGTCCGGGATGCCGCGGATGAGTGCGGCTGGGACGACGCGACCGTCATCGAAGTCCTCCAGGACTTTATCGACGAATTCGCCGACATCGACGAGTTCGAAAGTTACCTCGAGACGCGCGTCCGCGAAGCCTCGGCCGCCGAGGATGAGGACGAGGCGAAGGGCGAGGACGAGGAAGAAGAGCGTTAGAGCAAGACCGCGGAAGGTCACGAACAGGAGGAAACCGGCTGGTTTCCTCCTTCGGAGAAACCCGAAGGTCACGAACAGGAGGAAACCGGCTGGTTTCCTCCCGTTACCCTCCTTCCCGCTGAGAGCAGGCCGTGCAAGGTGTTCTCCCCTCCTCGGAGAGGAGGGGAACAAGCCAGCCGATCAGCGCGCGGCGCCCAAGTACGGCTGATGCGCAGCGCGCAACCGCAGCATTGGATCCTTCCCGCCGAGGCACATCGTCCAGCGCTCGAATTCGCCGCGCGGCATCACGAAATGGATGCCGCACCAGAGCCGGTTCCAGTCCTCGGCGCGGGCCGCGCCGAGCTCGCGCCGTCCGCCCGGCAGCAACGCATGGCGGCGCATCGGATCGAACGCGATCACGTCGCCCGGCTGGTCCGCGCGCGTCACTTCCCGCCCGACTTGCAAGCCGAGCCCGTCGCTCGCGAGCATCCAGTAGACGAACACCTCGCCCTCCCACGGCGCGTCGTTGTGGCGCCCAAGGCAGGAGGCGTAGACCAGCAGAATGTCCGACACGAATAGGTCGTCCGGCATACCCAGCAGGCGCCGCGCCTCCCAGCCCAGTCCGTGCGCGAGAAACGCCTCGCCGACCGTGCGGGGTTCGAAGCCCTCCCTATCCACCGCGGCATACTCGGCCGAATCCTTGTTCCAGGGGCCGGCGCCGAGAAACGCCAGGCACGCCGCGCCGAGCTCCGCCGGCATGGTCTGGTGGAACAGCAAGCGCTTGCGATCGAAGAACGACTGTCTCATGGGTCTCGGCCGCAGATTATCCGCGAACGCAGACTTGATCGCTTGCCCGGCGGGCGCCCGTCCCTCGACCACCTACGTCGAAGCGCTCTGCCTGAGATAATGCTCGGTCCGGCGGCGGACCGGCCGCCGCGGGGCGTTCCCATGGTTCCGCAAGCCGAGCGACCCGCATTCCGATGAAACGACCCGATTCGCGACCGCTAGTCGCCATCACCATGGGCGATGCCGCCGGCGTCGGGCCCGAGGTGATCGTGAAGGCGCTCGCGCACGCCGAGGTCTACGCCCGTTGCCGCCCGCTCGTGATCGGCGACGCACGCCGGCTTGCCGAGGCGATCGGGCTCTGTGGACTGGCACTCGGGGTGGCGCGTGTCCCGGGGCCCGCCGCGGGCGCCTATGCGATCGGTGTGGTCGATTGCCTGGATCTCGGGCTCGTTCCCGAGGGCCTCGCGTTCGGCCAGCAGTCGAAGTCGGCGGGCGAGGCAGCCTACCGGTTCATCGAGCGCGCGACGGCGCTCGCCGCAGCCGGCGAAGTGGACGCCATCTGCACCGCCCCGATCAACAAGGAAGCCTTGAATCTCGCCGGACATCGTTATCCGGGCCACACGGAGATGCTCGCGGAGCTTACCGGCACGCCCGAGGTCTCGCTGATGCTCGTGGCGCCCGGATTGCGCGTCATTCATGTGACCACGCACATGGGTCTGCTCGACGCGATCGCCAGGATCGAGCCGGGCATCGTCGGCAGGACAATCGACCGCGCGCACACGGTCGCAACGCGCGCGGGAATCCTGCACCCGCGGATCGCCGTGTGCGCGATCAACCCGCACGCCGGCGAGGGCGGGCTTTTCGGGCAGGGGGAGGAGGCGGCCAAGATCCTCCCGGCGATCGAGGCGCGCCGCGCACGCGGCTGGAACGTGGAGGGGCCATTGCCTGCGGACACGCTCTTCTACCGCGCGGGCCGCGGCGATTTCGACATCGTCGTCGCCATGTACCACGACCAGGGGCACGGGCCGGTGAAGGTGATGGGCGTCGAGCACGGGGTAAACGTCACGGTGGGGCTGCCCGTCATTCGCACTTCGGTGGACCACGGGACCGCGTTCGACATTGCAGGCAAGGGGGTGGCCGACGAGCGCAGCATGCTGGAGGCGTTGCGGGTCGCAGTGGAGCTCGCGTCCACCAAGAGAGCGGAGAAGCGCAGAGGGGGAAAACCATGAGCATCGACTGGTCGCGCGTCGTCTCGATCGAGGACTTGCGCCGGCTTGCGAGGCGGCACGTTCCCCACCCGCTCTTCGGCTTCATCGACGGCGGCGCCGAGGACGAGGTGGCGCTCGCCGACAATCGCGCGGCATACGACCGGTGGAAGTTTCGCCAACAGGTCTTCGTCGACGTATCCAAGATCGACACCGAGGTGGATCTGTTCGGCAGGCCGATCCGGTTTCCGCTTGCGATCTCGCCGACCGGTCTCGCGGGGCTCGCCTGGCCGCGTGCCGAAGTGCTGCTCGCGCGCGCGGCGGCGCATTACGGTATTCCGTTCACGCTCGCGACGCCCTCCACGTCGTCTCTCGAGCGCGTCGCGCGCGAGGCCGGCGGCCGGCTCTGGTTCCAGCTCTACGTGCTGCGCGATCGCGACTACACGATGAAGCTGATCGAGCGGGCGCGCGCGGCGGACTACGAGGCGCTCGTCATCACCGGAGACGTGGCGGTAAGCGGAAAACGCGAGCGCGATCCGCGGAGCGGCTTCACCGTGCCGCTGCGCCCACGGATCGCAAACGTGGTTGGCCTGCTTGGCCATCCGAAGTGGCTGTGGCAGATCGCGACGCATGGCGTGCCGAAGATCGAGAACCTTGCCGACTGGTCGGTCGCGAACGTCGGCACTCAAACGCTGGCTGCCATGGCTGCAGCGCAGTTCGATTCCGCGCTCGACTGGCAAACCTTGCAGCGGCTGCGCGACGCCTGGCCGCGCAAGCTGCTGCTGAAGGGCGTGCTCACCGCCGAGGACACGGAGCGGGCCGTGGCCCTGGGCGCCGACGGCGTGGTCGTCTCCAATCACGGCGGACGTCAGCTCGACTGCACCGTGGCCCCGCTCGACGCGCTGCCCGAAGTCGTGCGCGCCGCCGGCGGAAGGCTCGCGGTACTGATTGACGGTGGGGTGCGCCGTGGCTCCCACGCGCTGAAAGCGCGCGCCCTTGGCGCGACGGCGTCAATGGTCGGCCGCGCGACCCTCTACGGCGTGGCGGCAGCGGGCGAGGAGGGCGCCCGCCACGCGCTCGAGATACTCTCCTCCGAGATCGTGCGATCGATGGCGCTGCTCGGGAGGACAGTCGTGCGCGACCTCGACCCCGGGATCATGCAGCACGCTTGATTCGAGCGAGCGCAAACTCCGCGGAACTCAGGCACGCGATGCCTTCGGACGCGGATAGAGGTTGACGATCGCCGCGGGATCCAGCCCGCCTTCGCCGCGCGCATCGAGCTCGCTGTAGAGCGCGAGCACCTGCTCGGCCGTCGGCAGCGGCGTGGCAGTTTCGCGGGCGACATCGAGCGCGGTGCCGATGTCCTTGACGAACACATTGGCGGCGACGAGCCGCTCGGTCCAGCCGTCGACCATGCGCGGAACCCAGGTCCGCAGCGGGAGCGAATCGGCCTGGCCGCCGGCGAGTGCGGTCGGGAGAAGACCCGCATCCACGCCGGCGGCCTCGGCCAGGCGCACCGCTTCCGCGACGATCGCAATAGTCGTCCCCACGATGATCTGGTTGCAGAGCTTGGTGGTCTGTCCGGCGCCGACCGGTCCCATGCGCGTGATGTTCTGCCCGTAGGCCGCGATGACCGGCTTCACGCGCTCGAACACCGCTGCGTCGCCGCCTGCCATGACGGCGAGGGTGCCGCCTCGTGGGCCGGGGACACGACCCGACACGGGAGCGTCGATCCACTCCATGCCGTTCAAGCGCTTCAGGCGTGCCGCGAACTCGCGCGTCGCGTCCGGACGAATGCTCGCGTGATCGACGAGCACCTTCCCGTGGCCCGGAGCGGCCGCGATGCCGTTGGTGCCGAAGACGGTCTCTTCCACCGCGCGTGTGTCGAACAGGCTCATGAGCACGATGTCAGCCGCTTGCGCGACTTCCGCCGGCGTGGCCGCGGCGCGGGCGCCATGCTCGAGCGCCTCGGCGAGCTTCGCGGGCGTCCGGTTCCAGACCGTGACCGAATGGCCGTGCTCGAGCAGCCGTAGCGCCATCGGCATGCCCATGATGCCGAGTCCCAGAAAGCCGAGCTTCATTCTTCGTCTCCTTTACCGCTTCAGGCGCGGAGCGTAGCCGATTCGTGCCAGGCTCGACGGGCGTCGCGCCGCGCTACCGTAGGGCACCTAAATTGTTCGGGTTTTCAACGATTTCGGGTCGGGGTTACAATCCCCCCGGGGTCGCCCCACCAGCGGCCACCAGGCGCAAGTGCGCTGCGCCGAAGCACTCCAAGGACGGACCGGATGACCCTCCGCATCGATTTCCCGCCGGAGCGCGCAGCGTATTTTCGCGCGCAGGGCTGGTGGACCGACGAGCTGATAGGCGACTGGCTGGCGCGCGCCGTTCGCGCTACGCCCGACCAGGCAGCCGTCGTTCAGGGCGAGCGGGCGGTGAGCTTCGCCGAGCTCGCGCGCCTCGTGCGGGCGTTTGCGCGCGGCATGGACCGTCTCGGCATCGGCAAGGGCGACGTGGTGGCGGTGCAGCTGCCCAACACGCTCGCGTTCGTCGTCGCGTACCTCGGGCTCGCATCGCGGGGCGCAGTCATGCAGACCGTGCACATGCCCTACCGGGGTGCCGAGATCGAGACGCTGCTCGGACACAGCGGAGCGGTCGCGATGATCTGTGTCGCCCGGCAGCGCGACTACTTCGCCGCTTCAACCGTGCTCGAACTCCAGGGCCGGCTGCCGCGGCTTGCGCACGTGATCGCCGACGGTGAGGCGCCGCAGGGGGCGATCGCGTTCGATGATCTCGTTGCCGATGCGACGACGAGCCGCGCCGACCCGAAGCTGGTGTCGGTCGCGGCGAGCGATCCGTTCGTGCTGCTCTACACCTCCGGCACCACGGCCGCGCCGAAGGGCGTTCCGCATCCGTCGCATACGTACCTTGCGAACTTCCGGCTGGTAGCGCGGGAGCTGGCGGTGACGTCCGCGGACGCCGTCCTCTGCGCAGCGCCGTTCACGCATCTGTACGGCCTGTCGGCGTTGAGTGTCGCGCTGTGCGGCGGCGCGACCTCGATTCTGCTCCCCACATTCACGCCCAGGGAGTTCGCTGAAGTGCTGCAGCGTGCGCGGCCGAGCGTCATCTATGCGGGTCCCGCGCACATGGCTGGCGCGCTCAACGCGGGGCTGCTCGCGGGCGGAGACCTTTCCGCAGTCCGCTTCGCAATCCTGTCGGGCGCGGCGGTGCCGCCCGAGCTTGCCACGACGTTCGAAGCGGCGCTTGGTGGCGGCAAGGTGCTCCAGCTCTGGGGGATGACCGAGCTGCAGGGCGGCGCTTTGACCCGGCTCGACGACAGCGGCGAGGTGCGCACCCGGTCCGCGGGACGGCCGGTTCCCGGCAACGAGCTGCGGGTCGTGCGCGCGGACGGCTCCCGCGCCGCGCCGGACGAGATCGGCGAGCTCGAGATGCGTGGTTGCTCGCTGTTCGCCGGCTATCTCGGGAACCCGCAGGCCACCGCCGCCGCGTTCACCGAGGACGGCTGGTTTCGCACTGGCGATCTTGCCTCGCTCGATGCCGATGGGAACCTGCGCATCGCCGGCCGAACCAAGGAAATCATCAATCGCGGTGGCGTCAAGTTCAACCCGCTCGACGTCGAGCTCCTTCTGGTCAGCCACCCCGCGGTCGAAATGTGCGCGGTCATCCCGATGTCCGACCCGGTGCTGGGCGAGCGCGCCTGCTGCTTCGTCACTCTCCGGGACGGACAGAAATTCGGGTTCGAAGCGATGCAGCAGTGGCTCGCGCAGCATGCGGTCAGCAAGATCATGTGGCCCGAGCGGCTCGAGATCATCGACGCGATGCCGATGACGCCGACGCGCAAGGTGATCAAGGGCGCGCTGGTGATGGAGCTGGAGCGGCGGCGTCAGGACGAGCAACAGCAGCAATGAGACCGAGGTACTCAGGCGTATCAGCGCGCGTGGTTTTTTTTCCCTCCCCCTCGATGGGGGAGGCCGGGAGGGGGTGGAGCGTCGAACCCCATCAAGGGCGCGCTGGTGATGGAGCTGGAGCGGCGGCGCCAGAGCGAACAGCAGCACCAACAACAGTGATGGCAAGCACCCGGGCACCCCAGCGCGCCGCCGACTTGTCCCGACGCCAGAACGAGTAACCGCAGCAGGGGAACACTCATGAAGCTAAACGTCATCGGCGCCGGACCCGCCGGACTCTACTACGCGATTCTGCACAAGAAGAGCTTTCCGCAGGCCGACGTGACGGTGTACGAGCGCAACCGGCCCGACGACACGTTCGGGTTCGGCATCGTGCTCTCCGACGAGACGCTCGGAAACCTCAAGGCGGCTGACGAGCCGACCTACCGTGACATCGCCGCCAGTTTTGCCTACTGGGACGACATCTACGTGCACTACAAGGGCTCGGTCCTGAAGTCTTCCGGGCACGGTTTCTCGGGGCTCAAGCGGCTCACGCTCCTCGAGATTCTCCAGCGACGCGCGGCCCAGCTCGGCATCGATATGCGGTTTCAGACCGATATCGCGAGCCTCGACCCCTATCTGAACGCTGACCTGGTCGTGGCGTCGGACGGCATCAACAGCGTGGTTCGCGAGAACTGGAAGAGTCATTTTCGACCGACCATCGACTGGCGGCCGAACAAGTTCGTGTGGCTGGGCGCAAAAGCGACACTCCCCGGCTTCACGTACAGCTTCCGGGAGAACCGGGACGGAATCTGGAATCTGCACGCCTACATGTTCACGCAGGGCGAGTGCACGCTGATCGTCGAGACCACCGGCGAGGCGTTCGAGCGATCCGGCATCGGCGTTCAGGACGAGCGCGCCACGGTGGCCTACGTGCAAAAGTTGTTCAACGAGGAGATCGCCGGTGGCGAGATCCAGACCAACCGGTCCTTCTGGCGCAATTTCCCGGCGGTGCGCTGCGACCGCTGGAGCCACGAGAATGTGGTGTTGCTCGGCGATGCCGCCCACTCCGCGCACTGGTCCATCGGCTCGGGTACCAAGCTGGCCCTCGAGGATGCGATTGCGCTCCATCACTCGGTCACCCGCCACCGGCGCAGCATCAAGCAGGCGCTGCGCGCCTATGAGGAGGAGCGCCACGCCGAGGCCGACCGGATCACGCACTCCGCGAACACGAGTCTCGTCTTCTTCGAGAACGTGCACCGGTTCTGGGGCATGGAGCCGGTCCAGTTCAACTTTGCGCTGATGTCGCGCGCGAAGGCCGTGACCTACGAGAACCTTCGCATGCGCGACGCGTCAGTGGTGCGGGACCTGGATCGCTGGTGGGTGCGGCATGTCGCCCAAAGCGAGGGCGTGCGGATCCCGAAGGACTTCACCGCGCCACCGATGTTCGCCCCCTTCCATCTCCGGGGGATGCAGCTCGCGAATCGGGTGGTGGTCTCGCCGATGTGCCAGTACTCGGCGGTGGACGGTACGCCGACGGACTGGCATTTCGTGCATTACGGCGCGCGCGCAGTGGGAGGAGCGGGCCTCCTTTTCACCGAGATGACCTGCGTGGCGCCGGATGCGCGCATCACTCCCGGCTGCACGGGCATGTACAAGGCCGAGCACGTGCTCGCGTGGAAGCGCGTCGTCGAATTCGTCCACGTGCACACCGACGCGAAGATCGCCCTCCAGCTCGGTCATGCCGGGCGCAAGGGCTCGACCCAGCTGATGTGGGAAGAGATGGACAAGCCACTGCGCAGCGGCAACTGGCCGATCGTCGCAGCCTCGCCGCTCCCCTACTTTCCCGGTGAGAGCCAGGTGCCGCGCGAAATGACGCGCGCGGACATGGAGCGCGTGCGCGACCAGTACGTCGCCGCCGTGCGAATGGGCATCGAGTGCGGCTTCGACATGCTCGAGCTGCACATGGCGCACGGGTATCTGCATGCGTCGTTCATCTCCTCGGTCACGAACCGGCGCACTGACGCATATGGAGGATCGCTCGACAATCGGCTGCGGTTCCCGCTCGAGGTGTTCGATGCCTGCCGGGCGGTATGGCCCAAGGAGAAGCCGATGTCCGTGCGCATATCGGCGACCGACTGGATTCCGGACGGCGTCACCGGCGCCGACGCGGTCGAGATCGCGAAGGCCTTCAAGGCCCACGGCTGCGACCTGATCGACGTGTCCACCGGGCAGACCGACCCGGCGTCGAAGCCCGTCTACGGGAGGATGTACCAGCTCGTGTTCGCGGAGCAGATTCGCAACGAAGCGGGCATCGCCACCATGGCGGTCGGCGCGATCACGACCGCCGACCAGGTGAACACGATCGTCGCCTCCGGGCGCGCCGATCTCGCGGCGCTTGCCCGACCGCATCTCGCCGATCCGTATTTCACCCTGCATGCCGCGGCCGAGTACGGCTTTCAGGGCGCGACTTGGCCCAAGCAGTATCTCTCCGGCAAGCAGCAGCTCTACCTGCTCGTGGAGCGCGCCAGGACGGAGGATCAACGCCGTGCCCCGGCGCCAAGGCCATCGACGCAGGAATCTATCGAGAGCGATTCTTAGCATGTGCACGGCCGTTCCACTTTGCGCGCGGGAAACGGTTCTTCACACTCCCGCTGGGATCGAACCGCTACAATCTCCGCTTCCGGGACATGGATTCCCCGCCGGGCAATTCTTTTGACCGATTCCGCTGCCACGCCATCGCAATCACATCCGCGCTCGCGCTGGTTCTGGCGCCTCGTGACCTTGGCAATCCTGTGCGCGGGTGTCGGCGGGTACGTTGCCCTGCAGGTGCTCAAGCCGCGTCCGGCGGTGCGCGCACCGGTGAAGCAGCTGCCGCTCGTACGCGCCGCGCCGGTCGAGTTTCGCGAAGGCGCGCTGACGGTGACGGGCAACGGGCTGGTGAAGCCGCGCACCGAGGTGGTGGTCGCGGCGGAGGTCTCGGGGCGGGTGACCTTCGTCAGTCCGGCGCTGGTCACCGGCGGTTCATTCGCCCGCGGCGACGTCCTCGTGCGCCTGGATCCGGAGCCGTTCAAGGCGGCGCTCGAGCAGGCCGCTGCCGACCGGCAATCGGCACAGGCGAGCCTCGGGCTGGCGGAGCAACTCCTCAAGCGCACCGAGGAGCTCATCGCGAAGGGATTCCTGTCGCGGCAGACGCTCGACGAACGGATCGCGAATCGTGACCAGGCGCGTGCCGCGCTCGCCCGGAGCGAAGCGCTGGAGCGGCAACGGCACCTCGATCTCGAACGGGCCGTCGTCAAGGCACCCTTCAAGGGACGGGTGCTGTCGGAGAAAGTGGGCCTGGGCGAGACGGTGCAGCCGGGCAAGGAGCTCGCCCGGATCTATTCGGACGATGCCCTGGAAATCGCGGTGTCACTCACCGACCGCGATGTCGCGCTGATCGCCGACCCCTGGCGCACACCAGACGTGGAAAAGAACCAGGGCGGCGGCAAGGGCGGCAGGGCCGCCGCCTCGGTGATCGTCGAGCACGGAAGCGTCCGGTACCGTTGGCCGGCGCGGGTGGACCGGGTCGAAGCCTCCGTCGACAGCGCGACCCGCACGTTCAACGTGGTCGTGCGCGTGGACGATCCGGACACGCGCGGCACGCCCGTACCCGGCAGCGGCGGTGGCGGGCCGCCTTTGCTGGTCGGCATGTACGCAACCGTCGAGATCGCCGGCCGGGATCAGGGGCGTTACGCAGTCGTGCCGCGCCGCGCCCTGCGCGACGGCGGCGTGGTCTGGCTGCTCGATGGCACGGACACCGTGGCGATCACGCCGGTTCGGGTGCTGTCCGAATCGAAGGATAACGTCGTGATCTCATCCGACCGGTTGCCGAGCGGAGCGCGGGTCATCACGAGCGAGCTCAAGGTCGTCACCGAGGGGATGTCGGTGCGCCTCGTCGACGAGACGCGCCGCGAGTCGCCGGCGGGACGCGTCGCACCGTGAACGGCCTCATCGCCTGGATGGTTCGCCACCCGGTGGCGGCCAATCTGCTGATGGTGTTCATCGTGATCGCCGGCATCACCAGCGCGCTCACGCTGAAGCAGGAGGTGTTCCCGCTCATCGATCTCGACATCATCGAGGTCCGCGTGGTCTACCAGGGGGCCGCGCCCGACGAGATCGAGGAGTCCATCGTCCAGCGGGTGGAGGAGCAGATCCAGGGCATCGAAGGCATCCAGCTCATTACCTCCTACGCGGCCGAGGGTGTCGGGGTGGTCCGCGCGGAGCTCGCGCGCGGGACTTCCGCACCCCGCAAGCTCGACGAGATCAAGTCCGCCATCGACCGGATCACGACTTTTCCCGATCAGGCCGAGCGCCCCGAGGTGCGCGAGCTCGTCAACCGGCAGCGGGTGATCGAGCTGGTCGTGTACGGGGACGTAGGCGAAACGACGTTGCGCGAGTTCGCCTTTCGCATCAAGGACGAGCTTTCCGCGACGCCGGGGCTCTCCCTCGTGCAGGTGGCGCGCGTGCGCGACTACGAGATCTCGATCGAGGTGCCGAACGACGTGCTGCGCGCCTATGGCCTCACGCTGCAGGACATTGCAGCGACGGTTCGCCGCAGCAGCCTCGACCTGCCGGGCGGCGACATCAAGACGACCGGCGAGTCGATCCTGCTGCGGACCAAGGGCCGCAACTACGACCGGAAGGACTTCGAGGAGGTGGTGGTCGTCTCCGCGCGCACCGGCGCAAACGTGCGACTCGCCGACATCGCCCGGATCGAGGACGGATTTCGCGACGACGACCTCATCATGCGCTTCCAGGGCAAGCCGGCGGCCTTCGTGCAGGTCTTCCGCGTCGGCGACGAGAAGGTTCTCGACATCGTGAAAGCCGTGGAAGCGTACGTCGACACGACCCTGAACCCGAGTCTGCCGCCGGGCATTTCTGCGACGATCTGGCGCAACGACGCCACCGAGTTCAAGAACCGCATGCAGCTGCTCGTCAAGAACGGGCTGGTGGGCCTCACGTTGGTGATGCTGGCGCTCGCGTTGTTTCTCGATCTGCGGCTCGCGTTCTGGGTTTCGGCGGGAATATTCGTCGCGTTCATCGGCGCTTTCGGCGTAATGGCCGCGCTGGATCTTTCGATCAATATGCTCTCGCTGTTCGGCTTCATTCTCGCGATCGGCATCGTGGTCGACGATGCGATCGTGACGGGAGAGAACATCTATGCCGAGAACGAGCGGGGTGTTCCGCCCATCGAGGCCGCGGTTGCCGGAGCGCGGCGCGTCGCGCTCCCGGTTGTGCTCGCGGTTTCGACGACCGTGGCGGCGTTCGTGCCGCTGCTCTTCGTGCCCGGGATAATCGGGAAGTTCCTGTTCCAGATCCCGGCGATCGTCATCATCGTGCTCGCCGTCTCCGTGCTCGAGGCGCTGCTGATCCTCCCGCATCATCTGTCGCGGCTGAAGATCGTCGGCCACGAGCCGCGTACCCGCCCCGGAGCGTGGATCGCGGACCGGCGCCGCGCCATGGACCGCAGGCTACGGCGATTCGTCGACGGTCCGCTCGATCGCAGCCTGCGCTTCGCGACGTCGCACTACGGCGTCGTCATCGCCACTGGGATCGCGCTCCTGTTGCTCACGCTGGGGGTGATTCGCGGCGGCTACGTCCGCTTCGTCTTCTTCCCGCAGGTGGAAGGACGATACGTCACGGCCACGCTCGAGTTGCGCCAGGGCGCCACCAAGGAAGCGACGCTCGCCGCTGCCATGGAGGTCGAGCGCGCGGGGCGTGCGGTCGCCGAAGCGCTGCAGGATCCGAGCGGACTCCCGCTGCTGCACGCCGTATATCTCACCGTCGGGGTGCAGGACCGGACCGGGCCCGGCGCGGCGGCGACGCTCAACGTCCTGCAGGGAAACAAGGCGTCGGTGGTGTTCGAGCTGCTCGATCCCGAGATCCGCACGATCACTTCGCTCGAGTTCGAGCAACGGTGGCGGCGCAAGGTTGGAACGCTCCCGCAGGTCGTGAAGCTTTCCTTCGCGTCGAATGTGATCAATCTGGGATCACCGATCCAGGTCGAGCTCTCGGCGCGCACGGCCGACGGGCTCGCGCAGGCCGTGCAGTCGTTCCAGGACGAGCTCCGCCGGATCGACGGCGTGTTCGACGTGCGCGACGACCGCGAGCCCGGAAAACGGGAAGTGCAGTTCAAGCTCAAGCCGTACGCGCGCACGCTGGGCGTGACCGTGGACAGCCTGTCGCAGCAGGTGCGTTCCGCGTTCTTCGGCGCCGAGGCGCTGCGCGTGCAGCGCGGGCGGGACGAAGTCCGGGTTTACGTGCGCCTGCCGCGCGGCGAGCGCGACGCGTTCTCCGACCTTTCACGTTTTCGCATTCGCACGCCCGCCGGCGATTTCGTGCCGCTGCACGAGGTCGCCGATCTCGAAACCGGATCGAGCCCGGCGACGATCGTGCGCCAGGACGGCAGGCGGGTCACGACAGTGCTCGCGGAGGTCGATCCCGCCGTCGTCACTGGACAGCTGGTGAACGCCCGGCTCGTCTCCGAGGTGCTGCCGCGGCTGCAGGAGGAGGTGCCGGGCCTTGCCTACACGATGGCCGGCGAGCAACGCGAGCAGGGGAAGACGCTGCCTGCGCTCGCGCGCAACTTCGTGCTGGCGATGTTCTGCATGTACGCGCTGCTCGCGCTGGCGTTTCGCTCGTACGTGCAGCCGATCATCGTCCTTGCTGCCATTCCATTCGGCCTGGTCGGGGCGACGGTCGGGCATTTGCTGCTGGGGCTGAATCTCGGGCTCACGAGCATCTTCGGCATCGTCGGGCTCGCCGGCATCATCGTGAACGGATCGCTCGTGCTCATCGACTTCACCAACGAGGAGTTGCGGCGCGGCAAGCGCCCGCAGGAGGCGATCGTATCCGCCGCGAAGAGCCGGTTCCGGCCGATCCTGCTCACTGCGGTCACCACGTTCCTCGGGATTGCGCCGCTGATCGTCGAGCGCAGCATCCAGGCGCAGTTTCTGATTCCGCTCGCCATCTCGATAGGGGTGGGCGTGCTCCTCGGCACGGCGCTGCTGATGCTCCTCACCCCGGCGCTCGCCATGTGGGTGGAGGACCTCAAGCAACGGTTCGGTCGGGGCGCCGGCACCGCGGTCGCGGAATAGGCGCCCCTCCAGACACGCGGATGTGTCTTGCGGCGGTAGTTTGCTAATCTCGCTGCTCGGTACCCGGAGTGCTGCCCCGCCTGGCAAGGGGATTGCTTCAACATGACTCAACGAACGTCTCACACGGAGGCTGACGTGGACACGCAGGTCGCAGGCCCTTCCGCGGAAGAGAGCGCACGCCCGGGACGGGTGCGCGCGCTCTGGAAATGGCTGAAAAGCGCCGCCCGGCCTGACCGATCGGTCCTGAAGGACTTCGGCCCTGCCGAGCTCAAGGAGCTGCGGGACACCTTTAGCGAGTGCCTGGCGGAAACCGGCGGCGAGGCATCGGCGCGCGGGCGCGTGCAATGGCTCGCGACGAGCTATCAACGCTTGAACGACGCGGGCCGCATCCGCTTTCTCCAGGTGCTCGCCAACGAGTTCGGGCCGGACGAGCAGGTGGTGGCGCGCGCGATCCAGGACTACCTCCATACTCCGCCCGGGCCGGACCGCCGCAACGCCGAATCGCGGCTCCGCCTCGCCCTCGGGTCGCCGCGCATCAGGGTCCTCAAGCAGTTCAACCTGCTCTCCGATGGGGTGAAGTTCCTCGTGGACCTGCGCACCGACGTGCAGCGCTACGCAAGCGGCGCGCCCGAGCTCGAGGTCCTCGACGAGGAGCTCTACTCGTTGCTCGGCAGCTGGTTCGATGTGGGCAATCTCGAGCTCACGCGCATCTCTTGGGCCTCCCCAGCGGTCCTGCTCGAGAAGCTGATCGCCTACGAGGCTGTGCACGAGATCCGCGGCTGGGGCGACCTGCGCAACCGGCTCGATTCCGACCGGCGCTGCTACGCGTTCTTCCATCCACGGATGCCGGGCGAGCCGCTGATCTTCGTCGAGATCGCGCTGACCCGGGACATCGCGACGAACGTCCAAGCCCTGCTCGACGAGACTGCGCCGATCCTCGAGCCGGGTGCGGCGCAAGCGGCGGTCTTCTACTCGATCTCGAATACCCAGGCCGGCCTGCGCGGCGTCTCGTTCGGCGGCTTCCTCATCAAGCGCGTCGTCGAGCAACTGCTCGTCGAGTTTCCGAAACTGAAGAGTTTCGCCACGCTCTCTCCGGTGCCCGGGTTCCGGCGCTGGCTGGAGGGCGAGATCAAGGCGCGCCGACCGGGGCTGCTCGCCAAGACGGACGCCGACCGGCTCTGCAGGATCGCGATCACCACCGATCCGCACGAGGCGCTCGGCGATCTGCTGAAGCGCAATCTCACCGACGACGCGGAGGCCGCGCTCACGCTCGAACCGATCCTGCTGCATCTTTGCGCGCACTATCTCGCGGAGGTGAAGGAAAGCGAGCGGGAGAACGCACAGCCTGTCGACCCGGTCGCGCGCTTTCATCTCGGCAATGGCGCGCGGCTCGAGCGCATCAACTGGCTCTCCGACACGTCGTCGCGCGGCATGAAGCAGTCCTGCGGCCTCATGGTGAACTATCTCTACAAGCTCGACGACATCGAGGAAAACCATGAGGCCTACGCCCGCGAGGCGCGGGTGGTGATGTCCGGGCCCGTGAAGCGGCTGCTTAAGCCGCGCTAGCTACGTTACGGGCTTACAACGGTCCCGCAGCGCGATCTTGAACGCGCATGGTAGACAGTGCAGGCGAGCCGGCCCGGTGCGGTCTCATTGTGCCGAAGAGGCGATTGAATACTTATCTGCGCGTGGGTGAGCGGGCCTGCAGCGGCCTCATGGTGCCGCAAATCGCGTCCTCGAGCGGGTGCCCGGCTCGCGGCG
>JBFJOO010000049.1:0-31860 GCA_041617635.1 Burkholderiales bacterium | reverse complement strand
TGCCCCCGCCTCGGCCGCGGCCTGGGCAACGGCGAACCCCATCTTGCCGGAGCTCAGATTGGTGAGACCGCGCACGGTGTCGATTGGCTCGAACGTGGGCCCCGCCGTGACGAGGACGCGCTTGCCGGCCAGGCGCTTGGGTCCGAGGAGCGCGACCACGTCCGCGAGCAGCGCCTCCGGCTCCTCCATGCGTCCCATGCCCGTTTCGCCGCAGGCCTGATCCCCCGCGGCGGGACCGAGAATGGCCACCCCGTCGGCACGCAATGTCGCGATGTTCCGCTGCGTCGCGGGGTGCTCCCACATCTGTCGATTCATCGCGGGCGCCACCGCAAGCGGGCACTCGCGCGCGAGACACAGCGTGGAAAGCAGATCGTCTCCGAGTCCCAGGGCGACTTTCGCTAGAAAATCGGTGGTGGCCGGCGCGACGAGCACCAGATCGCGGTCGCGGGACAGCTCGATGTGCGCCATGTTGTTGGGCACGCTTGGGTCCCACATGTCCGTGTAGGCGTGATTGCCCGACAGGGCTTGCAGGGTGGTGGGAGTGATGAAGCGGCACGCGCTCTCGGTCATCACCGCGCGCACGTCCGCGCCCGCCTTCACCAGCAGCCGCGTCAGTTCGGCGGACTTGTAGGCGGCGATTCCGCCGGTGATGCCGAGCAACAGTTTCTTGTTGGCCAGGTTCGACATGTCCTCTTGCTTGCGGAAGCATGCGTTAAAGGGGATTCTACGCGAACCTAGAGGGCCCCCATGGGAATCGCCAGCTGGCCGGCGCGCGAACGTCCGCGCGAGAAGTTGCTCTCCGGCGGCCCCCAGATGCTATCGGACGCGGAGCTCCTGGCGATTTTCCTGCGCACGGGCGTCCGGGGCCGGAGCGCCGTCGACCTGGGGCGAACGCTGATCGAGCGTTTCGGGTCGATCTCGGCGCTGCTCGGCGCCGACGCCGCATCCTTCGCATCCGTGCCGGGCGTCGGAATGGCGAAATACGCTCAGCTCCAGGCGGGCTTCGAGCTGGCGCGGCGCGCGCTCCGGGAAACGAGCGCGGCGGGCGACGCCCTCGCCTCGCCCGCCGCGGTCCGCGACTACCTGCGGCTGACACTTGAAAACCGCGCTCGGGAAGTGTTCTTGGCCGTGCTGCTGGATGCCCAGAACCGCGTGATCGCGCATGAGGAGCTCTTCCAGGGAACGCTCACACAGACCAGCGTCTACCCGCGTGAAGTGGTGAGGTGCGCCATGCACCACAACGCCGCCGCGGTGATCTTCGCGCACAATCATCCCTCCGGGGTTGCCGAGCCGAGCCAGGCGGACCAGACCCTTACAGAGACCCTCAAGCGCGCGCTTGCGCTCGTCGACGTGCGGGTCCTGGATCACTTCGTGATCGGACGCGGTGCGGTGACGTCGTTCGCCGAGCGCGGATTACTCTAGAGCTCATCTCGAAACACGACTACCGCCGCGCCCGAGGGGATATACAAGAGGGAATTCCCCCCTGTTCGTACGCCCCCGATTGCATGAGGAAGCACGGCCGCAATTCCGAGATAGGTTCTGTCGCGACAACGACTTGAAGCGCCTGACCGTTGTCGCCTATAATGCGCGGTTTGCCGAACCGGAGAAGTCGTCATGGCGCGAGTGTGCCAGATCACGGGCAAGAAGCCGATCGTGGGGAACAACGTTTCCCACGCCAATAACCGGACCAAGCGGCGCTTCCTGCCCAATCTTCAGTACCGCCGATTCTGGTTGGACTCGGAGAAGCGCTGGATCAGCCTGCGCATCTCCAACGCCGGCCTGCGGTTGATCGACAAGAAGGGCATCGACGTCGTGCTCGCCGAGATGCGCGAGCAGGGCAAGCTCTGAGCTTCGCGACAACCCGTTCCGAGGAGACAATCCCATGCGCGACAAGATCAAGCTCGAATCCACGGCCGGAACCGGCCATTTCTACACCACGACCAAGAACAAGCGGACGACGCCGGACAAGATCGAAATCAAGAAGTTCGATCCGAAGGCGCGCAAGCACGTCATCTACAAGGAAACGAAGCTCAAGTAGGCGCGCTGCGCCGAGCGAGACACGCGCCCGCTGACCAAAGGCCACAACGAAAAAGCCCGCCGAAAGGCGGGCTTTTTGTTTGACAAAGGAAATCCGGGTCAGGCGTAACAGCGCAGCCCGCGGGAGAATTCGACGAGCGGGCGGATTCCCGTAGCCTCGGCCCGCTGGCACCAGTCCTGGAGCTGCCTGACGAGCTGCTCGCCCGACGCGTGGGAACGCTCCCAGAGCGCCACGAGCTCGCGCCGCATGGCGTACACGGTGGAGAGCGCTTTGCTCCGGGCGAGCCCGGCCTCGATCCGATCGCGCTGGACCTCCGCGAGCTTGGCCTCGTCGTGCGTCAGCCAGCGCTTCAGCCGGCGGAGCGCCTCCGCGTCGTGCGGAGCGAGGCGCTTCAGCTCCTCGGCATACGTCGCCTTCAGCGACTTGGCGTACTTGGCGAGCACGTCGTAGCGATTGGCGATGACCGATTGCAGCGTCTCGAGATCGATGGCCGACTTGGCCGCCGCGAAGCGGGGTGTCGGGGGAAGCTTCTTGACCCGCGCGAGCCCCAGCGTCTCGAGCGTCCGGATGTACAACCAGCCGATGTCGAACTCGTACCACTTGTTGGAGAGCTTGGCCGACGATGCGTAGGCGTGGTGATTGTTGTGGAGCTCCTCGCCGCCGATCAGGATCCCCAACGGGAGGATGTTCGTGCTGGCGTCCGAAGTGGCCCAGCTGCGATAGCCGAAGAAGTGACCGATGCCGTTGATGACGCCGGCGGCCCAGAACGGGATCCAGACGATCTGCACCGCGAGGATCAGCATCCCCGGCACGAAGCCGAAGAGCACGACATTCGTGGCCCCCATCAACGTGAGCCCGGTCACGGGAAATTTCGTGAACAGATTGCGCTCGAACCAGTCGTCGGGCGTCCCGTGGCCGTAGCGCTCCATCGTCTCGGGATTGTGCGATTCCTTGACGTAGAGGAACACCCCGCCCCAGAGCACGCGGTTGATGCCGTATATCTGCGGACTATGGGGGTCCTCGTCGGTCTCGCACTTAGCGTGGTGCTTGCGATGAATCGCCGCCCACTCCTTCGTGATCATGCCGGTGGTCAGCCACAGCCAGAAGCGGAAGAAAAGCGCCACGACCGGATTCAGGTCGAGTGCGCGATGCGCCTGACAGCGGTGCAGGAAGATCGTCACGGACGCAATGGTGATGTGGGTGAGCACCAATGCGACGATGACTAGCCCCCACCAGGGGAGGTCATACACGCCGGAAAAGATCATAGAGAGAGTGGGATTCCTATCGGTTGGGCCGGGCCGATTCTACGGGATTTCCCCGTATCCGCAACCCAATTGGTCACGACACCCCTACATCTTACAACAGATTGAATCAAAAAGAATTTGAAGTCTGGTTCCCGTCAGGTTGCCAGTTACTTGGGCGCCTCACCATACCGCAACGCGTCGCGCTGCCGACGCTCCCAGTTCCGGACATACGCGCGCGTCAATTCCCGGTTCCCGCGCAGGATGAGGAGATTCTCGGCGTTGCGGCGCTGCGCCGACCACGTCCAGTTGTAGCTTCCGGTGATGAGCACGGGCGCCTGCGAGTCGGGATCGACGATCATCACCTTGCTGTGGGCGGCGGCGTATCGCACTTCCAGCCAGATCGGTATTCCGGCGGCGGCGAGATCGGGGATACGCGTGAGCTCACCCCCGAACGTCTGCTCGCGGTCGGCGGTGATCCGGACGTCCACGCCGCGCCGCTTTGCTTCGATCAGCGCCTGCGCCACGGCCCTGCTGGTAAACGAGAATGCCTGGACGAGAACCTGTCGACGCGCGCCGGCGACCGCCGCGACGATCAGCGCCTCGGCATCGTCCCAGGGTGGGAATGCGGCCTGCGCCGTTCCGGCGGACGGATACTCTGGTGGCGGATCGGGCGCGGCCCGCACGCCTGCCACGCTCAGGATGCCGAGCAGCGCAACCAGGAGTCGAAACCTGGCCGTCACGCGGCGCGCTCCAGCAGTGCAGCGAAAAATCCGTCGGTACCGTGAACGTGCGGTGCGAGGCGCAGCAGCGAATCGGCTCCCTCTTGCTGCGGAAGCTCGATGCGGCTTGCGGCCAGCTCGACCCGCGCCGGCAGCAGTCGGAACTCCGGGTGCGCGGCCAGGAAATCGCTGACGATCGCGTCGTTCTCCTCCGGCAGGATGCTGCATGTCGCGTATACGAGCCGGCCTCCGGGGCGCACCAGCTTCGCCGCCGCCGCGAGGATGGAAGCCTGCTTGCGCGCCATCTCCTCCACGTCCGCGACGGTCTGACGCCACTTGAGATCCGGGTTTCGCCGCAGCGTCCCGAGGCCGCTGCAGGGCGCGTCGACCAAAACGCGGTCGAATTTTTCGGCCAGTCGCTTGAGCTTCGGATCGCGCTCGGATGCGATCCGCTGCGGATGGATGTTCGACAACCCGGACCGCGCGAGACGCGGCTTGAGCTCCGCAAGCCGCTTGGCGGAAACATCGAATGCGTAGACGCGCCCGGTCGACCGCATCGCGGCGCCGAGCGCGAGCGACTTGCCACCCGCGCCGGCGCAGAAGTCGGCGACCATTTCACCGCGTCGCGGCGCGAGGAGCTGGCAGACGAGCTGGCTCGCTTCATCCTGCACTTCGATCGCGCCTGCGACGAACAACCGGTGGCGGTTGATCGCCGGCCGGCCCATGAGCCGTACACCAGTCGGTGCGTAGGGCGTGAATGTCCCGTTGATTCCGTCTCCGGCGAGCTCCCGCACCACCGACTCGCGGTCGGTTTTCGCGACGTTCACGCGCAGGTCGAGCGGCGCGGGCTGCTGCAGCGCTTGCGCCAGGGCGAGCAGCTCGGCGTCGGTGAGCGTTGTCCGCAGCCGATCGATCAGCCAGTCAGGCAGGTCGCACGCGACCGCGAAGGGGACCTCCTCCCGCGCCGCCCCCTTCAACCGCGCCAGCCAATCCACCTCCGCGGGATTCGCGACGCCTTCGAGCTCGCGCACGCTGAACCCCCGCAGGCGCACGAGCGCCGCCAGGGCGAGGTCGCGCCCGCCGCCTGACACTCCGAGATGCTCGAGCAGACGCCGTCTGCGCAGCGCCGCATACACGGTCTCCGCAATCAGCCCGCGCTCGCTCTGACCGAGGTTTGGCCGCGAGCGAAAGAACGCCGAGAGCTGCTTGTCTGCCGGGTGCTCGAGCACACCGACCGTGGTGAATGCGGCCACCAGCTCGCCGAGCAGCGCGGGCGTCAGGCGCATTCGCGCAGCGCCCGCCGCGACGATTCGGCTCATCGGTCCGCCAGCCGGAACTGCCGCGCACCCTCGCCCATGACGTCAACCCTGTCTTCCGCGAGCGCCAGCCGGTTCTCGAGGAACCAGCGGATGGCCAGCGGATAGATCACGTGCTCCTGCGCCAGCACTCGCGCGGCGAGCCGGTCTGCATCGTCGCCGGAAAGCACGGGCACCGCCGCCTGGATGATGATCGGCCCATTGTCGAGCTCAGGCGTGACGAAATGCACCGTGGCGCCGTGGATCTTCACGCCCGCGGCAAGCGCGGCCGCGTGCGTATCGAGTCCCGGGAAGGCCGGGAGCAGCGACGGATGGATGTTCATCAGTCGCCCCGCGTAGCGGGCGACGAAAGTGGCGGTGAGGATCCGCATGAAGCCTGCGAGCACAACGAGTTGCGGCGCGTGGCGGTCGATCTCGGCGGCGAGCGCCGTCTCGAAAGCCTCCCGGCTCGCGTAAGCGCGATGCGCGACGACCGAGTCCGGAATTCCCCGGCTGCGCGCGAACGCGAGTCCCGCCGCTTCCGCACGGTTGCTGATCACCGCGGCGACCGGCAGCCCGGCATCGACGATCGAGCGCAGATTGCTACCGCGGCCGGAAATGAGCACGACGACGCCGCTCATGAGCTCTTGCCCAGGGCATTGATTGACCGCGCGATCATATCGGGAACCCGGATCGTCGTCATCGCGGGCACCACAAAGTACGCGGTCTACTCGATGCGCGTCGCGCGGTATCCGTCCGCTTCGATGAGCGCAAGCAATCCCTTTTCACCCTGCAGATGGAGCGCGCCCACTGCGACGAACATCCGCCCGTCGCGCAGCTGCGGCGCCAGCCGGTGATGCATGAGGACCGTTCGATGGTGAACGAGGTGTCGCATGAGCTCTTCATAATGCCGCGCGATATCGGGCGACCGCGCCCCCATCCGCTCGGGAAAGCGGGCGAGCGCGGCGAGATCGCCATCGAGCCACGCCCGGATCATCGTCTCGTTCTCGGCCTCGAGGGCGTGCGGGTGCGCGAGCGCGTGCTTGAGCAGCGCGACCTGCGACGCCAGCGGAACGGTGTCGAAGGACGCAATCTGCTCCTCGACCCACTCGAGCGCCTGAATCTTCAGCCGCGCATGCCGTGCGGCTGCCAGCAGCCTGGCGTCGAGCGTGAGCGATGCGTCGCGCGAACCCGTCGTCGAGACGGCCAGCATGGCGGCCCACGGCTTCAGCCGCTCGACGACCCGCTCCGGCACGCCCCGCTTGACGAGTAGCGCACGCGTCCGTGCGTAGGCGTCTGCGCCGATGAGGGTCTCAAGCTTCCGCTCGTCCGCAAGTTGCTCCAGATCGAACACGCTCGCATCCACCATCGCGTCGACCGCGAGCTCCATCGCGAAATATCGCGAGCGCGACAACGCGCGGAGCACTGCCGCGCTCGGTTCTGCCACCCGCGCATCCGCGACGTGAATCGTGCCGAATACATAGCTGTCCAGCGTTCCATCCCGCGCGACCCGCCAGAGCCGGCCCGCGTCGAACCGCTTGGGGCCGCTTTCTCCAGCCCGGAGTCGCGCCATGGGGCCAAGAGCAGGGCCCAGCGTTGCGGCGGCGGCCACAACCGCCAGCAGGGCGCGCCGCAAGGGACGCAGTTCACTCACGGTGGGTGGCGCGTCATTCAAGGATGGACGCCGTCATGGTAACTCTTCGGAACGGCCTTCAGGCGAGATCGAAGAGCAAGACCTCGGCCTGCGCGCCATGCTCGAGCACGATCTCGGCCGTGTCGGTCGCCATGAGCGCATCGCCTGACTCGAGCAGCTGGCCGTTGACCGTGACGCTGCCGCGCGCAACGTGGACGTATGCGCGCCGGTTCGCCGCGAGCCGGTGGGCCGCGCGCTCGGCGCCGTCCAGGAGCGCCGCGTAGATCCGCGCATCCTGATGAATGGTCACCGAACCGTCGCGCCCGTCCGGGGACGCGATCAGCTTCAGCGTGCCCCGCTTCGCGCCCGCTTCGAAACGGCGCTCCTCGTAGCTCGGGCTGATCCCGCGCACGTTCGGCTCGATCCAGATCTGCAGAAAGTGCACGAGCTCGTTTTCGGACGGATTGAACTCGCTATGCATCACGCCACGCCCCGCGCTCATGCGCTGCACGTCGCCCGGCCGCATGACCGAGCCGTTGCCCATGCTGTCCTTGTGCTCGAGCGCTCCTTCGAGCACGTAGCTGATGATTTCCATGTCGCGGTGGCCGTGTGTCCCGAAGCCCGTTCCGGGCTGCACGCGGTCTTCGTTTATGACCCGCAACGCGCCGACGCTCATGTGCGCGGGATCGTGGTAGTCCGCGAAGGAGAAGCTGTGAAACGAGCGCAGCCACCCATGGTCGGCGTAGCCCCGATCGCCGCTTTTCCTGACCGTGATCATGATTGTCTCCGGATCGATGGATAATCACGGCGACCAAGGCCGCCCGATCCTTACAGGATATGGGTGCGCGTCACGACATTCAAGAGCCGCGCATCAGGATCCCCCCGCGGCAAGCTGCGCGCGGATCTGCTCGATCCGCGCACGATTGACGCCGAGGTCGCTCGTTCCGATGCGCGACGCCGAACGCACATGGATCACCGACGCGCGCGGCTCCAGCCGGAACTCGACGTCGTCCACGAACCCGAAGAAGCGCGAGCGGTACTCCGCATACAGATAGTCCACCGTGTCGGCCACGATCGTGACGCGCTCGGTCGCCCGCACGATGCGCTTGAGCGCCGCGAACGTCCGCCCAGGATCGTTGCCGGCGGCGATCGGCTCGATATGGTGCGTCGCATCGCTTCGGTCGGCCTGACTCGAAACGCAGTTGGGCGACGGATTGCAAGGCGCTAGCATTCCAGCCGCGACGCCGAGCGACGCGGGCCGGTTACCGGCGAAAAGGCCCATGGCATTTCCCACCACGATGCCGACGACGAGTATCGCGACGGTCAGGAGGGTGAGCCGAACCGCCTTGCGCATGTCCGGCAGCGGTCACTCGGAATAGAACTGATACCGGTTCTTACCGGCGTCCTTGACCCGGTACATTGCCGCGTCCGCGTGCTTGAGCAACGCCTCGGACGAGTCGCCGTCGCGCGGGAAGATGCTGATCCCGATCGAAGCGCCGATCTCGAGGTGGCGTCCGCCGGCCGGAATCGGCTGCGTGATCGCGCCAAGCATCTTCTCCGCGACGACACCGGGATCCTCAGTCGAGCGCTGCCCCACCAGCACCACGACGAACTCGTCTCCGCCGAGTCGCGCGACGGTGTCAGTCTCCCGGACGCATTCCTGGATCCGCTTGGCGACGGTGCGCAGGACGTAGTCTCCGGTGAGGTGGCCGTAGTTGTCGTTGATCGCCTTGAACTCGTCGAGGTCCACCAACATCAGCGCGACGATGTTGTCGGAGCGGCGGGCGTTCGCGATCGCCTGGCGCAGCCGGTCGTCGAACATCCGCCGATTGAGCAATCCGGTCAGGGCATCGTGATCAGCCAGATGCTGGATGCGGCTCTCGCGCTCCTTGCGGGCAGAAATGTCGATGTAGATCCAGAGCGAACCCTCCTCCGGCCGCTCGGGGTTGAGGATGCGGCCGCGAGCATCGCACCAGAATACGGCGCCGTCACGACGCTTGACGCGCAGCTCGGTGTGCAGCGAGCCATCCTCTTCCCGCACCGCGTGGAGCAGCGACGCGGTCGGGTCCCATTCCGAAGGATTGGCGTACCAGAGGACGGAAGGACGGCCGACGAGCTCGTCGGGCGAATACCCGAGCATCTCGGCGAACCGACGATTGCACTTGTGGACCACGCCGTCCCGCAGCATGACGATGCCTTCGGAGACCGAATCGAAGATCAGGCTCTGGTCCTCGAGCGCGGACGAGAGCTCGATCTCCCGGCTCTTGAGCGGAGAGATGTCGGTGGCGGTTCCCGTCACGCCCGTGATCTGCCCGGCGCTGTCGCGCATCGGCGTCGCGTTGAGCGACAGCACCACACGATTCCCAGTGCGATTGACGTGCACGGTCTCGAAATGCGACGCCGTCCCCTCCGCGAGCACGCGCGCCAGCATCGCCTCGGTGCGGGGCCGCTCGGCTTCGGGTTGCGTGTCGACCAGCCGCTTGCCCATCAGGTCCTCGGGCTCGCATCCGAAGATCTGGCGCGTCGCGCGCGGCGACAAATAGTTCCAGCGCCCTTCCCGATCGACAATCCAGACGAGATCGTTGGACGTCTCGACCAGATAGCGGAAAAGCTGCTCGCTCCCGCGCAGCCGCTCTTCGACTTGCTTGCGATCGGAGATGTCGATGATCGAGCCCACGGAGCGGATCGCCCGTCCAGCCTGGTCGCAAATCACGATTCCGCGTGCGTGCACCCATACGTAGCCGCCGTCCAGGCACCGTAGCCGAAACTCGGAGTCGAAGATCGTGCGCGGGCTCGCCATCGCGCGGTACCACAACGCCAGGACCCGCTCGACATCGGCGGGATGGAGGTGCGCCTTGAAGCGAAAAGCGGTCCCGAAATCGACATCCGACGCATAGCCGAGAATCGCCTTGAACTGCGGCGAGAGGTAGCTCGTGTCGGCGACGATGTCCCAGTCCCAGATCCCGCCCAGCGATGCGCGGACCACGAGCTCCAGCCGCTCCTCGCTGTCGCGTTGCGCCTGCTCCTGCCGGCGCCGCGCGGTGATGTCCCGCAACACGAAAACGAATCCGAGCTCGGGCTCCGATGACAGCACCGGCTGGCTGGAGAGCACGCACCAGACGGGCGCGCCGTCCCTGCGCCGCAACTCGATCTCGCGCTGGTACGGCTCCGACTCGCGGGCCGCAGCCGCCGCTTCCTCGACGAGGGTCTCCCATCGCATCGCGTCGTCGGCCCAGGGCGCGCGCGGCGTCGCCAGGAGCTCCTCGCGCGACCAGCCGAGCATGCGCTCGAGCCAGCGGTTGCAATCGACGATCCGGCCGCTGCGCACGAACGCAATGCCTACCGTGGCGGCGTCGAAGAGTCCCCGCTGCTCCGCGAGCAGGCGCTCGTTGACGATGCCGTGCTCGATGTTCTGCACGAGCGTCCGGTGAGTGTCGCTCAGGATCCGGGCGACCGCCAGCGCGAAGATCACGGTCAGCGCGCCCATCGTGAGGTACTGCTCTCCCGGCTGCACGACCAGCACGGCGGTCAGCATCGCGAGGCTCGGCACCGCGAAACCGGCGAACGCCTTGCGGCTCGCGCCGAGCGTGCCGATCGCGCCGATCACCATGCCGCCGATGGCAAATGCGGCAAAGACCTGGAGCGGATAGCTTGCGGATGCGGCGATGAGCGCGAGCGCGCCCCAGGCAATGCCGTGCACAACCGCGCCCGCGATGAATTGCACCTCCCAGCTCGCCAGTGCCGGTGCGCCATCCTGGCGCCGCGCGTAGCGACGCGCGGCGAGGTAGCGCACCCCGTTGATGACCACGATCGACGCGAACCACGCCAGCAACCACGATTGCGCGACATGCGGCCAGAGCAACGCCGTGCAGACTGCCGCCACCACCGGGGCCACGAGAAGGCCGACAGATGCGCCGCCGTAGAGGAGGTCGATGCGCCGCGCCTCGAGCAGGCCTGCGGACAGCCGCGACACAATCAGTGGTGATTCAGGACGCTCCATGGCCGGGGATCGGTTGGCCACCGCACGCGGTTCCGCGGCGGCGCTCTTAGAAACGACGAAGTTTTGAGTCTGAGCGCGCGTGCGATCAGCTGCTTGCGGACTCACCGGACTGCTGGGACGCAATCTCCCGGTGAACCTCCGCCATGTCCACCTTCTTGGCCTGCTTCACCACCTCCGCCAGCATCGCGGGCGGCACCGCGCCCGCTTCCGAGTACAGAATGACCCGATCGCGGAAGAACATGAGGGTCGGAATCGAGCGAATGTTGAATGCCGCGGCGAGCTCCTGCTGCTCCTCGGTATTCACCTTGCCGAACACGACGTCGGCGTGCAGGTCGGATTCCGCCTCGTAGGTCGGGGCAAACGCCCGGCACGGCGCACACCAGGGCGCCCAGAAGTCGATGACGACCATGTCGTTATCGTTGACGACCTGCTCGAAATTTTCTTTTGTAAGTTCGATGGTTGCCACGTGCACGCCTCCGTCGCTTGCGCTCCGCCGATACCGCCTGCGGCTCCGCGCGCGAGTATAGCAGCCGCGCTACGGATCGGGATCCGACCGCACCGCAGAATCAGGGGCGCATCGTGCAAAATCCACGGCATCATGGTCCACGGCGTCAAAGGAACCACCCAGTCCGCTGCGTCGCCCGAGACGGTGCTCTACCGGGGGCGCTTTGCCCCGTCTCCCACCGGCCCGCTGCACTTCGGCTCGCTCGTCGCCGCCGTAGGCAGCTACGCCGACGCGCGCGCATCAACCGGTAAATGGTTGGTGCGCATGGAAGATCTCGACCCGCCGCGCGAGGTGCCGGGCGCCGCGGATGCGATCCTCCGCACCCTCGAGGCGTTGGGAATGGAGTGGGACGGCGCGGTGCGCTTTCAGAGCACGCGAACCCAAGCGTATCGGGAAGGCCTGGATCGGCTTGCGGCGGACGGATTGACCTACCCCTGCGGCTGCACGCGCAAGGAGATCGCCGACTCGACGCTCCGCTTCGCGGCGAACTCGCAACGCGAAGTCGTCTATCCGGGCACCTGTCGCAACGGGCTCGCGCCCGGACGCGCGCCGCGCTCGATCCGATTGCGCGTCGACGCGGCCGTCATCCAGTTCGACGATGCAGTGCAGGGGCGCATGTCTCAGCCACTCGGCTCCGAGGTCGGCGATTTCGTGCTGCGGCGCGCGGACGGCTGCTTCGCCTATCAGCTTGCGGTCGTCGTCGATGATGCAGACCAGGGCATCACCGATGTGGTGCGCGGGGCGGATCTCCTCGGCTCCACTCCGCGTCAGATCTTTCTCCAGCACTGCCTGGGCGCGCCGACGCCACGCTATTGCCACCTGCCGGTCGCGACGGACGCCGCGGGCAACAAGCTCTCCAAGCAAACGCTTGCGGCCCCGGTCGATGCGGCGCACCCCGCAGCCGCACTTGCGCGAGCGCTCGCCTTCCTCGGCCATGCGCCGCCGGTCGAACTGCAGCGCGCGGGGACGAGCGCGCTCTGGGAATGGACGATCGCGCACTGGGACCGGGCGCGCCTCCCCCGCGCGCGCGCCCTCGCGCTGGCCAGCTGAGTCCCGCCCTACCGGTTCGGATCGCCTCCCGCGGCGCGGGAACGCCCTGGCAGGAGGACGGTTCCGATCGACAGCACGACGAGCACGAGCGCGAGATAGTCCAGCCAGTGCGGGCGCTCGCCCAGCACCAGCATGCCGCTGAACACGCCGACGACCGGCGTCATCAGCACTGCGATGCTCGCCGCGCCGACCGATGCGTGGCGCGCGATGGTCATCCAGGCCCAGAAACACATGATGAATGCGACGACCATGTTGTAGAGCGTCGCGAGCAGCGGTCCCGTGGAGAGGGCGAGGAGATCGAAGCTGCCCGGCTCGAAGAAGAGCGCAACCGCGAAAATCGGAATGCCGCCGAGCGCCATCTGCCAAGCCGTGAAGGATGTCGCCGGCAACGCTACCGGCCAGCGCTTGATCATCACCGTGCCGAGCGCCCAGCTGAACGCCGCCGCGGTGAGCAGAAGGGCGCCAAGCGGCGATCGCTCGACCGCCTGGAACTCGCTGCCGAGCAGCGCGAGCATCCCCGCAAACCCGAGCACCATGCCTAGCACGCGCCGACCGGAGACGGGCTCCTTCAGCAGCCAGACCGAAAGCGGGACGCTCCATACCGGCATGGTGTAGCCGAGTATCGCGGCGCGCCCCGACGACAGCAGTGGAATGCCGTAGATGGCGAACACGTTCCAGCAAGTCATGTTCACGATCGCGATCGCGAGGAGTCTTCCGAACTGACCCGCGGGAATGCGCATGGTCAAGCCGTTCGCCCGCGCGATCGCGAAGAGACCGATGGCACCGCTGGCGAGGCACCATGTCCGGAAGTGCATGGGCGCCATTTCGGTCAGCGCGATCTTCATCAGCGGCCAGTTGAATCCCCAGCCGAGCGTCAGCGCGACGAGCAGACCGATCAGGTGCGGTGGAAATCCGTGAGCGTCGCGCACCAGGCTCAGTCCGCCGCCGATCCGACCCAGGCATCGCGCAAGCGTGCGGCGGCCTCCTCCGGGTGGATCATGGCGAAGCGCTCTTCGAGGAGCAGGTGCATGTAGGAGGCATCCGATATGTGCAGGGCCGGATTCAGGTAGAAGCGTGGCAGCAGCCGTGCGACGACCCAGTGCCCGCCGGCCGGCGCGCCGAAAGCATCGGGCATCAGGCAGAGGTTGAAGCTCCAGAGCCCACGCATCGCGAACCCGCGCAAGACCCGGACGAGGCCGCCGGCGAATCCGGCGATGTCGGCGTCAGTCAGATCGGTGACGGCGGCGCGGGCGGGAAAAACCGCCATGGCGTCGCCCAGCAAACCGGAGGGCGCGAACGGTACGAGCCAGGCGATGCCGCCCTGCTCGCCCACCCAGCGCGGGCCGGCGCGTTCCGCCTCGAGCAATGCCGCCAGATAAGGTCTGCCGTTCCGCTCGCGCCAGGCCCGCGCGGCAGCAAGCTCGCGGCGCAGCGCGTTTCCCGGATCGAGCGTCGCGACGACCTGCATATGGGGGTGCACCTGCGACGCGCCCGCCGGGGGCATGTAATTCCAGGTCACGATGCCGTAGCCCCGGCCGGCCGCGAAGCGCCGCGCGGCCAGCCGCAGGAAGTCGCGCGCGGCCGTCAACCCGTCCACGACGATCCGTTCGGGAATCGCGTCCATCGCGTGGAAATGCTCGGGGCACAGCGCGGCAATCGCCGACACGTCGTCGTAGGGGAAGAGATTCGGCACCACGAGCGCGCCGCCGCGCCGCAGCCGCCCATCGGACACGAACTCCTCCGGAAACCGCGGCGTGACGACCTCGATGCGCTCCGGACAGAAGGGACACTGCTCCCCGGTCACACGAACGATCTCGGCAAGATCGGGTGGCCGGGTGGCGCTCAGCGCGAAATGGCAGATGCGCGCCGAGTTGCCGGTGAGCGGATCGCGGCGCACCTCGCTTTCGACGTCCACGGCGGCGAATGCCTTGCGCGGGTCATGCAACCGCGCACGCTTTTTCTCGCTCCAGAAATCGATGCTGCCCGGCACGCGGCTCGCCTAGACCGCAAGCGGCGCGAGCGCTGCGCGCATTTCCGGCGCAAGCGGCACCGGGCGGCTGGTGTCCCGCACGACATATACGTGAACGAAATGGCCTTGCGCCGCGGCCGTGGCTTCGTCGTTCCGAAACAGCCCGATCTCGTAGCGCACGCTCGACCCGCCGATCCGCGCGACCCGCAATCCCGCGTGCACGACGTCCGGAAAGCTGATCGGGCTGAAGTAGTTGCACTGGGTCTCGACCACCAACCCGACGATCGGGCTCGCGAGAATGTCGAGCACGCCCTGCTCCATCAGGTACTGATTCACGACGGTGTCGAAGTACGAGTAGTACACGACGTTGTTCACGTGCGCGTAGACGTCGTTGTCCATCCAGCGCGTCGTGATCGTGCGGAAGTGGCGGTATTCGCCGCGGCTCTTGGGTGTGGGCTTGCTCATGTCGTGCCGGGCGCGCGCTCCGGTGCGTGCCCCGAAATCCGGCGCGGGCACGTGGGCTGGGCGGATTCTAGCAGCCGGGGATCGGCCCGGACGCGGTCGGCGCACCTCGACCCGGTTCCGCCAAGGGTCTGATTTTTAACCCAAACTGTTGCGTCGCCGGATAATCTGTTGCGTCGCACAAATTTCTGTTGACATCCAGTGATTCCCATGTAGAATTTGAATTGTGCAGCGCAATATGACGGTCTGAAGATGCTCAGGAATTGTGCGATGCAGGATACCAGACCCTCGGGCGCGACTGCCAAACCGAATTCAGTAACCCACGCATAGGAGAGCACCATGTACGTAACCCCTGACCAAGTCACCGCCGTCGGCAAAGCCAATGTCGAAGCCGCACTCGGGTTCGCCCAGTCGAACTTCGCCGCCATTGAGAAGCTGTCGGCCCTCAACTTCAACGCCACGAAGAACGCGTTCGAGGACTCCCTGGCCCATGCCAAGGCGCTCATGAACGTGAAGGACGTGCAGGACCTCGTGAACGTCAACGTCTCCGCCACGCAGCCCGCCATCGAGAAGATCATCGCGTGGCAGCGCAGCGTGTACGAACTGGCGTCCCAGTCGCAAGCCGAGTACACCCGCTACTTCGAGACCCAGACGCAGGAGCTCAACAAGGGCGCCGCGACCTACATCGAGAAGTTCGCGAAGAACGCTCCGGCCGGCTCCGACGTGGCGATCGCCGCGGTGAAATCCGCGATGGCCGCCGCCAACTCGGCCTACGACAGCATGACGAAGGCCGCCAAGCAGGCGACCGAGCTCGCCGAGGCCAACATGGCCGCCGTCACCGCCGCCGCGACGAGCAAGAAAAAAGCCGCCTAACCCGCGAAATTCGAGGTTGCCTTTTCGAACCCCCGGGTCTTCCCGGGGGTTTTGTTTTGGGTGCCGGGTAGCGCCGGTCTGCGGACGCCCCGGTCACTTCTAGTCCGCGCGCGGGATCTCCTCCCACGCTGCGCCGGTCTCGGCCACTCCGCCCCGGATGACCTCGATCGCCTCGGCGACCTCGCCGGGATCGCCCCGCACGCCGAGCTCGATGTGGCGGCGCTCGCCGTCATCGCCAATGGACGGGAGGCTGAACACTTTCAGCTTCCGGTAACGCGACTCGATCCGGTGCATGAGGGGCGTCAGCACGCTTTCGGCCGAACCGAACACCCGGATCGACGCCTCCGCCTCCGCCACGCCATGGTGCAGGTGCTCGTAGCGTGTATCGAGCACCCATTCCACCATCGGCCAGGCCATGACCGGAAACCCCGGCACGAAGTGATGATCGCCCAGCGAGAAGCCCGGAATCTGGTTGTACGGATTGGGGATCACCGACGCGCCGACCGGGAACTCGCACATCTTCAGGCGGAACGGCGTGACCTCGTCCTTGAACCGGGCGCGGATCAAGGCCTCTCCCTCCGGATGCAACGCGATCGGCACGCCCTGCGCATCCGCCGCGCACTGCCGGGTATGGTCGTCGGGCGTCGCGCCGATGCCCCCGAACGAGAACACGACGTCGCCACCCGCAAGGGTTCGCTTGAGCGTCGCGGTGATGCGCGCCGGGTCGTCCCCCAGATACTCGGCCCATGCCAGCCTGAGTCCCCGCGCTCCGAGCAGCTCGATCAGCTTGCTGAAATGCTTGTCTTGGCGCTTGCCCCGCAGGATCTCGTCACCGATGATGAGTGCGCCGAAATACACCGAGTACCTCTTCCAAGAGCTCGCTCGAAATAAGCAGTGGGGCTAATTGGAAGCCAAGAGCAGGGTAAACGAGCAAGGGGGGACTCCCCCTTGTATAGCCCCGCAGGAACAAGGAGCGCGCCCCTTGTACATCCCCTCCTTAACGAAGCGATCGATTCTTGTCATCGCTTCTAGGGTCCCCGTGCCGCGCGCGATTCGGCGAGACGGGTCAGGCAGTAGTGAATGAACGCCAACCCTGCCGCGACCGGAACGAGCAGCCCGGCAAACGGGATATACGAGAGCAGCGAGACGAGCACGCCCAGGCCGAACAGCTCGCGCCGGTACCGCGCGAACAGGCCGCGCATCTCGTCGGCCGCTGCATGCTCGGCGAGCGCGTCGTAGCGAAACATGCGCTGGTTCAGATAACCCATCAGCAAGGCCGCCAGCACCGGCCATAGCGGGGGCACCAGCCATAAGGGCAGCGACAGCAGGCCCACGCCGAGGAACACCGCGACGGCGAGCACCGCATTCCACACGCCCCCGGCGAGCGTCCCGCCGCGCCGGCGCTCGAGCCCGGGGTAGCTGCGGCCGGCGACATGCTCGACCATCGCCGGCATGGAAGCGAACCCGATGATCACGCTCGTCGTCGCGAGCACGAGCGGCACCAGCAGCACGATCAGGAGCACCCAGCCCAGCCCGCCGGCGACCTCGCGCACCGGCAGCCATCGCCCCACCCACTGCCCGACGGTCGAATCGCCGAGGCTGGTCGCGAGCCACGCCACCGCGTCGTCGCCGAAGAAGATCGCCAGCACGATCCACAGCACGAGCGACACGCCCATGGGCCAGACGACCAGCCAGATCATCTTGGGATGCAGAAGATCGCGCAGCCCGCGGCCGCAAGCCTGAAGAATTTCGCTCATGTACGGTGAAGAGTTTGCCACAGCTTCTGCAACCGCTTCACCGACACCGGTACCGGCGTACGCAGCTCCTGCGCGAAAAGCTGCACACGCAGCTCCTCGAGCAGCCAGCGAACCTGGTCGAGTTGCGGATCCTGGGCGCCGCGACGCCTCTGCTTGGCGTCCTCGCGCGCCCAGGCCTGCTCGAGCGGCGCATATTCCGCGCGCAAGCGCGCATCGCGCGCCGGATCGCCGCGCAGCTTTTCCAGCCGCAGCGCGGCGGCCTTCAGGTAGCGGGGGAAGTGCTGCAGCCGCTCGTACGGCGTAACGATCACGAAATCCTTGGGCAGGAGACGCGCAAGCTGCGCTTCGACGTCGCGAACCGCTTCCGGAAACGCCTTCGCCGCCTGCAGCTTCTTCGCGAGCGCCTGATGCTCGGAAAGGAGTGCACCGACCAGCCGCGCGAGCTCCTGCGCGATGAGGACGATGCGCGCGCGCGCCTCGTCGCGGCGCTTGTCGAAGTCCGCTGCGTTGCGCGGCAACGGATCGGCCAGGCAGGCGCGATCGAACGCCGCCGCCACGAGCTGATCCTTGAGCGTGCTCGCATCGCCGATCGCCGCGAAACGGAGCGCCATGTCGCGCAGGCCCGGCATGTTCCTCTCGAGGTAGCGCGCCTGCTCCCGCAGCTGGAGCATGAACAGCCGGCGCAGCCCCTTGCGGTGCTCGGCTTTCGCCGCCTCGGCTGAGTCGAGCAGTTCCAGGCTCACCGATTCGCTCTGGTCCACCAGCGCCGGATAACCGACGAGCGTCTGGCTGCCCTGGCGGACTTCCATGATCTCTTCGAGATCGCCGAAGTCCCACGCGGTGAGTCCGGCGCGCGCTGCCGCGGGTTTGGCGACCGCGCTGAACTGCTCGATCGCTCGCTCGCCGAGCTCCGCGCGCAGCGCGGCCAGGTTGCGTCCCAGCGCCAGCTGTCGTCCGTGCTCGTCCACGATCCGGAACGTGAACGCGAGATGCGCGGGGAGCGTCTCGGGTCGGAAGGCGTCGAAGGGGACGACGACGTTGCGCTCGTTCCGCGCATGCCTTGCCAGGGCATCGACGAGCGGCACATCGGCAGGCTGCGCGGCGGCAACGAAGCTGTCGGCGAACTCGGCCGGAGGGCCGAGGCGATGGCGCAGTTTCTGTGGCAGGGATTTCACGAGCCGCTGCACCTTCTCCTTCAGCAAACCCGGAACGAGCCAGTCGCAACGCGCCGCGCTCACCTGATTGAGCGCCACGAGCGGAACGGTCATCGTCACGCCGTCGCGCGGACCGCCCGGGTCGTGGAGATACTCCAGCGCGAACGCCCGCCCGGCGAGCTCGATCTGGTGCGGAAACTGGGCGGTCGTGATGCCGGCTGCCTCGTGGCGCATGAGGTCCGCGCGCTCGAGGAACAGGCATTTCGGGTCCGCGGCCTCGGCTTCCTTCCGCCACGCGTCGAAGGTCGCACCGTCGTGCACCGCCGCGGGGATGAGGCTGTCGTAGAACGCGAAGATCAGCTCGTCGTCGACGAGCACGTCCGGGCGGCGCGACTTGTGCTCGAGGGCTTCGATCTGCGCGACCAGTCGCGGGTTATGCAGAAAGTATGGGGCGCGCGTTTCGAAATCTCCCTCGACCAGCGCCTGCCGGATGAAGATCTCCCGGGCCCGGACGGGATCGAGCGGACCGAAGTTCACCCGCCGATTGACATAGACCGGCAGTCCGTAGAGCACGGCGCGCTCCAGCGCCACGACGCGCGCGGCCTTCTTCTCCCAGTGCGGCTCGCTCTGGCTGCGCTTGAGAAGGTGCGCGCCGATGTCCTCGAGCCACTCCGGCTGCACGCCCGCGACGCAGCGCGCATAGAGGCGCGTCGTCTCGGTCATCTCCGCGGCCATGACCCACTGCGGCCGTTTCTTGCCGAGGGACGAGCCGGGATGGACCCAGAACTTGACGCCGCGTGCGCCCACGTACGGCGCGACGGCGGGACGGCGACGATCGCCGGACATGCCTTCCTCGCTCCGCAAGCCCACGTTTCCGAGCAGGCCGGCGGCGAGCGCCCGGTGCACTTGCGCGTAGAGAACCGGGCTGTCGGCGATCTCGTCCGCCGGGCGCGGCGTGCCCGCTTTCCAACCCAGCTCGCCTGCGAGCTCCTTCAGCTGCGAGTGGATGTCGCGCCACTCGCGCATGCGATTGAACGACAGGAAATGCTGGCGGCACAGCGCGTGCAACTTCCGGTTCGACTCGTGATGCAGCGCTTCGTCGAAGAAGGACCAGAGCTTCAGGTGACCGAGGAAGTCGGACTTCTCGCTGGCAAACCGCTTTTGTGCGGAATCGGCAGCCGGCGCGTGCTCGAGCGGGCGCTCGCGCGGATCCTGCACCGCGAGCGCCGCGGCGATCACCAGGACTTCCGCGAGGCTGCCCGCCTCCTTCGCCGCGAGCACCATCCGGCCGATCCGGGGATCCACCGGCAGCCTGGCCAGGCGCCGGCCGATCTCGGTGAGCTCGCGCGTCTCGTCGACCGCGCCGAGCTCGCCGAGCAGCGCGTAGCCATCGGCAATCGCCTTCGGCGTCGGCGGATCGATGAATGGAAATTCCTCGATGGCCGCGAGGCCGAGCGCCTTCATGCGCAGGATCACCGCGGCAAGCGAGGAGCGCAGGATCTCGGGATCGGTGTGGCGCGGCCGCCGCGCGAAGTCTTCGGCGTCGTAGAGCCGGATGCAAACGCCGGCCTGTACCCTTCCGCAGCGTCCGGTGCGCTGGGTTGCCGAAGCTTGCGAGATACGCTCGATCTGGAGCTGCTCGACCTTGTTCCGGTAGCTGTAGCGCTTGATGCGCGCGAGCCCCACGTCCACCACGAACCGGATGCCCGGCACGGTGAGCGACGTCTCGGCGACGTTGGTCGCGAGCACGATGCGCCGGGCACTGTGCGCCTTGAACACCCGCTCCTGCTCGGCCACCGAAAGCCGCGCGAAGAGCGGCAGGATCTCGGTCTGCGGCGGATGGTGCTTGCGCAGCGCCTCGGCGGCCTCGCGGATCTCGCGCTCACCGGGAAGAAACACCAGGATGTCGCCCGTTCCTTCCCGCGCCAGCTCGGCGATGGCATCGACGATCGATTCGTTCAGATCGACTTCGTTGTTCGCACCGCTTGCGGCGCGCCCCTCACCGCTTTGCGCGGGAAGCGGCGGCCGATAGCGCGTCTCGACCGGGTAGAGCCGTCCCGAAACCTCGATTACCGGGGCGGGGTTCCCTTCGCCCGTGGCGAAATGCCGCGCAAAGCGCTCGGCGTCGAGCGTTGCCGACGTCACGATGACCTTCAGCTCCGGCCGGCGCGGGAGCAGCTGCCGCAGATACCCGAGCAGGAAGTCGATATTGAGGCTCCGCTCGTGCGCCTCGTCGATGATGATGGTGTCGTACTGGCGCAGCTCCGGGTCGCCCTGCGTCTCCGCAAGCAGGATGCCATCGGTCATCAGCTTCACGTAGCCGGCCGGGCTCGTGCGATCGGTGAAGCGGATCTTGTACCCCACGTGCTGGCCCAGCTCGCTCTTCAGCTCGTGGGCGATGCGCGCGGCGGTCGCCCGCGCGGCGATGCGCCGCGGCTGAGTGTGTCCGATCAGGCCCTCCGCTCCGCGGCCGATGTCGAGGCAGATCTTCGGCAGCTGGGTGGTCTTTCCCGATCCGGTTTCGCCGCAGACGATGACCACCTGGTGCGCGCGGATCGCGCGCGCGATCTCGGCGCGCTGCAGGGTGACCGGCAGCTCCGGCGGAAACTCCGGCCGCGGCAATCCCGCGCGACGCCGCTCGATGTCGGCCGGAGGCCCGCGGCGGACGACAGCCGTCATGCCGGAAGACGGATCCTCATCGACCCGCCTCGGAGGCGCGGATCGATCGCGGCGCTCGCGCGCATGCCGGACGGCGTCCGCCGCCGTTCGCGCAGCGCGCGGTACTACTTTTGCCCATTGCTCACCTCACGCCAGAGGTCGGCGGCGATGCGCGTCTGCTCGGCAAGCCACTCCACGCGTGCGTCGGGCGGCATCGCCAGCAGCTCGCGCCGCTCGCGGACGACCTCGTTCTCGGACGCGCCCGCCGCCGCGTAGCCGGCATCGACGCCGTCCACTCCCGGCTTCTGTGCAACGAACCGCAGCAGCTTCTTGTGAACGGCGGTGGCGTGGGCAATGTCCTCCGCGTCGCACGGCGGGGCGACTCGGCTGTAGGCCGCGCGCGTCACGCCCGGGGCGCTGCGCGCATTGCACATGGCAACCGCCAGTGCGCGGCAGTCAAACGTGCGGCAGGAGCGCGGGCGCCGGGCGTAGACCTCGCAGAGCCCATCGACCAGATGGGTGCAGGCGCCGTCCGGTTGGCGCAGCAGGTGCTTACCATCATGGCGCAGCACCGGACTTGCGAGCTCGTCTGGAGTGAGCTCGATGCGCTGCGGCTCCCGGCAGCACATGGTGCAGGTGCCGCAGTCCACCACCGCGGACGCGCCGGCCGCGCGCTCGCGCGATATCCGCCGCGCGACGGCGGCGAACTTGAGCGGCTTCGGAGTGCTCATCTCTAGCGGCCGCCGCCGGGCTCGAGCATTCGCTCGACATAGCGCGCGATCAGGTCCACCTCCAGGTTGACGCGGGCGCCCGGCGCGAGATGCTGCAACGTCGTCATCTCGAGCGTGTGAGGAATCAGGTTGATCTCGAACTCGGCGTCCTCGACCCGGTTCACGGTGAGGCTGACACCCTGCACCGTGATCGAGCCCTTGCGGGCGATGTACTTCGCGAGCTCGCGCGGCGTGCGCACGACGAGGCGGCGGTTCTCGCCGATCGGATCGAATGCCAGCACCTCGCCGACACCGTCGACGTGTCCGGCAACGAGATGGCCGCCGAGGCGATCGGCGAGGCGCAACGATTTCTCCAGGTTCACAGTGTCCCGCGCGGCGAGGCCCGTGGTGCAGTCGATCGTCTCCTGCGAGACATCGACCTCGAACTCGCGTCCGGCAAGCGTGACGACGGTCAGGCACACCCCGCTGATCGCTATCGAGTCACCGGTGCCGACATCCCGCAGGTCGAGCAACCCGGCGTCGATGGTCAGCCGCAGGCCCTTCTCGCGCGGCTCGGCCCGGACGATTTTTCCGATCGCGGTGACGATTCCGGTGAACATTGTTGCGAAATTATCCGGGCGGCGCGCGTTGCAATGCGGCGAAGCGTACACCGCCCTTCCCCACGTTGGCAAAGCCCGGAAATACGTCACATCGCGCGCGGCGGCGCCCGCGCCCAGGCACGAAATAAGCCTCTCGAAGGGAAAGTATCCGCCGTGTCGCGTCGAACGAATGAGTGCTGCACGGGGTCAAATTCCACATATGCAGGAGTGTGAATCATGGAGCGACGCAACGCACCAATCGAGCGGCCTCGCGAAGTGACGGTGATCGCCGCCGCGGCGGGAATCGGCGCGCCCGACCCGCGCTGCGCGGAAGGTCCCGAGCATCTTCTCGCACGCGGGCTGGTCGAGCGAATCGCGCAACGCGGCCACGTCGCGACGCGCGGCGCGACGGTGCGCGCCCACGCGGCCCGCGGGCGCAGTCGACTGGCGGCCCATCGCGGATTCACCGCGGAGCTCGCGCACGAGACCGCCACCGTGGTCAAGCGCGGTGCGCTGCCGCTCGTCCTCGGCGGAGACCACAGCTGCGCGGTCGGAACCTGGCGCGGCGTCGCTGACGCGCTGGGCGGTTCGCTCGGGTTGATCTGGATCGACGCGCATCTCGATAGCCACACGCCGGGCACGAGTCCGAGCGGGATGCTGCACGGCATGCCCCTGGCGGAGTTGCTCGGCGCCGCAGACGGCGCACCGGGCACGGTCTCCTCCGCGGCCGTGACCCCACGGAACGTCTGCGTGCTCGGAGCGCGCAGCTACGAGCCGGAAGAGGCAGCGTTGCTCGCCGACCTCGGGGTGCGCGTGATCGGCATGGACGAGATCGAGGCGCACGGGCTGGACCGCGCGTTCGCCGAGGCGCTCGAGATCGCCACCGCCGGGACCGGCGGCTTCGGCATCACGCTGGATCTTGACGCCCTCGACCCTGCGGACGCGCCCGGCGTGAATCTGCCGGTAAACGGCCGCGGAATCGGACTGGCCGCACTGAGCAAGGTGCTTGCCGAGCGCGGTCTCGACCCGCGGCTCGCGGCGCTGGAGATCGTCGAATTCAACCCCCATCGGGATCGCAATGCGCGCACCGAGCGGGCCGTCACGGACGTCGTGGATGCAGTATTCGGTGCCGCGGCCCCGTCGGCCATCGAGCGCGAGCGGTTCTTCTGCGCCCACAACTACGATCCGCTTCCTGCCGTGCTGGTGCGCGGGGCCGGCTCGCACGTCTGGGACGACGCCGGGCGCCGGTACATCGACATGATGTCGGCCTACTCGGCGGTGAGCCATGGGCACTGCCACCCGCGTCTCGTCGCGGCGCTGGCCCGCCAGGCAAGCACGCTCGCCGTCACTTCGCGCGCTTACTTCAGCGAGCGTCTGCCGGCATTCATCGAGCGCCTGTGCGAGCTCACCGGCATGGACATGGCGTTGCCGGCCAACACCGGCCTGGAAGCCGTGGAGACCGCTCTGAAGGTCGCGCGCAAGTGGGCCTACGAAGTGAAAGGTGTTCCCGACGACTGCGCCGAGATCATCGCCTGCGAAGGCAACTTCCACGGTCGTTCCATTGCGATCATCGCGATGTCGTCAGAACCGCAGTACCGGGAGGGCTTCGGGCCGCTCCCAGGCGGGTTCCGGCAGGTTCCCTTCGGCGACGCTCGCGCGCTCGCGGCGGCGATCACGCCAAACACCGCCGCGTTCCTCGTCGAGCCCATCCAGGGCGAGCGCGGCATCGTCCTGCCGCCGCCGGGTTACCTCGCGGAATGCGCGCGCATCTGCCGCGAGAGGAACGTGCTCTTCATCGCCGACGAGGTGCAGACCGGCCTCGGGCGCACCGGCAAGCTGCTTGCGTGCGAGCATGACGGCGTGCATCCCGACGGACTCATTCTCGGCAAGGCGCTCGGCGGCGGACTGCTGCCGGTTTCCGCGTTTCTCGCGCGGGCCGACGTGCTCGGCGTGCTGCGGCCCGGCGACCATGGCAGCACGTTCGGCGGAAATCCGCTCGCCGCGGCAGTCGCCCTGGAAGCGCTGGAGGTGCTCGTCGACGAGCGGCTTTGCGAGCGCTCCGCCGGGCTCGGCGCCGACCTGCTGCGCGAGCTGCGGCGCATCGAGAGCCCACTCATCCGCGATGTGCGCGGACGCGGGCTGTTCATCGGCGTCGACCTCGACCCGGCGGCGGTGACCGCGCACGAAGCGGCGCTCGCCTTCCTGGCGCACGGGATCCTCACCAAGGACACGCACGAGACGGTGATCCGCTTCGCGCCCCCGCTCACCATCGACCGGGATACGCTCGACGAGGCGATGGAGCGCATCCGGGCCACGTTCGAAGCGCTCGACGTCGTGTACGCGCCGGCCGTACGACCACGCGCGCGCATCCCGGCCTAGCCTCGCCCCGTCCGTCAGTTCACACCAGCCGCGCGAGGATGCGCAGGTCTGCGCCGATCTGCTGGACGTCGCGGATCGAGAGCTGCACGCGCGCTGCCAGGTCCGTCAGCTCGGGCAAGTTGAACATGCCACGACCCGATTCGCCGATCAGGCTCGGCGCGAGGTAGATCAGCAGCTCGTCGACCACCCCCGCCGCGAGCAGCGATCCGTTCAGCTTGAATCCAGCCTCGACGTGGATCTCGTTCAGTTCGCGTCGGCCGAGCTCCGCCATGAGGTCGCCGAGCTCGACCTTGCCGGCGGCGTTCGGAATCGCCAGCACCTCAGCGCCGCATGCCGTGAGCGCGGCAGTCCGCGCAGGGTCCTCCACCGCGGCCGCGACCAGCACCTGACCCCCTTCCAGGATGCGGGCCGAGAGCGGCACCTCGAGCCGGCTGTCCACCAACACCCGCAGGGGCTGGCGCGTCGTCGGCACCTCGCGGACAGTGAGCTGCGGGTCGTCGTCCTTGACCGTGCCGATCCCGGTCAGCACCGCGCATGCGCGCGCGCGAAACGCGTGTCCGTCGCGACGCGCCTCGGGACCGGTGATCCACTGGCTGCGGCCATTGCCGAGTGCCGTCTTGCCGTCGAGCGTGGCGGCGACCTTCATGCGGACCCAGGGGCGGCCGCGCGTCATGCGGGCCACGAATCCGATGTTGAGCTCGCGGGCCGGCTCGCTCAACAGCCCGACGCTGACATCGATCTTGGCGGCGCGCAGACGCGCCAATCCTTGCCCCGCCACCAGGGGATTGGGATCCTCGCACGCCGCGACGACGCGCGCGACCTCCGCCGCGATGAGTGCGTCGGTGCACGGCGGCGTGCGGCCGTGATGGGAGCAAGGCTCCAGCGTGACGTACACGGTGCCGCCGGCGGCGCGCGTCCCGGCATCGCGGAGCGCGATCACTTCGGCATGGGCCTCGCCCGCACGCTCGTGCCAGCCCGTCCCGACCACCGTGCCGTCGCGCACGATCACGCAGCCGACCCGGGGATTCGGTGAAGTCGTGAAGAGCCCGCGCTCGGCAAGCGCGAGCGCCTGTGCCATGTATTGCTGGTCAGCAGCGGAGAACGCCATGGGCAGTCTCGAAATCGCCGAACCGGTACGTCCTCAAGACGGGAGGCCGCTCTCGGGATCCCCAGCTAGGAGCGGGCGGCTGGACGGCGAACGCGTCGCGCGGGGCGCTTGACCTCGCGGATCTTCTCGCGGAAATCGTCGACGCGCTGGAAATCCTCGTAGACCGACGCGAAACGGATATAGGCGACGTCGTCCATCTTCTTGAGCTCGCGCATGACCATCTCGCCGATGATCCGCGAGCCCACCTCCCGCTCGCCGAGCGCCATGAGGCGCTGCTCGATCCGGTCAATCGCGTCGTCGACGTACTGCGTCGGGACCGGCCGCTTGTGCAGCGCGCGCATGAATCCGGTGCGGATCTTCTCGCTGTCATAGGGCACCCGGTGCCCGGTCGCCTTGACGACCACCGGCATCGACAGCTCGACCCGCTCGTACGTAGTGAAGCGCTTCGCGCACTTGCGGCACGCGCGGCGCCGCCGGACGCTGTCGCCGTCCTCCGACAGGCGGGAGTCGATGACTGCGGTGTCGTCAGCTTTGCAATACGGGCAGTTCATCGGGCACCGTACACGGGAAATTTCTTGCAGAGCGCGCCGATCTCCTCTGCGACGCGCGCGACGACGCCCGCGTCTTGCGGTGCGTCGAGCACCATCGCGATCGCGTTGGCGACCGCCTCGGCCTCGATCTCGTCGAAGCCGCGCGTCGTCATCGCCGCGGTGCCGATGCGGATGCCGCTGGTGACCGACGGCTTTTCGGGGTCGTTCGGCACCGCGTTCTTGTTCACCGTGAGGTGGGCGCGGCCGAGCGCGTTCTCGGCACCCTTGCCGGTGAGGCCCTTGCCGCGCAGGTCGACCAGGAACATGTGGCTCTCGGTGCGCCCGGAGACGATCCGGTATCCGCGCTCGGCCAGCACCTTCGCCATGACGCGCGCGTTCGCGATCACCACTTCCTGGTAGCGCTTGAAGTCCTTGCCCATGGCCTCCTTGAAGGCGACCGCCTTTGCCGCGATGACGTGCATCAGCGGCCCGCCCTGGATGCCCGGGAACACCGCCGAGTTCACGGCTTTCGCATGCTCCGGCGCCGCCAGGATCATTCCGCCCCGCGGTCCGCGCAGCGTCTTGTGCGTCGTGCTGGTGACGAAGTCGGCGATTCCGACCGGGCTTGGATAGAAGCCGGCCGCGATCAGGCCCGAATAGTGGGCGATGTCGGCCATCAGGTAGGCGCCCACCGAGTCGCAAATCCTGCGGAATGCTTTCCAGTCGATTGCGAGCGAGTAGGCGGAGGCTCCGGCAATGATGAGCTTGGGCTTGTGCCCCTTCGCGAGGTGCTCCACTTGCTCGTAGTCGATCTCCTCGTTGGCACCGAGGCCGTAGCCGAAAGCCTGGAAGAGCTTGCCGGAAACGTTGACCGAAGCGCCGTGAGTGAGATGGCCGCCGTGCGGGAGCGACATGCCGAGTATGACGTCGCCCGGCTTGAGCACTGCCGTGAAGACCGCCTGGTTGGCTTGCGCGCCGGAATGCGGCTGGACGTTCGCGTATTGCGCGTGGAAGAGCTTCTTCGCGCGCTCGATCGCCAGCTCCTCGGCCACGTCCACGAACTCGCACCCGCCGTAATAGCGCTTGCCCGGATAGCCTTCCGCGTACTTGTTCGTCATCAGCGAGCCCTGGGCGGCAAGCACCGCCGGGCTGGCGTAGTTCTCCGAGGCGACGAGCGAGACGTATTCTTCCTCGCGCGCGACCTCGCCCTGAATGGCGCTCCAGATCTCGGGGTCGACGGTGGCCAGCGATTCGTTATTGAGGGACATGGACGCGCGCCGAAAAAATCGCGCCTAGTCTACCATGTTGCACTGCACCCATCGGGCGCGATGCACCCATTGGGCGCGCAAAGGCCGCCACCGGGTCCCGGGGGCGTCAGGCAGGCGATGCAGTACGAGGGCGGCGCTCGATGGGGAGCGCGGCGGGGCCCGCTGACGCGACGAGCGGCGCCGGCTGCAAGCGGGCATGCACCACGATCCGCAAGTCTGCGCGGGCGTCATCCGCCTGGCGGGAGATCAACGTGAGGTCGGTGCCGCGCGTGTCGTCATCGACTCGAACGGCACGCCGCTCGGTCACGCGCGCCTCGGACACTCGATACACAAACTGGCGCGCATCGGGGAGCTCGACGACGATCGTATCCCCGCGGCGCAGCTGCCGCAGCAGGACGCCGTCCTCGGGCGCGTAGATGCGGAACACCGTGTTTCCGGGAGCGTCCGGCAGCGGCGTCCCGGCGAGATGGCCCCACCCGCCGGTCGGGGCAAGGTCTCCCGACTGCCGCAACACGATCCTCACCGCGCGCTGCCCCGGAATGCTGATCCGTGCCACCGGACAGCCGGCGCGGCCCGCACAATTTGCCTCGGCCTGCGGAGGCTCACTCCAGCTGCGGTTCAGCAGCGCTTGGGCCACCCGCGCTTCCAAGTGACCGATCGGCGGGCTTTCCGTCTGTGAGAGTCCGAAGGCCAGCACGCCCACGCCCAGCCACAGCAAGCGTTTGCGTGTGACGGGGTCCATGAGCGCCGTCAGCGCGCGCGCGGATCCGCCGCGCCCGGGCTCCGGACGGGGGAAGACTCGGCCAAGCCCGTGTGGGAGGAAGGCGTGTGCGAAGCACAGACCTGGCCGAAGGGTCCTCCCCGGTCGAGAGCCCGGGTCGGCGCGCGGCGATCGCGCATCACCCTTGCTCGCGGCCGGCGCTCGCCGCGGCCGGCGCCCCGGAGACTGCGGCGTCCGACGGGTCCGCTGAATCGCCCGCCGAGCCGGCGGCGAGCAGCATGACCACGAGCGCGACGACCGCGCTCACGACGACGCCCTGCACGACCGCCGCGACGACAAGCTTGCCGAAGTCGATCCACACTCGACCCTGGCGAAGCGGTTGGGTTGCAATGTTCTGGTTCATCCTAACCTTTCAGACGCACAGCCGGCGCGACGCCGAGCGGCGCTCGACGTTGCACATCACCCGAGCTATTCCCGGAATCGCGCCGCTGGCGGGTAGCACCGTCGCGCGCAGCGGACGACGATTGCGCCGTGCCGCGCCGTGGAGGCGCAGCCGCAAGGTGTCGTTTCGATCGGTATCCCGCATCACCGCCCCTGGTCCCTCGTGTCCTGGTTGGATCGTCCGGTACATTCAACCGCACCGGTCGGGCTCTTCCCGCGACGCATCCGGGCAAGCTTAAAGATCAAATCTGGCAACATTCTGGCAATTGCGCGGGGGCGTGATTTCCTGCGGCTCCCGCGCTTCAGTCGCGTATCAGTCGCGCTATAGTCTTCTCGCGTCCGAAACCCGTTCCGTCAGGTGTCCCCTCATGAGCCGCCGCATCGCCATCGTCGAAGACGAGCCCGCCATCCGCGAAAACTACGCCGACGTCCTGCGCCGCCAGGGTTACGACGTCCTCACGTTCGCCGAGCGCGCGCAAGCCATGGAAGGCTTTCGCTCCCGGCTGCCGGACCTCGCGGTAATCGACATCGGACTGGGCGACGAGATCGACGGCGGCTTCGCGCTGTGCCGCGATCTGCGCGCCATGTCGCCGACGCTTCCCATCATCTTCCTCACCGCGCGCGACAGCGATTTCGACGTCATCGCCGGGCTGCGGATGGGCGCAGACGACTATCTCACGAAGGACGTCAGCCTGCCGCATCTGCTTGCACGCATCGCGGCACTATTTCGCAGGGTGGAGATCCTCAGTGCTCCGCCGGCGAGCGAAGACGCGCTGGTGCGCGGCGCGCTTGCGCTCGATCTGAAGCGCATGACGGCACGCTGGCAGGGCAATCCGGTGCCCCTGACGCTGACCGAGTTCTGGATGGTGCACGCCCTGGCGCGCTATCCCGGCCACGTCAAGGATCGCGACAGCCTGATGCGTGAGGCGAACCTCGTCGTCGACGACAGCACGATCACTTCGCACGTCAAGCGCATCCGTCGCAAGTTCCAGGAGTTCGACCCTGCGTTCGACGCGGTCGACACGGTCTACGGCATGGGCTACCGCTGGAAAGAGCCCGGCGCATGACCCGGCGCATTGCGGTCGGCATCCGCACCAAGTTGCTCGCCGCTTCGAGCGTGTTCCTGCTGATTCCCTGGCTCGGCTTCGAGTACGTGGCCGAGCTGGAGCGTTTCCTGCGCGATCAGCAGATGCAGAAGCTCGCCGGCTCGGCCGAGGCGGTTGCCACCGCACTACACGAGCGCCCGCGCCTCTTCGAACGGCCGGGGGCCGACCTCGCCGCGGTTCGCGACGCTCACGATGGTGCGTCTGCCGGCCTGTCAGGTTTGCCCGACGCGCCTTCTCCGCCGCCGCGCGCGGCACGGGCGGGCAGCAGCGCGGAGATCGAGCAGATCCTCGCGGGCCTGACCCGCACCTCGGCACGCATCTGGGTCGTGGACCGCAGCCTGCGCGTGCTCGCGGTCGCAGGCACGCTGCGCCGCATTCCCCCTGATCCCGACGCAGCCGAGGCCGCGTTTGGCGGCCTCGGCCGCTTCGTCGAGACGCGGTTGCTCGGACCGATCTATCGGCTCGTTCTCACGCAGCCGCGCGAGGATTTCACGGATGATCTCTCGGAGGCAACGGTCGGCCGATACCGGGAAGTGCAGCGCGCGCTCACCGGAATACCGACCAACACCCGGCGGCCGACGTCCGACTCGCGTGCGGTCGTCGTTTCGGCGGCGCATCCCATCTGGGTCGGCTTCGAGGTACGCGGCGTGGTGCTGGTCGAGGAGACCACGAACGCGCTGCTCGCCGATCGCAATCGCGCATTCGAGCGGCTGTTCAACCTCGTCCTCGCCGTGCTGCTTGCGGGCTCGGCAGCGCTCTTCATCTTCGCTTCGCGCCTCTCCGGTCGCATCCGACGGCTGCGGGACGCAGCGGAGCGCGCGATCGATGCGCACGGCCGTGTGACCGGCAAAGTGACGCCGTCGAGCGCCGGGGACGAGCTCGGCGACCTGTCGCGCAGCTTCTCGAGCGCATTGGACCGGCTCCGTGAGTACGCCGCCTACCAGGAGGCGATGGGCTCGCGGCTCTCGCACGAGCTGCGCACGCCAGTCGCGGTGGTGCGCACCTCGCTCGAGAACCTTGCGCTGGCGCCGATCGCGCCGGAATCGCGCGTCTACATCGAGCGCGCGAAGGAGGGCATTGCGCGCCTCGGCAGCCTCCTGTCCGCGATGTCCGAGGCCACGCGTCTCGAGCATATGTTGCGCGAGGCCGAGCGCGAGCGATTCGATCTCGCGCGCGTGGTCGCGGGGTGCGTCGAGGGTTATCGCAGCATCTATGCCGGGCGCCAGTTCGACTTGCGGCTTCCGGACCAGCCGGTGAACGTCCTGGGCGTCCCCGACCTGGTCGCGCAGATGCTCGACAAGCTGGTCGCGAACGCGGTCGATTTCGGCCGCCCCGAAGCGCCCATCACCGTGCGCCTGGCCCCCAGCGATTTCGAGACGACGCTCACGGTCGCGAACGAAGGGCCGCCGCTCCCCGAGGAAATGCGCGGACGCCTCTTCGAGTCGATGGTCTCGGTGCGACCCAATCGGGCGGGCGGCGTGCCGCACCTGGGCCTGGGCCTCTACATCGTGCGCCTCATCACCGCGTTCCACGGCGGCAAGGCGAGCGCCTCGAACCGGGAGGATGTCGAGGGAGTCGTGATCAAGGTAACCTTTCCGCCCGAGCCGTTCATCGCGGACTGATCGCGCGCATCCGAGATTC
>JBFJOO010000048.1:0-32195 GCA_041617635.1 Burkholderiales bacterium | reverse complement strand
GGCGGCGATGCCGCCCGCCCCTCACTGCCCGACTTCTCACCCTCGATCCACACTGGCACCCGCGTGGCCGCGCATCCAAGCGAAGCACTGTTCAAGGGGGAAAAGCCGTTCCCGGTGATTCCGTCCTGCGAGCACTACGCGGGGTCGGAGAAGCTGATCGTCAAGGCGCTCGAGCTGCAGGACCGGCTCGGGCCGATCTTCGACCTGACGTGCGACTGCGAGGACGGCGCGCCGACCGGCCGCGAAACCGAGCACGCGGAAATGATCGTGCGCGTGCTCGCGAGTCCCGCCAATCGGCATCGCCGGGCCGGCGTCCGCATTCACGATCCGGCCCATTCGCACTGGCGCCGTGACATCGAGATCCTGGTCGGCGGGGCCGGAGATGCCCTTGCTTACGTCACGATCCCGAAGCCGACCACCGCCGCGCAGGTCGCCGAAATGATCATTCACGTCCAGCAGGTGGCGGCGCACCGCGGTGTGCGGCGCGAGATCCCGATCCACGTCATCGTCGAGACGCACGGCGCGCTGCGCGAAGCCTTCGAGATCGCCGCGTTGCCGTGGATGCAGACGCTCGACTTCGGCCTGCTCGACTTCGTTTCCGGCCACCACGGCGCGATTCCCGCGGCGGCGATGCGCTCGCCCGGCCAGTTCGAGCACCCGCTGCTGGTGCGCGCCAAGGCGGACCTCGTCGCCGCGGCCCTCGCCAACGGCATCGTCCCGGCGCACAGCGTCACGCTCGACTTGAAGGACACCGTGCAGATCCGATCGGATGCGCGACGCGCCCGGCTCGAGTTCGGATTCCTGCGCATGTACTCCATCCATCCCGCCCAGATCGAGCCGATCGTGGATGCCATGAAGCCCGATCTTTCGGAGGTGCAAACCGCGGCCGCCATCCTGCTCGCGGCCCGCGCGGTCGACTGGGGCCCGATCCAGCATGCGGGGGAGCTCCACGACCGGGCGAGCTACCGTTACTACTGGGAGCTGCTCCAGAAGGCGCGCGTCACCGGCACGGCGATACCGCCCGACGCGGAACGGGCATTTTTCGCCTGAACGCACCGTCCCCGCCATGACAGACGCATAGCCGGAGTAAACTGCGCACATGGCCGCAAGGCGTGCGGCAGGCGAAGAACGGAGGCGAACATGAAGAAACTCGCAACGCTGATCGCAGCTCTCGCGGCGGCTGCCGCGACGCCCTTGCTGGCGCAGGAGTCGGTTCAGTTCATGGCCGGAGCGTGGGAATGCCGGCTCCCCGAGCACGAGGGCTCGAAAACCCCGCCGATCCTCTACATCGGGGTCGCACACGAACAGGGCGGTGCGACGCGCACCGACATCGTCGAGGTCGATGGCTTCGCGCGCGCGGTATCGGGCATGGCCCGCGTTGCCCCGGGCGACGGCGGCTGGGTCCAGCTGAGCCCCGAGGCGGGTCAGCCACTCTTCGTACGCCCCCTGAACGACGGCAAAGGCGGGCTTCCGGCCATGTCCGTCAAGCGGAGCGACTCCGGCGAGGCGTACCGCTGCCTGCGGCTGCCGTACCCGAAGAGCTAGCCGCACCCGTCCCTTTCCTCCCCTTCCAAAGGCGGGCGGCTGGGCCCGCCAACCGCGCACCGGCCAGTGCCCGTAGAATTACGGGCAGACGAATTGATCCCGCGCTCCTGAATCGGAGTTCCCCGCGCCATGAAGCCTCTCGCCCGATCGCTCCGGGCTCTCGCCCTGCTCGCTGCGTTCCTCATGGCGAGCGCCGCCACGCAGGCACGCGATCCGATGGACCATTTCTTCCACCCCTTCCTCGGCGACTTTCGGTCCGAGCTCGCCGACGCGAAGCGCGCCGGGAAGCAGGGCATCATGGTCATGTATCACTTCGAGGATTGCCTGGCCTGCCAGTGGATGAAGGCGAACATCCTTTCGCGGGATGACGTGCAGGCCCATTACCGTGCGCGATTCGTGCTCCTGGCGCTCGACACCCTCGGTTCGCTGCCCATCACGGCTTTCGACGGCAAAGAGTGGACGGAGAAGGATTTCGCGAAAGCAGTCCCTATCAAGGCAACCCCCACCTTCATCTTCTACGGCCTCGACGGCAAGCCCGTGGCCAAGCACGTGGGCCGGATGAAGGATCCAGGTGATTTCATGCTGCTCGCGGATTTCGTGGCGTCGGGCAGCTACCGGACCCTGGAGTTCTCGCAGTACCGACAATCCAAACAAGGCAAGAAGGGAAGCTAGGAAATGCCCCAGAACGCGTTCAATGCGCTACAGCCGTTCGACATCTCAGCGGGCCGGAAAGGCGAGCTCTACTCGCTGCCGGCGCTCGAGAAGGCCGGGATCGGCAAGATCTCGCGACTGCCGGTATCCATTCGCATCCTGCTCGAGTCCGTGCTGCGAAACTGCGATGGAAAAAAGATCACTGAGGCGCATGTGCGGCAGCTCGCCGGATGGAAAGCCAAGGCGCGCCGCACCGAAGAGGTTCCGTTCGTCGTATCGCGCATCCTGTTGCAGGACTTCACCGGCGTGCCGCTGCTCGCCGATCTTGCGGCGATGCGCGGCGTCGCGCAGCGGATGGGCAAGAACCCGAAGCTCATCGAGCCGCTGGTGCCCGTCGACCTGGTCGTCGATCACTCGGTGCAGATCGACCATTACGGCGCCAAGGACGCCCTCGACCTCAACATGAAGCTCGAGTTCCAGCGCAACGCGGAGCGCTACCAGTTCGTGAAGTGGGGCATGCAGGCGTTCGACACGTTCAAGGTGGTGCCGCCCGGCATCGGGATCGTGCACCAGGTGAACCTGGAATACCTGGCACGCGGGGTGCATCGCAAGGGCAATGTCTACTACCCCGACACGCTCGTGGGGACCGACAGCCACACCACGATGATCAACGGGCTCGGCGTCGTCGGCTGGGGGGTCGGGGGGATCGAGGCGGAGGCCGGCATGCTCGGGCAGCCGGTGTACATCCTCACCCCGGACGTCGTCGGCGTTAACTTGAAGGGGAGCCTGCGCTGGGGCGTGACCGCCACGGACCTCGTGCTCACCGTGACCGAGATGCTGCGCGCGGCCAAGGTGGTCGGCAAGTTCGTCGAGTTCTTCGGCGACGGCGCCGCCGGCCTCCCGCTGCCGGATCGCGCGACCATCGCCAACATGGCGCCCGAGTACGGCGCGACCATGGGCTTCTTTCCCGTCGACGACGCGACCGCCGACTATCTTCGCTACACGGGTCGCACCGACGCGGAGATCGACGCGTTCCGCGCATATTTCAAGGCGCAGGGCCTGTACGGGATGCCCAAAGCGGGCGCCATCGACTATACCCAGACGCTCGAGCTCGACCTCGCGAAGGTCGAGCCCTCGCTCGCTGGACCCAAGCGGCCGCAGGACCGAATCCAGATCGGCAAGGTCAAGGCGAAATTCCGCGAGCTGCTCGCGAAGCCCGTGGCGGAGAACGGGTACAACAAGCCGGCCGCGGAGCTCGACAAGCGCTTCCCGGCACGCGCCGCGGACCCCGGTACGCGCGCACGAGGGGGCGGAACGCAAGCGCCGGAGTCGCTCGCGAGCGGCGCCGCGACCGCCGTCGTCGAAATGGTCGACAACCGACCGACTCCGGATCCGGTGCGATTGTCCGACAAGCAATCGAACAGCGTGACGCTCGGTCACGGCGATGTGCTGATCGCCGCGATCACGTCGTGCACCAACACGTCGAATCCGGGCGTGCTGCTCGCCGCCGGCGTGCTCGCGAAGAAAGCCGTCGAGCACGGTCTCTCGGTGCAGAAGCACATCAAGACCTCGCTCGCCCCCGGATCGCGAGTCGTGACCGAGTATCTGACCAAGTCCGGTCTGCTGCCCTACCTGGAGAAGCTCGGCTTCTATGTCACGGCGTACGGGTGCACGACCTGCATCGGAAATTCGGGGCCGCTCGACCCGAGTCTCGAGGAGGTCGTCGTGAAGAACGACCTGGTGTGCGCGGCCGTGCTCTCCGGAAACCGCAACTTCGAAGCCCGCATTCATGCGAACATCAAGGCCAACTTCCTGGCGAGCCCACCGCTCGTCGTGGCGTACGCCATCGCCGGCACGGTACACAAGGACCTGATGACCGAGCCGCTCGGCACCGGCAAGGACGGCAAGCCGGTCTTCATCGGCGACATCTGGCCTGCGCCGCACGAGGTTGCGCAGGCGTTGCGCTATGCCACCGACGCGAAGGCGTTCCGCACCCTGTACGGCAATCTGGCCAACGTCAACGCGAACTGGCAGGACGTGCCCACCGCCAGTGGACAGGTCTACGACTGGCCGACGTCCACCTACATCGCCGAGCCGCCGTTCTTCGCCGATTTCTCGATGCAGCCGCGCAAATCGGGCAACGTTTCGAGTGCGCGCGCGCTCGGGCTATTCGGTGATTCGGTCACGACCGACCACATCAGCCCGGCCGGATCGATCAAGGAGACCTCGCCGGCGGGTCAGTACCTGATCGGCAGCGGGGTCGTGAAGGCCGACTTCAACAGCTACGGAGCGCGGCGCGGCAATCACGACGTCATGATGCGCGGCACTTTCGCCAACGTCCGGATCAGGAACCTGATGATCCCGGCACGGCCGGACGGCCGGCGGGTCGAAGGCGGCGTCACGCTCTTCCAGCCTGGCGGCGAGGAGATGTCGATCTACGATGCGGCGATGAAGTACATCGCCCAGGGGACGCCGACGGTCGTGTTCGGTGGAGAAGAGTACGGCACCGGCAGCTCGCGTGACTGGGCGGCAAAGGGGACCCAGCTGCTCGGCGTGAAGGCGGTCATCGTGCGGAGCTTCGAGCGCATCCATCGCTCGAATCTCGTCGGGATGGGCGTCCTCCCCCTGCAATTCAAGGGCAGCGACAGCGCCACCTCGCTCGGGATCCGCGGCGACGAGGAGTTCGACATCCTCGGCCTGGACGGCGAGCTGCGTCCGCAGCAGGACGTCACGCTCGTCATCCGCCGCACGGACGGAAGCAGGCAGGAAGTCCCCTTGCGATTGCGCATCGACACGCCCATCGAGGTCGACTACTTCGCGCACGGCGGCATCCTGCCCTACGTCCTGCGCGACCTCATGCAGGCGGCCTAGATCGGGAGATCCTGCGCGCGCCCGTCCGGCACACTGATGGCGCATCGACGCCTCGTCGCAGCCGCGCTGTTGCTCGCCGGGCTGGGCGTCTGGCGTTCGGCGTCCGGCATGGAGCCGTCTGCCATGACAGCGCTCGCCACCCCGCTGCCCGGGCCGGTCGCGCGGCTCGATCCCGGAACCGGCTGCCCTTCGGGCGCCCCCGCCCCGCGTGATTCGCCGGTCGCCGTCCTGCTGGAGGATCGGCGCCGCTTGCAAGTCGGCCTCGCGCGCGGCGCCGTAGCACTGAAGTCGCTTCCGCCCTGTGCGAACGAATCGCAAGGCGGACGTCCGGATCTGCTGCCCGGATCCCCGCCGCAGCGAGGTTCCGGCGAGTTGCGCGAGGTGTGGCTCGCGCAGCCGACGCTGCGCTACCGGCACGACATCTACGAGAAGCCGGAGAACGCCGCCTCCGTCCGGGTGCTCACCGCGACCGGCCGCGAGCTGAGCTATTCCGCGCCGCCCGATGCCGTCATCGAGGATCGCCTCCCTCGGCTAGTGCACGCCTGGGGCGGCGATGCGGTGCTCACGGTGCAGTCCACGACGCAGAGCGGCGCGGCAGTTCTGCTGCTCGGCGTAATCGGCGATCGACTGCAGAAGCTCGCGCTTTCCGCGCCGATCGGCACGCCGCAGCGCTGGTTGAATCCGATCGGCGTCGCCGACTTCGACGGCGACGGGGTGCCGGAAATCGCTGCGATCGTCACGCCGCATATCGGCGGCTGGTTGACGCTCTATCGGCGCGCCGGCGACCGGCTTTCGATCGTGCACCGGGAGCCCGGCTTCTCCAATCACGCGATCGGCAGCGACGAGCTCCGGCTCGCGGCAATGTTGGACGTGAACGCCGATGGCGTCGTCGATCTTGCCGTGCCCGGCGCCGACCGCCGGACGCTGCGCATCGTGACGTTCGCCGGCGGCGAGTTCCGCGAACTGCAGCGGATCGGCCACTCCGCGCCGGTCAAGAGCGCCGTCATCGCCGCGGACCTCGACGGAGACGGAAAGCAGGAGCTCGTCTACGCGCTCGCCGACGGGACGCTCGTCGTGCTCACCGCGCAGCGCTAGGTTCGCCGGAATCGCGTGGGGGTCGCATCAGGCCTTCGCCCGAAGCTCAGTGATGGTGGCCCTCCGGGCCATGCGCATGCCCGTGCGCGATTTCCTCGGCGGTCGCCGGGCGCACCGAGACCACCTTCGCGCGGAAATCGAGCGCCCGTCCGGCGAGCGGATGATTGCCGTCCACCTTCACGGTATCCGCTCCGACCTCGATCACCGCGAAGACGACCGGGTGCGCATGGTCGTCGTGGGTGACCTCGGCCTGGAACTGCATGCCCACTTTCACGTTCTCGGGAAAGCGGTTGCGCGGCTCGGCGCGCACGAGGCCGGGGTCGTGCTCGCCGAACGCGTCCGCGGGCGCGAGGCTGACCTTCACGGATTCGCCCGCTTCTTTTCCGGCAAGCGCCGCCTCGACGCGCGGAAAAATTCCGGCGTGCCCGCCATGCAGGTAAGTCATCGGACGTTTGCCGCGCTCGATCAGCTCGCCGTCCGCATCGAATACGTCGTACTTGAGCTCGACAACCGAGTTCTTGATGATTTTCATCCGCATCCTCGTCGTCTTCGGGGGGCCGTGCGCCTACACATTGACGCTTTGCCACGCCGCGATTGACCCGGATAATAACCGCTCTTGCAACGGGAGACGTTTCGGTGGGGCTCTGGAGAAGATTGGTCGCGGCGCTCGGCGTCGCGGCATCGGTTGGCGGATGCGACGTGGGAATAGAGCAGCTCAAGCCGGGCGTCTCGACCGCCCAGGAAGTGCGCAGCGTGCTGGGTGAGCCGACTTACGAGTGGCGCGAGGCCGGCGGCGTTGTCGTGTGGGAGTACGCGGGTCCGCGCGCGGGGTACGTGACGTACATGGTGACGATCGGCGCCGATGGCGTCATGCAGGCGCTGCACCAGGTCCTCACCGACGAATATTTCGCCAAGGTGCAACCCGGGATGGACAAGGCGGCGATTCGCCGTCTGCTCGGCCGGCCCGGAGAATCGATGGCCTTTCCGGCGCGCAGCGAGGAGGTCTGGACGTGGCGCTATGGCGCCGTGATGCCGGGGGGCATCGACGAGTTTCACGTGCACTTCGACCGCGCCGGAAACGTGGCGACCACGAGCCGCTCCAAGACCGCCGAACCGAGTTGACGATGCCCGCCCGCCGCGGTCGTGTCGCGCGGCGTCGCGGCTACTCGTCGCCGGTGAATCGACCGAGCTGACGGCGGTCGCGCTTGGTCGGCCGGCCTTTCTCGCGTCGGACCGGAGCGATCGTTAGCTTGCGGGCTGCGACCGCTTCGAAGCGGCGCTGGCGGCTCGGCTCGCGCTCTGCGTACAGTTTCTGGGCTTCGGCGGCCGGTCCGCGCCGCGTGGACAGCGCGCGAACGTCGATCACCCATTCGAGCTCGCCGATATGGATGACGAGCTCGTCTCCGGGTTTGACCTCTCGCGCAGGCTTCACCCGCTGGCCGTTCAGCTGCACCCGCCCGCCATCGACGGCGTGCGCCGCGAGGCTACGCGTCTTGAAGAACCGGGCCGCCCAGAGCCACTTGTCGATACGCACGCGCGTGTCGACTCGATCCCGGGCGCCACCATTCACCCGAGCGCCGTCCGAACCGGTGTCTTTCACGATCGACGGCCGACCGCATGGCGCAGATCCATGCGTGAACCCTACGGGAGAAGCGGGCGCTGCTCAAGCCCGCTTGAAGCGGCGCAGGCGCGCTCAGTCGCCCTGGTTCCGGTGCCACCCGTAGGCGTTGCCCTTGGGCACGTTCTTCTTCTTGTGCTTCTTGCCATCCTCGTAGTAGTGATGGTGGTGATGCACTTCACGCACCGACCCTTGCGCCTGGGTCGCCGGCTTTGACGGCGTCGTCGTCTGCGCCGGCGCGCCGGCACCCGAGTTCGGACCCGTGACGCCCGACCCGATCATCGCGCCCGCGCCGCCGCCCACCGCGCCACCCACGGCCGCGCCGGCGGTGCCGCCCATCTTGTGACCGACCACGCCGCCCGCCGCACCGCCCAGCGCGCCGCCCACGACCGCACCGGTCTGCGCGTCACCGCTCGAAGTCATCGCGCCGCCCGCAGCGCCGCCCACCGCGCCGCCGACTGCCGCGCCGGTTCGCCCCCCCACCGCCGACCCGACGGCAGCGCCCGTGCCGCCGCCGATCGCGCCGCCCACGCCGGTTTTCCAGTCCTGCGCTTGCGTCAACGGGACGAAGACGAAACTCACGGCGATGAACGCCAGCTTTGCACGACTATGCATGATCGATTCCCCAAATCCTGAAACGAGATGCGGCGATCGTAGCCGTCCCGCCGAACCGGCAGGGACCGACGCGCGGACGGATGCCGAATAGCACACACCGACGGCGTGCAATCCGTCCGCTTTTCCGTCCGGTAGGTCGTCGGACTTTCGACGTGCCAGCTAGAGAGAAAGTCGCCGGCCGGGCCGGCGGCTTCCCCGTGATCGGGGCAGCACGACGGGGCTTGCCCCCTCGTGGCGTGAAACTAGCTCGCGGGAGCGGGCCGCGCTGCGACCGCGGCTCTGCTCATCCCGAGGATCGTCGGCATGGCAAGCACCCAGAACGCGGCGGTGACGATGAAGACGAGCTGCGGTGATCCGCGGTCCATGAACCACCCGAGGGCCGGCGGCGCAACCAGGCCGCCGAGATCCAGACCGGAGTAGACGAATCCGTAGACCTTGCCACGCCCTTCGACCGGGGAAATCTGGCGCACCAGGATGTCGCGCGACGGCCCGAGCACGCCGGCGAAGAATCCCCCGATCGCCGCGGCAGCGACGATGAGCGGAACGGGGACGATTCCGACCCCGAGAATGAACGCGATAACCGCGGAGACCGCCATTCCCATGACGGCGACGGCGCCGTGGCGATCGGTGCGCGTGGCGATCACTCCGCCCGCCAGCGTGCCGCCCGCGCCGCCCAGGAGAAACGCCGTGAGCACGCTGGACGCGAAGACGAGCTGGACATCATAGATCTGCGTCAGCGCCGCGGTCGAGAACGCCTGCCAGCCCACCATTGCCATCGAGAAGAGCAGAAAGAACACAAAACAGGTGACGATGGGCAGGGAAGCGAGCAGCCGGACGTCCTGCCGAAGCGTGCTGGGCGCATCGCGTTCGCGGCGCGGCGCGCGCGTGCCGCCCGAGAGCGAGCGTTGCACGGCGATCACCGCAAGGAACGCCAGCCCGAGAACGCCGGCCGCAATCAATGCGCCGCGCCATCCCCAGATCGCCGAGGTGGCGACGGCGAAAACCGGCGCCACTGCCCAGCCGATGTTTCCGGCGATGCCGTGCACGCTGAACGCGTAGCCGAGCCGCTGCGGCCGGACCTTGGCGTTGAGCAGCGCGAGATCCGCGGGATGGAACACGCAGTTGCCGAGCCCCGCGATGAACGCCGCGAGATACAACCAGGCAAAGGACGGCGCCAGCCCGGCGAGCCCGATGCCGACTGCCGAGAGCGCAAGTCCGAGCAGCAGGATCAGCCGCGCGCCGAACCGGTCGACGAGAAAGCCGGCCACGGTCTGCAGGATGCCGGACACGCCGAAGTACACCGCGAGCACCGAGCCGAGCGCCGCGTAGCTCACGCCGAATTCGTCCCTCAGCAGCGGGAAGAGCGGCGGAAGGACGAGATGGTAGAAGTGCGACAGGCCGTGCGCGACGCCGACGAAACCGATGACTTGCACATCGCTCCGCAGCGATGACGAGGCGGCGGTCATCTCGCCGCCGGCGCGGGCTCGCCCGCCTTGCCCGCGTGCGCCTTCGCGGCGTCTTTGCGCGCGGCTTCCGCCTGGCAATAATTGAGCACGAGCGTCGAGACGTTGTCGACCGGCGCCGCATGCGCCTCCTGCACGATGCGGATCACCAGCTCACGCTCCTCGCGGGTGATGTTCCGATAGTTCGGATGATCGAGCGACAACCGCAGGATGTCCGGAAATGGCCAGCCTGCCTTGGTCAGCCGGATCGCGGTCTGGCGCGTCCCGTATAGGTAGCCGCATTCGAGCTCGGCCATGGCGATCGAGGGCGTCCCGACGAGCATGGCGAGCGACAGGAGTCGAGCGATACGGAACATGAAGTGGATGCGGCCGGAAAGAACCGGCGGATTATAGCTGCACGCGCATTCGACGCGGGGCGCCTCAGGGGAGGCAGAACTCGTCGGCCTTGAGGTCTGTGACGAATCCGTGCGCCGGCGCATGGGCGATCATGATCTCGATCTCGGCGGCGAGCGCTGCTTCCTGGGGCGTCACGCCGCACGCCCAGAAAACCGCCACCAATCCCTCCGGCACGCGCTCCACCGGCGGGCCGAACAACGGATGTGCGAGATCCGCGCCGATGGCGGCCGGATCGCCGACATGGATCGGCGCGCCATGATTGAACGGGAAGCGCGCGGACACCTGGGTCGCGATGATCGCCTGCTGCGGCCTAAGCCAGCGCATGGTCACGACCATATCGCCGCGAAATCTGCCGGCCGCCACGGTCGGCAGCCGCGAGCGGACGACCCAGCGATCGCGTCCCGTGGGTACGCCGGCGCGCTCCAGCGCGGCATCGAAGGTGATCCCCGATCCGATCAGGAACGCGACGAAATCGTCCCGCCAGAGCGCATGGAGGTCGGTGACATCAGCTTGGCGCGCACCGCCCCGGTAGACGGCGTAGCGTGGCAGGTCGCAGCGCAGATCCGCACCGGGCGCGAGGCGCTTCGGCTCCGGATCACCCGGGTCCGTGACCTCGAGCACCGGGCACGCCTTCGGATTTCGCTGACAGTAGAGCAAGAAATCGAATGCGAGCGCCTGCGGGATCACCACGAGATTGCATTGCACATAGCCCATCGCAAGCCCGCGCGTGGTGCCGGTGCGGCGCTTCTCCCGGATGGCGGCGCGGGCCGCCTGCGCAACCGTGAGGCCGGCGGTTCCGCTCGCACTCTGCGCTTCGCTTCTCACGATCTCCTCACTCCTCGATCATGCATTCGTAGAGTTGCGCGTTCCCGCTTGCATCCGACGTGTAGATCACACGCGAGCCGTCCGGCGAGAACCGGGGGTGCGGATGCGTGTGCTGCGGCGCGTATACCTCGCGCGGGCCGTCATTGTAGGGAAACGGCCCGCTCCAATGTGCGCCGGCGCTGCTCGCATGCGGGCAGCAGAGGCGGCGCGCGGCGCCGTTCGTCCCGCGCACCGGAAGCACATGCAGCCCGCGGTCCGGGAAGTTCGTGTCGCATACGATTCGTTCGCCACGCGCGTCGGCCACGGCGTGCCACGCGGGAAACGAAGTGATCGTACGAATCGCGCCGGTGTCGACATCGATGGCCTGCATGCCGCGCGGCCAATCGACGAATGCGAGCTCGCGCGTACCCGGAATCCAGCTCTCGTGCGTGATCCACTGAGCGCGGTCGGTCCGCGGATAGGGGTTGCGGTTGTCGCTGCCGTCACGCGCGATGACCCAGATCCGATTCGTGAGCGGCCCGGCATAGAAGATTAGATTCGGATCGTCGGGATGGAACTGCGGATGCCCGATCGTATCGCGCTCGAGGATGACCGTTGCCCCGCCGTGCCGCGTGTTCACGACGTGGAACTGGGAGACCTTGCCGGCCCTCACCGGAATCGCCCACCAGCGATCGTCACCCGAAAGCGCGGTGGTGCCCATCGCGGCACCGACCATGCCCTTCTCGCGCATCTCGACCGCACCGAACTCGGCGAGGCGCTCTTCTGCCAGAGTCTCCAGGTCTAGCCTGAAAGCCCCTGTTCCGGCCACGAAGAAGACGCTCGACCCGTCGTGCGAGGGATAGATCGACCATTCGGCAAGATCGGCGCGGTCCGTGAGCTGCACGAGCCGGCCGCTCTCCCGTTCTTCCGCGTAGAGCTGCGGCGCGCCGGTCCGGTGCGAGACGAAGACGAGCCGGCGCATCGCGTCGTCCCAGGCCGGGACGAAGAAGAACGGGTGGTGGTGGATCGAGGGATGCGCGGTGACCTGCCGGATGTGCGCGCCGGTCTCCGGGTCCCTCGACCACCGGGATTCGGATGGAAACACTGCTCCCTTGGTCATTCGCCCTTCTCGCCCGCGACCGGGCTCATTTGAGCGGCGCCCCGGCAGCCGAGCTCGCGCCCAGGAACCGCGGCCGCAGCATTGCCGCCCAGATCACCATGCCGAGAAGTGCCACGCAGCCGATGCTCCACACCAGTGTTCCGGTCTTGCCGAAGATGATCGTGAGCGACGTGGCACCGAACAGGATGCGCTCCGGCCAGCTGATCGGGCCGGTGAGATACCCCTGCAGCATGATCGCCCAAGCGTAGGTGGCGGCCATCATCGACACGAACGCAAGCGCGATCCACCCGTACGGTCCGGACCACAGCAGCGCAGGATCGAACGCGAACGCGAACGGAATCAGGAACAGCACGAAAGAGAGCTTGAACGCGATCCAGCCGGTGCGCATCGCGTCGGCCCTGGCCAGTCCGGCGGCCGCATAGGATGCGAGCGCCACCGGCGGCGTGACCATCGACATCACGCAGTAGTACATCACGAAGAAGTGCGCCGCCAGCGGATCGATTCCGAGCTTGGTGATCGCCGGCACGAAGAGAATCGCGCCGATGATGTACGCCGCCACCGTCGGCAGCCCCATTCCCATGATCAGGCAGCCGAGGATGATGAAGAGCATCGCGCCGATCAGGGTGCCCCCGGATATCGAGATGAGCTGGGTGGAGAACTTGAGCGCGAGGTTCGACTGGATCGCGACCGCGATGATCACACCGATCGTGATGATCGGGATCGCCACCTGCGCGGCCTGGGAGGCAAGATCCTCGATCATGTCGATCGCGCCCTTCAGGCCGATTCGCGTGGTCGGGCTCAAGAAGCACGACGCGAGCGCGATCACGCTGCCCACCATAGCCGCCATCGTCGCGGAATAGCCCGCTACCAGCAACCCGATCAGCGTGATCGGCGCCAAAAACAGGTGCATCCGGGGCAGTATCGGGGGAATCCCGGCGATCTCCTCGGAGGCCAACGAGCCGACGCGCCTATGCCTGGCCTTCAGGTCGACGATCATGTACAGGGCGAAATAGTAGGCGACCGCGGGAATCAGCCCGGCAATCGCGATCCGCTGGTAAGGCGTCGCCAGCAGTTCAGCCATGACGAAGGCGGCGATGCCCATCACCGGCGGCATGAGCTGGCCGCCGGTCGACGCGGTCGCCTCGTGCGCGCCCGCCTCTTCCGGCGTGTAGCCCGTGCGCTTCATGAGCGGGATCGTGAAAACGCCCGTAGCAACGACGTTCGCGACCGCGCTGCCGCTGACGCTGCCGAAAAGCGCGCTCGAGACGATCGCCGATTTCGCCGCGCCACCCCTGCGGCGGCCGACGGCCCGCAGCGCAGTGTCCATGAACAGCGCCCCGCCTCCGGTCGCGGAATACACCGCGCCGAACAGGATGAAATAGAAGACGAAAGTGACCGACGTCTCGGTGGTGATCCCGAGGATGCCGTGGGTCGCCATGGTGACGATCTCGATGAAGGTCGCAAACGCGAACCCGCCGAACTCGAGCCAGCCCGGAAACCATGGGCCGAGAAATCCGTAGGCCACGAACGCGAGCACCACCCCGAGCAGGCTCCAGCCGACCGCGCGCCGCGTCGCCTCGAACAGCAACAGGAGCGCCAATGCGCCGAACACCAGATCCTGCGTGAAAACCGGGTCCACGCTGTCCATGCGCTCGTACAGACGCCGGAAATCGAGCAGGTAGTACCCGAGCACCGCGCCGGTGGCGCCAAGCAGCAACCAGTCGACCGCGCGCTGCCATACCGCCGTGCCGAGCGGGAGAAACAGGAACGCCGCCGCCAGCGCGAACGCGATATGTACCGGCCGCTGGATCATCGGCAGCATCGGCTCGTACAGGATGTAGAGCTGGAACGCGAGCCAGCTAGCCGCAACCAGCCAGCGTGGGCGCACAAGGCGCTTCAGCAGTTCCACGAATCTCCCCTCCGGGGTACCGCGCGCTGCCCGACGTGCCGCGATCGGCGCGGCGCCGACCCTTCGACGGCCGGCGCTGGACTGACGGAATCAACGACAGGGACCGACGCCGAGTCGGTCCTGGTCGTTACATCCAGCCCTTTTCCTTGTAGTACTTGATTGCGCCCGGATGCAGGGGAATGCCGTTGTTCTCTGGCCGCCAGGCGTCTTGCGCGACGAATCCACCCATCGCCTTGTGCTCCGCGACCAGCTTGTCACGGTTCTCCACGATCGCTTTCGTGATCGCGTACGCGGTCGCTTCCGGCATGTCCTTGTGCACGATGAGATTGGTGCCGAAATCGGCGGCCTTGGTGGGGCCGCTCTGGCCCTTGAAGGACGCCGGCAGCGGATGCACCTTGAGCCCGTTCTTGCCGAGCGCTTCCAGAGACTGATCCGGCCAGTCCACGAAGCGCACCGGAACGGTCAGCGTCACCTCTGTGGTTGCGGGATGTCCCGGCGACACGCTTTCGAAGTACAGGTCGGCACGCCCGTCGCGCATCATCGACGCGATCTGCCCCACGTCCACCTGAATGATCTGTCCGCCCCCTGCCTTGTACTTGTCGAGCGTGATCCCCAGGCCTTCCATCCCGATCGCAACCGACGGCGGGACCGTGCTGCCACGCGGCTTCATGATGATACGCGGCAGGTCCTTCGACTTGAGCGCCTTCTCGAGCGTGTCGTTGCCCGTACGCTTGATATAGTCCTCGGTGAGCATCCCCACGACCCACACCTGGTTCAGGCCCCCGAGCAGCGAGCGAATGTCGGGGTACTTCTTGCCCTTGTAGATCTCCTCGTTGCCGTTCATCGCCCACACCGACGTGACGACGTTCGACAGCGCCAGATCGGCCTTCTTGTCGTTCACCGCGATCGGATTGCCGACACCGCCGCCGCGCGCGATGACTTCAACCTTCGAGCCGGCGGGCAGCACCGGATCGATGACCTTCGAGAAGCTTGCCGCGAAGACGTACCAGATCGAGCCGAGCGGCATCGCGCCGAACTTGATCTCTTCCGCGCGCGCCGGGCCGGCGGAAAGCACCGCCGCGCCGATCGCCACCGCTCCGATTGCCCTACAAAACCGTCCAGATGCAATATTCATGTCATTCCTCCTCGATCATGTGATGCGGCCGGGCCGGCGATCCGCGTCGCCGGCGCCGCGCACGCTTGCGAACGCTCTATGCCGCCTCGCGCTGGAGCATCCCGGCCCCGCGCAGCGCTTCCTTGATCGCCGCCAGATCCTTGCCCTCGACCGGCCGCGTCGGGCGGCGGCAGAGCGGGGACTTCATCAGGCCAGCGAGCGCCATGGCCGCCTTCATGCGCGCGTGGGCCTCGCCGGTCGGCTCGCCGAACCCGTAGACTGCCTGCTTGAGCGGGTTGATCTCGTACTGCAGCTGCATTGCCCGCTTGAGGTCGCCCGCCTTCACCGCCTCCCACAGCGCGGTGATCTTCTCGGGGATGAACGATGCGAACCCGACGAGCGCACCATCGACGCCCTGCACCATCGTCGCGAGCAGGTACTCGTCGTGGCACGTGATGATCGCCTTCTCGGGCGCGGCTTCGCGGATCGCCTTGATGTCCATCGGGTACTTGTTCATGTCGCGCGTGCCGATCTTAAACGCCTTCACCCACGGCAGCTTCGCCAGCTCCGCGAGCAGCTCGCACGAGTACGCGGCGCGCGTCCACGACGGATAGATGTGCACGACCAAGTCGAGTCCGGACGCCTTGCCGATCTCGCTGAAGTGCTCGACGACGTGCTCGGGCTTCATGCCGAAGCGCAGCCACTGGTGCGGTGGCATGACCAGCAGGCCGGACGCGCGCGCCTCCTTCGCCATGACAGCATGCTCGCACGCCTCGATGATGCCCTCGCAGCAGATGCCCGAGACCACGGGCAGCTTGCCCTTCACCTCGTCGGCCACGATGCGCGTCACCTCGGCGCGCTCTTTAGCGCTGAGCGCGAACACCTCGCCGGTATGTCCATTCGTCACCAGTCCGGTGATGCCCTTGGTCCCGGCAAGCGACGCGGTGAACCGGCGTAGCTCGGGCTCGTCGATCGAAAAATCCGGCTTGAACGGTACCTGCATTGCCGGGAGGATGCCTTTGTAATCCCACTTTGCCATTTGGTGCGCTCCTTCGTGAGTGATGATGGTGAGTCGATCGGTCATGCCGCCGGCGGCAGCGCGGTGGCCCCGCCGGCCTGCATGGCCTTGGATATCGTTCGTGCCGCATCGAGGACCGGCGCGACGGTGATCCTCAAAAACGCGTCGAGCGGCATGCGCAGCACCGGCGCGACGACGCTCACTGCGGCGATCGGGTGGCCGTCGACGTCGAGCACCGGCGCGGCCAGCGCGCGCAATCCGCTCGTGATCTCCTGGTCGATCGCGATGTACCCCTGTTTCCGCAGACGCGCCAGGCGGGTGAGAATCTCCTTCTCGTCGGTGACCGTGCGCGGCGTGAGCTTGACGCGCGGTACGTGCCCGAGAACCCGCACCTGCTCGTTGCGGGGCAGGTAGGCGAGGATCGCCAGACCCACGGCCGAGCAGTAGGCGGGAATGCGGGAGCCGACCCGGACGTCCACGCCCAGGCGGACCATCCCGGCCTGCACCCGTTCGATGTACACCACCTCGGCGCCGTCCAGCACCGCGACGCTTGCCGCCTCGTTCACTTCGCCCACGAGCGAGCGCAGGACGGGGCGCACGCGGTCGCGCAGTTCCATGCGCGCGACGGCGTTGAACCCCAGGTCCAGCACCTTCAGCGAGAGCCGGAAATTGCGGCTGCCCGGCGCGCGGTCGATGTAGCCGAGCATCACCAGCGTGTTCAGAAGCCGGAATGCCGTCGCGTTATCGAGCTCCGCGCGGCGAGCGACCTCGGCCAACGTGAGCTCCGGCTCACCAGCGGTGAACGCCTCGAGCACGCGAAAGCCCTTTGCGAGGGACTGCACAACGTTTTTCGGGTTGTCCGAAACGGCGACGTCCCCGCCCGGCAGTGCGCGAGGAGCGGCCGATGAGGTCCGCGGTGGTGCCATACTCCGGAATGTGGAAGTGTTCGGAATGCGAACTTTAATTCGTCTCTGCAATATGAGGTTAACCTCCGCCACGCGTGTCTGTCAACATTCACCGCTTGGCGCACTTGAGCCCGCCTGCGCCATCCCCCGATAATCCGCCGTTCTGCCAAGCCCTTGCACGGAGAAACCGCAGTGCCGCCGAACTCGCCCCAGCACGGTTCGCCCTATCCGAGACTCTTCGCGCCGCTCGCCCTCGGCTCGATCCGACTCCCCAACCGGGTGGTCATGGGCTCCATGCATACGCGCCTCGAATGCGAGCCCGACGGCGCCGAGCGACTCGCCGCCTTCTACGCCGAGCGCGCGCGCGGCGGCGCGGCGCTCATTGTCACCGGCGGCGTGTCGCCGAATCGCGCGGGCGTACTCGAGGCGGACGCGGACGCGCTCTACGACCGGGCGCGCCTGCCCTTTCATCGCAAGATCACCGATGCCGTGCACGCCGCCGGCGCGCGCATCTGCCTCCAGATTCTGCATGCCGGGCGCTACGCGAAGATCGACGGGTTGGTCGGCGCATCCGACCTGCCCTCGCCCATCAACCGGCGCCGGCCGCGCGTCCTCACCGATTCGGAGGTCGATGCGACCGTCGACGCATTCGCGCGCTGCGCCACGCTCGCGCAGGAGGCCGGCTACGACGGCGTCGAGATCATGGCCTCGGAGGGCTATCTGATCACCCAGTTCACCTGTCCCCGCACCAACAACCGCACCGATCGCTGGGGCGGCTCACTCGAGAATCGCATTCGCTTCCCGGTCGAGATCGTACGGCGCACGCGCGAGCGCACCGGCCCGGGCTTCCTGATCATGTATCGCCTTTCAGCCCTCGATCTCGTCGAGGGCGGCATGACCGCCGCGGAAACCATCGAATTGGCGCGCGCGGTCGAGGCGGCGGGCGCCGATCTCTTCGACACCGGCATCGGCTGGCACGAGGCGCGCGTGCCGACCATCGGCTACATGGTGCCGCGCGCGGCGTGGGCGTTCGCGATACGACGGATTCGCGCCGCCGTCTCGATCCCCGTCATGGTGACCAACCGCATCAACACCCCCGATGCGGCCGAGCAGCTCCTCGCCGACGGAATTGCGGACCTCGTTTCGCTCGCGCGGCCGATGCTCGCCGATGCGGATTTCGTCAGGAAGGCCCAGGAGGGGCGCGCCGAGGATATCAACACCTGTGTCGCGTGCAACCAGGCCTGTCTCGACTATCTGTTCCGCGACCAGCCCGCGACGTGCCTGGTGAATCCGCGCGCCTGCTTCGAGACGAAGCTTCCCACCGGCCCGGCCGCGGCTGCGAAGCGCATCGCCGTGGTAGGCGCGGGTGCGGCCGGACTCGCCTGCGCGGTCACGGCCGCCGAGCGGGGCCATTCGGTGACCCTGTACGAAGCGCAATCCGCTATCGGCGGCCAGCTCAATCTCGCAGCAGTGGTCCCCGGCAAGGAATTTGCCGAAACGATCCGCTACTTCAACGCCCGCATCGCGAAGACCGGGATCCAACTCGAACTTGACGCGCGGCCGAGTGCCCAGGATCTTGCGGCGGGCCGCTTCGACGCGGTGGTGATCGCAACGGGCGTGACGCCGCGCGTTCCGTCGCTGCCGGGCGTCGACCATCCGAACGTCATCAAGTACGACGCGCTTCTCTCGAGGCGGAAATCCGCCGGCAAGCGCGTGGCCGTAATCGGCGCCGGTGGGATCGGCTTCGATGTCGCGGAGTTCCTGAGTGCGCCGGAGGGCGAACACTCGGTCGAGGCATTTCTCGACGCATGGGGCGTCGATCGAACCGGCGTGTCGGCAGGCGGGCTCGCCGCGCCGCGGCCCGAGCCCGGCAGGAGGGAAATCGTCGTGCTCCAGCGCAAGCCGACTGCGCCGGGGCGAACGCTCGGCATCACCACCGGTTGGGCGATCAAGGCGCAGCTCGCCCGCCGCGGCGTCACCTTCATCACCGGCGTGACCTATGAGCGCATCGACGACCGCGGCCTGCGCATCGTGCAGGACGGTGCGCCGCGCCTCCTCGAAGTCGATACCGTGGTGCTATGCGCAGGACAAGTGCCGGTGCGCTCGCTCTACGACGAACTGGTCGCGCTCGACGTGCCCGCGCATCTGATCGGCGGCGCGGAGCGGGCCGAGGAGCTGGATGCCTTGCGCGCAATCGACCAGGGGACGCGGCTCGCGCTCGAATTTTGACTGTAATGGCATCCTGCGTCATCCCCGCGCACGCGGGGATCCAGCGGACCCTTGGTCGCACTCAGCCTGGATTCCCGCGTGCGCGGGAATGACGGACTCCTTCAAGGCGCGCCTACCCCGACGTCGCCTGGATCGCTCCCGGCACCACGTCGCGAATGAATGCGACCATGGCCGCGAGGGTCGCCTCCGGCTGATCGCGGTGCGTCGAGTGGCCGCAGTCAGCCAGCTTGACGAGCGTGACGCGGCCGCGTACTTGCCGCTCGATCGCCGCAAGCTGGTCCAGCGTCCCGTACTTGTCGTCGAGCCCCTGGATCGCGAGCAGCGGGCAGGCGATCCCCGGCAAATACTCCTCGATGTTCCATGCGCGGAAGTCGGGATCGAGCCAGATATCGTTCCAGCCGTAGAACGTCTTGGCAGGATCGGCATGGTGGCGCGCGAGCCGCTTCGGCAGATCCGTGCTCTCGAAATTCTCCCGCGCCGCAGCGATGCTCTGCACCGAGATGTCCTCCACGAAGACGTGCGGCGCCTCGACGATGAGACCCTTCGTTCCCGGATGAGCCGACGCGTAGATGAGCGCGATCGATGCGCCGTCGCTATGCCCGACCAGGAGCGGATCCATGACGCCGAGCTTGTCGAGCAGCTCGGGCAATGCCTCGCGCGCTTCGCGATGCATGTAATCGACCTTGCGAGGCGCCGCGAGGACGTCGGACCGGCCGTATCCGTAACGCGAGTAAACCACGGCGCCGCAACCGGTCGCCTGCGCGACCTTGGTTGGAAAGTCACGCCAGAGCGATGTTGATCCGAGACCCTCGTGCAGAAAGACCAGGGTCGGCGTATTGGGCCGCCTCGCCGCGCTGCGCCGATACTCCAGCCTGCGGCCCTGCACCGTAACGAAGGAAGCCTGCACGAAGATCAACTCCCAATCAGAGCTTGAGCGGCCGCCAGTAACCGGTGAGCTCGAGGTATCCGCGTCCGACTGCGCGCGCGCTGGACGTTGCGCGAACAGCGCCTTCCCAGTACACCGTGCCGACGCTCGCGCGGGAGTCGAGCTCCTGATCGTCCATCAGGGGCTCGAGATCGATGGCGAGCTCGCCCGCCTCGATGCGCATCGCGACGGGATAGTTCGCCTGCGTGCGTGGCGACCGCCAGCGGCGCAGCGGCGTGAAGCGGATCTCGTCCGGCGCGAAAGTGCGTACCGACCCGTCGGCCCGCCGCAGCGTGCCACCCGCCCAGAACACGCCGCCTTGCTGGTCGCGAATTCGAAAGGCCATCAGCGCGCCGCCGTCGCGCAGATTGAGCCCGACCCAGTCCCAGCCCTCGGCCTCCGGTGCCAGATACTCGCTCGACCACTCGTGGTCGAGCCATGCCTCGCCGGTCACCGCCCGGCGAGCGCCGTCGATCTCGAGCGTTCCCGACACCGCGAGGTGCGGGCGACTGTAGTAATAACTTGCCTGATGCGCCTTCGGTCCCTTGCGGCTGAACCCGCCTTCCCCCTGCAGCAGCACGGGTCCGCTGGGGCGAAACGCGAGATCGAGGGCGAAGCCTTGCGCCGGAATCGTGGCGACGTAGCCGGACGCGTCGGCGCGCAATGACCAGTCGCCGATCTGCACGTCGGTACGATCGTCGGTCGCGTCTGCCAGCGCGAATCCGGCGCGTGCGGCGCGCTGATCGTGGCGCAACCGCCCGAGCCGAGAATCCGCGATCGCCGCGTGCGCAAAGAGCAGCTGCTTTGCCGCAAATACGCTGGGATTCGACTCGGCCACGCGCGGGCGGTTGCGAAAGAACGTGATCTGGATACCCCGCTCGTGTCCCTCGGCATCGCGTACCCAGCCCGTGACGTACCACCACTCCGTGCGATACGCCGGATGCGCGCCGTGGTCGCGCGGAAACACGATTGTCGCGCCCGCGAGAACTGACGGATACTCGGAATCGACCGAAGCAGCGGATGGCAGCGACGCGACGAACACCGTCGCCGTCACGGCCAGAAAAACCACCGTCAAGGATCGGATCGGGCTCGGCATGTGCGTCAGGATCACGTCGGGAAACCGTGTCCTGGATGGATATCCACTCGTTTCGCGTTGAAGTCTAGCAGGCGCGCGCCCGCCGAGCCGGTTCGGGCGGTGATTCAGCCCGCGAAGGGACCGCCAGTGCGGCCCGCGGCACGCGGCCGAGCGCGCCTAGACACCCCTGTACGCTCTTGATAAACTGCGCCGCATAACGATGCCGCGTCCCGAGCAGATGCGCGCAGGCATGCCGTGGAGCCAGGCGCGGCAATTTCGAGTCCACATATACAGGTTCTTTGAATCTACGAGGAGGTTACCGTGCCCACCATTTCCCGTTCCATCTCGCTCGGTCTGCTGGCCGTGGCATTCGCTGTCGGACCCGTCGCAGCGGCCGACAAGCTGAAAATCGGCTTCATCACCACGCTTTCCGGTCCGCCCGGAATCATCGGCAAGCACATGAAGGATTCCGTCGAGCTCGCGCTCGAGCACCTCGGCGGCAAGGTGGGCGGTCTCGAGACCGAGATCATCTACGGCGACGATCAGGTCAAGCCCGACGTCGGCAAGCAGCTCGCAGACGAGATGCTGAAGCGGCACAAGGTCGACTTCGTGGCCGGCGTCATCTGGTCCAACGTCATGCTGGCCGTCGCCCCGACGGTGACCGGTGCCGGCACGATCATGGTCGGCACCAACGCCGGGCCGCACCAGCTCGCCGGCAAGGAGTGCAGCAAGTACTTCTTCACGACGTCCTGGCAGAACGATTCGACCCCCGAGGCGATGGGGCACGTCATGAACGACCGCAAGGTCACCGAAGCGTACGTCATGGCGCCGAACTACGCCGCGGGCAAGGACATGGTCAACGGCTTCAAGAAGTCCTTCAAGGGCAAGATCACCAACGAGGTGTACACCAAGCTCGGCCAACAGGATTACCAGGCCGAGATCAGCGCGCTCCGCGCGGCGAATCCGAAGGCGGTGTTCGTCTTCTATCCCGGCGGCATGGGGATCCAGTTCGTCAAGCAGTACACCGCAGCCGGCCTCCGCGACCAGATTCCGCTCTACTCGGTCTACACGGTGGACGAGGTGACGCTGCCCGCACTCAAGGACGTGGCGCTTGGCCAGTACGAGGCGCGCTACTGGAGCCCGGACCTCGACAACGCCGCCAACAAGAAGTATGTCGCCGACTTCCGCAAGAAGTTCGGCTACACGCCCGCCTTCTATGGGGCGCAGAGCTACGACGGCATCATGCTCATCGACGCGGCAGTGCGCGCGGTCAAGGGGAACCTGAAGGACAAGGAGGGCATGATCAAGGCGATGAAGAAGGCCGATTACGCCTCCACGCGCGGCAAGTACACGTACAACGTCAATCACTTCCCGATCCAGAACTACTACATGCTCGAGGCGGTGCGCAATCCGGCCGGCGAGGTCGAGATGCAGATCCAGAAGGTGATCCTCGAGAACCACAAGGACAACTACTACCAGGAATGCAAGATGAAGTGACCGGCACCTGCCGGTCTGCCGGGAAGGGGCGTGGCGCTGCCGCGCCCTTTTTTTCCGCGCGACGCACCGGAGGGGCTCGCGCCGGAGCGCTTGCAATGAACCCTGCGCACCGGTCCGCATGCCCGGGCGGGAGCGACGTACCGGGATGATCCTTAATTTCGCCACATGTCCTTCCTGATCGTTCTCGAGCAGATCCTGAACGGGCTGCAGTTCGGGGTCATGCTTTTCCTGATGGCCGCCGGGCTCACGCTCGTGCTCGGCATCATGAACGTCGTCAACCTGGCGCACGGCTCGCTGTACATGGTCGGCGCGTATTTCGCGACCGCCGCGTACCAGTGGACCGGGTCCTTTCCGCTCTCGGTCGTGCTCGCGCTCGCCGGCACGCTGGTCGTGGGAATGATCGTGGAGCTCGTGGCGCTCCGGACGCTCTACGATCGGGATCATCTCGACCAGGTGCTCGCGACCTTCGGCCTGATCCTCTTCTTTAACGAGCTCATCGCGATCATCTGGGGCCGGGCGGCGCTCTACACGAGCCTCCCCGAGTACCTCCAGGGTCACGTCGAGCTGCTCGCCGGAATGCGCTACTCGGTCTACCGGCTGCTGATCATCTTGATCGGCTTGGTGGCGGCGGTTCTGCTCTGGTACGTCGTCACCCGAACGCGGCTCGGCATGCTGATCCGCGCCGGCGCATCCAATCGCACGATGGTGGCCGCGCTCGGAGTGAACATTCGGCTGCTCTACACGGTCGTGTTCGGGTTCGGCGCCGCGCTCGCCGGGCTGGCCGGCCTGCTCGCGGGACCGATCTACACCGCGCAGCCGGGGATGGGCGAGCTCATCCTCATCCAGGTTTTCGTCGTGATCGTCATCGGCGGAATCGGCTCGATCCGCGGCGCCCTGTTCGGCGCGGTCCTGGTCGGCATGGTGGACACGCTGGGCAGGGCGTTTCTCAAGCCGACACTCGCGGCGTTCCTTCCGCTGGAGGCGGCCGAAACGGCGGGCCCAGCCCTCGCCTCGATGCTGATCTACGTGCTGATGGCCGCGGTCCTCGCGGTGCGCCCCGAGGGCCTGTTCCCTTCACGCGGGTAGATCGATGCTTGCCCGCATCCGCACCGTCGCGCTCATTCTCGGCATCGTGCTGCTCGCCCTGCTCCCGCCGGTCGCGTTCGCGCTGAACGAGCCGTTCTATATCGATCTCTTCCGTCGCTTCATGATCTTCGCGATCGCGGCGGTCAGCCTCAACCTCATCCTGGGCTACGGCGGCATGGTCTCGTTCGGCCACGCGGCCTACCTCGGCATCGGCAGCTACGCGGTGGGCATCCTCGCCTACTACGGCATCGAGAACGGCTACCTGCAGTGGGCGGTCGCGATCGGCGCCTCCGCGTTGGTGGCGCTCGCGATCGGCGCGGTCTCGATCCGCACGAGCGGCATCTACTTCATCATGATCACGCTCGCCTTCACGCAGATGCTCTATTTTCTGGGCATCTCCATCGAGGAGTTCGGCGGCGACGACGGAATGCGGCTCGCCGCCCGCAGCCAGTTCGGCGCCTGGCTCGACCTCTCCGACGGCACCACGTTCTACTACATGGTGCTCGCAATCCTGGCGCTGTTCATGTACATCGTGCACCGCATCGTGAACTCGCGCTTCGGCATGGTCATCCGCGCGGCGAAGTCGAACGAGGTGCGCACCCGCGCGATCGGCTTCTCGCCGTATCCCTACAAGCTCGCGGCCTTCGTGATCGCCGGGGCGATGTGCGGCGTCGCGGGGGCGCTGCTGGTGAACAACACGGCGTATCTCACGCCCGAGTTCATGCACTGGACCCGCTCCGGCGAGCTCATGTTCATGGTGATCCTCGGCGGAATCGGCACCACCGCCGGGCCGCTCGTCGGCACGATCGCGCTTCTCCTGCTCGAGGACACGCTCTCCGGCTGGACCACGCGCTGGCAGCTGTACCTGGGCATCCTCCTCGTGCTGGTGGTGCTGTTCGCGAAGCGCGGCCTCGTCGGTTTCTTCCCGGGAGCGAAGCGGGATGGCTGACACCCTGCTCGACGTGCGCGGCCTGGTGAAGGCGTTCGGCGCCCTGCGCGCGACCGACAACGTCCAGATCGACGTTCGCGCCGGGGAGACGCACGCCATCATCGGGCCGAACGGCGCCGGCAAGACCACACTCATCGGACAGCTCGCGGGAAACATCCGGCCCGACGCCGGCGAGATTCGTTTCGACGGCGAGGACATCACGCATCTGGGCGCACCGGCGCGCGCGCGCAAGGGCCTCGCGCGATCGTTCCAGATCACGAGCATCTACCGCGAGTTCACCGCGCTCGACAACGTGGCGCTGGCGGTTCAGGCCCACACGGGGCACAGCTTCCGGTTCTGGCGCGCGGCGCGCAAGGAGGCCGCGCTGCGCGATCCGGCGCTCGCGATCATGAACGATCTGGGACTGGGCGGGCGAGCTGGCGTTCTGGCCGCCAACCTCGCGCATGGCGAGCAGCGGCAACTCGAGATCGCCATGGTGCTCGCAACGCGCCCGCGCCTCCTGCTGCTCGACGAGCCAGTCGCCGGAATGGGCACCGACGAGTCGCAGCGCATGATCGAGTTCCTGGCCACACTCAAGGGGCGCCAGACGATCATCCTGGTCGAGCACGACATGGATGCCGTGTTCACGCTCGCGGACCGCATATCGGTCCTTGTCTACGGGCAGGTCATCGCCACGGGCACGCCCGAGGAGATCCGCGCGAACCCCGAAGTGCGCCGCGCCTACCTGGGCGAGGAGGAGGAGGCCTGATGCTGGTCGTCGAAGGCCTCGAGACCGCGTACGGGGTGAGCCAGGTCCTCTTCGGCGTCTCGTTCCGGGTGAACGACGGCGAGGTCGTGACGCTGCTCGGCCGCAACGGCATGGGCAAGACCACGACCGTCCGGTCGATCATGGGCATCGTGCCGGCGCGAGCGGGATCGATCACCTTCGACGGGACGCCACTCGGTGGCCTTCCTTCCTACCGCGTCGCCCAGCGCGGGCTGGGACTCGTCCCGGAGGGGCGCCAGGTGTTCCCGAACCTCACCGTGCTTGAGAACCTCGTTGCGACTGCAGCCAACCGCACCGGAAGCTCGAACCCCTGGACGCTGGACCGCGTCCTCGGATTCTTCCCGCAGCTCGCGGAGCGCCGGCGTCACTTCGGCAACCAGCTGTCGGGGGGCGAGCAGCAAATGCTCGCAATCGGGCGCGCGCTGATGACGAATCCGCGGCTGCTCATCCTGGACGAGGCGACCGAGGGGCTCGCACCCAAGATCCGGCACGAGATCTATCGATCCATATCGGAGTTGAAGACCGCCGGCCTCGCCATCCTGGTGATCGACAAGGACATCAAGGCGCTCACCCGGATCGCAAACGCGAACTTCATCCTGGAGAAAGGCCGGGTCGTGTGGAACGGCACGTCGGCCGAGCTCGCGGCCAACAAAAGCCTCCAGCACCGCTACCTCGGCGTCTGACGCGCGCTACCAGTCCTCCTTCACTGCGCGCACCGCGTCGCCGCTCATCGCCTGGCGTCCGCTCGCCACGGCGGTGACGCTCGCCAACACGAGCATCACCGCCGTGAAGACCGCGAGCGGCAGCCATGGGACGTGCAGATCCATGCCCCAGTGGAAGGATTGGCGGTTCACGACGTGGATGAGAATCAGGCTGATCACCCACCCGACGGCGGAGCCGACCGCCAGGCCGAGCGCGCTCACGACGGCGCCCTCGGTCGCGAGCATGGCGCCGATCTGCCGGCGCGTGACCCCAATGTGGCGCAGCATGCCGAACTCGCGGCGGCGCGTGAGCACCAGGCTACCGAAACTCGCGGACAACCCCATCAGGCCGATCACGAGCGCCACCGCCTCCAGGGCATAGGTGACCGCGAACGTGCGGTCGAACGCCCGAAGCGACCGGCTCCGGATCTCCGCGGGCAGCGAGATCTCGAGCCGGTCGCCGCCGGGAACGCGTTCCGCGACGAGCCGCGCCACCGCTTCGCGCGACGCCCCCGGCGCGAGAAAGACGCCGCCGTCGTTCGCTTTGGCGTCACCCGTCAGCGCGATATACAGGTTGCGGTCCAGGACGAGAGCGCCCTGCTGGCGGACGTAGTCGCGCCACACGCCGGCGATACGAAACCGGACGCTGCGACCCGCCAGCGGGATTTCCACGAGGCGACCGGGCGTGAACCCGTAGAGGTCGGCGGCGATCTCGCTTGCCCAGAGCTCCGGGGGACCGCCCGGTTCCGGCGCAATCGGTTTGCCGACGAGCGGCAGCCCGCGCGTCGGATCACTGTCATCGAGCGTGCGCGCGAGCAGCGCGACGCGCGGCCGCGTGGAATCCAGCAGGATGTCCTCGCGGCGCACGAAATCGACGCGGCCGACACCGGGCAAGGCCTCCAGGGCACGCTGCGCCTCGGCAGATAGATAGCCCGTGTCGCTGAGCGCACCGGCTCGCAAGTACAGATCCGCCGGGAGCACGCGCCCCAACCACGCATCGAGCGATACCCGGAACGAGCCGACCATGATCGCCATCGCGACCAGCAGGCTCACGCTCGCCACGATCGCTGCCAGACTGACCGTCGCCTGGCCGGGCGCGCCGCGGAGCTGCAGCAGCGCGAGCGTGGTGGTCAGCGCCCGAGGCACAGGCATTGCATGCAAGGCCACTCGCGCTATTCTCGGGATCAGCAAGATGATCCCGACGAGCACCAGACCGATCGCCACGTACCCGAAGATCGGCAGGCCGCCGACCGGCGGCAGCAACGCGGCGAGCGCGCCCACGATCACGATCGTGAGGCCGGGCGCCACCCGCTCCAGCCGGGCGAATGCCCGCTGCTCGTCGCCCGATCTGAGCGCATCCGCAGGATCGGCACGCGCGGCCTCACGCGCCGCCGCGAGGCTGCCGAGCATGGCGACCGCCACGCCCAGCGCGAAATACACGATCGCCGCCCACGGCTCGGCCGCCAGGCGCGCCTCCAGACCGCGAAAGAATCCCGAGCCGAGATCCGGCCCCAAGACGCGCAGCACAAGCTGCGCCAGCACGTATCCGAGCAGGAGGCCGATGCCCGCGCCGGCCGCGCCGATGACGCCCGCCTCCACGAGCAGCCCGTGCAGCACGGCGGAGCGCCGGGCTCCGAGCACCCGCAGCAGCGCGAGATAGGGACGCCTGCGAACGACCGCGAGCGCCTGGGCGGAGAACACGAGCAATCCGCCCGTGAACAGCGCCACCAGGGCAAGCACGTTGAGATTCACGCGATACGAGCGCGAGAGTCGCGTGCCCGAGTCCACGCTCGCCTGCGGAGTCTCCATCACCACGCCCGGGGGGAGCGCGCGCGCCACGCGGCGGCGAAATTCGTCCACATTCGCGCCGGGCCGCAGGCGCACATCGATCCGCGTCAGGCGCCCGAGCCGCTCGAGGCGCCACTGCGCACCGGCGATGTCCATGATCGCCAACGGCAGACGATAGCCGTCCGCGCGGACCGAGCCTGCCACCCGCAGCGTGAGCTCCCGCAGCCCGACCTGCACCGTGACCGTGTCGCCCCGTGCCGCCTGCAGCCACTGCGACGCATGCGCGTTCAGGAAGATGACATCGTCGCGCAGCGTGTCGAGCGCCTCGCCTCCGTCGCCGACCAGCCCCGGCTGGATGAGGCCGGCGCGAAACACATCGATCCCGATGATCTTCAATAGCGCGTCGCGCCCGGCGACGCGCGCATCGGCTTCCACGATCGGGCTCGCCACGGCGACCTGCGGGTCGGCCGCGATCGTCGCGAAGAGCCGCTCGTCAAATCCCGCCTGTGGCCCGCGCACGAGAATGTCCGCCTCGCCGGCAAGCGTCTGTACGGCCTGGGCGAACTCGCCTACCGCCACCTGGTTCACGAGGTGCACCGCGTAGCCGAGCGCCACCCCGAGCGCGATCGCGAGCACCGAGATCGCGACCCGGCCCTTGTGCTCGAGCCACGCGCCCGTGATCGCGCGCAGCGTCGAGACGGGGGCAAGGCTTCGCGTACCGGGACCCATCGAACGTTTCCGTCAGGCGCCGATCTCGCCGACTCGCAACCCGCTCGCGGTCAGCGTGAAGATGCGATCCGCCGTCCGCGCCGCAGCGCGCGAATGCGTGACCAGCACTCCGGCGCCGCCGCCCGCCTTGACCGCATCGCGCAGGAGTGCGAGCACCTGAGCGGCGCTCTCCGGATCGAGGTTGCCGGTCGGTTCATCGGCCAGCACGAGCCGGGGGCCGTGCACGAGCGCGCGGGCGATTGCCACGCGCTGCAGCTCACCCCCCGACAGCTCGCGCGGCGGGCTGGCCGCACGATCGGCCAGCCCCACTGCCGCGAGCATTTCCGCGACGCGCGCCCCCGTCTGCGCGGTGTCGCGGCCGAGCAGCATCAACGGAATGGCCACGTTCTGCGCCACCGAGAGATACGGCAGCACGTGAAACGCCTGGAAGACGAAACCCATCTTGTTCCGCCGCACCAGGGTCAGTGCATCGTCGTCGAGGCCGACGAGCTCCTCGCCGTCGAGCGCGATCGAGCCGGCGTCCGGGGCATCGAGCCCGGCGACGAGATTGAGCAGGGTCGACTTGCCGATTCCCGACTCGCCCATCACCGCGACGTATTCGCCCGCCGCGAGCTCGAAATCGATCCCGGCGAGCACGGTGCGCGACCGCGGGCCGTCGAAGCGCTTTGCGAGCGAGCGGATTCTGAGCACGGGAGTAGCTTACCGCAGGCGTCGTGGCGGTAAGTCTTTCGCCCCGTCGTGAAGTTTCGTAAAGTGCGGATCAGGAAGTTGCGACTGCGCGCGCGAGCCGCGCGACGCCGTCGGCCAGGCGCGCCTCGGCCGCCGCAAAGCACCAGCGCACGAAGCCCTCCCCCTCGGCCCCGAATGCCGAACCCGGCGCGAGGCCCAGTCCGTGCTCGGCGACCAGCCGCTTGCAGAAGTCGAGGCTGTCGGTGACGCCGCGCACGCGGAAGAAGGCATACATCGCTCCCGCGGGCGCGGCAGCCTCGACGCCGGGGATGCTTTGCAACCGGGGCAGGAGGAATTCGCGCGCCCGCCGGTAGCGGTCGAGCGTATGCGCGACGATCGACTCACCCTCGCGAATGGCGACCACGCCGGCGCGCTGCACGAACACCGGCGCGCAGCACGTGTTGTACTCGATCAGCTTGCCGATGTCGGGCAGGATTGCGCGCGGCGCCATGAGCCATCCGAGGCGCCAGCCGGTCATCAGCCACGATTTCGAGAAGGTGTTGGCGCAGACCAGCCGGTCTTCCGGCTCCGCAATGTCGAGAAACGCGGGCGCGAGCGTTCCGGCGTCGCCGCCGTAGTAGAGACGCTCGTAGGCATCGTCCGCCAGAATCCAGATGCCGCGCCGTCGGCAGTGATCGAGAATCGCGCGCAGTGCCGGCGGATCGATTGTCCAGCCGGTCGGATTGTTCGGAGAATTGATGTACACCGCGCGGGTTTGCGGCGTTAGCCCGTCCAGCAGGCGGTCGAGCTCGAGCCGCCAACCCGACGCGTCGAATGCCAGCGGGACCTTGACGACTTCGGCGCCCAGGATACGCGGGATCTCCTGCAGGTTGGGCCAAACCGGCGTCACCACGACGACCCGGTCGCCCGGTCCGACAAGCGCCTGGGTGAGCAGCATGAGCGCCGACATGCCCGAGTTGGTCACCGCGATCTCGTCCATCGTGCTCTGACGGCGCAGCCGCGTGACGTATGCGGCGATCGTCTCGCGCAACTCCGGGATGCCTAGGTTGTGGGTGTAGAACGTTTCGCCGGCTTCCAGCGATGCGGCGGCGGCGCGCCGGATCGGCTCCGGCGTCACCTCGTCGGGCTCGCCGAACCAGAACGCCGCGATGTCGGACCGCCCCATCCCGGCGTTCGCCACCTCCCGGATCTTCGAGGCCACCAGGGATCGCACCGCAGGCCGCGCGGCGAGCGGCAATCGCTGCATCGTCACCGGTGCGCGCCTGGAAGTCGCACCGCCCTCACTTGCCCGCGTTCTGCTCGAGTGCGCGCAGCTTGAAGCGCTGGATCTTTCCGGTGGCGGTCTTCGGGAGCTCGGAAACGAACTCCACCCAGCGCGGGTACTTGTAGGGTGCGAGCCGGTCCTTGACGTGCTGCTTGAGCGCCTCGCCGAGCTCGCCCGAAGGCTTGACGCCCTGTTTCACGACGATGTATGCCTTGGGCTTGATGAGCGCCTGCTCGTCCGGCACACCGATGACCGCCGCTTCGAGCACGTCTGCATGCGTGAGGAGCGCGGCCTCCACCTCGAACGGCGAGACGTAGATGCCGCTCACCTTGAGCATGTCGTCCGTGCGCCCGCCGTAGGTGTAGTAGCCGTCCGCATCGACTGTGTACTTGTCGCCGCTGCGCGTCCATTCACCCATGAACGTGTCACGCGACTTCGCACGGTTGTTCCAGTACGTCGCGGCCGCAGTGGGTCCCGATATCTGCAGCTCGCCGAGTTCACCCTGCTTCGCGGGCGCGCCGTTCTCGTCGATGAGGCGGACCGCGTATCCGGGCACCGGCTTCCCGGTCGTGCCATAGCGCACCTCGCCCGGGCGGTTGGACAGGAAAATGTGCAGCATCTCGGTCGAGCCGATGCCGTCGAGGATCTCGACCCCGAAGTGCTCGGTCCAGCGCTTGCCGATATCCGCGGGCAGCGCCTCGCCGGCCGACGTGCAGACGCGCAGGCTCACCTCGGACCGTTTCGGCAACCCGGGACTCGCAAGGAGCGCCGCATAGAGCGTCGGCACGCCGTAGAAGATCGACGGCTTGTGCTCGATGATCCGCTTGAACACCGAGTCGGGAGTCGGACGCTCGGCCATCAGGACCGTGGTGGCGCCAACCGCCATGGGGAACGACAGCGCGTTGCCGAGGCCGTACGCAAAGAACAGCTTTGCCGCCGAGAAGACGACGTCCTGCTCGCGGATTCCGAGAATCGGACCGCCGTAGAGCTCGGCGGTCTGGATCGGGCTCGAGTGCGCGTGCACGGTCCCCTTCGGTGTCCCGGTCGAGCCCGAGGAGTAGAGCCAGAAGCACGGATCGTCGCTCGTGGTGGCGGCTGGCTCGCACTTCGTTGCCGCCTTGTCCAGCAGCGCTTTGAGCGAGAGGTGTCTGCCAGCATTCTTGCCCGACACGATCACGTGCTTCAGGTAGGGCGATGCCTTGATCCCCGCATCGATGTTGGGAAGGAGCTGCTCGGAGACGATGAGCGCGCGTGCGCGGCTGTCCCGGAGCATGAACTCGTAGTCCGCCGGCGTGAGCAGCGTGTTCACTGCCACCGGAACGATACCCGCCTTGATGGCGCCGAGGAACACGCTCGGCCAGTCGATGGTGTC
>JBFJOO010000047.1:0-32291 GCA_041617635.1 Burkholderiales bacterium | reverse complement strand
ACGCCCATAGAGCGCCCACACCGCGTCGTCGACCGGGCGCGAGTGGGTGTCGATCAGGATCTCGCCCGCGTCGGTCACGCTCCGGGTGAACCCCGCGAGGTGGATCTCCTTCACGAAGCGCGGCGGGATCGAATCGATGTAGCGGCGCGCGTCGAAGCCGTGGTTCGAAGCGCTGACGTAGACGTTGTTCAGGTCGAGCAGGATGCCGCAGCCGGTGGTGTCGGCCACTTCGCGCAGGAACTCCCACTCGGGGATCGTCGACTCGCAGAACTGCAGGTAGGTCGACGGATTCTCGACCAGGATGCGGCGACCGAGATAGTCCTGGGTCTGCTCGACGCGGCGGCAGAAGTGCGCCAGCGCCTCCTCAGTGTACGGGAGCGGGAGTAGGTCGTTCAGAAAGCGCCCGCCCACCGAGCTCCACGACAGGTGATCGGATACGAGCCCCGGCTCGATGCGCTCGATGAGCGCCTTCAGCTTGGCCAGGTGCTGCAAGTCAAGCGCGTCGGTCGAGCCGAGCGACAGCCCGACGCCGTGCAGGCTGACCGGGTAGTGCGCGCGCGCGCGCTCGAGGTAGTGGTACGGCCGGCCTCCCGCCCCGAAGTGATTCTCGCTGTGCACCTCGAGCCACGCGATCCCGGGGAGGAGGGCCAGGAGGTCGCGATAATGCGGTGCGCGCAGCCCGATTCCGGACTGCGATGGAATGAGATCAGCTGGGGGACGGGAGGCCATTGCCGTTCGACGGTCCGGGACTTGCGCTTTAGGCCTTCTTGGTCCTGCTGCCGCCGACAATCTTGTCGCACGTCCCTTGCGGAACGTAGATCCACGCATCGGCCTGGTTGTCGCGCTTCGACGTGCCGGCGCAGGCGCTGGAGTTGGTCTGGCAGTCGTTCTTGGCCGCTTTCGCGACGCCGTAGCATTTTTCGGCGGCGAATTTCGGCGTCGCCGCCGGCGTGGGGTTGGACTGGGCATAGGCGATTCCCGCCACGCCAGCGGCGATCGCGCCCGCCAGTGCTGCCTTTACGAGGGGATGGGTCATGTTCGAACTCCTTGTCTGAAGTTTGGATTCGGGTTGAGGTTGCTTGCTGTTTCGATCTCGTCCGGCACACGGTGCGCGGCGATGTGGGCAATGTACGGGCCGTGCCGCACTGCGAACATTCGTGGCGCCCCCAGGGCCGGCTTCGGAAAGTACCGATGCGCTCGCGCGCCCGAAGCGATCGGCGGCGGACCAGCCAGCGTGTGCGCCCGCGGCGCCCTGCCGGCCGGCGCCCGGCCTCCCCCGCGGCCGACTGCGGGCACTACGTATTGGCCAATCGCCCGGATAGCGGGTTAATGAAAGGATGTTGCGGCCTGCACGACTGACGCCTGCGGCGCCTCCGCAGGGCACCGAACGAGGAGCCGAGGGGAGCGGAATGGATAGGCAGCCTGCTGGACTGGCTGGAGCCGTTGGGGCGCCCCGCGCCGCGACCACGGAACCGTCGGCGCTCGACCCCGGCCATGCAGCATCCCTGGGGCACGAAGACGCCTTCTACCGCGCCCTCGTCGAGGGAATGAACGAGGGCGTGCTCGCCCGGGACCCTGACGGAATCATCACTTACGCGAGCCCGCGACTGCGGGAACTCCTCGGCTACGAGGCGGACGAGATGGTCGGGTCGCTCGGCGAGCGGTGGATTCCCGCGAATCAGCGCCCGCTGTGGGCGGCGATGCTCGAGCCGCATACCCAACGCACCCCGCAGAACTACGAGATCGAGCTTGCGCGGCGCGACGGCGCGGGGCTGGTCGTGTCAGTGTCGCGGCGCCCGGTGTTCGACGACGACTGCACCTTCCGCGGCTCGGTCTCGCTGGTGACCGACATCACCGCGGAGCGGCGCGCTGCCCGACGGCTGCAGGAGGTCGCCGAGGCGACCGCCCCTCTCACCGGGCAAGAGTTCCTCCGCTCGGTGGTGCGCTTCTTGGCGACGACGCTGGACGTCCAGACCGTATTTGTCGCCGAGTGCGTGGACTATCCGACCACGCGCGTGCGGATCCTCGCCGAATGGGACCAGGGGGAGTTCACCGAGCCGCGCGAGTTCGTGCTCCGCGGGACGGCCTGCGACAAGACGATCGGCACCGGCGAGACGAATTGCATGCCCGACAACCTGCTCGAGCGCTTCCCGCAGTATGCGGCGTACGGGCGCATGAGCTATCTCGGCGTTCCGATGTTCGACCCCGCCGATGGCCGCGTCATCGGCCACGTCGCGATCTGGGACCGCAAGCCGATCCGCGCCGAGTCGATCACCGAGCAGCCGCTGTTCGGCATCTTCGCGTCGCGCATCGGCGCCGAGCTGCGCCGCAAGCGCGCTGACGACACTCTGCGCGTCATCGCCGGCACGCTAGCGCCGACCACCGGAGAGGCGTTCTTCCAGGGCCTGGTCGAGTGCCTCGCGAAAACGCTGCAGGTGCGCACCGCGTTCATCGCGCAATGCTTGGACGACGCGCCGTCGCGGGTGCGCACGCTCGCCTATTGGGAAGACGGAGATTTCCGTTCCAACTTCGACTTCGAGCTCGCCGGCCAGCCGTGCGAGCGACCGATCCACGACGGCCGCGACACCTTCTTGCCGCGCGGGCTGGGCGACGCGTTCCCGCAGGAGGCGGCGCGCGGCAACGAGAGCTACCTCGGGCTGTCGATCTGCGACCCGGGCGGCGGTCAGGTGCTCGGCCACCTCGCCTTGCTCGACGACAAGCCGATGCCCGACGGGTTGCCGGCCAACCCGCTCCTGCAGATCTTCACCTCCCGCATCGGCGCCGAGTTGCGCCGCAAGCGCGCCGACGACCTGATGTGGATGATCGCGGAGGCCACCGCACCGCTCTCGGGTCCCGAGTTCTTCCGCACCGTGGTGCGCCACCTCGCCCAGGCGCTCGCCTTTCGCGAGGTTTTCATCACCGAGTGCGTGAACCCCGAATCGACGCGCGTGCGCATGCTCTCGCACTGGTACGCGGGCGGCTTCTCGAACGACCTGGAATACGATCTCGCCGGAACCCCCTGCGAGCTCACCATCCGGGAACGGCGCACCACCTTCATCGGCGACCGCCTGGAAACGCTCTTCCCGGAGACCTGCCATCCCGGCGACCGCGCCTATCTCGGCCTGCCGATCTTCGAGACGCACCGGGACCGCGTGATCGGGCACATCGCCTTCTACGACGACCGGCCGCGCCACCGCGCGGTCGTGGAGAACCCGGTATTTCGCATCCTCGTCTCGCGCGCCGGAGCCGAGCTCCTGCGCAAGCGCGCCGAAGACGACCTGCGCGAAAGCGAGTCCAAGTACCGGCTGATGGTCGAGAACCAGACCGACCTGATCGCCAAGCTCGACCGCTGCGGCGCCTTTCTCTTCGTCAGCCCCTCATTCTGTCGTTGCTTCAACGCCGCCGAGAGCGATCTCCTCGGCCGCCCATTCCAGCCGGAGCTGAACGCCCAAGACTATCCCGGATTCGCCCACGCCTTCAACGCGGTGCTGAAGCCCCCGCATCACAGCCAGATCGAGGCGCGCATGCTCACCGCCGATGGCTGGCGCTGGCTTGCGTGGGTGTACTCGGGCATCGTCGACGAGCGCGGCGAGGTCGCGGAGATCATCGTCTCGGGGCGCGACATCACCGAGCGCAAGCGGGCCGAGGAGCAAGCGCGGCAGCACTTGCAGCAGCTCGCGCACGTGACGCGGCTCTCTTCGATGGGCGAGATGGCGAGCGCGATCGCGCACGAGGTCAACCAGCCGCTCACCGCGATTCTGACCTACACCCAGGCCTGCATGCGCCTCTTGCGCTCCGGCGACGCGTCGATCGCCGAGATCACTGACGCGATGGAGCGCGTCGCGTCACAGGCCGCCCGTGCGAGCGAGATCATCCGTCACTTGCGGACATTCGTGCGCAAGGACGATGCGCGCATGCTTCCGGTCCAGCTCAACTTCCTGGTGAGCGAGGTGGTGCGGCTGGTCCAGACCGAGGCGCGCCAGTCGGGCGTCGACATCGCGACCGAGTTCGGCCAGGGCCTCCCGCCGGTGATGGCCGACAACATCCAGATCCAGCAGGTGCTCGTGAATCTGGTGCGCAACGCGATCGAGGCGATCAACGGCGCGGGCACCGACCTGCGGCGGGTGCGGATCGTCACGCAGTGCGGCGATGACGACACGGTCCTCGCGACCGTTCACGACAGCGGCCCTGGCTTCGATCAGGCAACCGCCGCGCGCCTCTTCGAGCCGTTCTACACCACCAAGTCGCATGGCATGGGCATCGGGCTGTCGATCTCGCAGTCGATCGTCGAGGCCCATCACGGCCGGATCTGGGCGGGCAGCACGCTCGGCGCCGGCGCGAGCTTCCACTTCGTGCTGCCTGCCGCAAAAGGAGAGCCCCATGCAAGCGAGGCCGGGTGAGGCGAGCACACCTGCGGTGCTCATCGTCGACGACGAGGACGAGGTCCGCGACGCGCTCGCGCTCCTCATGCGCTCGGTTGCGCTGCGCGCCGCCACGTATCCGAGCGCGCAGGCTTTCCTCGAGAAGTACTCGGGCGACGCGCTGCCAGCCTGCCTGCTGCTCGACCTGCGGATGCCGGGGATGAGCGGGCTCGATCTTTTCGCCGAGCTCAAGGCGCGCGGCAGCCGCATGCCGACGGTGATCATGACCGGGCACGGCGAGGTGAGCGTCGCCGTTCGCGCGATGAAGGCGGGGGTCTTCGACTTCATCGAGAAGCCGTTCAAGGATCAGGCGCTGCTCGACCTGGTCCAACAGGCGCTCGCGCAATGCTCGCGGTCGCAAGGCCAGGACCTGCGGCGCTCGGACGTCGAGACGCGCGTGCGCTCGCTCACGCCGCGCGAGCGGGAGGTCATGGACCTCGTCGTCCAGGGCAAGCTGAACAAGGTGATTGCCTACGATCTCGGGGTCAGCACACGCACGGTCGAGCTGCACCGCGCGCGCGTGATGGAGAAGATGCGGGCGCGCACCTTCTCCGACCTGGTGCGCATGGCGATGGCGCTCGAGCCCGGCGCGCAGCCCGCCTAGAGACTATTTCACGATCCCGCGCGACCGCGCGTCAACCGTGCTCGCTCAGCGGTTGGCCGAGCATCTCGGGCGTCACCAGCGTGACCCCGCCGGCGCTCACGTGAAAGCGGCGCGTGTCGTGCGCCCGGTCTACGCCGACGCTCAGACCTTCCGGTAGCGTGCACCCCTCCTCGACGATCGCCCGCCGCAGCACGACGTTCCGCGCGATCCGCGCGCCGGGCAGCAGCACGGAATCCTCCACCACGCTGTGCTCCGCGACGCGCACGTTCGAGAAGAGCACCGAGCGGCGGACGCTGCCGCCGCTCACGATGCAGCCCCCGGACACGAGCGAATCGACGGCCCCGCCACGGCGCCCATCGTCGTCCAGCACGAACTTCGCGGGCGGCAGCTGCTCCTGGTAGGTCCAGATCGGCCACGACTGGTCGTACAGGTTGAGCGCCGGCGTCACGCGGGCGAGCTCCATGTTCGCCTCCCAGTACGCGTCCACCGTGCCGACATCGCGCCAGTAAGGGGTCTCGTCCGGCTGCTCCGCGTTCCACTCGCCGGCACGCGCGCCGACGCAAGCCTCGCGGAACGGCAGCGCGTACACCCGCGCGCGCCCGATCAGGCCCGGGACGATATCGCGACCGAAGTCGTGCGCCGAGCGCGGGTCGCGCGCGTCGCGCAGCAGCTGCTCGTACAGGAAGCGAGCGTTGAAGACGTAGATGCCCATGCTCGCGAGCGCCCGGTCCGGTCGGCCCGGCATCGGCGGCGGGTCGGCGGGCTTCTCGACGAAGCTCACGATGCGCGCGGCCTCGTCCACCCCCATGACGCCGAAGGCGTGCGCGTCGTCGAGCGGAACCTCGACGCAGCCCACGGTGAGATCCGCGCCCTTCGCCACGTGGTGCGCGAGAAACCGCGCGTAGTCCATCTTGTAGACATGATCCCCGGCGAGCACCAGGACGAGCTCCGGGTCCGCGGCGCGCAGACTGTCTAGGTTCTGGTACACGGCGTCGGCGGTGCCCCGATACCACGCCTCGTCCAGCTTCTGCTGGGCGGGCATCAGCTCGACGAACTCGCCGAACTGGCCGGCAAGGAACGACCAACCCCGCTGCACGTGCCGGATCAGCGTCTGGGCCTTGTACTGAGTCGCGATGCCGATGCGCCGGATGCCGGAGTTCACGCAGTTCGACAGCGGGAAGTCGATGATGCGGAACTTGCCGCCGAACGGCACCGCCGGTTTTGCGCGTCGGTCGGTGAGCGCGTGCAGCCGGCTGCCGCGCCCGCCCGCGAGGATCAGCGCATAGGTGCGCGCGGCAAGCGCGCGCGGCGCGCGCCCGAGCGACTCGGCGCGGGCGAGCGCGTCCTCGTGCGAGGCAGAGCGTGGGGGAAAGCCGATCCCGATGTCCATGTTTTCGCCTGACCGTGTGCGCTTGATCGATGCTGCCCTGCGCCACTCTAGTAGCCGGTCGCACGCGCGGCCATTCGTATTGGCCGCAGTTGCGCCGCGCTGGGCGCCGGCGGCCGGTCGTGGCTGCGGCTAGCCGCAGCGCAAGTGCGGCAGGCACGAATAGGCGGACGCGCGTTCGACCGGTAACTTTGATTCCGCAATGACCCGCCGCATCGCGGTGGCTCGATGCAAGACGCAACCGGGTCGCGGCAGCTCGGGCACTCGTGCCCGACTGCGGGCCCGACACTCAAGGAGAGATCGATGAAGAAACTCGCAACGGCAGTCGCGCTGTGCGCGGCGCTCGGCGCGTTCACCGCGCTGCCCGCTCACGCGGAGAGCAACCAGTCCCAGGCCATGCAGACGGTCAAGAGCATGAAGAAGGACAAGGACGGCATGATCACCAAGGCGGAGTTCATGCGCATGGTCGAGCAAAAATGGGACGGCATGGCGCTGGCGGAAAGAGGCGGGCGACTGACCCCCGAGGAAGCGGCGACGCTGCTCACCTGGCTCGCGTCGGGCGGCACGGCTCCGTAAGCTGCGTCCGGGGGCGCGCGGCCCTCCTCCTCCCGCGCGCCCTCCTTTTTCAAGGCGCTCCCGCGCCTCAGCGAGGCTGCCTACGCCACTTGCAAAGCCTGGCCGCCGCCGTAGCTCGCCTGCTTCGGCGTCGCACCGCCTTTGGTCACCCGCACCGCGCAGTACTTGAACTCCGGGATCTTGCCGACCGGATCCAACGCGGGGTTGGTGAGCGTGTTCGCGGCCGCCTCGTAGAAGCAGAACGGGATGAACACCGCGCCCTGCGGCGTCGCCTCGTCGGCGCGCGCGTAGAGCGATATGCTGCCGCGCCGCGACGCGACGGTCACGATGTCGCCGGGCTTTGTGCGCAGACGGTCGAGATCGAGCGGATGGATCGAGGCCACCGGCTCCGGCTCGATCGCGTCCAGTACGCCCGCGCGGCGGGTCATCGCCCCGGTGTGCCAATGCTCGAGCTGGCGGCCGGTGATGAGGACCATCGGATACTTCCCGTCCGGCTGCTCGTCGGCGGCGATCAGGTCCGCCGGAACGAACCTCGCGCGGCCGGTCGCGGTCGGGAAGTGCTCGGTGAACACCACCGGCTCGCCCGGATCGCCCTCGTTCTCGCACGGATACGTGACCGCTGAATCGCGCTCGAGGCGCTCCCAGGTGATGCCGGCGATCGAATCCATGCACTGGCGCATCTCGTCGAAGACTTCACGCGGATGCGAATACGTCCATGGAAGGCCCAAGCGCTGCGCCAGCTCGACGATGATCCACAGGTCCTCGCGCGCCTCCCCGGGTGGCTCGAGCGCCTTGCGGCCGAGCTGCACGAGGCGGTCGGTGTTCGTCACCGTGCCGACCTTCTCGGGCCAGGCGGTGGCCGGCAGCACGACGTCGGCGAGGTAGGCGGTCTCGGTCAGGAAGATGTCCTGCACCACCATGTGCTCGAGATTCGCGAGACCCTCGCGCGCGTGGTGCGCATCCGGATCGGAGAGCGCCGGATTTTCGCCCATGATGTACATCCCGCGGATCTTGCCATCGCACGCCGCATTGACGATCTCCACCACCGTGAGGCCGGGCTTGGGCGCGAGGTCGCGTCCCCACAGCTTCTCGAACCGTGCCTTCGCCTCGGGATTGTCGACGCGCTGGTAGTCGGGATACATCATCGGGATGAGTCCAGAGTCCGACGCACCCTGCACGTTGTTCTGGCCGCGCAGCGGATGCAGCCCGGTCCCCGGCCGGCCGATCTGTCCGGTCGCAGCCGCCAGCGCGATGAGGCACCGCGCGTTGTCCGTGCCGTGGATATGCTGGGAGATCCCCATGCCCCACAGGATCATCGAGGCCCGCGAGGTGGCGTACGCGCGCGCGACCTCGCGGATCGTCTTCGCCGGAATGCCGCACACGTGCGCCATGGCCTCGGGACTGAACGCCTTCACGTTCGCTGCGAGCGCGTCGTATCCGGACGTGCGGTCGCGCACGAACGCCTCGTTGACGAGCCCCTCCTCGACGATGGTGTGCAGCATCGCGTTGAGCAGCGCGACGTCGGTGTCCGCCTTGAACTGCAGGAAGCGCCAGGCATGACGCGCGAGGTCGGTCTTGCGCGGATCCGCGACGATGAATCGCGTGCCACGTTGCATCGCGTTCTTCATCCAGGTCGCCGCGACCGGGTGATTCACCGTCGGATTCGCGCCGATGAGCAGGACCACGTCCGCCTTGCTTACGTCCCGCACCGGATTCGACACCGCGCCCGACCCGATGCCCTCGAGCAGCGCCGCGACGCTCGATGCGTGGCAGAGGCGCGTGCAGTGGTCGACGTTGTTCGAGCCGAATCCCGTCCGGACGAGCTTCTGGAAGAGATACGCCTCTTCGTTCGTGCCCTTCGCCGAGCCGAAGCCGGCCAGCGCTGACTTGCCGTCCCGCTCGAGGATTCGGGCGAGCCCGCCCGCGGCAAGGTCGAGCGCCTCGTCCCACGTCGCCTCGCGGAACACCTCGCGCCAGTTCTCCGGATCGATCGTGAAGTCGGCGGACTTCGGCGCGTCGGCCTTGCGGATGAGCGGCTTCGTCAGCCGCTGCCGGTGATGCGCGTAGTCGAAGCCGTAGCGACCCTTGACGCATAGGCGACCGCGGTTCGCAGGCCCGTCGCGTCCTTCGACGTGCAGGATCCGGTTGTTCTTGACGTGGTAGGTGAGCTGGCAGCCGACGCCGCAATACGGACACACCGAGTCCACGGTCCGGTCGGCGACCTCAAGGGCGGCGTCGCGCGCCGGCATCAGGGCGCCGGTCGGGCAGGCTTGCACGCACTCGCCGCAGGCGACGCAGGTCGACTCGCCCATCGGGTCGTCGAAATCGAAGACGATCTTCGAGTGCTCGCCCCGGAACGCGTAGCCGATCACGTCGTTCACCTGCTCCTCGCGGCAGGCCCGCAGGCAACGCGTGCACTGGATGCACGCGTCGAGGTTTACCGCGATGCCCGGATGCGAGAGATCCGCCGCCGGCTGGCTGCGCCGCGGGAACCGGGGCTTGCCGACCGCGAGCGCCTTCGCCCAATGGCCAAGCTCGGAATCGAGCGTGCGCGTTTCCTCGGTAACGTCGGAGAGCAGCAGCTCGACGACCATCTTCTGCGAAGCCTTGGCGCGCGCGCTGTCGGTCGTTACCTCCATTCCGGCCTGGGGATAGCGGCAGCAGGAGGGCGCGAGCACCCGCTCGCCCTTGATCTCGACGACGCAGGCGCGGCAGTTCCCGTCCGGGCGCAGACCCTCCTTGTAGCAGAGGCGCGGAATCTCGATCCCGTGCAGCGCCGCCGTCTGCAGGATCGTCTCGTCCGCGCGGCCGACCACGCTGCGGCCGTTCAGCGTGAACTCGACGGGCATGGCCGCCGTCTGGGCGGTGCTGATTCGGTCCATCTCGACTCCTGTGACTCTCTCCGGAAACGCTGATCAGGTCCTACCCGCGGGGCCTGCCCCCGAGCGGGGTAATCGGGGGGCGGAAATCCAGCAGCCGGATCGGTCCGGGCTGGGTTCCCGCTTGCGCGGGAATGACGACATGTATCTTGAACCCGTCGGGCGGATCACTCCAGCTCGTTCGGGAAGTATTTCACCACGCAGCGAATGGGATTCGGCGCCGCCTGCCCGAGGCCGCAGATCGAGGCGTCGCCCATCGCCTGGCACAACTCCTCGAGCAGGGGCTTGTCCCAGCGCGCGCGCTCCATGAGCGCCAGCGCCTTGGCCGTGCCCACGCGGCACGGCGTGCATTGCCCGCACGACTCGTCCCGGAAGAATCGGATCAGGTTGCGTGCCGCATCCGCCGCGCGGTCGTGTTGCGACAGGATCACGATCGCGGCAGACCCGATGAAGCAACCGTACTCGTTCAGCGTGTCGAAATCGAGCGCGATGTCGCCCATCGATGCAGGCAGGATCCCACCGGAGGCGCCGCCGGGAAGGTAGGCGTAGAACGTGTGCCCGCCGAGCATCCCGCCGCAGTGCTCGTCGATTAGCTCGCGCACGCTGATGCCCGCGGGCGCGACGTGCACGCCGGGCCGCTTGACCCGGCCGGAGACCGAGAAAGAGCGCAGACCCTTCCTGCCGCGCCGGCCGTGGCCGGCGAACCAGGCCGCGCCCCGCTCGATGATCTCGCGCACCCAGTACACGGTTTCCATGTTGTGCTCGAGCGTCGGGTACCCGAAGAGCCCAACCTGTGCGACATAAGGCGGCCGCAAGCGCGGCATGCCGCGCTTGCCTTCGATCGACTCGATCATCGCCGATTCCTCGCCGCAGATGTACGCGCCCGCGCCGCGCCGCAAATGAATCGGCGGCAGCGCGCACGGCGGATCCGCGCGGAGCTTGGCGAGCTCGCGCTCGAGCAGCGCGCGGCAACCTGCATACTCGTCGCGCAGGTAGACATAGATCTCGCCGACGCCGGCGGCCCACGCGGCGACGAGCATGCCCTCGAGGAAGCGATGCGGATCGCGCTCGAGGTAGTAGCGATCCTTGAACGTCCCGGGCTCGCCTTCGTCGATGTTCACCGCCATCAGCCGCGGCGCCGGCTCCGCGGCCACGATGCGCCACTTGCGTCCCGCCGGAAACCCTGCGCCGCCCAGTCCGCGCAGACCGGCGTCTTCCATCGTCTTCGTGACGTCCTCGCACGTACGCTTTCCGGCCAGACAGTCCGCGATCAGCCGATATCCGCCCGACGCGCGATAGGCCCGATAGTCGATGAACCCGGGATTCACCGAATCTTGCGGAGCGTAGGTCCCGGGCTTCACGGCGCCCGCATTCTTGACGGCCTTCGCAGCCGGGTGCTCGATTGAGCGCTGCGCCACGAGGACCTTCACCGCATCGGGCGTCGCGCGCAGCACGGGGTGGCGGCCCACCGCCGCCGCCGGCGCCGCTTCGCAGCGGCCGATGCACGGTGCCGGTATCACGCGCACGCCCTTGCCCAGAGTCTGCGGAAGTCTTTGCAGCAGCTCGCGCGCGCCGGCCAGCTCGCAGGCGACCGAGTCGCACACCCGCACCGTGATCGCCGGCGGCGCGTCCGCGCCGTCCAGCACCACGTCGAAATGATGGTAGAACGTCGCGACCTCGTAGACTTCCGTGAGCGCCATGCCCATTTCCTGGGCCAGCGCGACGAGATGCCGGTCGGCGAGGTGGCCATGGTGATCCTGGATCCGGTGCAGATGCTCGATCAGGAGATCGCGCCGGCGCGGTGCGCCCCCGAGCAGACGCCGCACGTCGGCAAGCGCCTGGGGGTCCACCTGGCGCCCCTTCGGCGTGGCCCGCAGCTTGATCTCCTTGAGCGGGATCGTCCCACGCTCGACGCGGTCGCTCATCGCTTGCCTTTCGATTGTTATCACCGCAGGGGTCCATTCCCCGGTAGTGGGCCGCCGCCGAACGGGCAAATCAGGCCGTTTGAGTCATGTTAGCGCGAAGCGCAAAGGTGCACGCTTGACCCCGGTCAACGGAACGCCTGACCGGCGGTCGACGCGCCCGCGGTCAGCCCTGCAAGCCGGTCAGAAAGCCGAGCACGAGCTCGTTCGCGCGCTGCGGCGCTTCCATGCTTGCCAGGTGCCCGGCGCCCGCGACGGTTTCCCGGCGTGCTCCCGGTACGCCGCGCTCGATATGGGCGGCGATATTCTGGAACTCGGGCACGTCGCGCTCGCCGACGAGCACGAACGTCGGCGCGCGCACCTTGCTCAACTGCGACGCGGTCGGCGGCTGCAGCGCGCGCGCGGGGTCCGCATTCACGAGGTGCCACCCCGAGTAGTCGCCCACCATGCGCCGCATGCGCTCCGCGACCGCCGGCTTCTCGCGCAGCGGTGCGAAGAGCTCGAGCCCGAGCCACGCCTGTTTCGCCGCTGCGATGTCCCCACGACGAGCAGCCGCGAGCACCGGAGCGTAGCTCACCAGCCACTGACGCGACCACGGCCATCCGCCGACCACCGGGTCGATCAGCGTCAGGCTGCGCAGCCGTTCGGGATGGGTGACCGCGAAATCGAGTGCGATGCGCCCGCCCATCGACAGGCCCACCACGTGCGCCGGACCGGAACCGCGCTGCGCGAGCAGCGCCGCGAGGTCATCGGCGTGCGAATAGGGCTCGCCCGCGCGCGGCACCTCGGAACGGCCGAAGCCGCGCACGTCGTAGCGCGTCACGCGGTAGCGCTGTGAGAACGCCTCGAACTGAGCGTCCCACGTCCGCGTGTCGAGCATGAACGCGTGGATCAGCACCACGGGTTGTCCCGTGCCCGCGGTCTCGTAGTAGAGGCGCGTGCCGGGGATTTCGGCGTGCCCGCGTTCGACCGTGACGGCCTGCCCCGGGATCTGGAGCTCGGCGCAGCCGGCGAGCGTGGCGGCGCCCGCCCCCAGCAGAAACCGGCGCCGGGAAAAGCTTCGCGATCCGCGCTCGCTCGCCATCCCTGCGCTCAGATGACCGATCTCAGGAGCTTGCCCATCTCCGCCGGATTCTTCGTCACCTTGATGCCGCAGGCCTCCATCACCTCGAGCTTCTCCTGCGCGGTGCCTTTGCCCCCGGAGATGATCGCGCCCGCGTGGCCCATGCGCTTGCCGGGCGGAGCGGTGACGCCGGCGATGAACCCTACAACGGGTTTCTTCATGTTGTCTTTGGCCCACAGCGCGGCAGTCTCCTCGTCCGACCCGCCGATCTCGCCGATCATGATCACGGCGTCCGTTTCCGGATCTTCGTTGAAGCGCTGCAGCACGTCGATGTGCTTCATGCCGTTCACCGGATCGCCGCCGATCCCGACGGCGGACGACTGCCCGAGGCCGATCTCGGTGAGCTGCCCGACCGCTTCGTAGGTGAGCGTCCCGGAGCGCGAAACGACCCCGACGCGGCCCTTCTTGTGGATGTGCCCCGGCATGATGCCGATCTTGATCTCGTCGGGCGTGATCACGCCCGGGCAGTTCGGCCCGACCAGCACGGTGCGACGTTTCTGTTTCCGCATCCGGTCGCGCACCTCGATCATGTCGCGCACCGGAATGCCTTCGGTGATGCAGATCACCAGGTCGAGATCGGCTTCAACCGCCTCCCAGATCGCTCCGGCCGCGCCCAATGGCGGCACGTAGATCACCGATGCGGTCGCGCCGGTTTTCGCCTTCGCATCCTGCACCGAAGCGAAGATCGGAATGCCCTCGAAGTTCTCGCCCGCCTTCTTCGGATGAACGCCGGCGACGAAGCAGTTGCGCCCGTTGGCGTACTCGCGGCACATCCGGGTGTGGAACTGGCCGGTCTTGCCCGTGATGCCCTGCGTGATGACCCGGGTGTCCTTGTCGACCAGGATGCTCATCGGCCCGCTCCCTTCACGGCGCCGACCGCCCGCTCAGCGGCTTGCGCCATGTTGTCCGCGGTGATGATCGGCAGCCCCGACTCGGCGAGGATCTTGCGCCCGATGTCCTCGTTCGTGCCTTTCATGCGCACCACCAGCGGCACCCCGAGCTTGACTTCTTTCGCCGCGCTCACGATGCCGGTGGCAATCGTGTCGCATTTCATGATGCCGCCGAAGATGTTCACGAGGATCGCCTTGACCTTCTTGTTGGACAGCATGATCTTGAACGCCGCGGTGACCTTCTCCGCGGTCGCGCCGCCGCCGACGTCGAGGAAGTTGGCGGGCTCCGCGCCGTACAGCTTGATGGTGTCCATCGTGGCCATCGCCAGACCGGCGCCGTTCACCATGCAGCCGATGTTCCCGTCGAGCGAGATGTAGGAGAGGTCGTGCTTGGACGCCTCGATCTCGAACGGGTCCTCCTCGTCGAGATCGCGCATCGCGGTGATCTCCGGATGGCGCGCCAAGGCGTTCTCGTCGAAGTTCATCTTCGCATCGAGCGCGATGACGTCGCCCTGGCTGCCGAGAATCAGCGGATTGATCTCGGCCAGCGAGGCGTCCGTGTCCCAGAACGCGCGGGCGAGGCTCTGCAGCACCGCGCGCGCCTTGGCGATGCTCGCCGCGGGGATCCCGATCTTGCGCGCGACGTCGTCGGCCTGGGCGTCGGTCAACCCCTCGCCCGGATCGATGAACACCTTGTGGATCTTCTCGGGCGTCTTGGCGGCGACTTCCTCGATGTCCATGCCGCCTTCGGAAGAAGCCATCAGGCACACCTGCTGCGTGACCCGGTCGACCACGATGCCGATGTAGAGCTCTTTCTGGATGTCGGCACCCTCTTCGATCAGCAGCCGGCGCACCTTCTGCCCCTCGGGGCCGGTCTGATGGGTCACGAGCTGCATGCCGAGGATCTTTCCGGCCCAGCTCTTGACCTCTGCCGCCGACTTGGCGACCTTCACGCCGCCGCCTTTCCCGCGCCCGCCGGCATGGATCTGCGCCTTCACGACCCATACCTTGCCGCCGAGCTTCTTGACGGCATCCTCGGCCTCCTCCACGGAGAAGCACGGAATCCCGCGCGGCGTGGGCACGCCGTACTTGCGCAGCACTTCCTTGGCCTGATATTCGTGGATCTTCACTGCCGCCTCCTAATCGACCGCTGCGGCGCGCTTGCCCCGGTACCACTTCGGGTAGTACCGCTCGGCAACTTCACCGTGCGTGTCGAGTGCGTGGCACTGGTCGAGCTGGAACGGCTGCGTGCCGCCGGGGCCGTCTTCGTTGTCGAGTCGCTCCGCCGAGCGTGCCTGGATCGCCGCCGAGGGAAACTGGAGCAGCATCTCGTTCAGGTGCGTGCATCCCTTCACGTGCGCGAAAAGATCGTGCACCGCCTTGCGAAATCCCTTGAGCAGGTTCAAGCCGACCAGCTTGCCGTAGTCGGGCGTGATGCGCTCGCAGACGCCCGGATATGGCATTGCCTCGGTCCGGGCAACCGCCTCGACGATGCGGAATCCGGCGTCCAGCGTCAGGCGGATCCACATGTCGTGAATCGGGGTGCCGGCGGGGCGCACACCGGTCGAGAGCACGTAGTCGACCGGCTTGACGTCGCAGAGATGCGCCTCGATGTCGTAGAAACCGTCCGCCCTGGCATAGCTTTCGAACTGGATGTTGCGCCGATGCGTGAGCGTGCGGGATCCGACGGGAGTGGGCAGAGGCATGATTCGCTTGCCGATTGTGCAGAGCGGCAAATTCTAGCATAGGGACTCCCCGCATCCGGCCCGCACCCGGACCACGAGTGCACCGATGCTAGAATCGGCGCGGGCCATGCAGCGGGAGAAGCGAGGTTGAGCTACGTGCTCGCGCTCGATCAGGGCACGACCAGCTCGCGCGCGATCGTGTTCGACGAACACGCGCGCATGCTCGGCACGGCGCAGGCGGAGTTTCGGCAGATCTACCCGCAGCCCGGCTGGGTGGAGCACGATCCGGAGGAGATCTGGCGCACGCAGATCGATTGCGCGCGTGGCGCGCTCGAGCGCGCGGGCGTGCGGGCGGCGGATCTCGCCGCGATCGGCATCACGAATCAGCGCGAGACTGCGCTTGTCTGGGAGCGCGCCACCGGCAAGCCGATCCACAACGCGATCGTCTGGCAGGATCGGCGCACGGCGGAGCACTGCGACCGGCTCAAGCAGGCGGGCCATGACGCCCTGGTCCGCGAACGCACGGGCCTCGTCATCGATCCGTATTTCTCCGGCACCAAGATCGCGTGGTTGCTCGAGCACGTCGCGGGCGCGCGCGCGCGCGCCGCGGCCGGCGAGCTCGCGTTCGGCACCGTCGACACGTGGCTGATGTGGCAGCTCTCCGGCGGCGCGCTTCACGTCACCGACGTGTCCAACGCCTCGCGGACGATGCTCTTCGACATCGCGCGGGGTGAATGGGACGCGGAGCTGCTCGACCTCCTGGGGGTGCCGCGTACCATGCTTCCCGAAGTGCGGCCGTCCTCCGGAGACTTCGGCGCATCGAGTGCCGAGCTGCTCGGCGCGCGGGTAGCCATTGCCGGCGTCGCCGGCGATCAGCAGGCGGCGCTCTTCGGTCAAGGGTGCCATACGCCCGGCATGGCGAAGAACACTTATGGAACGGGCTGTTTCATGCTGCTTCACTGTGGCCGAGAGCGCATCGCGTCGCGCCACGGGCTCGTCACGACCAGTGCGGCGCAGCTCGACGTGCCGGAGTACGCGCTCGAAGGCAGCGTCTTCGTCGCCGGCGCCGTGGTGCAATGGCTGCGCGACGGGCTGCGGATGATCAAGGCGTCGGTGGACGTCGAGGCGCTCGCCGGACGCGTACCGGACGCCGGCGGCGTCTATTTCGTGCCGGCTTTCGTCGGCCTGGGCGCGCCGCACTGGGATCCGCACGCGCGCGGGGCAATCGTCGGGCTCACGCGCGGCACCACCGAAGCGCACATTGCACGCGCGGCGCTCGAGTCGATCGCGTTCCAGTCGGCGGAAGTGCTGCACGCCATGCAGCAGGATGCCGGGCGGCGGCTGACCGAGCTGCGCGTGGACGGCGGCGCGGCCGCGAACGATCTGCTCATGCAGTTCCAGGCGGATCTCCTCGGCGTGCCGGTGGTGCGCCCGCGCGTGCTGGAAACCACTGCGCTCGGCGCTGCATATCTCGCCGGGATCGCGACCGGCGTCTGGCACGACCGGCTCGAGATCGCCGGGCAGTGGGAGGCGGAGCGGACCTTCACGCCCACCATGTCGCGCGACGAGGCGCACGCGCGGGTCGCGCACTGGAGCCGCGCGGTGGAACGCGCGCGCGGGTGGGCGCAGCCTTGACCGCTCCAGCCCACGGAGCTTCGCGATGAACGTGCTGGTGACGGGCGGCGCCGGTTTTGTTGGATCACACGCCGTCGAGGCGTTGCTCGCCGCGGGCACGCAGGTCACCGTACTCGACAACTTCTCCAACGGCAGTCACGCGAACCTGCCTGCGGCGAGCGACCGCCTGCGGATCGTGGAAGGGGACATACGCGACCCGGCGGCGGTTCGCGCGGCCATCGCGGACACGAGCCACGTGCTGCATCTCGCCGCCCAGGTGTCGGTGCAGGCATCCATCGCGGATCCGCTCGAGTCGTGCCGTCAGAACGTGCTCGGATTTGTGACGGTGCTCGAGGCCGCGCGCGGCGCGGGCGTGCGGCGCGTCGTTTTCGCGTCGAGCGCCGCGGTGTACGGCATGCCGCGCGACCTCCCGCTCACCGAGGAGTCTCCGGTCGCCCCGATCTCCCCTTACGGTCTGGAGAAATCGATCGACGAGCAGTACGGCCGGCTCTATGCGGAGCTCTACCGGCTGCCGGCGCTCGGTCTGCGGTTCTTCAACGTGTACGGTCCGCGGCAGGATCCGCAGTCGCCCTACTCGGGCGTCATCAGCAAGTGGCATGGCGCGCTCGTCGCCGGGGCGCCGGTGCGCATTTTCGGCGACGGCCGTCAGACGCGCGATTTCGTCTACGTCGGCGACATCGCGCAGGTGATCGTCCGGTCGCTGGCGGCGGCGGAGACGGGCGTCTGCAACGTCGGCTGCGGAACGAGCGTCACCCTGCTCGATATGCTCGCGGCCCTGGAGCGCGCCGCAGGTGGCGCGGCCGACCGACGCTTCGAGCCCCCTGTGGACGGCGATATCCGGCACTCGGCAACCGCCACCGCACGGCTCCGCGAGCGCATCGGGTACGTGCCGGCCACCGAGCTCGAGCGCGGCTTGGGTGAGTTGCTCCGCACTAGCCGCTCTCGGAAGACCGGCTAGGGCCGAATCAGCAGTCCCCGATCCGCCGGGCGCTGCCGCGCACGCGCTGCGTCACTGGTTGCGCGTTCGAACCGGTCGTCAACTCGTTCTCGTACTCGTACGCGTCGCGGCCGGGAGTGAATCGATAGACCGTGCGGATGCGAAGCGCGACGGGCGCCGAGCACTCGAGCGTCATCGTCATCGTGTCGCCGACGGCGGAGTAGACCGCGTCCTGGCAGCGCGCTCGGCCGGTCGCGCGAATCTCGCGATCCTGATCCTCCCATCGGCTGATCGTCTGAGCGTTCAGGCACAGCATGGTCCGCAAGGTCTTCCCCGCGGCGTCGTAGCCCATGCGCTCGAGCGCGCGCGCCGGCACGTCGACGATCGACGCAACCTGCTCGGAGGTGAGTTCCTGGGTGACTTCCCAACTCCCGAGCTTGGGTTGGATGGGCGCCCGGGTCTGCGAGCTCACTGCGCCGGAAATGGCGGCGAGCGCGAACAAAGACACGATCGTCAGTGCGGCGTGGGAGCGCATCAAAGGTCACTCGTTTACAAATATTAGTGACGCGCGCGCGGACCGCCAAGCGCAGCGGCCACGAATCGCGCAAATGCTCACGCTGCGCAACGATTCCGTCTTCATGAGTGTGCTGCAAGGTGTCGCCCGCGCGCCGCCCTTGGCCGATGCCGCCGCTTTGACCGGTTCTTGCCATCTTGCGCGCGGAATTGCGCCATCGGTCAGCCCGGCTGCGCCGCTATCGTGATGCGCAGAGCATCGCATCGAGGAGCCGGAATGGCGCGCACGCTGATCCTGAAACTGCTCGTCATCGCGGGCCTGGCGCTGACGCTAGCCGTCCCGCTCGCGCTGATCGCGGGAAAGGTTCGCGAGCGCGAGGCGCATCAACGCCACGTCCAGCGCGACATCGCGGCGAGCACTGCCCAGGCACAGCGCGTCACCGGGCCGATCGTTGCATACGAATGCGAGCACTACGTGTTCGAATGGGTGGTCCCGGCGGGGGGCCGCAAAGAGGACGCCCGGCGTGAGCGTGTGCTGCGTCCGTGCGCGCCGCTGTTCATCCTGCCCGAGCGGCTCGCGATCGACGGACGCTTGTCCACGCAAGTGCGGCGCCGCGGCATCTACACCGCCCGCGTGTACCAGGGGACGCTCCGCATCACGGGCGAGGTGCAGATCCCCGATCTTCCGGCGACGGCCGGTCCCGACGAGCGGCGCTATCTGCGCCCGGCGCTCGCCATGTCGATCACCGATCCACGCGGACTGAAGGGCCTACCCGCGCTGACCTGGCGCGACGCGGCGCGCCCTACCGAGCCCGGCGTCGGCGCAAGCGGGATCGGAAACGGCATCCATCTCGCGCTCGGGGCCGCGGCCAGTCCGGGTGCGGCACCGTTCGCGCTCACGTTCGAGCTGCAGGGTACCGAGCGCCTGGAGATCGCGCCGCTCGGACGCGAGACCGAGGTTCGGCTCGCCTCCGACTGGCCCCACCCGAGCTTCATCGGAAGGTATCTCCCCGATCAACGCGCGATCGGAGACTCGGGCTTTCGCGCGACCTGGCGGACGACGCATTTCGCGACGGGGGCGCCTGGAGAGTGGCGCAAGCTGCTCGCGGAACCAGGCAAGCACGGCGCGAACACGCTCGGCGTGGCCTTCATCGAGCCGGTGGACTTCTACGCCCTCTCCTACCGAGCCGCGGAGTACGGCTTTCTTCTCGTCGTGCTGACGTTCGGCATGTTCTTCCTCGTCGAGACGCTCAAGGGGGTGCGCATTCATCCCGTCCAGTACGCGCTGATCGGGCTCGCGCTGGCGGTCTTCTTCCTGCTCCTCTTGGCGCTCGGCGAACACGTCGGTTTCACGGCCGCCTACGCGTTGGCGGCGCTCGCCTGCATCCTGCTGCTGGCCTTTTACGCGCGCTACGTGTTCGGCAGCTGGCGCGGGGCTTTGCGCTATACCGCGTGGAACGCCGGGCTATACGGCGCGCTCTACGTGGTCCTCGGCTCGGAGGACTATGCGCTCGCGCTCGGCGCCACGCTCGTGTTCCTGGCGATCGCCGCCGGAATGGTCGCGAGCCGCGGATTCGATTGGTATTCGCTGACCGGGCGCCGCGAGACATCGGCGCAACAGTCCCCGCCGCCCATCCCGGTCTAGGGGAACTATGCAAAAGGGGCCAATGGCCCCCTTTGCGAATCCCCCGATATTGGCGAACCAGTCCGCGAAGGCGGACTGGTTCGGAGAATCACAAGTGTCGCGCTACAAGACGCCGCCGGCGGCGCGCCAGCGCCTGAATCGCTGCAGCACCACGAGCCCGGCGCCGTGGAGCGCCGCCACCAGGGCGATTGCAAGCAGGAGTCCCACGATGCGCCCGGCCGATCCGACCGCCGCATGGGCGGCGATCTCCACCATGCCCCAGAGCAGCGCGGTGAACACCGCGAACGCGACCGCCCACATTGCCACGAACTTGAGCAGCTGCCCGGGTTCGTGATCGGGCAGCGTCCAGGCGAAAAGCATCGTGTGAGCCAGCGTTGCCGGCGCCTGGCCCAGCACGAAGAAGAGCAGCAGCCCGGCCATGACATCCCCGCCCTGCATGCCGGCCTGGTAGTCGATCAGCCAGATCGCCACCGCGGCGAAGGGCAGGAGGAGCAGCGTGATGAAGGCGTGCCACGGTACCCACCACCGGGTGCCGAAGAGAAACGCCACGATCCGCTTGCCGTCCAATGCGGAAGCCATGACGCTCAGCCCCTGCGCGCCCTCAGGATCATCTGCGTGCAGCGGAAATGGGCGATCGTCTTGCCCGTGCCGCTCGCGCGCACTTCGGCGTCCCAGACCTGCGTGGTTCCGCCCCGGTGCACCGGCCGCGCGGTGCAGATGATGTCGCCGTCAAGCGCCGTGCCGATGAAATTGGACTTGAGCTCCACCGTCGTGAAGCCTTCCGCATCGTCGGGCAGATTGCGAACGGTCCCGTACCCGCACGCCGAGTCGGCGAGCGAGACGATGGCGCCGGCGTGCAGGAAGCCGTTCCATGCGCAGAGCGTCTGGCTGACCGCCATGCGGATTCGCACTTCGTCGGCCTCCACGCTGAGCACCTCCATGCCGAGATGGCCGGGCAGGTGGCCCCGCCCACGCGCGTTCCACTCACCGATGTCCTGCGGAACCTTCAATCGCGCCACGCGCCGATCCTCCCGATTCGCGATGCGTGAAGGACTCTAGCAGGCCGGCGCGAAACGCTCCAGCGTGACTGATCGCGGGCGGCGCGACGAGGATCTCAGCGTGGCGAATTAGCCACGGCGCCGCGCAATGCGCGGAATGCGTCGAGCCCCGGCTTGGCGCGTCCGGCGCGCGTGAGGAGCCCCACCGTGTTCAGATTAGCGTCGAACGCGGGGTGGTCGACGTCGTGCAGCAGCGCCCACTCGACGCCGATCACCTGCATGCCGCGCAGCAGCTCGGGCAAGCGCACGATGAAGCGGACCTGCTCCGCCTCCGTCCCCGCACCTTGCGTCGGCCACCCCACTTCCATGAGCATCACCGTCTCGGACCGGGGGATATGCCGATACAGCCACCTGAAATAGTCGACGGGAAGGCTCTCGGGCGTCGCGTGAAACGGCGCCGGGTACGTGGTCAGCCCGACCAGGTCGAGCTCGGGGCGGAAAATGTCGATGACCTTGGAGTGCTCCGCGATCCGATGCGGCTCGCGCGCGTCGAGGATGCGCATCCACTCCCACTGAAACGACACGAAAACGCGCGTCTTCGGCGAAATCCGCTTCACCTCGTGGTAGGCCTCTTTGTACAGGCTCGCGAAGTGCAGATACTCGTCCAGCCGTTGCATGGCGAGAAAATTGATCTCGGTGCCGAGGCACAGATAGCCGGGCGCAAGCGCGGCGAGCTCGCGGGCCGCGGCGCGAAAAGCGCCCCGGATCACGGGATTGGCGAAGGAGACATGCGGGCCCGCGAGCAACCTGACCGGCACGGGAAGGTCGAGATCCTTGCGTCCGCCCGCGAGCGCGGTCGGGCTCAAGCCGACGATCGGCGCGAGACCTGCGGCGCGCGCTTTCTCCATCAGCTGTCGCACGATCGCGGGGTCGAGCTCGGACCACTGATAGATGAAGACGGCGTGTTCCCCGACCTTTGCGGCGAGCGCGAATGCCTCGTCCACATCGCGCAGCGTATGGGCTGGAAAGTCGCGCGGCGTGACGGCGACGCCGAGCGGCAACGCGGCCAGCTCTTGGGCCGCGGCCGGGTTCAGAAGGAGCTGCGCGCCGAGAATCGCCGCGAGGCAGGATCGCTTGAGGCGGGTTTGCGTGCCGCGCATGCCCACCCGCGGCAGGTCAGTCGTCGTCACGCCGCGCCATGCGGCGCAGCGCGTCGGGCACGAACCGCTCGGAAAAGCCCGCGATGAAGCCCCACACGAGCGCCTTGGCATAGTCCTGAGCGGTCGCGGGCGCGTACGTGAGAAAGCCTGCGAAACCGTCGCACGCTTCGCGCGGGGCGACGCACGCGAAGGTCTGCATGGCTGCGCCCGAAACGATTCCGGCCGCGATGGCCAGGTAGAGGACAAGCGCGCCGATCACTCCGGTGATGGGCGGAATGAGCGAATACAGGATCAGATAGGGGCTGCGCAGCCGACGCAGGTCTTCGCTCGTGAGCGCCCTGGACATGCCCTCGAGCCGGTAGAGGCGCATCAGCGCGCTGAAAAACGCACCCATGGCGCCGAAGAGCGCGACGAACACGAGGATCGGCAGGTCGAGCGGCGGCTCCCAGCCCTTCCGCGCGTGCGCGAGAATGCTCGGCAGCATGATCAGGCCCGCGACGGCGAGCGTCGAGACGAAGTAGCTCGAGAGCAGCCGCCGATAGACCTCGACGCGGAGGGCCTGCCGCAGCTCCTTCTCGTCCACCGGCTTCGAAGGCTCGATTTCCATGATCACGCTCCCTTGCTGATCGTTTCGGGCCAGTCTAGCAAGATTCCCGTGATGGAAGGTGCGCGGGCCGCTGCGAAAACAGGACCCGCGTCACATGGCAGGCAACACCGACTACGCGAGGATCTGCCAGGCCAGCACCACCTGGCACACGAAGGCCACGGCGAACGCGAGTGTGCGCAGCCACGGAATGCCGAACGTGTAGACCACCAGGTGCACGGCCCGCGCCCAGAAGTACACTGCGCAGGCGACCGCGGTGACCTCGTTCCTGACGTTCAGCGCATCCGCGACCAGCACGAGCGCGGCGAACACGACGAGATTCTCGACGGCGTTGTAATGCGCCGCTTTCATGCGCGTCGCCCAGGGCGCGAGCGGCTTCGGATTTGGCGGATAGCCCACCGCGTCGACGAGCCCTCGGACCATGACGGTATTGAGGATGTAGGGTACCCACATCAGGGCCGTGAGCAGCGCTGTCCAGGTCAGGTACTTGAGCTCGACACTCATCGATCCACCTCCTTTGTCGTCCCGTTTGAAGAACTCCCGCTTGCCGCCGATGACAAAGCCGGTCAGCGCTGGCCGATATTGCTCTCGCGCAGCACTTCCGCGTCGCTCGGAAACTGAAACCATTTCTGCGCCGACTTCGACCAGATGTGCAGCTTCGGATCGAGCCAGTCGGTATCGTCGAAAGTGCCTGCCGCAATGCCGATCGCGTTCGGCAGCACCTCGGGATCCCAGTAGACGGATGTCCCGCAGTTCGCGCAGAAATGGGTTGCCACCCGCCTTCCGGCGTCGGAGACCCGCTCGTACGTCCGGGTCGCGCCCCCGGCGAGCGTCACCGCCGCGCGGGGAAAATAGCAGCCGATGCCGAACGCGCTGCCCGATCGCAACTGGCAAGCCTTGCAGTGGCACACCGAGATCCGGACCGGATCGCCGACGGTCTCGTAACGGACCGCTCCGCATGCGCACCCGCCTGCCCGCTTCGTTGCCTGCGCCATCCTGCCCTCCCTTGGGGCGCCCCCGCCCGCTGGCCTCACTCGTCCGGCGCGATGCGTATCAAACGCTTGCCGAGGTTTTCGCCCCGGTACAGGCCGGCGATCGCGCCGGGGGCCTGCTCGATGCCCTCGAGGATATCCTCGCGATAACGGATGGCTCCGCTGCGCACCCACTGGGCAAGCGCCGTCCGCGCCTCGGCGAATGCGGTCGCGAAGTCGAAGATCACGAAGCCCTGGACGCGCGCGCGCTTCACCAGCAGCTGCCGCTCGATCCGCGGCCCGTGCGGCACCGGATCCCAGCTCGCGATCGACGCGGTGCCGCAAATTACCACTCGCGCGCCGACCCGCAGGTGCCGGTGCACCGCGTCGCTGATCGCGCCCGCGGTGTTGTCATAGTAGACATCGACCCCGTCGGGGCAGGCGGCAGCGAGCGCGGCCTCGAGATCATCGTTCTTGTAGTCGATCGCGGCGTCGTATCCGAATTCCTCCCTGCACAAGCGCACCTTCTCTGGACCGCCCGCGATGCCCACCGTCCGGCAACCCTTGATCTTTGCGATCTGGCCGACACAGGATCCGACCGCCCCCGCGGCGGTCGACACGACGACTGTATCGCCGGTCTTGAGCTGGCCGACGTCGAGCAAGCCGAAATAGGCGGTGATCCCGTTCAAGCCCAGGACGCCGAGCGCGGCCGAAAGCGGCAGATCGGCTTCCGTGACGCGACTCTCCACCGCCTGCGCCGGAACCGCGGCGTAATCCTGCCACCCGAACCATCCGGTCACCAGATCGCCCGGGCGGAACTCGGGATGCTTCGACGCTTCCACGCGACCCGCGGCGAGCGAGCGCATCACTGCACCGATCGCGACCGGTTCGGAGTAATTGGCGACCGCGCTGACCCAGCCGCGCATCGCGGGCTCGACCGAGAGGTACCGGTTGCGGACGAGGATCTGGCCCTCGCCCACCAGGGGCAGGGGACGCTCGACGATCTCGAAGTGCTCGGAATCTGGGATTCCAGCGGGGCGTGCCTTGAGAAGCACCTGCCGATTGATCTGCGGTTGACTGGGCATTCGGAATCTCCTGTGCCTTGACCGCGTCGGACTCGAACCCCCGAACTCTAGCAGGATGGGCCGAATCGGCGTCGACGCGCCGTCACCCGCCCTCGACCGATCCCAGAGGCTGTCGACAGGTCCGACACCTGCGTCGCCCGGGTCGACGCATCCCGGGTTACAGCTCGGGGACTTCGGCGTGATGCGCAGCCCGTGCGCAGCGCTTTCGCGCCGCCCGGACGTCGCGCCTGCAAAGTCCTTCACGGCAGCCGGAATCCGCGTGACCGGACCGCTGGAAGTGGCGTGCTTGTTGCATCCCCATGGGGCATCGCACCGCTGGCGACGGTGCCCAGGCAGTCGGGAGGCGTCAATGCTGGAAATTCTGCTGATCCTCGGGGTGATGGTGTACATCGTTTGGAAGCTCGACTCGCACCACTTCGAGCAGGTGCAGGCGCTCTGGCGCGAAGACGCTTCCTCCGGCGAGAATCCGCGCCCCCCGGTACCGCTTCCGCGGCCGCGGCTCGCCATCGAGGGGACCCAGCGCCCCTTCATTCGCAACAAGCAATTCGTGAAAGGCTTCGGCGTGAATCCGGTTGCCGTGCAGGACATGCGCGTGTACGCGTGCATGGGGCGCTTCGACCAGTTCCCGGAGTCGATGCAATCGTTTCTGCGCGACCTGCACGATGCCGGCAGCGCACTCGGCTCGGGCATCATGGAGCTGCTCTTCCACGGCCGCCGGCTCGGCGATGGCGAGGCGGTCTACTTCGCGCTGGTGCAGACCGGCACTGCACCGCGGGTCGTGACGTTCATCGACCGCCTGCGTCTGAGCTGACCGCCCTGGAAGGCGCGCCAAGCAGGTCGACTAGGCAGGCCAGGGGATATACAAGGGGCGTGCCCCTTGTTCGCTCGGGGATATACAAGGGGATTCTCCCCTTGTTCGTAAAACCTTCTATCGAATTGCAGCGCCGCTACGGCGGATCTCGAGTCCACTCTTACAGCTCGTACATCGCTCCAGTGCCGGCGATCGCGCTGCGGATCGCCGCGCGCGTGAGCTGCGGCGAGAAGAGCTCGATGAAATCGTAGACGTAGCTGCGCAGGTAGGCCCCGCGACGCACGGCGACACGCGTCGTGTTGCTCTCGAAGAGATGGGTCGCGTCTATCGCGCGCAACGCGCGATCGTGCAGCGGGTCGAATGCCATAGCGGCGATGATCCCCACGCCCAATCCGACTTCGACGTAAGTCTTGATCACGTCGGCATCGAGCGCCGCCAGGACGGGTTCGAGCGTGAGGCCCTTCGCCCGAAACGCCCGGTCGATGTGCACGCGCCCGGCGAACTCGGTGCTGTAGGTGACGATCGGATACCGCGCCAGCGCTTCGAGCGAGAGCCGCTCGACGGCGGCAAGCGGATGTCCGGCGGGCACGATCACGCAGTGGTTCCACTGGTAGCCCGGCAGCGCAAGCAGCTCCGGGTACTGGTCGAGCGCCTCGGTCGCGATCGCGACGTGCGCCTCGCCACGCACGACCAACGTCGCGATCTGGGTCGGGTTGCCTTGCATCAGCGCCAGCCGCACACCCGGAAACCGCGCGCGAAATGCATGTACCACCCGCGGCAACGCGTAGCGCGCCTGCGTGTGCGTCGTCGCGATCGTGAGGCCGCCCGCGCCGGCGCCGGCGTACTCGCGGGCGGTTTCCCGCAAGTTGTCGACCTCGAGAAGTAAGCGCTCAATAACTTCGAGTATCGCCTTGCCGGGCTCGGTGAGCGCGGCGAACCGCTTGCCGTGCCGTGCAAAGATCTCGACCCCGAGTTCCTTCTCCAACTCTTTGATCTGTTTAGATATTCCAGGCTGGGAGATGTACAAGACATGGGCCGCCTCGGTCAGATTCAGGCCCTGCCGGACGGTCTCGCGCACGAAGCGAAGCTGCTGGAGGGTCATTCCTCGTGCCTCCTATATTTCTCATGGATATATCTATCCATCTATTCCGTCTTTGTGATTATAAGACCTGCCCCGTACGATCGGAACCGTTTCTTTGTCGTTCGAGCGATCGCTGATGGACTGGACGTTCTCGTTGGTCGGGTTGGGCGTTGGGTTGCTCGTCGGGGTGACCGGCATCGGCGGCGGGGCGCTCATGACCCCGGTGCTGGTGCTCGGGTTCGGCGTGCCGGCCGCGCTCGTGGCCGGCGCCGGACACCTCGCGCTGGGCAACGCCGATCTGCCGCTCCTCGGAGCCCTGCTCGTCGGATCGCTGCCGGGCTGATCGGATAAGCCCATGTACGTCTACGACGAAATCGACCAGCGCATCGTGGACGAGCGCGTCCGCCAGTATCGCGACCAGACGCGTCGCTACCTTGCCGGCAATTTGTCGGAAGACGCCTTCCGCCCGCTGCGCTTACAGAACGGTCTCTACATCCAGCGTCACGCGCCGATGCTGCGCATCGCCATCCCCTACGGGCTGCTCGCCGCACGTCAGCTCCGCAAGCTCGGCGCGATCGCGCGGCGCTACGACCGCGGGTACGGCCACTTCAGCACCCGGCAGAACCTGCAGCTCAACTGGGTGCGCCTCGAGGACGTCCCGGACATCCTCGCCGAGCTCGCCACGGTGCAGATGCACGCCATCCAAACCTCGGGCAACTGTATCCGGAACATCACCACCGATCACTTCGCCGGCGTGGCCCCCGACGAGATCGTCGATCCGCTCGTCTGGTGCGAGATCCTGCGCCAGTGGTCGGCGCTGAATCCCGAGTTCGCCTACCTCCCGCGCAAGTTCAAGATCGCGGTGAACGGCGCGCGCGAGGACCGCGCCGCGACGCTGGTGCACGACATAGGGCTGCATGCGGTCCGCGCGCCCGATGGCGCGACGGGCTTTCGCGTGAGCGTCGGAGGGGGGCTCGGCCGCACTCCCATGATCGGCCACGTCATTCGCGAGTTTCTGCCCTGGCGCCATCTGCTGACGTATCTCGACGCGATCCTGCGCGTGTACAACCGCCACGGCCGCCGCGACAACAAGTACCGCGCGAGAGTCAAGTTCCTCGTGAAGGAGCGCGGCGCGGCCGAGTTCGCGCGCGACATCGAAGCGGAGTGGGAAGCCCTGAAAGATGGCCCGGCCACCCTGATCCCCGCGGAAGTGGAGCGGATCACTGCGCGCTTTCCGCGCCCGGCCTACCAGACGCTGCCGGCGGGTGACGCATCGCTCGAGGCGTGGCTGGCGAAGGACGCGAGCTTCGCCCGTTGGCACGGCCGCAACGTCCATCCGCACAAGGTGCCTGGCTACGCCGCCGTGACGGTCTCGCTGAAGCGCCCCGTCACGCCGCCCGGCGACGTGACCGCCGACGAGATGGATGCGATCGCGGCGCTCGCCGACCGGTATTCCTTCGGCGAGCTGCGGGTCACCCACGAGCAGAATCTCGTGCTCGCCGACGTGCGGCAACGCGACGTTCCCGAACTGTGGAGCGCGCTCCGCGCCCTCGGGCTCGCGGTGCCCAACATCGGTCTGCTCACCAACATCATCGCGTGCCCGGGCGGCGACTTCTGCTCGCTCGCCAATGCGCGGTCCATTCCGGTCGCCGAGGCGATCCGGCAACGCTTCGAGGATCTCGATTACGTGCACGACATCGGCCCACTGGATCTCAACATCTCGGGCTGCATGAACTCGTGCGGCCACCACCACGTGGGGCACATCGGCATCCTCGGCGTGGATAAGGACGGATCCGAGTGGTACCAGGTCTCGATCGGGGGCTCGCAGGGCGATCGAGCATCGCTCGGCAAAGTCATCGGCCCGTCGTTCGCGCAGGACGAAGTGGCGGATGTTGTGGAGCACCTGATCGCCTGCTACCTCGCGCATCGCGAGGGTGACGCGGAGCGGTTCGTCGAGACCGTGGCCCGGATCGGGCTCGCCCCCTTCAAGGAGTATGTATATGGCAACGCTCATCACGAGCGGACGCGTGCAGCCGGACACCTGGCAGCTGCTTGAGGAACCGTTCGAGCGGCTGCTGATTCCCGCCGAGGACGGGTTGCTGCCCGATCTGCCGCAGGGCGCGCTGCTCGTGCCGCTCGCCGTCTGGCTGCGGCGGCGAGACGATCTTCTCGACCGCTCACCGCAGGTCGGGCTGCTCCTCGGCGCACACGAGGACCCGCACGCCGCCGCCCTCGATCTCACGCGCATGGGCGTCATCGCCGTGCGCTTCGCCGATTTCACGGATGGGCGGGGCTACTCGCTCGCGCGCAGCCTGCGCGAGCGGCACGGCTACCGCGGGGAGCTGCGCGCGATCGGCGACGTGCGACGCGACCAGCTCTACTACCTCGCAGCCTGCGGGTTCGACGCGTTCGTCCTGCGCGACGACGAGGATCCGCAAGCGGCGCTGGCGGCGTTCGCGGACTTCAGCGAGGCGTACCAAGCCAGTGTGGCGCGCCCGGATCCGCTCTTCCGGCGCCGGCTGGCGGGGGCACAAGCGTGAACGATCGGCTGCACGGCAAGGCGATCGAGCTCGCCATCACGCTGCGGCAGATTGCGGCCGAGCACTCGCCCGTTGCCCTGGCGAGCAGTCTCGGTGCGGAGGACATGGTCCTCACCGACGTCGTCCTGCGCCACGACCTCGAAATCGAGATTTTCACGCTCGACACCGGTCGGCTGCACCCCGAGACACTCGGCTTGATCGCTGCGATCGAGCGTCGCTACGGCTACCGGCTCAATGTCTATCGCCCGCGGCTCGAGACTGTCGACGAGTACGTGCGCCGCTACGGCGCAGACGCCTTCTACGAGAGCGCCGAGCTGCGCAAGCTTTGCTGCGGCATCCGCAAGGTCGAGCCCCTGCGGCGCGCGCTCGTCGGAAGGGCGGCATGGATCACCGGCTTGCGCCGCGCGCAGGGGGTGACGCGCCGTGACCTGGCGGAGCGCGAGTTCGACGCCGTGCACGGCATCCCGAAGTTCAATCCGCTCGCAGCCTGGAGCGAAGCCGACGTCTGGATGTACCTGCGCGAGTTCGCCGTGCCCACCAACCCGCTGCACGAGCGCGGCTATCCGAGCATCGGCTGCGCGCCTTGCACGCGCGCGGTCGCGCCGGGCGAGGATCCGCGCGCCGGCCGGTGGTGGTGGGAGCGGCCCGAGGCCAAGGAATGCGGCTTGCACGTCGCGCCCGACGGTCGGCTTGCGCGCGCGCCGCGCGTCGCGGAGGTCGCATGAGCGCGCGGGACGCACTCGAGGGGTTTCAACGCTCCACCCCAGCACCGCCCTCTTCCATCGGGGGAGAGGTAGTCGAAATCAGCGGTTCCCGCACGAGAACGCACCTCGACTGGCTCGAGTCCGAAGCGGGGGTTCAACGCTCCACCCCCACCCCGCCATCCCCCATCGAGGGGGAGGGAGTGACAGTCAGCGACTCTCGCCAAAGAACTCATCTCGACTGGCTCGAGTCGGAGGCGATTTACTACCTGCGTGAAGTCGCCGGCGAGTGCGCGCGGCCCGCGCTGCTCTTCTCCGGCGGCAAGGATTCGCTCGTTCTGCTGCGCCTCGCCGAGAAGGCGTTCCGGCCCGGGCGCTTTCCCTTTCCATTGCTGCACATCGACACCGGCCACAACTTCGCCGAGGTGATCGCGTTTCGCGACCGCCGCGCAACGGAGCTTGGCGAGCGGCTGATCGTGCGCTCCGTGGAGGACTCCATCCAGCGGGGCACGGTTCGCCTGCGCCACGCGGATGCGAGTCGCAATGCCGCGCAGTCCGTGACGCTCCTTGAAGCGATCGCCGAGCTCGGCCTCGATGCGTGCATCGGCGGCGCCCGGCGCGACGAGGAGAAGGCGCGCGCGAAAGAGCGCGTGTTCTCGCATCGCGACTCGTTCGGCCAGTGGGATCCGCGCAATCAGCGGCCCGAGCTCTGGGGACTCACCAATGCGCGCGTGCATGCCGGCGAGCACGTGCGGGTCTTCCCGCTCAGCGACTGGACCGAGCTCGACATCTGGCAATACATCGCCCGCGAGCGGCTTGCGGTGCCGGAGATCTATTTCGCCCATCGGCGCGCAGTCGTGCGGCGCAGCGGCCTGCTGGTCCCCGTGACACCGCTCACGCCCCCGGGGCCGGGCGAAACGGTGGAGACCGTGGCCGTTCGCTTCCGGACCGTCGGGGACATGACCTGCACCTGCCCGGTCGAATCGGACGCCGCGACGGTCGACGAGATCCTCGCGGAGACTGCGCGCGCGAGCGTGACCGAGCGCGGCGCCACCCGGCTCGACGACCAGACCTCTGACGCGTCGATGGAGCGTCGCAAGCGCGAAGGTTATTTCTAGGAGCAGTGGAATGTCGAATCTTGGCGAACTCGAGCGTAGCCACGCCGGCGCCGATGCGCTGGCGGCTCGCGGCGTCCTGCGCTTCCTGACTGCAGGGAGCGTAGACGACGGAAAGAGCACGCTCATCGGCCGGCTGCTGCACGACACCCGCGCGCTCGCCGACGACCAGCTCGCGGCGCTCGCGCGCGTGGCGCAGCAACGGGGCGAGTCCGGCCTCGATCTCTCGCTCCTCACCGACGGGTTGGAGGCCGAGCGCGAGCAAGGGATCACGATCGACGTCGCCTATCGCTACTTCGCGACACCGCGCCGCAAGTTCATCATCGCCGACGCGCCCGGCCACGAGCAGTACACGCGCAACATGGTCACCGCGGCCTCCACCGCGGAGGCCGCCGTGATCCTCGTCGACGCGAGCGGGGGCGTGATGACCCAGACCCGCCGCCACGCGTGCATCGCCCACTTGCTCGGCGTGCGCCACCTGATCTTCGCCGTGAACAAGATGGATCTCGTCGGCTACTCGCGCGACCGATTCGAGAGCGTGCGCGCGGATGTCGCCACGCTTGCCCGGCAGCTCGGCGCGCCCGGTCCCCATGTGCTGCCCGTCTCGGCATTGCGCGGTGACGGGGTGGTCGAGCACGGCGGGGCGCTCGCATGGCATGAAGGGCCGGCCCTGCTCGAGCTCCTCGAGTCGCTCGACGTGCGGCGGGACGCGGAAGCGTTGCCGCTGCGCTTTCCCGTCCAGCTCGTCATCCGGTCCGACGGCTCGCGCGGCTATGCGGGGCGCGTGGCCGCGGGCGTGCTCGTGCAAGGGATGGAGGTCATCGTGCCCGCGAGTGGCCAGCATACGACGGTGCGCGAGATCGTCACGCTCGACGGCCCGCGGTCGGTTGCGCTGCCGGGCGACTCCGTGACGGTCAAGCTCGCGCACGACCTCGACGTCGGGCGCGGGGACCTGCTCGTCGACGCCACACATCCGCCGCGCGCCGCGCGGTCGCTCGATGCCACGGT
>JBFJOO010000046.1:0-32435 GCA_041617635.1 Burkholderiales bacterium | reverse complement strand
CCGTTACGCGCGTTGCGCGTGGGCAGGACGCAGTCGAACATGTCGATGCCCGCGGCGATGCCGTCCAGCAGATCCTCGGGCGTGCCGACGCCCATCAGGTACCGGGGTCGATCCGCGGGCAGGCGCGGCGCGGTGTGGCGCAGGATCCGCAGCATGTCCGCCTTCGGCTCGCCCACCGACAGCCCGCCGATCGCGTAGCCATCGAAGCCCAGGGCCGCGAGACCGGCCAGCGACTCGTCGCGCAGCGCTTCGTGCATCCCGCCCTGCACGATGCCGAAGAGCGCGTTCGGATTTCCCGCGTGTGCCGCCTGCGATCGCGCGGCCCAGCGCAGCGAGAGCCGCATCGACTCGGCGGCCGCGCGCTCGCTCGCCGGAAACGGGGTGCATTCGTCGAAGACCATGACCACGTCCGCATCGAGCGCGCGCTGGATGCGCATCGATTCCTCCGGCGTGAGCAGCATCCGGTCGCCGTTCACCGGTGAGGCGAACTGCACGCCTTCCTCCGTGATCCGCCGCAGCTTGCCGAGGCTGAAGACCTGATAGCCGCCCGAATCGGTGAGGATGGGTCGCTCCCAGCCCATGAACCTGTGCAGGCCGCCGTGCGCGGCGATGACGTCGACCCCGGGGCGCAGCCAGAGATGAAAAGTGTTGCCGAGCACGAGCGAGGCGCCGACCTCTTCGAGCTCGGACGGGCTCATCGCCTTCACGGTCCCGTAGGTGCCGACGGGCATGAAGACCGGCGTCTCCGCCGTGCCGTGCGCGAGCTCGAGCGTGCCGCGGCGCGCATTGCCGTCGCGCTGGGTGAGCGTGAATTTCACGCCGGGATTGTAGCAACCGGGGTTACGCGGCCCCGTCGTTGCGGTCGATCAGCATCGCGTCGCCGTAGCTGAAGAAGCGGTAGCGCGCCGCGATCGCGTGCCGATACGCCTGCCGGATGGGCGCCCTGCCGGCGAACGCGGAGACGAGCATGAGCAGCGTCGACCGCGGCAGGTGGAAGTTCGTGATCAGGCGGTCGACGATCCGGAACCGGAAGCCGGGCGTGACGAAAAGATCGGTCTCGGCGGGTCCCGGTGCGAGCGCGCCGTGCCGCGCGCCGCTTTCCAGCGCCCTCAGGCTCGTGGTCCCCACGGCGATGACGCTGCGGCCGCCGGCGCGCGCCGCCTCCACCGCGTCGATCGTCGACTGCGGAATCTCGTACCACTCGGTGTGCATCCGGTGCTCGGCGATGCGTGCCGCGCGCACCGGCTGGAACGTGCCGGCGCCGACGTGCAGCGTGAGGAAGGCGATCCGCACGCCGCCCGCTCTCAGCCGGTCGAGCATCGCGGTGTCGAAATGCAGCCCGGCCGTCGGCGCCGCGACGGCGCCGGGCGTGCGCGCGAAGACAGTCTGGTAGCGCATTTCGTCCTCAGCATCCGGCGCGTGATCAATGTAGGGGGGCAGGGGCACCGCTCCGAAGCGCGTGAGCAGCGCCAGCACCCGGTCAGCGGCATGGAAGCGCAGCAGGAAGAGATCGTCCGCGCGGCCCGTCACCTCGGCGTCGATCGCGTCCGCGAGGCGCAAGCGCGTGCCGACGGCGGGCGCATTGCTCGCGCGGATCTGCACGAGCGCCTCGTGCGCGCCGAGCACGCGCTCGACGAGCACCTCCACGCGGCCGCCCGTCGCGCGCACGCCCGCGAGGCGCGCCTTGATCACCTGCGTGTCGTTGAAGACAAGGGTATCGCCCGCCGTGAGATGACGCTGCAGATCGGAAAAGCGGTGGTCCGAGATCTCCTCGCCAGCGAGACACAGCAGCCGGGCGTCGGTCCGCGCGGCCGGCGGATGCTGCGCGATCAGCTCGGGGGGGAGATCGTAATCGAAGTCGTCGAGCGCGAGCTCGCTTGGTTGCTGGGGGCCGGTCATTGCAACATAATCGCGCTCGGGCCGGGATGGCGGAACTGGTAGACGCACGGGACTCAAAATCCCGCGCCAGCAATGGCGTGAGAGTTCGATTCTCTCTCCCGGCACCATCTGGGATCATCCCCCAATTGCAACAACGTTGCATCGACGCCGAGACCAGGAGGCCAACGTGCTCACGTTACCGCAGCGGCAAGGAACCAGACCGCGGACGCATTATGGCCTGCCGCACCAGCAGCTCGATCAGAACCCGCCGGCTCCGATTTACGCCAGGCTGAAGGAGCGCGCCTTCGACCTGCCCTTCGTCGAGCGGCGTCCCAGCATCATCTCGGTGCCCGGGGCCGAGGCGCTGTGGCTCCAGGAGGCGGGCGGGCACAGCTGCGCCGAGGCGTTCATGCGCGGCAACGAGTTCGCGCATGTCCATCCGCCCGAGGACGGCAGCATGCACATGATGCTGCCCGAGCCGGACGTGGCCGAGGTGCTCGGGAAGGGCTGGGGCGAGATTCATCCGCTCGTCCCGCTCGGACGCATGCCGCCGACTCTGCTTCTGGTGTTCGGTCCGCGCGATCGGCAGGAGCTGGATGTGATCCTGACGCTGATCGACGCGTCGTACAGGTTCGCGCGCGGCGTCTGAGACCGTACCACCGGCGGTTGCCAGCCGCAGAAACAAGAAAGCCCGCCTGCGGCGGGCCTCCCGTGCCGGCGCCTATTCAGTGCAGCGTGCGGCGGCGAACAAAGCCGAGGCCGGCGAGCGCCATGCCTAGAAGCGCGAGGGTGGCGGGCTCGGGGACGGAGGCCAGGTCGTCGTAGACGGCGAGCAAGCCCAGTCCGCTACTCGAGAACTCGATGATCTGGGCGTTGGGGTTCACGCCGAAAAGCGAGACGGTGTTTCCGTTGTTGTAGAAGAGCTGCGCCACGCCGGACTCGATCGGGTGCGACTGCGATACCGGCAAGACGCCGTTGACACCGTTGTACACCAGGCCGAGGTCCAGGCCGAAGAGGTTGAGAAACGGATTCCACACCGCAGCCTCGGCTGCCGCGCTAGCTGCAGCGCCGGTCCCGGCTGCGATGTACACGCTGCCTCCGCTATTCACGTAGTTCGCGAGCGTCGCCGGCACGTAGGTCGCGGGCGGCAACGCGAGAAAGACACCGTCGTAGCCGGCCAGCGTCCCGACTCCCGTGTCGAACGCCCCGGTGTAGTTCGTCAGGGTGCAGCCGGCGAAGCCGATCGCGCTCGTGAACGCGCCCTCCGTAAGACCAAAGTTGGTTGAGTAGACGAGAAAGCTGCAGGGCCCGCCATTGCTGTTCATGAACGACGCAACGTTGCCGACAAAGGTTGAAACGTTGGCGGCGCCGGCGCTGGCGGCGCCCCCGTTCGATAGCGTCCACTCGTCATGGTTGACGATGATCCGCCCGGCGAGGGCACTCGGAACGATGCTTATGGCAAGCGCGGCCGCAAGCCCGAGCTGCAAGGAGCGTCGAATCATTTTACTTTTCTCCTATTGGAGACCGTAGCTGTCTCGTAGGAGGCAAGAAGCATTCCCCGATATATAAGGTTAGGATCTAAAGCCTATATTCTGAGAAAGTGAGGAAGGAGCCCCATCCGGATCGTAAGGAAATCCGACGCTCGCCGAACCTATTACGAGGTGATCGGGGACCGGGCTAGTGAACCGTCACGCGCGGCGTGACATTACCGCGCTAGCCCTTGGCCTTGTCGGAGGCCTTCGCCGATGTCGCGGACCGGGCCGCCGCCGCGCCCTGGGGCGCGAGGTGCTCGAGACGGTAGCCGTGCTGGTAGATGGCCGACAGGCGCCATCCGTTCTCCGGCAAGAGGCCGAGCTTGGTCCGAAGCCGGCTGACGTGCGTGTCGACCGTGCGGGTATTCAAATCGGGGCTGCGGCCCCAGACCGTCTCCAGGATGTGGCCGCGCGAGACGAGATTGCCGACGTTGCGGAAGAGGAACGTGGCGAGGTCGAAGTCCTTTTGCGTCAGCTCGATCGCCTCGCCGTTGCGTACCACCAGCCGCCGGTCGGGATCAATCTCGAACTCGCCGACCTGGAAGCCGGTGCGCGGCGAAGCCTGGCCGCCGCTGCGGCGGCCGAGCGCGCCGATCCGGGCGAGCAGCTCTTCCTTGCGCAGCGGCTTGACAAGATAGTCGTCGGCGCCGGCCTTGAGCGCCGCGACGATGTCCTGCTCCGCGTTGCGGGCGGTCGTGAACATCACCGGTACGTTCTCGTGGCCGTTCGCCCGCGCCCAGGCGAGCACCTCGTCGCCGTTCACGTCCGGCAGTTCCCAGTCGAGCACTAGGAGGTCGAAGCTGTCATGCGCGAGCACGCGCATGAACTCGCGCGACCGGTCGAACGCGTGGCAGATGTGACCGGCGCCGGAGAGCCACAGCCGGACCAGGTCGCTCTGCGCGGGATCGTCCTCGAGAAGCGCGATTCGCATGTCTAGTCGAAAACCACTTCGACCGCGTCGAGATACTCGGTGAGGCGCGTCACCGCTGCGGCGAGCGCCACTGCGTTTTCCGACCTGGCCAGGCGCTCGATCTCGTCGCCGAGCGTGGTGATTTCGTCGAACCCGTAAGCGGACCCGGAGCCTTTCATGGCGTGCCCGATGGTGCGCACCGTCTCGAAATCGTCCCGGTCGATCGCCTCGTGCAGCCGGTCGACGTCGCCGCGCCGGTGCACGAGAAACCGCGGCGCCAGCTCGCGCAACTCCGCCGGGAGCCGAACCGTGTGCCGCCGAATCGATGTCGAGAAATCCCCCATGGCGAGGATTCTAGGGTGAGGACCAGGGCCCAACGCGGGAATTTGACCGGTGCCGGAACAACTCGAGGCGCGAATCCCGCGGCACGCTATCCGGAAGCGGCACTGCGTCGCGCTTCGGGCAGCACCTGACGCAGCGCGGCACCCAGCGACTCGAGCGTCACGGGCTTGGTGATGATTCCGTCACAGCCCGAGGCGAGCGCGCGCTCCACCTCGACCCCTTCCTGGTGCGCGGTGAGCGCGAGGATGGTGCCGGTGTAGCCACGCGTGCGCAGCACGTTGACCGCCTCGTACCCGTTCATCACCGGCATCTCGATGTCCATCAGCACGACGTCGAAGCCGCTCGCCAGCGCGGCCTCGACCGCCGAGAAGCCGTTTGTGACGCTGGCGATGTCCAGCCCGAGCTTGCCGAGCTGCAATTCCAGCAGCGCGCGTATGTCCTCGTTGTCCTCCGCGAGCAGCACGCGTCCCGCGAGCGAGTCGCGCGGCGCGAGCGCCTCGCTGATCGGGCGCACCGTCGCCGGCTTTGCCGCCGCCTCGGTGGGCAGCCGCACGCGGAAGGTCGACCCTACCCCCACCTGCGAGTCGACTTCGAGCGTGCCGCCCATCAGTCCGACCAGGTTTCGCGTGATCGCGAGTCCCAGCCCGGTGCCGCCGTGACGCTGCGCCACCATGGGGTCGGCCTGCTGGTAGGGCTCGAAGATGCGCTGCAGCGCTTCGTCCGGAATTCCTCGGCCGGTGTCCCGCACCTCGAACACGAGCGCGGCGACGTGCCAGCCGACGATCAGCTCGGCCTGCCCGGCCTCGGTGAAGCGCAGCGCGTTCGAAATCAGATTGATCAGCACCTGGCGCACGCGGAACGCGTCCAGCATCACCGCGGCGGGCAGCGGCGTCGTGCGCGAGAATTTCAGGCGGATGCGCTTTTCCTCGGCGAAGGGGAGCATCGAGTTCACCACGCCGCGGCACAGCTGGTCCGGGTCTTCTGGGGCGGGCGCGATCGTGAGCGTTCCCGCCTCGATCTTCGCGAGGTCGAGGTTGTTGTTCACCAGCTGCAGCAGGTGCTCGCAGTTGCGCGCGATGATCGCGCTGTTCTTGATACGCGCCTCGCGCCCCAGATCCTCGGTGAACTGGTTGATCTTGTTGAAGCCCATGATCGCCGTGAGCGGCGTGCGCAGCTCGTGCGTGAGGTCGTTCAGCACGGCCGTCTTCAGCCGGTTTGCTTGCTGGGCGGCGAGCGTCTCGTACCGCAGTCGCCGCCGCTCGTCGTAGAGCAGGAAGAACCACACCGAGAAGACGATCGCGAGCGTCGCGAATCCGGCGATGAGCGCGAACAGCCACCGACTCTGCAGGCCGACCGCGAAAAGCAGCGTCCCGATGAACGCGAAAAAGAGCGGCATCGTCACGAACGCGGCCAGGAAGTGCCTGGGCGTCGCTTCCGCGCCGCGCCGCAGCAGCAGCGCACCCAACGCAAGGGCCACGATCACGAGCAAGCCGTCCACCCATGCCTTCGGCGGCGTGACGACGTAGCCGTCGCCGAGGCTCGCATAGCTGATCGCGGACAGACGCAGGCTCGAGACGCGCCCGAGAGGCGTGTAGACGAAGTCGCCCGCCGTCACGCTCGAGACGCCGATGAACACTGTCTTGCCCGCGACTTCGCGCGCCAGATACTCGTAGCCCGGCTTGCCCGCGGCGGCCAGCGCGAGCTGGTCGAACCGGATGACCCGCAGACTGTCCATGTTGGCCGGAAAGCGCAGCAGCGCCTCGCCGTCGCCCGTCACGGGAATCCGGGCGCGCGCGAGCTGCACCACGCCGTCGGAAAAAGTCGGTTGCACCTTCTCGCCGGCGGAAGCGAGCAGCGCCGCGGCCGGCAGGCTGGGATAGATGAGGCCCTGTGCGGCGTGGAACAGGCCGATCCTGCGTACGACGCCGTCGTCGTCCGCACGAATGTTCACGACCCCCACCCGGGCGCCGCTGTCCTGCAGGTACTTCTCCAGCGGGAGCTTCAGGTAGTGCCAGCCGACGTGGGGCAACCCCTGCTCCTGGCTCGCGCGCAGGAATGCGCCCGGCGTCGTGGTGTACATGAGCTCGCGGCCGATCGCCCGGGCGGCGAGGCGGCGCCCGTAGCCCTCGGCCGAATCCAGCGCAACCGGGAGGCCCGCCGCGGCGAGCACCATGTTGGGTTGCAGCGCTTCGGCGAAGTGTTGGGATCCGGACCGCTCTTCCGCCAGCAGCAGGTTGAAGGCGACGGTGCGCGCTCCGTGCCGCGTGAGATAGCGGGCGGTGTCGGCGAACACGTCGTGGGCGTAGGGCCACGGGCCATACTCGCGCGACAGCCGCTCGATCGCCGCCTCGTCCGCATCGAACACCACGACGGAATCGAGGTTGATCGCACGCGCCAGCATGCCCTGGTGCACGTCGTAGAGCCACCAGTTGAGCCGCTGGTAAAGGGTGGTCTGGGCGAGCAGGATCGCAAGCAGCAGGGCGACCGCGCAAACGGCCACTGCTCGCCCGCCCGCATTCCCCGACACGCGTTCGGTTAGCACGACGTTCGCTCTTCCCCCCGGAATGATTCATTCTAGCCCATGCCCGTGCAGATGGTGGTCCGGGGATGGCGCTGGATGCCAAATCCCGCCGCCCGGCGCGGGATGTCGTGGCACGGGAATCGGCGCCGCAAGAGCCGGCGGACTGCCGAAACCTGCATAGCAGGCTATCCTCCCCCTTCCTCACCTTGCATTGCTTGCCTCGGGAGAAGTTCTGGGAATGAAGTTCTGCATCGTCGGCGCCGGAGCGATCGGCGGCCTGGTCGGCGCGCGGCTCGCCATGGCGGGACACGAGGTCGCGCTCGTCGCGCGTGGCGAGCACCTCGCCGTGATCCGCTCGCACGGCCTCACCTATCGTGCGCCGGACGGTCGCGAGACGCGGCTGCGGTTGCCCGCTTCCGACCGGCCCGAGGATTTCGGCCGCCAGGACGCCGTGCTGATCGCCCTCAAGGCGCACTCGATCGCGCCGATGCTCGGGCGCCTGCAGCCCCTGCTCGGCCCGGAAACACCGGTCGTCACCGCGATCAACGGGTTGCCGTGGTGGTACTTCTATGGCGAGGGCAGCGAACACGACGGCAGCCGGATCGACTGCCTCGACCCGGAAGACGCGATGCGGCGCGCGCTCGACCCGCCCCACCTGGTAGGTTGCGTGGTGCACGCGGCGGCCGAAGTCACCGATGCGGGCACCGTGAACCACACCGGGGGGCGCGATTTCATCCTCGGCGAGATCGACGGACGGGAGAGCGAGCGTCTCCGGTCGCTTGCCGACGCGTTCACCGGAGCGGGCCTCAACACGCGGATCACGGCCCGCATCCGGGACGAGATCTGGACGAAGCTGATTGGCAACGTTTCGGTCAACCCGATTTCCGCGCTCACCGGCGCGCGCATCGGCGAAGTCCTGGACGATCCGGAGCTCTGCGCGCTCGCGCGGGCGATGATGGTCGAGGGGATGCGCGTGGGCGAAGCCTACGGCGCCCGCATCACGGTGACCATCGAGGAGCGCATCGCGCTGGGGCGCAAGGTCGGGGGCGCCAAGACCTCGATGCTGCAGGATATCGAGAAAGGCCGGCCCCTCGAGCTCGATGCCATCGTGATCGCGGTGATCGAGCTCGGTCGCCGCGCGGGGATCGAGACGCCGAATATCGAGACCGTTGCGGCGCTGATCCGTGCGCGGGAGACGCACACTGCGCGTCCGGGGTAGCCCTCGCCCGCCCGATTTGACCCGTATCACGGAAGCGCATCCATCCCGTTACATCCCGGGGCCGTGACCTTGGCCGGCGCGAGTCATATCGGGTAATCTAGCGGTTGATCGGCGCCGTCGCCGAGGGTAAGCAGGCAACTGCAGCGACAACGAGAACGCCGGAGCACGGCGCACGGATTGCCGCGCTTCCTCAGGGCGGAGCGGCGCAGGAATCAAACCCGTCAATCGAGGAGGGCTCACATGATTTCGAAGCGACTTATCGCGTCCGCGTTCGCCGCAGCGGGAGTGCTCGCCGCGGTGCCCGCGACCGCGCAGACGACACTGACCTTGTCCAGCTGGGTGCCGCCGCAGCACCTCATCACACGCGCAGTGATGGAGTGGGCGAGCGAGGTCGAAAAGGCTTCCGGCGGCCGCATCAAGCATACGCTCGTGCCGAAGGCCGTTGCCGCGCCGCCCGGCACGTTCGACGCGGTGCGCGACGGGCTCGCCGACGTGTCGTTCAGCGTCGATGGCTACACGCCCGGCCGGTTCGTGCTGACCCGCATCGCGGAGTTCCCGCAGCTCGGCGAGACCGCCACGACCGTCTCGGTCGCCTACGAGCGCATCTCCCGCCGCCATTTCGCGAAAGCGGACGAGCACAAGGGCGTGAGGGTGCTCACGGTGTTCACGCATGGCCCGGGGGAAATCTACAACACCAAGCGGCCGATCAACGCGATCGGCGACCTGGCGGGGCTCAAGATCCGCGTCGGCGGCGGCATGATCAACGAGCTCGCGAAGAACCTTGGCGTGGACGCCCTGCTCAAGCCGGCGCCGCAGTCCTACGAGATTCTCTCGACGGGGGTGGCGGACGGGGTGTTCTTCCCGGCCGAATCGGTCGCCTCGTTCAAGCTCGAGAAATTGATCAAGTACGCGACGCTCGTGCCCGGCGGCCTCTACAACACCTCGTTCGCGTTCATCATGAACCCGGAGAAATACAACAAGATGTCGCCCGCGGACAAGAAGGTGATCGACGACTGGTCGGGCGAGAAGCTCGCGCGGCTGGTCGGCAAGTTCTGGGATAACGGCGACCAGGTCGGTCGCGAGGCGCTCAAGACCAACAATGTCCCGACGATCACCGCGAACGCGGCCTTCATCAGCGAGCTGAACACGAAGATCGGCCCGCTCGAGGAGTCCTGGTTCAAGCTGGCCGCCGAAAAAGGCGTGGACGGGAAGAAAGTGCTCGCCGAGTTCCGCGCCGAGATCAAGAAGGTCGAAGCGGGCAACTAGGCAGAGCCGTAGATCCGCAGGAAGGAAGGCGCGGCGCGGGCGCGAGCCTCCGCCGCGCGCTCGATGCGCTTCGGACCGGGAGCATTCGGCCGCGCGGGTGACGGGCTCGTCGGCGGTGTCGCGGCCATCATCCTCTTCGGCATGATGGCGCTCACGTTCGTCGACGTGTTCATGCGCTACATCGTCGGCGACTCGATTCGCGGCAGCTTCGAGATCACCGAGCTGATGATGGTGATCCTCATCTTCGCGGGACTGCCGCTCGTCTCGCGCAAGGACGAGCACGTCACCGTCGACCTGGTCGAGCATGCACTGCCGATGCGCGTGCGGAGAGCCCTCCGCGTCGTCGCGCACGTGGTCTGCGGGGTGTCGCTGCTCGGCATGAGCTGGCTGATGTGGCGCAAGGCGGGCGAGGTCGTCGGGTACGGGGACGTCACCGCGGCGCTGCGCGTCGAGCTGTGGCCCTACGTGTACTTCATGTGCGCGCTCGCCCTCGTGACCGCTCTCATCCATTTCTTCAAGGTCTTCCGCCGGCCGGACGACCTCGTCTGACGAACTTCTGGTGATCCCCGAACTCCCGGCGGCGCTCTAGAACCAATCTCAAGTATGGCTGCTTCAGCAAGCGAGGGGATATACAAGGGGTTCACCTCTTGTTCGTAGTACCTTTTTTGCCCGAAGAAGCACCGCTTCGGTCTCGAGAAGAGCCTTAAATGCTCGAGGCGCTGCTCGGCTTTGCGGCGATGTTCGTCCTGACCCTGCTCAGGATACCGATCGCTTTCGCCATGGGGATCGTGGGCTTCGTCGGACTCGTCCTGATCAAGAACTGGAACGCCTCGATCGCGTCCGCGACCGCGGTCATCTACGAGACCGGATTCTCCTACGCCCTGTCGGTGGTGCCGCTCTTCATCCTGATGGGCAACTTCGTGACCCGCGCGGGCATGTCCCAGGAGCTCTACCGCGCCGCGTACACCTCGATCGGCCACTGGCGCGGCGGGCTCGCGATGTCGACCGTCGTGGCCTGCGGCGGGTTCAGCGCGATCTGCGGCTCGAGCCTCGCGACCGCGGCGACCATGTCCAAGGTCGCCATGCCCTCGATGCGCAAGTTCCACTATTCCGAGGGCCTGGCCGCCGGATCGATCGCGGCAGGCGGCACGCTCGGGATCATGATCCCGCCCTCGGTGATCATGGTGATCTACGGGCTGATGACCGAGACGAACATCGGCAGCCTGTTCGCGGCCGGCATCCTGCCCGGAATGCTCGCCGTCTCCTGCTACATGGGCGCGGTCGCGTGGACCACGTGGCGCGATCCGAAGGCGGGACCGCCCGGCGAGCGCTCGACCTGGGCGGAGCGCTGGCGGGCGCTCCGGGACATCTGGGGCGTGGTGGCGCTCTTCGTGCTCGTGCTCGGTGGAATCTACGGCGGCGTCTTCACGCCCACGGAGGCGGCAGGCGTCGGCGCGGCGGGCGGGTTCATCTTCGCGCTCGCGCGCCGCGCGCTCACCTGGCGGTCGCTCTTCGCGGTGCTGATCGAGTCGGCGCGCACGACGGCGATGCTGTTCGTGATCCTGATCGGCGCACTCATCTTTGCGAACTTCATCAACTTCACGACGATGCCCGCCGACCTGCGGACGTTCGTCGGCCAGTTCGAGCTGCATCCGGTGCTCGTCGTCATCTCGATGTGCGTTGTCTACATCATTCTTGGCTGCATGCTCGAGAGCCTCTCGATGATCCTGCTCACGGTGCCGCTCTTCTTCCCGCTGGTCGCGCACCTCGGGCTCGATCCCGTCTGGTTCGGGATCGTGGTGGTCACGGTCGTCGAGATCAGCCTGATCACCCCGCCGGTGGGGATGAACGTCTTCGTGCTGCGCACGCTGCTGCCCGAGATCCCGCTCGGCACGATGTTCCGGGGGGTCGGGCCGTTCATCGTCGCGGATTTCGTCCGGCTCGCGCTGCTGATCGCGTTTCCGATGATCAGCCTCCTGCTGCCGCGGCTCTTCTTCTAGCCTTCTAGCGCGGCCCGCAGGACAAATACCCCCGCTTCACGCGATTTTGACGTGAATCAAAGTCGCCGGGTCCGTCCGGGTGATCCTCTCTGCCTGGTCACAGACACAACGTCCGTGACGTCGAGCCAGCCGAACGGAGGGGCAGCGAAGATGCCCGCGACGCCGATCCGGGTGCAGCAGTTCCTGAAGAACCTGCCGCTGTTCAGCGAGCTGACCGCGGAGGAGATCGATCGCATCGCGTCGGCCACCGCGCAGGTGCGCGCCCCGAGCGGGACGCTCCTGTTCCGCCGCGGCGATACCTGCAACGGTTTTCACGTGATCGTCTACGGGCAGATCAAGCTTGCGCTGGCCGGGCGCGACGGCGCGGAAAAGGTCGTCGAGGTGGTCGGTGCCGGCCAGACCTTCGGCGAGGCCGTCATGTTTCTCGAGCGGCCCTACGTGGTGTTCGCCGAGGCGCTTTCCGACTCGTTGCTGCTCTTCATCGGCCGCGCCGCGCTGCTCGCCGAAATCGAACGGAACTCCCGATTCGCTCGCAAGATGCTTGCCGGTCTGGCGATGCGGCTGCATCGCCTGATGAGCGACCTGGAAGCCTATACCCTGAAGAGCGGCACACAACGGGTCATCGGCTACCTGCTGCGCGAAGCGCCCGAAAAGGCCGGCCCCGGCACGCCCTACGACGTCGAACTGACCACGAGCAAAGGGGTCCTGGCGTCGCGGCTCAATATCACGCGCGAGCACTTCTCGCGGATTCTCCACGAGCTCACTGCAGCGGGCCTGATCAAGGTGCGCGGCAGGCAGGTGAGCGTCCTGGATCTTGCGCAACTCCGCGCCTACACGTCCTAGCACGCCTGGGACCATGCACAGCGCTACCGTGACATGTGGGGCAGTCGGTCACGGCGTCGCGCAGGAGGTGGACGCGTCCCGGACGATGTTTGATCCAGATCACAGCCAGAGGGCGAAGCCGCGCGCAGAATCAACCCGTGTCTCCTGGTCTGGGGCGAGTTAACGGGGTGTCGCAAGATGCTTCGTTACTCGCCCGATTTTTTTGGATGTGAATAATTCACAGCAGGCCAACCAGGGGACCGCCATGCCGAAGATCACCGACCGGATCGACCGGATCACGCTGCTCACCGACGAGTACCGCAGTCCGGCGCCGCCGATTCCGAAGAGCGTCAAGATCGAGCTCACCGCACGCTGCGACTTCAAGTGCTTCTTCTGCGCGTCGCACATGCGATTGCGCGACAAGAGCGACATGCCGTGGCCCTTCTTCACCCGCATCGTGAAGGAGATGCGTGAGGAAGGCGTGGAGGAGCTCGGGGTCTTCTACCTGGGCGAATCGTTTCTCGTGCCCTGGCTGCCCGACGCCATTCGCTACGCGAAGCAAGAGTGCGGGTATCCGTACGTGTTCCTGACCACGAACGGGCGCATGGCCGATGCGGAGCGCATCCGCGCGTGCATGAACGCTGGTCTCGACAGCCTCAAGTTCAGCTTCAACTTTGCCGATGCCGGCCAGTTCAGCGAGGTGACCGGCGTGAAGAGCAAGGACTATGGCAGGATCGTTCAGCACATCAAGGACGCGCGCAAGGTGCGTGACGAGGTCAAGGAGCGGACCGGGCACCTGTGCGGCCTGTTCGCCTCCAGCATTCTCTACGACGGGGAGCAGCAGGCGCGCATGCAGGCCGCCGTCGCTGAGATCCTCCCCTACGTCGACGAGCACTACTATCTGCCGCTCTACGGCCAGGCGGGCCTCACGAGCGGGGCGAAGGGCACCAAGGCCACCGCCGGCAATCAGGGACGCATCGGCGCGCTCAGGAAGCCGCTGCCCTGCTGGTCGCTTTTCACCGAGGGCCACATCACCTACGACGGGCGGCTGTCGGCCTGCTGCTTCGACCACGACGGCCGCTTCGACATGGGCGACCTCTACACGATGCCGTTCCGCGAGGCGTGGCGCAGCGCGAAGTTCCAAGCGCTGCGGCGCGCCAACTTATCCGAGGATGTGTCCGGGACCATCTGCGAGAAGTGCATCGCCTACGAGGAAGACGCGCCGGCGGAGACCACCCCGGTCCCCGTGCAGTTCTATCGCACCAAAGGGGACGCCACGCCCGTGACTTGAGGGTCGGGCGGCGCCGCGCGCCGCGCGCTCAGGCCGGCGCGGGCGTCGCGCCGGCCAGCAGGTACGCGAGCAGGTCGCGCACTGGGCGGATCTGCGCGCCGAACGGCAGCGCGCCGATGCCGCGGAAGAAGAGGCCGCGCTCGACGTCGCCTTTTAGGGCCGCGGCGAGCTGGTGGTCGATGCAGAACTGTCCGAAGCGCTCGATCCCGTCGCGCAGCCCGCAGCTTGCCAGGCAGTCGAAAGCGAGCGTGCATTCGCGCCGCGGCTTGGCTCGACGCATGAGCGCCGGGAGCTTGGCGAGGTACGCTTCCAGCCACGGTGTCCGTACGGCGCGCGCGGGCAGGCCCGCGACGCTGGTGAACGTGACGATGTCCTCGGGCCTGGCCTCGGCGAGCACCCGCTTGAAATTCGGATGGGCGTCGCCCTCCGCGGTGACCGCGAACGCCGTCCCGAGCTGCACCGCCGAAGCCCCGAGCGCGAGCAGCTTCCGCACGTCCGCGTGCGAGCTGATGCCGCCGGCTACGACGATCGGCACGCGGTCGTGCGCGATGCCGAGGCCGTCGAGCAGCGCATGCACGCCCGAGATCACGGCCGCGAACTCGAAGCGCGGATCGCCGACGTCCGCGGCGCTTGCCGCGCCGAGGTGACCGCCCGCGCGCCCCGGATGCTCGATCACGATCGCGTCGGGCAGCCGCCCCTTGCGCAACCATTTCTTCAGCAGCACGCCGACGCCGCGCGCGTCCGAAAGGATCGGGATGAGCGCCACGTCCGGGTACTCGGCGGTGAGGTCGGGAAGATCCAGCGGGAGACCGGCGCCGACCACGATCGCGTGCGCGCCGCTCGCGCAGGCCTGCCGCACGTATTCCGGGTACTGGGAGACGGCGCGCATGACGTTCACCGCGATCAGGCCGCGTCCCGCGGCGAGTGCGAGCGCCGCGCGCACTTCGCGATCGAGCGCCTCCAGGTTTGCGGCGTCGATCGCTTGCTTGTCTCGCCCGCGCGCGGTGCGCTCCATCAGGTCGGCGTGGTGACGTCGCAGGTCCACGCTGGAAAGGGTGCCGACGGCTCCGAGCCGGGCGACGCTGCCTGCAAGCCGGTGCGCCGAGACGCCGACGCCCATGCCGCCCTGGACGATAGGCAGCAGCGAGCGGCCACGAATGCAAAGCGCGGGAAGGTCGGTAGCGATCAAGCGGCGGCCTGCGGCAAGCAAACCGTCAGATTGTCCGGCACACGACCGCGCTTGCCTTGATACAGGTTAAGCGGCGCGGCCGTTCAGCCGCCTGCGATCATGTGGACGAGCTGCACGCGGTCGCCGCTCGCGATCGGTGCGGCGCTCTCGCCCGCGAGGACCATCTCGCCGTTCACCGCCACGTTCAGGTTGCGATCGGCGAGGAGGTCGCGCGCATCGGGTAGGCGTCGCGCGAGCGCCTCGCGCAGCTCGATCACGGTCGCGACCGGCTCGTCCACGATCACCACGCGGTCGGGCGCCCCGGGGGTGTCGACCGGCACCTCGACGCGCACTGCAAAACCCGTGGCCGCGCGCGACAGCTGCTCGTGCCAGTCGGCCGCGGGCAGGCTTTCCTCGTTCAGGCCGGTAAGCGCGTAGAAGCGCGCCTTCAGCTGCTCGAACTCCGCGCGATCGATGCGCTCGCCCTTGAACGGTCCGGAATGGGTCGGCTCGTCGAACCAGCGCTCGGGCAGCGTGTCGTCCCGACCGCGCAGACCGAGGCTGAAGTTGAGCATGTGCTCGAGACCGGTGATGTTGCGGCCAGCCTCATCGAGATCCGCCGCGCTCATCGTCACGCCCGTCAGCGTGGCGACCTGTGCGGCGAAATCCTCCACGTCCGGCAGCGTCGGAGAGTTGAAGAGCTTGGTGTCAAACCGGCACATGCCCACCGCGTCGCCGACGGCAAACGTGTTCTCGCACTTGCGCACGGCGAATTCCTTGCCGTCGTAGCTGGTGGGCTTGGGCGATACCGTGCCCCCGTAGAGCGCGGCCTTGAAAGCGGGATCGTCGTTGACCCGGGCGTTGATCTCGAGGGTCGGGCGGTTGCGCAAATGGTCCATGCCGCGTGTGGCGACCGAGAGGCCGAGCGCGAACGCCTTGAGTATGCGTGCATCGTGCGGGTCGGACTGGAAAAGCCCCTTGACGGCGATACGGTACGGAAGGGCTGCCGCGGGGTACTTGCCGCGCTCGACCGCGCGCGAGGAGTCGGCGATGACGTCGCCGAAGCCCTCGCGCCTGGCCGTCATGAAGAGGAGCTTCTCGATGACCTCGTAGTTGCCCCAGGCGATGTCGAGGCCGCCGGTGTGTTCCGCGGTGATGATGCCGCGCTGATAGAGCTCCATCGCCCAGGAGATCGCGCCTCCCGTGGAGGAGGAATCGAGCCCGAGATCGTTCAGGATGTTGGAGAGGCGCAGCACCTGCTCGGGCTCCCGGATGCCGATGCTCGGGCCGAACTTGCCAAGGGTGGAATAGTCCGGGCCGTCGCCCTTGTCGTAGCGGTCGAACTGGCCGTCGCCGCGGACGCCGCGATAGGTTTTTTGCCGGGCCTGCTCGATGTCCGCCTGGCCCTGGTCGTAGCTCGCGTTGCCCTTCACGCCTTTCAGCGCATTGACACCCCAGAAGCCTTTGCCCTCCGGCGTCATGTCGTTGAGCGCCCGGCATTGCACGGGGCACTTGAAGCAGCCGTCCATGCCTGGGCGATAGGGGTCGAAGGCGTCCGCGTCGAGGCGTTCGCTCCAGGTGGTTTCCTGGTTGTTCTTCGTGCCGATCGCGCCCAGCACGCGCGAGGGCTTGTAGAGGAACGGCGTGCCGACCGTCTTCAGCGCGTTCTTGACGACCGAGGCACCGGTGATCTTCTTGCCGATCGCCCGGTTCCGCGCCTTCAGCTCGGCGGAGAACTCGTCGGCGGAAGCCTTGCCGAGCACGAGAATCGCCTTGAGGCGCAGCGCGCCCATCTTGGCCCCGCCGCCGCCGCGCGCATAGATCGCCTTCGGGCCGCCCATGATGCCGCTGCAGAGCACGCCGTTCTCCCCGGCGCTGGTGATGCGCACCATCGCCAGGTCCTTGCGCTCCTTGCGGCCGAAGTCGCGCTCGATCGCCGCCGCGAAGTCGATGTTGTTCATGCCGACGTACGGCGCAGCGGAGGCGAATCCGACGTCGTCATGCGAAATCGTGAGGAGCGTCCACTCGGGCGCGCGCCCGTAGAGCACGATGTGGTCGTAGCCGTGACGCTTGGCGTGCGCCGGGAAGTAATCGCCCGCGTTCGCGTCGAGGATGGCGTAGGACTCGGGGGACTTGGAGGTGACGCTCCCGCGCGTGGCCGAGGGCATGTGGCTGGTGAGGACGCCCGAGCCGAAGATCAGCGGCACTTCCGGGTCGAGCGCGTCGCGCTCGGCCTCGAGGAGGTTGTAGAGCAGGACCATGTTGCCGCCGCGCCCGCCCAGAAAGCTCCTGAGGACTTCGCGCGGGAGGTAGCGGCTCAGGCTCGCGCGCCGCTCGAGGTCGACGAAGAGCGTCCGACCCTGACTCGGGTACTGAGGCGCGTCGTGCATGCGCCCGATCAGCCGCTCGACGCGATCGCGAATGCCCATGCTGCCTCCTTGCCGGCGCACAATCCCGCTTGCAGAGACTCCTCTGCACAACTTGGATATGTAGCACCCGGCGTCGGCCGGCCGTTTGATGTGCATCATGCCCGGCGCGATTGATTGGGGGACCAAACAATGGGCGGGGTCACTGCTCTGACCGGGCCGCAGCACATCGGCTGCGGCGTCAGCGAGCGTCTACTTCGATCGCTTGTCCACGACGCGCTTGGCTTTGCCCAGGGAGCGCTCGACGGTGCCCGTGGGCAACACCTTGACGTGCGCCGTGATGCCGACCAGTGATTTGATCTGCTGCTGGAGATGACTCGCCGCGGTCGCGCGCGCGGCGGCGTCGGCCGCCCCGGACTTCATCTCGACCAGGACGTTCACCTGATCGAGATGCCGGTCGTCGCGCCAGAGCTCGAGCTGGTAGTGCGCGGCCAAGCTCGGCTGTCTCAACAGGAGCTCCTCGATCTGGCTGGGGAACACGTTCACGCCGCGAATGATCAGCATGTCGTCCGAGCGGCCGGTGATCTTGGCGATGCGGCGGAGCGCCGGGCGCGCCGTGCCGGGCAGGAGACGCGTCAGGTCGCGGGTCCGGTAGCGAACGACCGGCAGGGCCTCTTTCGTGAGCGAGGTGAAGACGAGCTCGCCCGGCTCGCCATCGGGCAACACCGCGCCGGTCGCAGGATCGATCACCTCCGGGTAGAAGTGGTCTTCCCAGAGGTGCGGCCCGTCCTTGGTCTCGGCATACTCGCAGGCAACGCCCGGGCCGATCACCTCCGAGAGCCCGTAGGTATCGATCGCCGACAGACCGAACCGCGCTTCGATCTCGCGCCGCATCTCGTTCGTCCACGGCTCGGCACCGAGTGTGGCGATACGCAGGCGGGTCGAGCGGCTGTCGATGCCCTGGCGGTCGAACTCCTCGGCGAGCGCCAGCAGGTACGAAGGCGTCGACGCGATGACCGTCGCGCCGAAATCCATCAGAAGCTGGATCTGGCGCTCGCTCTGTCCGCCCGAGATCGGCACGACCGCCATGCCGAGACGCTCCGCGCCGTAGTGAAAGCCGAGCCCGCCGGTGAAGAGCCCGTAGCCGAGCGCGTTGTGCAGGATGTCGGTGCGGCGGCCGCCGGCGGCGTGGATCGAGCGCGCCATCACGTCCGCCCACATATCGAGGTCGCGCTGCGTGTACCCCACGACGGTCGGCTTGCCGGTGGTCCCGCTCGACGCATGGACCCTGACCACCCGGTCCATCGGCACGGCGAACATCCCGAACGGGTACGTCTCGCGCAGGTCCTGCTTGGTCGTGAACGGAAATCGCGCGAGGTCCGCGAGCGACCGGAGATCGCCCGGCGCGACCTTGGCGGCGTCGAACTTCTGCCTGTAGTGCGGGACGTTCGCGTAGACGCGACCAACCGTCCATTGCAGCCGTTCGAGCTGCAGTTTCCGCAGCCGCTCGCGGTCGGAGAGCTCAGCGGGCTCCACCGAATAGTCCGGGTCCGGGCGGCTCATTCCTGTTGTTTCATTCGCGTATTCAGAATGTTAGACGGCCCTGTCCGGTGCATGACCGGACGCCTGTTTATGCGATACACAATATGCTACGCTGCGATTGATTCGGAATCACGACGGTTTGCCCAGCGGCCGGGCGCGCCGTACGCATGGTGCATACTCCGCGCATTATGGCCGGTGTCTGGAGAGCGGAATGAAATCGGACCTCAAGCCGGGCGCATCGAGCACCCGGAAGTTCACGATCGACAAGCCGCGCACGATCGATTTCCTCGGCGAGAATCTGCGCGTCTACGCGACGCCCGAGCTGGTGCGCGACATGGAGATCACTTGCCGGGATCTGCTGCTTCAGTACTGCGACCCCGGCGAGGACTCCGTGGGCACGGGCATCGATGTCGCGCACAGCGGCGCGACGCTGCTCGGCGCGAACGTCGAGGTCACCGCCGCGGTGCAGGCGGTGGACGGCCGGCGCGTGACGTTCGAGGTCGTTGCGCGGGACAGCACCGAGGAGATCGGACGCGCCACTCACGGACGCTTCGTGGTCGAGATCGAAAAGCTCCGGGCGCGCGTCGCAGCCAAGGCGCAGAAGAAGCCCTGACATCCCGTTCAACTGACGGAGGCGCGCATGGCCGTCCGCAAGGTTTACGAGTACTGCTACCAGTGCGTGGCCGGGCCCGACCTCCTGCAGGTCAAGGTGGAGGACGGCGTCGCGACCGAGATCGAGCCGAACTTCCGCGCCGCCGAGGTCCACCCGGGCGGCGGGAAGTGCTGCGTCAAGGCCTACGGCCTGGTGCAGAAGACCTACAACCCGCATCGGCTGCGCACGCCGATGAAGCGCACCAATCCGAGCAAGGGCCGCAATCACGATCCGGGCTTCGTGCCGATTTCCTGGGACGAGGCGCTCGACATGGTCGCCGGCAAGCTGAACGAGATCCGCGCGAAAGGGCTCATCGACGAGGTCGGCTATCCGCGCGTGGCGGCGAGCTTCGGCGGCGGCGGCACGCCCACCTATTACATGGGCACGTTCCCGGCGTTTCTGTCGGCCTGGGGCCCGGTGGATTTCAGCTTCGGCAGCGGGCAGGGCGTCAAGTGCTATCACTCCGAGCACCTCTACGGCGAGTTGTGGCATCGCGCGTTCACCGTGTGCCCGGACACGCCGACGACGCGCTACGTGCTTTCGTTCGGCGCGAACAGCGAGGCCTCCGCGGGCGTGGTCGGCGCCTGGCGGCACGCCGAGGGGCGCATGAACCGGCAACTCAAGCGCGTGCAGCTCGAGCCGCATCTCTCGATCACGGGCGCGTGCTCGGCCGAATGGGTGCCGCTCAAGCCGAAGACCGACGCCGCGTTCCTGTTCGGCATGCTGCACGCGATGCTGCACGAGCATCCGCGCGAGGTCCTCGACATTCCGTTTCTCAAGAACCACACCGGCGCGCCGTATCTCGTCGGGCCGAACGGGTTCTTCCTGCGCGAGCCAAGCAGCCAGAAACCGTTGCTCTGGGATAACCGCCGCAGCGCGGCGGTGCCCTACGACACGCCGGACACCGATCCGGCGCTCGAGGGCGAGTTCACGCTCGACGCCCTCGAGCTCGGCGCCGACGGCCAGACGTGGAACCATGTCGGCGTGCGCGCCGAGACGGCGTTCACCAAGCTGGTGGCGCATATGGCGCAGTACACGCCTGACTGGGCGGAGAAGGTCTGCGACATCCGGCCCGGCTCGGTCCGGCGCATCACCGCCGAGTACCTCGAGCATGCCCAGGTCGGCGCCACGATCGAGATCGACGGCGAGACGCTGCCGCTCAGGCCGGTCGCGATCATCCTCGGCAAGACGGTGACCAATGGGTGGGGCGGCTACGAGTGCTGCTGGGCGCGCACTCTGATCCCGTGCCTGGTCGGCGCGCTCGAAGTGCCGGGCGGCACGCTCGGCACGACCGTACGGCTCAACCGTCCGGCGACCTCGCGCCAGGCGAGCGTGAAGAAGGGTCGCGACGGGTTCATGGAGTTTCCGATGAACCCGACCGACAAGGAGAACTGGGCGGAGCGCCCGGCGGTTCGCAACGCGCATGCCACGCTTGTGCCGCTCTCGGCGAACTCGCCGTGGAGCACCGCGCTCGGCCCGACGCACCTCGCGTGGCTGTTTCGCGACGGCTCGCCCGAGCACTGGCCCGAAGTGACGGCCCCCGAGCTGTGGTTCGTGTATCGCACCAACCCCGCGATCTCGTTCTGGGACACCGTCGCGCTCACGCGGCGGATCGCGGAATTTCCGTTCACCGTTGCGTTCGCGTACACGGTCGACGAGACGAACTGGATGGCGGACGTGCTGCTGCCCGAGGCGACCGACCTCGAGAGCATGCAGCTCATCCGGATCGGCGGCACCAAGTTTATCGAGCAGTTCTGGGACCACGAGGGCTTCGCGCTGCGCCAGCCCGCGGTCGAGCCGCAGGGCGAGGCGCGCGACTTCACCGACATTGCGACCGAGCTCGCGGCGCGATCCGGCCTGCTCGAGAAGTACAACCGCGCCATCAACCGCGGTGCGGCCTGCGCGCCGCTCGCAGGGGACGGCTACGACTTCCAGCTCGCGACCGATCAGCAGCACCCGGCCGAGAAGATCTGGGACCACGTCTGCCGCGCGGCAAGCGCGGAGGTCACCGGCGGCGCGGCCCAGGACGGGCTGGACTGGTTCCGTTCGCACGGCTATCGCACCCGGCCGATCTCGCGGCTCACGTGGTATCTCTTCCGCGAGCTTCGCAACCAGGGCATCCGCTTCGAGATGCCGTTCCAGGAGCGGCTTTACCGGCACGGCGTCGAGCTCGGGAATCGCCTGCACGAGCGCGGCATCCAGTGGTGGAACACGCAACTCGCGGAGTACCAGGCGCTGCCGCCCTGCAAGGATTTCCCGGGCATCTGGGAGAAGGATGCGACCCTGCATGCGAAGGGCGAGGAATACCCGTTCTGGCTGGTGACCACGCGCTCGATGCAGTACGCGTGGGGCGGCAACGCGGGTATTCCGCTCATGGACGAGGTGTCGAAGAACATGCGCGGTCACGGCGGCGTGGTCATCAACACGACGACCGCCGAGCGGCTGGGCATCGAGGAGGGCGATCTCGTCGAGGTGCGCTCCTACCTGCACGGCACCAAGGGACCGGCGATCCTGCGGCAGGGCATCCGGCCCGATACGCTCCTGATGATCGGCCAGTTCGACCACTGGGCGATGCCCTATGCGAAAGAGATGAAGGCGCCGAGCATGAACGCGCTGGTGCCGATGTCGATCGAGCTCACCGATGCGACGGGGTCGGCCGCGGATCTCGTCCGCGTGTCGGTCCGGAGGGTGGCGGCATGACCCGTTGGGCGATGGCCATCTATCTGCGCGCCTGCGTCGGGTGCCAGACCTGTACGACCGCCTGCCGCCACGCGAACGCCACGCCGCCCGGCGTGCAGTGGCGCAAGGTGCTCGACGTCGAGCAGGGCGAGTTCCCCGACGTCAGGCGGACGTTCGTGCCCGTGGGCTGCATGCATTGCGCCGATCCGCCGTGCATGCACGTTTGCCCGTCGACCGCGACCAGGCAGCGCCCCGACGGCATCGTCACCATCGACTACGATCTCTGCATCGGCTGCGGGTACTGCGCGGTCGCCTGTCCCTACCAGGCGCGCGACATCGTGCACCTGCGCGAGTTCGCCTACGGCGGCGACGCGCCGAACAAGTCCGAGGCGGCGCGCTACGACGAGAAGCGCATGTCGGTCGCCACCAAGTGCACGTGGTGCGTGGACCGCATCGACGACGGGCTCGCCAAGGGGCTCAAGCCGGGCGTCGATCCCGAGGCGACGCCGGCATGCGTGAACTCCTGCATCGCGAACGCTTACACCTTCGGCGATCTCGCCGACCCGGAGAGCAACGTGTCCAAGAAGGTGGAAGAGACCTCGTGGTTCCGCATGCACGAGGAGCTCGGCACCGATCCACACATCTTCTACGTCGTCGACAACAAGTGAACCGTCATCAGCCGGCAAGCGTACGGCCCTGGCACCAGACGAACTGGGACTGGCGCGCGGCGCTCAACTTCATCGGCGGCGGCACCGGAACGGGCCTGCTGATCGCGGCCACGATCGCCGGCGGCGCGGCGTATGCGGGCCTCGCGCTCGGAGCGCTGGCGTGCGTCGCATTTGGCCTGGCCTGGGTGTGGATGGAGATCGGCAGGCCGTGGCGCGCGATCAACGTCATCTTCCATCCGCAGACCTCCTGGATGACGCGCGAGTCGCTGGTGGCCGCGCCCCTCTTCGTCGTCGCGCTCGCGGCGGCCTGGACCGGGGCGATCTGGCTCATCGTGGCTGCGGCTGCGGTGGCAGCGCTTTATCTCTACTGCCAGGGGCGCATCCTCAAGGCGTCCAAGGGCATTCCCGCGTGGCGCGAACCCACGATCGTGCCGCTGGTCATTGCGACCGGACTCGCGGAGGGCGTCGGTCTCGCCATCGTCGCGCTGGCAGTGACCGGAAACTTCACCACGCGCTGGCTGATCGCCGTGCTCGTCGTCCTGTTGATCGTGCGCGACCTGATGTGGCGGCAATACCGCCGCGCGCTCGCCGGGAGCGGCGCGCCGAAGGGCGCGCTCGAGGTGCTCGCGCGAATCGATCTGCCGTTCAGCCTGGCCGGAAACTGGGGGCCGGTGGTGCTTCTGCTGGTGGCGGTTCCGGAGTACGGGCTGGCGAACGCGCTTGCGTCGCTTGCCGGCATGGCCGCGGCAGGCGCCGGCTGGTTCCTGAAGTACACCATCGTGGCGCGCGCGGCCTTCAACCAGGGATACGCGCTTCCCGCGCTGCCGATCCGCGGCGCGGGTACGCGCGTCCCGGGCACGAAGCCCGGCTGGGAGAAACCGGCGCAGGGCTGAACACTCAGCGCTCGCCGATGCCGCAAGTGCGCGCCGCGCGGATGCGCCAACGCTTTTTTGATCTCCCTCATGTTCGGCTGCACTCCGACTGCCGTGGGGTCTGCGCGACGGGTATGGTTTGAGATTCATCAAAGAACGCGGCGCACCCGGTCGGAAACAATCGGCGAGTCACGATCGATTGGAGTGCAGTATGGCGAGCATCGAGACTTTCATGGCCCAGGATCACAAGGCCTGTGACGACCGCTTCGCGCGGGCCGAAGCAGCGGTGGGCGCCGGCGACTGGGCGACGGCCGCCACCGAGTTCGACGCGTTTCGCAAGGCGATGGAGCGCCACTTCGAAATGGAGGAGAGCGTGCTCTTCAGCGCGTTCGAGGACCGGACCGGGATGACCGGCGGGCCCACCATGGTGATGCGCGAGGAGCACGAGCAGATGCGCGGATCTCTCGCGTCGCTCGGGGAGGCCGTCGTGGCGCGGGAGGCCGACGAGTATCTCGGTCAGGCCGAGACGCTGAACGTCCTCATGCAGCAGCACAACATCAAGGAGGAGCAGGTGCTGTATCGCATGATGGACGCGCACCTCGCCGCGGAGGCCGACACGCTGCTCGCGCGCTACGCCGAGCTCGAGGCGGGCTGACGCCCCCTCTGCGGCGCGACGCGCACGCTCCGCAGTCACTCCCATGGCACAAGCCGGGCTGAGCTTCGAGCAAGCGCCTCCGCTCTCGGTGCCCTTCCGGTTCTTCCTGACCGCGCCGGCGTTCGGCTTGGTGTGCGCGGGACTCCTCGTGTGGCGGGGACCGGAAATCTTCGACTCGCGCTGGACGCCGGCCGCGCTCGGCGCGACGCACCTGCTCACGCTCGGCTTTCTCGCCAGCGTGATGACCGGCGCCATGATGCAGATTCTGCCGGTGCTGGTCGGCGCGCCGCTTCCCGCGCCGCGTGCGGTGGCGCGGCTCACGCATCTTGCGCTCGTCGTCGGGACGCTCACGTTGTCCGGGGGATTCGTCCTCCTCGAGCCGACGCTGCTCAGATCCGCGGTCGTGTTCCTGGGCGCGGGATTCGCGATCTTCGTCGCCGCGGTGGTCGTGAGTCTCGTGCGAGTGCGCGCCTGGAACATGACCGTCGGCGTGATGTGGCTCGTCGCGATCGCACTCGCCGCGACCGTCGCGTTCGGGGCGCTCCTTGCGGCAAGCCTCGGCTTCGGCCTCGCGCTTCCGACCGGCGCATTGCATGACCTCCACCCCGGATGGGGATTGCTGGGGTGGGTGGGCGTGCTGGTGATAGGCGTCGCCTACCAGGTCGTGCCGATGTTCCAGATGACACCGGGTTACCCGGACAGACTGACGAGCTGGCTTACCTGGGCGATCTTCGCGGCGCTCGTCTTGTGGACGGCCGCGCAGGCGGCGCTCGCCGACGCGGGTCAGGCGCTCGCGCAGGGTCTGGGCGTCGCCCTTGCCGCGGCCTATGCGACGTTCGCGCTGATCACGCTCGGCCTGCAGCGCCAGCGGCGGCGGCGCCTCGCGGACGTCACGCTCGATTTCTGGCGCGTCGGAATGCTGAGCCTGGTGGCGGCAGCGGTCGCGTGGGCGGCGCGCCTGATCGCGATCGAGGCCTTTCCGGACGCTTTCGACGTGTTTCTCGGCACGCTGGCGATTGTCGGTGTCGCGCTCTCGGTGATCAACGGCATGCTCTACAAGATCGCTCCGTTCCTGGTGTGGTTTCACCTCCAGACGCAGCGCGCCGGGCGGACCGCCGTGCCGCACATGAAGAAGATACTTGGCGACGCGCCCCAGCGGCTCCAGTTCCGCGCGCACATCGTCGCGCTCGCGTTGCTCCTCGCAGCGCCGTGGTGGACGCCGCTCGCCTATCCGGGCGGGCTGGCGCTCGCCGTGTCGATGGGGCTGCTGCTGCGTAACCTCCTCGTCGTCATGCGCGTGTACCGCGTGACACAGGCGCGCGACGCGATCTGATCGTTTCCGGCCGGGATCGGCCTGCATCCCGATACGCCGCCGACGCGTACGAGTAAGGAGTCTGAAAAGAAGGACGCATCCCGTCTTGCGATTCCCCGGACTTGCGCGCTGGCTGCTTAGGGATATCCTCAGGCGGTGACTGGCATCGATGGAGGCAAGCATGAACCACGCTGACGCGCTGGTGCTGTTCGGAATCACCGGCGACCTCGCCTACAAGAAGATCTTTCCGAGCCTCTACGAGATGGCCAAGGGCGGGCGCCTCGGCGTTCCGGTGATCGGTGTCGCGCGGGATGGCTGGGACCGCGAGGCCCTGGTGAAGCGCGCGCGCGAGAGCATCGAGGCCTACGCTGAGACCGTGGATGCCCGCGCATTCGATGCGCTCGCGGGGCAACTGCAGTACGTGCCTGGCGACTACACCGATGCCGGCGTATACGAGCGCCTGCGCGCGGAGCTGGGCGGCGCGCAGCGCCCGGCGCACTATCTCGCCATCCCGCCGAGCCTGTTTCCGGTCGTGGTCAAGGGACTCGGCGCCTCGGGTTGCGCGCAGGGCGCGCGCGTGGTGCTCGAGAAGCCTTTCGGCCGCAGCCTGGACTCGGCGCGCTCGCTGAACGCGACGCTGCACAGCGTGTTCGGCGAGGACTCGATCTTCCGCATCGACCATTATCTCGGCAAGGAGACCGTGCAGAACATCCTGTTCTTCCGCTTCGGCAACAGCTTTCTCGAGCCGATCTGGAATCGCAACTACGTGGATCGCGTCGAGGTGACGATGGCCGAGTCGTTCGGCGTCGCGGGGCGCGGCAAGTTTTACGAGGAGGCGGGCGCGATCCGGGATGTCGTGCAGAACCATCTCCTGCAGATCTTGGCACTGCTCGCGATGGAGCCGCCCGTCGGACCGGATCTCGACGCGTTTCGCGACGAGAAGGTGCGCGTCCTGAAATCCATCCGCCCGCCGACGAAGGACGAAGCGGTGCGGGGTCAGTACCGCGGCTATCGCGCGGAGGAAGGCGTGGCGCCCGATTCGCAAATCGAAACGTTCGCCGCCCTGCGCGTACACCTCGACTCCTGGCGCTGGCAGGACGTGCCTTTCTACATCCGGGCGGGCAAGAGCTTGCACGTGACCGCCACCGAAGTGCTCGTGACGCTCAAGCCGCCGCCGCAGCGGCGCTTCTCCGGCCGCGAGTTCGTGCGCCACGCGCCGAACCACTTGCGCTTCCGGATGGGTCCGGACGTCGAGATCGCGCTGGGCGCGACGGTCCTCGCGACCGGCGGACGCGGCCAGACCGAGAACGTCGAGCTCTATGCCTGCCGCGATGCCGTCGGGCAGACTGCTCCGTACGATCTGCTGCTCGGCGCTGCGATGGCGGGCGATCATCTGCTCTTCGCGCGGCAGGACGAAGTGGAGAGCGCCTGGCGGATCGTCGATCCGCTGCTCGCCGATCCGCCGCCGGTCGTCGAGTATGCCCCCGCGAGCTGGGGTCCGGACGAGGCGCAATCGCTGATTGCACCGCAGGCGAGCTGGCACAACCCAGTCGCTGCAGGCTGAGCGGGTTGGCGGTGCCCTACCCGCGCGTCTTCAGGCGCTGGCGGTCGATCTTGTCGGTGCCGGTCTTGGGCAGCGCGTCTAGATAGGCGACCGTGCGCGGATACTTGTAGGGGACGAGCGCGCGCTTCACGAAATCCTGCAGCGCTTTCGTCGTCTCCGCGTTCGGTTCATGTCCGGGGCGCAGCGCGACGAACGCCTTGAGCGTCATCAGGCGATTGTCGTCCTCGAGCGCCAGCACCGCGCACTCGCGCACCGCCGGGTGTTCCGCGAGCGCACGCTCGACCTCGAGCGGATGCACCCACTGCCCGCTCACTTTGACGAGATCGTCGGCACGCCCCTCGAACGAGAAAAAACCGTCCGCGTCCTCGCGGAAGCGGTCGCCGGTGTAGATCCAGCCGGCGCGCATCGTCTCCATGGTCTTGTCGGGCCGGTTCCAGTAGCACGGTGCGCTCGAGTCGCCGCGCACCCACATGATGCCGGGCTCGCCCCGCGGCACGGTGTTGCCCTCGGGATCGCAAAGCTTGATCTCGTATCCGGGCACCCGGGCGCCGCTCGCCCCGGGCTTCTGCTTGTCCAGCCGGTTGGAAACGTAAATGTGCAACACCTCGGTGGAGCCGAGGCCCTCGACGATGCGCAGCCCGTAGCGCCGTTCCCATTCGTTGTACATCTCGTGCGAGAGCACCTCGGCCGCCGAAATGCAGAGGCGCAGGCTCGAGAGATCACGGCGTTCTGACCCAGGATGCACGATCAGCGCGTTATAGAGGGTCGGCAGGCCGAACAGGATCGTCGGGCGGTGCCGCTCGATCACGCCGAACACCGCCTCGGGATCCGGGCGTCCGGGATGCAACGCGACGGTCGCCCCGACCGAGAAAGGGAACGTGATCGAGTTGCCGAACCCGTACGCGAAGAAGATCTTCGGCGGCGAGAACACGACGTCCGATTCGCGAATGCCGAGCAGTCGCTTGCCGTACGCCGCGTGGGTGTAGGCGAGGTCGTGGTGCAGGTGCACGACGCCCTTCGGGCGGCCGGTCGAGCCGGAGCTGTACATCCAGAACGCCATCTCGTCGCGATGGGTCGCGACCTCTTCGAGCGCAGCCTTCCCGCCCGCCACCCACTCGTCCCATCGCGTGACGCGGGCGAACTCGAATGCCGGCGCCTCGCCCGGGCCGACGAGCACGACGTCGCGCACCCGGCCGCGAGCAACGTCCGGATGTCCGAGCAGGCCTGCAAGCGACCCATGGGCGATCACCGCTTCGGCGCCGCTATCCTCGATGTAGTACGCGAGGAGATCGGCGGGCGACAGCGTATTGACGAGCACCGGCACGAGCCCGGCCCGCATCGCGCCGAATATGGCCACGACGTATTCCGGCGTGTCGAGCATGAGGAGCAGCACCCGGCTGCCGCGCGCGAGCCCGGCCGCGAGGAGGCCGTTTCCCACCCGGCAGGCGAGCTCGGCGACTTCGCGGTAGCTGAGCGAGCGGTCCTCGCACACGACGGCGGTCTTCTCGCCGCGGCCGGCCGCCAGGTTGTCGAAGAGGATGCGCGAGGCGTTGTGCTGCGCGGGGCTCGTCCAGGCGATTTCGCGTGCACCGGGCGTTTGGGATCCGCAGGGATCGGGCATTCGCTCGGGGTGCGCCTCTCCGGGCGCGGCAGTCCGCTGCGCGTCGACGACGCGCATGAACTGCGGCGCGAGCGCGCGCAGGCGCGCGTCGCTCATCCGGCCGCTCCGGGTCATGTAGTCGTAGGCGAGCTGCCAGGGCGCGAGATTCATCTTCTCGGCGATGCGCTCGTACCAGAATGAGCTGGCGTTCGCAGCGTTCACCAGCTTCTCGGCGATCGGCTTGCGCTCCCGCTCGAATGCGTCGAGCGCCGCGGGGACGTTCTCGCCGTGCGCCGCGACCGCGGCGGCGAGGGCGATCGAGTCCTCCATCGCGAGCCGCGTGCCCGAGCCGATCGAGAAATGGCCGGTGCGCACCGCGTCGCCGATCAGCGCCACGTTGCCCGCGGTCCAGCGACGCGTCCAGAGCAACGGGAAGTTGCGCCAGATCGAGCGGTTCGACACGAGCGGATGGCCTCCGAGGTCCGGCGCGAACACACGCTCGCAGTAGGCGCGGCTTGCGTCGTCGCCCATCCGGTCGAGTCCCGCCCGGTGCCACGTCGCCGCGTCGCACTCGACGATGAACGTGCTCATGTCCGGCGCGAAGCGATAGTGATGCGCGACGAAAGCGCCGTGCTCGCTCGCACGGAAAGTGAGCGTCAGGCAGTCGAACGCCTTGCTCGTTCCGTACCAGGCGAACTTGTTGGTGAGGTAGCGGATGTCGGGTTGCAGCTCCCCTGCGAGCGCCTGGCGCGCGAGCGAGTTGATGCCGTCCGCGCCGACCACGAGGTCGTAGCCCGCCAGCTCGCCGAGCGAGCGGACGATCCGCTCGTACTCGACCCGCACGCCGATTTCGCCGCACAGCCCCTGCAGCAGGGAGATGAGCTTCAGCCGCCCGATCGCCGAGAACCCGTTGCCGTCGAGGATCACCGCCGCATCGCGGTGCACGATCTTCTGCTCGGGCCAGCGCTCCATGTTCGACTCGAGGAGCGCAAAGATCGCCGGTTCGCCCGCGCGCAGGAACTCCAGCGCCCCGTCGGAGAACACCACGCCGAAACCGAACGTCGCGTCGCGCGGGTTCTGCTCGAGGACCAGGACGTCGTCGCTCGGCCGATTACGCTTGAGCAAGAGTGCAAGGAAGAGGCCCGCCGGCCCCCCGCCGATGATTGCCGTTCTCACGCTAGTCGGAGAGAGAGAGTTGTGCCGAGGCAAAAAAATAGCACAGGCGCGAAGGACGCGGCGCGCTTAATGCAGATCAAAGCGCCTTCCCGCCGGACGTCGGAGAGTCATCGGATGGCTTGCGGGACCTCGCAGGCGAGAGTTGGGAGGAGGACCGATGAAGCTCTTCGAGCCGCTCGACGTGGGGGGGATGACGATCCCGAATCGCATCATGGTGCCGGCGATGGTGACCCGGCTCTCGGGCGAAGACGGACATGTGAACCAGGACATTACCGACCGTTACGTTCGCTACGCGGAGGGCGGCACGGGTCTCATCGTGGTGGAGGCGATGGCGATTCACGGGTTCAAGGCCGGGCCGTTGCTGCGCATCAGCGATGACGCGTTCATCCCCGGCCTGCGCGCACTCGTCCAGCGCGTGCACGACACTTCGGAATCGAAGATCGTCCCGCAGTTGATTCATTTCCTGAAGATCGCGCGGTCGGGCTGGCGGCAGACCGTCGACATGCTGTCGCTCGAGGAGATCGATCGGATCGTGGATCAATTCGGTGATGCCGCCGCGCGGGCGCGGGCAGCCGGGTTCGACGGCGCGGAGCTTCACTCGGCTCACGCCTACACGCTCGCTTCGTTCCTTTCCCGGTGCAACCTGCGGCGCGACGAGTACTCGGGAGAGACGCTCGAGGGACGCCTGCGACTACTCGGGCGCGTGATGGAGAACGTCCGGAGCAAGGCCGGCTCGGACTTCCCGGTCGGAGTGCGCTTCGTCGTCGACGAGTTCATCAGGGGCGGCTACACCGTCGAGGACGCGAAGCTGATCGCACTGCGTGCGGCGCAGCTCGGTGCGGCGTACGTCTCGCTCTCGGCGGGTGGCAAGTTCGAGGATGCCGTGCACGAGCCCGGCCACGTTCCGTATCCGTACACCGGCTTTTCGGGGGACCGCTGCATGCCGGGCGATTGGTACCCGATGGGCCTGCATGCAGGCATGGCGCGCGAAGTAAAGCGCTTCCTGAGCGAGAAGGGCTGTCGCACCGCCGTGGCGGCTGCCGGCAAGCTCTCGGATCCGGACGATGCGGAGCGCGTGGTCTCCGACGGCACGATGGACATCGTGGCGATCGCCCGCGGCCTGCTCGCCGATCCGGATTGGCCGAAGAAGGTGCAGCGCGACGCGCGCGATCGGATCGTCCAGTGCGATTACTGCAACGTGTGCAAGCACCTCGACGGAACGCACATGAAAGTCGTGTGCTTTCTGTGGCCGAAAGGCGCGCTGCAAGCGCCGCCCGACGATCCGTCCACCGCCGCGCCCGCATGGGGCGAGGACCAGGGCGGGCTCACCGTGAAGCTGAAGCCGGGGATCGCCGAGCTCAAGTGGACGAAAGCCGGCGGGGATCCGGCGCATTACGACATCTACCGGGCGGACGACGATGGCGACGTGCGTATCGTCGACGGTGTCAAGACGACCTGGTGGCAGGACAAGGCGATCCTCGCCGGAGTGCGCTATCGCTATTACGTCCGCGCCTGCAACGCCGCCGGCGGAGCGAGCCCGCCGTCCAAGAGCGTGAGTGTCGCGCCGGAGCTTGCGGCAGATGCCACCCTGACATCCGGCTAATCGCTCTCGGCACCGATCGCATTGTTGAGCGGCGCATAACCGAGAACGCCGGCCCACGGTAGCAGGGCTGGCTAACTGTCAACGCGTCCGCAACGTGCGCAAGTGGCGCCTGCTCGAGCACGCCGAGTACCCGATTGCACGAGCTGATCGTCCTCGCGCCAAGGCGAGCTGCTCGCTGGCCTGGCCGGACGTCGAGAAAACCCGATCATCGCGATGCCGGCGCCCGCGGCGATGACGCCCACGATCGCGGCCGGATGGCGAGCGGCGGATCCGCGGCGCGCCGCTCTCGTACCTCCGTGGGCTGGTCGCGCGGGCGAAGGAGAGCGCGCTCACCCGCAGCGGTCACGGTTGCCGCAACCCGCGAGCAGCGCACCCGATCGGAGGCCGCCCTGGACTAAGCAGCAGTCGGGTGTTGTGCTAAGGCTGCGAGAAGTTGCGAGTCAACGGGTTCGTCGGCACTACGTGGAGTTACCGATAAGTACCTGGCAATTGATTCGCGATTCGACCGCGCAACCGTCGAAGAGGCGCTAAGCTAGGCTCGTTGAGCACCTTCTAGCGCGGTGCGGCGCCAAACAAGCCCCATGAAGTAGATGAGCGGGAGAACAAACAGCGTTAGGGTGGACGGCTCGGGAACGTCGATTCCATTTCCGCCCTTATTCCCTTCGAAGGCGAGCCCTGTGGTGCTGAAACTGGCGTTCACATCAATCTGCGAAGCCGAGCCGGAACTTGGCTGATTGCCAAGCAGCGCCGCCAACGTCGGATAGGTGAAGTAGAACAGCTCCTGGCCCCCGACCCTG
>JBFJOO010000045.1:0-32714 GCA_041617635.1 Burkholderiales bacterium | reverse complement strand
CAACACACGACTACCCGCGCACAAACCACCCGCGACGGAGGGCGCGGCCAAAGGCGCCGGCCAGGCATCGGCCGCTGCCCCGTGACGCGCCGGTGCCGTGCGTGGGCCCATGAAAACCAGAGCGTCTCCGGCGCCAATTGCGGCGGCACGGCGCGTCAACGGGGCGAGTTGGCCTGGGGCGGGCGATTTGTGGCGCAGCCGTCGTTTGGCGGGCGGCTCGTGCGCGGCCTGTCGTGTGTTGACTGGCCGCCGCGAGCCGGCAAAGGAGGGGGAGGGGCCCCTCCGTACCCTCCCGGCGCTCGACGGCTTGCCTTGCGCCACCATGAGCCCGCCCCAGGCCGGCTCGCCCCGCCGCACATCGCACTGCACCGCGGGCGGGAAACGAACGGGGACTTACTCGCCGTCCTGCCAGAGATCGGGGGTCTGGTCCCGCGCGGGTGTGGCGAGGCCGAAATGGCGGTAGGTGGTGGCGGTAGCCACGCGGCCGCGCGGAGTGCGCTGCAGGTAGCCCTGCTGGATGAGGAACGGTTCGAGCACGTCCTCGATCGTGTCGCGTTCCTCGCCGATGGCGTGCGCGAGGTTCTCGACGCCGACTGGGCCGCCGGCGAACTTCTCGATCACCGCGAGGAGCAGCTTGCGGTCCATGACATCGAGGCCGAGTTGGTCCACTTCGAGCATGCGAAGGGCCGCGTCGGCCACCTCGCACGTGATGTCGCCTTCGGCGCGCACCTGCGCATAGTCGCGCACGCGCCGCAGCAGGCGGTTCGCCACGCGCGGCGTGCCGCGCGAGCGGCGCGCGATCTCGAGCGAGCCCTCGTCCGAGATCACGACCTCCAGCACGCCCGCCGAGCGGGTCACGATGCGCTGCACCTCGGCGGGCGAGTAGAACTCCAGGCGCGCCACGATGCCGAAGCGATCGCGCAACGGATTGGTGAGCATGCCGGCGCGCGTGGTCGCGCCGACCAGGGTGAACGGCGGGAGATCGAGCTTCACCGATCGCGCGGCCGGGCCCTCGCCGATCATGATGTCGATCTGGTAGTCCTCGAGCGCCGGGTAGAGGATCTCCTCGACGACCGGCGAGAGGCGGTGAATCTCGTCGATGAAGAGCACGTCGTTCGGCTCGAGATTCGTGAGGAGCGCCGCAAGATCGCCGGGGCGCTCGAGCACCGGACCCGAGGTGTGGCGCAGGTTAACACCCATCTCGCGCGCGACGATATGCGCGAGCGTGGTCTTGCCGAGACCCGGCGGACCGAAGAGCAGCACGTGATCGAGCGCTTCCTTGCGGTTGCGCGCAGCCTCGATGAAGATCTCGAGCTGCCCGCGGATCCGTTCCTGCCCGACGTATTCGCCGAGCGAGCGCGGTCGCAGTGCCCGCTCCAATGCCTCCTCCTGCGCGCTTGCGCTCTGGGGAGCGATCAGGCGGTCCGTCTCGATAGTCACCCTGCCATTATGCCTCGGCCCTCAGGCCGCCGGCGGCAGGCGAAAGGCTGGATACCTTGCTAGTTTTTCGAGAGATGCTTGAGGGCCTGCCGGATGCCGTCGGCAACCGACAGCCCCTCGGGCAGCTGCTTCACGGCGCCGAGCGACTCTTTCTCGCTGTAGCCGAGCGCGATGAGCGCGCGCAGCACGTCGCTCGCGGCCGGCGCCGGGCGCTGCACGGCGATTCCGGCAATCGAGTCCGCGCCCAGCTTGTCCTTGAGCTCAAGCAGCAGACGCTCGGCGGTCTTCTTGCCGATGCCGGGGACCTTGGTGAGGCGTCCGATGTCTTGTGACACCACTGCGTCCGAGAGCTCGGCGACGCTCATGCCGGAGAGCACGGCGAGCGCCGTGCGTGCGCCGACGCCCGCGATCTTGAGCAGCTGGCGAAAGAGCCGCCGCTCCGCTTCGGTGGCGAACCCGAACAGGAGATGCGCGTCTTCGCGGACGACGAGATGCGTGAGCAGCGTGACCCGCTCGCCGGTGGCGGGCAGGTTGTAGAAGGTGCTCATCGGCACTTCGACGTCGTAGCCCACGCCGTTCGCGTCCACGAGGATCTGCGGCGGGTGCTTCTCCAGCAGGACGCCATAGATGCGTCCGATCATGCCAGTCGCCCCCGGCGCACACGGTAGGTCCTGCCCGGCAGCGCCCCGCGCGCGGCGGGGTGGGACGCGAGGCGACCGCCCCACCCCTGTCCGCCGTGTGCATGGCAGATCGCGCAGGCGAGCGCGTCAGCGGCGTCGGGGCTGGGACGCCCGGGCAGCTGCAGCAGCCGCTTGACCATCTCCTGGACCTGCTCCTTGCGCGCGTGCCCGGTTCCGACCACGGCCTGCTTGACCTGCAGCGCCGTGTATTCCGCGACCGGCAACTTCGCCAGCACGGCGGCGGAGATCGCGGCGCCCCGCGCCTGACCGAGCAGGAGCGTGGATTCCGGATTGACGTTGACGAACACCTTCTCCAGCGCGACCACGCCGGGACGGTGCGTCTCGATCACCTCGCCGAGCGATGCCAGGATCACGGCGAGCCGATCCGGGAGCGTTCCCGCTTGCGGCGCCTTGACGCATCCGCTCGCGACGTAGGCGAGGCGCTGGCCGGTCTTCTCGATGATGCCGAAACCGGTGATGCGAAGTCCCGGGTCGATGCCGAGGATGCGGACGGTGCTGTCGGACACCGGCGCGCTCACTCCGCGATCGCCGCAGTCGTGTACACGTTCTGCACGTCGTCGAGGCTCTCGAGCGCGTCCAGCAGCCGCTGCATCTTCTGCCCGTCTTCGCCCGCCAATTCGTTCTCGGTCGTCGGCCGCATGGTGATCTCCGCCATCTCCGGCTTGAGGCCGGCGGCCTCGAGCGCCGCCTGCACCTTGGCGAAATCGCCCGGTGCGCAGACTACCTCGACCGAACCGTCCTCGTTCGCCACCACGTCCTCGGCGCCCGCATCGAGCGTGGCTTCCATCACCCGTTCCTCGCTCGCGCCGGGCGCGAAGAGGAAGAGGCCGCAATGCTTGAAGAGAAAGCTCACCGATCCGTCGGTGCCGAGGTTGCCGCCGTGCTTCGTGAACGCGTGCCGCACGTCGCCGACGGTGCGCGTGCGGTTGTCGGTGAGGCAGTCCACGATCACCGCCGCACCGCCGACCCCGTAGCCTTCGTAGCGGATCTCCTCGTACGCCACGCCTTCGAGCTCGCCCGTTCCGCGCTTGACCGCCCGCTCGATGTTCTCGGCAGGCACGTTGCCCGCCTTGGCCTTGTCGATGGCGAGCCGCAGACGCGGATTGAAGCCTGGATCGCCGCCGCCCAATTTCGCCGCGACGGTGACTTCCTTGATCGCGCGCGTGAAGACCTTGCCGCGCTTCGCGTCAGCAGCCGCTTTCTTGTGCTTGATGTTGGCCCATCGGGAATGTCCTGCCATATCCGTCCTGCGTCCGCGCGCATCGATTACCGTGTCGGGAAGCTTATAATTCTACGCTCGCCGCCCGCAATCTCCGGCAATCTCCAGAATCCCGCCGCACCGAAAGGAAGCCCCGATGACCGCGCCGCTGCCCGTCGCCAAGGCCGAAAGCACCGAGCTCGCGCTGCTGCCGGCGCTTGCCAACCGCCACGGCCTGATCGCGGGCGCGACGGGGACCGGGAAGACCGTGACCCTCCAGGTGCTCGCCGAGCGGTTCGCGTCGATCGGCGTGCCGGTGTTCATGGCCGACGTGAAGGGCGATCTTTCCGGGATGGCGGCGGTGGGCGCGCCGTCCGAGAAGCTGAAGAAGCGCCTCGAGACCCTCGGGTTCGACGAGCCCAGGTGGAGCGACTGCCCGGTCGCATTCTGGGACGTCTTCGGCGAGCAGGGCCATCCGATCCGCGCGACGGTCTCGGACATGGGGCCGCTCCTGCTCGCGCGCATGCTCGGATTGAACGACACGCAGGAGGGCGTGCTGACGCTCGCCTTCAAGGTCGCCGACGACAACGGGCTTTTGCTGCTCGACATGAGGGACCTGCGTGCGATGCTCGAGTTCCTGGGAGAGAATGCGAAGACACTGCGCACCGGGTACGGAAACATCTCGGCGGCATCGGTCGGCGCAATCCAGCGCGGGTTGCTGCAACTCGACCAGCAGGGCGCCGACCGGTTCTTCGGCGAGCCCATGCTCGACATCGCGGACCTGATGCAGACCTCGGACGGCCGTGGGGTGGTGAACATTCTCGCCGCCGACAAGCTGCTCAACTCGCCCAAGCTGTATGCGACGTTCCTGCTCTGGCTGCTCGCCGAGCTCTTCGAGCAGCTGCCGGAGGTCGGCGATCCCGAGAAGCCGAAGCTGGTGTTCTTCTTCGACGAAGCGCACCTGCTCTTCGACGATGCGCCGAAAGCGCTGCTCGACAAGATCGAGCAGGTCGTGCGGTTGATCCGCTCGAAGGGTGTCGGGGTGTTCTTCGTGACCCAGAACCCGCTCGACATCCCGGATACGGTCCTCGGGCAGCTCGGCAACCGCGTGCAGCATGCGCTGCGTGCCTTCACGCCGCGCGACCAGAAGGCGGTCAAGACGGCGGCGCAGACGATGCGCCAGAACCCGAAGCTCGACACCGAAAAGGCGATCACCGAGCTCGGGGTCGGCGAGGCGCTCGTCTCGCTGCTCGACGAGAAAGGCCGGCCGAGCGTCGTCGAGCGCGCGTTCGTCTTTCCGCCCGCCTCGCAGATCGGCCCGATCACTTCCGAGGCGCGCAAGAAAATCATTGCCGCCTCGGTGATCGCGGGGCATTACGAGAAGGCGGTGGACCGCGAGTCGGCCTACGAGATGCTCAAGGCACGGGCCGAAAAGCAGGCGGCCACGGGCGCGCCGACCCAATCCGCGCCGGGGGCACCGCAGAGCGGCGGTGGGCTAAGCGACATCCTGTTCGGATCCACCGGGCCGCGCGGCGGCAAGCGCGAGGGCATCCTCGAAGCCGCCGCGAAGAGCGCCGCCCGCTCGGCGGGCTCGCAGCTCGGCCGCTCGATACTGCGCGGCTTGCTCGGCTCGCTTCTGGGCGGCACCAAGAAGCGCTAGCGCCTCCGCCGCCGCTCCACGGTGTCCGAGGCCTCGCCGGCTGTGCCCGTATCCGGTTCCCGCCCCGGTCGGCTGAGCTACGGCGCCGCCGGACTCGCGCTCGCGCTCGTCGGCGTGCTCGCATTCTCGCTCAAGGCCATCGTGGTCAAGCTGATCTACCGCTACGACGTCGATCCCGTGACGCTGCTCGCCCTGCGCATGGTGTTCGCCCTGCCGTTTTTCGTCGCAGCGGCGTGGTGGGCGAATCGCGGCGTCGCCGCTGAACCGCTCACCGCGCGCGACGGCGCCCTGATCGGGGCCCTGGGAATCCTCGGTTACTACGCCGGCAGCCTGCTCGACTTCATCGGACTGCAATACGTCTCGGCGGCGCTCGGCCGGCTCGTCCTGTTCCTCTACCCGACCGTGGTCGTCATCCTCTCCGCGATCTTTCTCAAGAAGGCGATCACGCCGCGGATCGCAACGGCGCTCGCCGTGTCGTATATCGGCATCGCGCTGGTGCTCTCCCGTGCAGCCATGGAGCAGCAGGCGAACATCGCCCTCGGGGCGGCCGTCATCTTCTGCGGCGCGCTCACCTACTCCGTGTATCTGGTCGCCGGCAGCCGCGTGGTGCAGCGCATCGGCTCGATGCGCTTCACCGCGCTCGCGATGGCCGGCGCGACCGCGGTGTGCGTGGGCCATTTCCTCGCCGTGCGGCCCTTTGCGGCGCTGGCGCTCCCCGCCGACGCGTACGGGCTCGTGCTGCTGCTCGCGACGGTCTGCACCGTGCTGCCGGTGTTCGCCACCGCGGAGGCGCTGCGGCGCGTCGGCGCAAACCTCGTCGCGATCGTCGGGGCGGTGGGGCCCGTCGCGACGATCCTGCTAGGGTTTATCATTCTCGGCGAGACGCTGACCGCGCTCCAGCTCGCGGGGGCGCTGCTGGTGGTCGGCGGAGTCCTGCTCGTCACCATCCGGCCCGCGGCCTAGGACAGCAAAAGAGGAGGAAAGATGGATCTCGGAATCAAGGGCAAGAAGGCGCTCGTCTGCGCCGCCAGCAAGGGCCTCGGGCGCGGCTGCGCGCTCTCGCTCGCGCGCGAAGGCGTGCACGTCACGATCATCGCGCGGGGCAAGGAGGCGCTCGAGCAGACCGCGCAGGAGCTCAGGAAGTTCGGCGTCGACGTGAAGGCCATCGCCGCGGATGTGACAACGCCGGACGGTCGCGCAGCGGCGCTCGCCGCCTGCCCGGATCCGGACATCCTGGTCAACAATGCCGGCGGGCCGCCGCCCGGGGACTTCCGCAACTGGACGCGCGACGACTGGATCAAGGCGCTCGACGCCAACATGCTGACACCGATCGAGCTGATCAAGGCTACCGTCGACAAGATGATCGCGCGCAAGTTCGGGCGGATCGTCAACATCACGTCGAGCGCCGTGAAGTCTCCGATCGATGTGCTCGGCCTCTCGAACGGCGCGCGCACCGGGCTCACGGGCTTCGTTGCCGGCCTCTCCCGCAAGACGGTGCTGCACAACGTCACGATCAACAACCTGCTGCCGGGCGCGTTCGACACCGATCGACTGAAGTCGAATTTCGTGGCGAGCGCAAAGGCGGCAAGCAGCACGCCGGAAGCGATGCGTGAAGCGCGCCTCGCCGCGCAGCCCGCCGGACGATTTGGCACCCCGGAGGAGTTTGGCGAGCTCTGCGCGTACCTCTGCGGCGTGCACGCGGGATTCATTACGGGACAGAACTTCCTGATCGACGGCGGCGCCTACCCGGGCACGTTCTGAGGCCGAGAGGCGGGTGAGCGCGAATCGAACGGCCGAGGAAGAGCGCGGGCTCGCGCGCAGCTTCCAGCTGACGAGCGTTCCGGACGATTTCATCGACGACCCTTACGTCTACTACGCGCTGCTGCGCCGCCACGATCCGATTCATGCGCTGGAAGGCGGCGGGGTCTTCCTAACGCGCTACGCGGACGTCGTTGCGGTGTATCGCGATCCGCACGCGAGCTCGGACAAGCGGAAGGAGTTCGGACCGAAGTTCGGCGCAACGCCGCTCTACGAGCACCACACCACCAGCCTGGTGTTCAACGATCCGCCGCTGCACACGCGGGTCCGCCGCCTGATCATGGGCGCCCTCAATCAACGCGCGATCGCCCGGATCGAGGACGGGCTGGTCACGCTGGTCGACGGACTGCTCGACCGAATGGGCGAGAAGCGCCGGTTCGATCTGATCGAAGATTTCGCGACGGAGATCCCGATCGAGGTGATCGGCAATCTCCTCGGAGTGCCCCGCGCCGAGCGCGGCCCGCTGCGCAGCTGGTCGATCGCGATTCTCTCGGCGCTCGAGCCCGCGCCGGATGCGGATCTTCTCGCGCGCGGCAACCGGGCGGTGCGCGAGTTTCTCGACTACCTCGCGATCCTGGTCGCCGACCGCCGCAGGCATCCTGGGGATTTCGAGACGGACGTGCTGACCCGCCTCATCCAGGGCGAGCAGGACGGCGAGCGCCTGACCGACACCGAGCTCTACCACAACTGCATCTTCATGCTGAACGCTGGGCACGAGACGACCACCAATCTCATCGGCAACGGCATGCACGCGCTCTTCACGCATCGCCACGAGCTCGAGCGACTCGTCGAAGACCCGGGCCTCATTGCCGCGGCGGTGGAGGAATTGCTACGCTTCGAGCCGCCCCTGCAACTGAACAACCGGCTCGCGACGACGGACATCACCATCGGCGGCTGCACGCTTTCCGCCGGCACGTTCATCACGCTCGGCATCGGCGCCGCCAACCGCGATCCCGATCAGTTTCCGGAGCCGGACCGGCTCGACGTCGGCCGCAAGCCGAACCGCCATGTCGCGTTCGGCCATGGCGACCATGCCTGCGCCGGTATGAACGTTGCGCGGCTCGAGGCACGCATCGCGATCGGTCGCCTGCTCGCGCGCTTTCCGGGAATCGAGCCCGACGGCGCCCCGGAGCGCGATCGGCGCGTACGGTTCCGGGGCTTCCGGCATCTGCCGGCGAAGATCGCATAGGGGCATTGCGGGCGAGTTTCTTGCACGTGAGAGGAGAATCATGACGACCGAGCGTTTTTCGCATTACCGGCGGCTGAAGGTGAACCGTCATCCGGAGGGTATCGTCGAGATCGTGATGGGCGAGCCGGGCAAGCTCGCGACCGCCGACGCGGAAACGCACGCCGAGCTCACCGAGATCTGGCGGGACGTGGACGCCGATGCCGAGACCCGGGTCGCGATCCTGCGCGGCGAAGGCAAGGGCTTCTCCGGCGGCGGCGATTTCAAGATGATCGAGGGGATCATCGCCGACTTCCACACCCGCGCGCGATCCTGGCGCGAGGCACGCGATCTCGTCTACAACCTGATCAACTGCTCGAAGCCGGTCGTGTCTGCGATGCACGGCCCGGCGGTCGGCGCGGGCCTCGTTGCAGGGCTGCTCGCCGACATCTCGATTGCGGCGAAAAACGCGAAGATCATCGACGGGCACACCCGGCTCGGCGTCGCGGCCGGCGATCACGCCGCCATCGTCTGGCCGCTCCTCTGCGGCATGGCGAAGGCGAAGTACTACCTCCTGCTGTGCGATGCGATGTCCGGCGAGGAGGCCGAGCGCATCGGGCTGGTGTCGCTCGCGGTGGACGAGGCCGAGCTCGTGCCGAAGGCGTTCGAGGTCGCGAAGCGCCTCGCCACCGGCGCACAGTCAGCGATTCGCTGGACCAAGTACAGCTTGAACAACTGGCTGCGCCTCGCCGGGCCGTCTTTCGACACCTCGCTCGCGCTCGAGATGCTCGGATTCACGGGGCCCGAAGTGCGCGAGGGCCTGGCGTCACACCAGGAGAAACGCCCGCCGAATTTCGATCCCAAATGCTCGTTCTGAAACGCGGCGACAGCCTCATCGCGCCTTCGCCTTCGGCTTTCTCGCGACCGCCAGCTTGAATGCGTCGATCTCGGCCGCGACGGACTCGGCGCCGGGAAAGCGGCGCCGCGCGCGCCGGTACCAGTAGCGGGCGTTGGCGAGGTCGCCCTCCATGATGTGGACGATGCCGTGCCCCCAGCAGGCGAGCGCGGTTTCATCCTCCTGGACGATGCGGTGCGCGGCATTCCAGTTGCCGGCCTGGAGGAGCTTCGCTGCGCGGGCCAGATCCATGGACCGCGCTCAGGCCATGAGGTAGCCGTCGGCGAACACGACGCGCTTTGCGCGAAAGGCCTCCGCGAACATCCCGTCAGTCCTGCATGGTCGCGAGGAGTGCGCGCACGGCTTCCGGCCGCGGAATTGGGGCAATCGCGCCGTAGCCGGTCGTCGTGAGCGCAGCCGCCGCGTTCGCGTAGCGGGCGGCGTCCCAGAGGGTGTCGCCTGCGGCGAGCCGCGCCAGAATGGCGCCGTCGAAGCAATCTCCAGCGCCCGTCGGGTCGACGCTCGCGACCTTGAACCCCGGCACCAGCTCCCGCTCGTGGGCATCGCTCACGAGCACCCCTTTCGCACCGAGCTTGAGCGCGATCACCGGAACGCCCATGTCGTGCGCCCAGCGCACGATGCTCTCCGGCGTGTCGTATCCCGAAAGCGCCCGGGCGTCCTCGATGCTCGGCAGGAAATAATCCGCGACCGCCGCGCTCGCCAGCGTCACGGCACTGGCCCGCGCGAGCGGCCACAGCGTGAGCCGCAGGTTCGGGTCGTACGAGACCTTCACGCCGGCCTGCCGCGCGGCGTCGATCGCGTGAAAGACTGCGTCGCAGGCACCCGGACTGATAGCCTGGCTGATGCCCGAGACGTGCAGGTACTTGGCGCGACGGATGATCTCGAGCGAGACGTCCTCGGTGCACATCCGGCTCGCCGCGGAGCCCGCTCGCACGTAGCTGAACGCGTGTTCGCCGCCTTCGTGCGTGATGAAGTAGACGCCCGTGTACGCGGTGGGGTCGGACACCACGCCGGAAGAGTCGATGCCTTCCGCCCGCCACATGCCGCGAAACTTTTCGCCGAATGTATCGCTTCCCACACGCGTGACATACCCGACGCGTGCGCCCTGCCGCGCGGCCGCGACCGCCGCGTTCGACGTGTCACCGCCGAATCCCGGTTCGTAGCAGGTGGTACCGGGGAGCTGGGAAAGCTCGAACAGCGGCTCACCGAGCGCCACGATGTCCAGCGTTTCCATCACTTCCGATCCTGCGTCATTTCGCAAGTGTAGCGAAGCCGTCGACCGGTGTCCCCGGCGAAGCTCCACGCTCCGCTATAATCCGACACGTCTCAGGCACTCGTGCCGCCCGCGGCCCGCATGGAGACCTCGCATGAAGAACCCCGTTTTCCCGATCCTTCTCCCTATTCTTCGCCCGATCCTCTTGGGTGCCGCGGTGGCCACTGCTGCCATACAGGCAACCGCCGCGGAAGAGAAGATCTCGGGCAACGTCGTTCGGATCGGCGTGCTGACGGACCTGTCGGGCATCTATGCGGACATCGGCGGTGCGGGTTCCGTGGTCGCTGCGCAGCTCGCCGTCGAGGACTTCGGCGGCAAGGTCCTCGGCAAGCCGGTCGAAGTGGTGTCGGCAGATCACCGCAACCGCGTGGACGTCGGCGCGAACCAGGCCATCGAGTGGTTCGATCGCGACGGCATCGACATGATCACCGACGTCCTGAACTCGGCCGTGGCGATCGTTGTGACGCAGGCCGCAGCCAAGCGCCGGCGGATCGTGATGGTGACCGGCGCCGCCACGACACAGCTCACGAACGAGAGCTGCAGCCCGTATACCGTCCATCACACCTACGACACCTATGCGCTCGCGCACGGCACCGGCCGCGCGCTGGTCGAGCATGGCGGCAAGGTCTGGGCCTTCCTCACGGCCGATTACCCCTTCGGCCACTCGCTGGAGCGCGAGACGGCCGCAGTGGTGCGGGCGAACGGTGGCCAGGTGCTGGGCGCCGCACGGCACCCGTTCAACACCAAGAAGTTCGATCCCTATCTGCTGCGGTTGGAGGCCTCCGACGCGAAGATCATCGGCCTCGCGAACGCGGGCGGCGACACCGTGCAGGCGATCAAGGCCGCAAGCGCTCTCGGCGTGACCAAGCACCAATCGATCGCCGCGCTGCTGCTGTTCATCAGCGACATCCACGAGCTCGGGCTGCAGACTGCGCAGGGCATGTACGTGACGGGTGCGTGGTACTGGAACCTGAACGACGAGACCCGCGCCTTCGCTCGGCGCTTCCACGCACGCACGAAGCGGATGCCGACGATGGTCCAGGCCGGCACCTATTCGTCGGTCACGATGTACCTGAACGGCGTCAAGGCGACGGGCACCGACGACGCGGACGCGGTGATGACCTGGATGAAGGCCACCCTGCACAGCGATGTCTTCGGGAAGAACATGCAGGTCCGCGCGGATGGTCGGCTCGTCCACGACATGTACCTGCTGCAGGTGAAGAAGCCCGCCGAGTCCAAGTCGGAGTGGGATTACTACGACATGCGCCGCACGATTCCGGCCGCCGAGGCGTTTCAGTCGCTCGCGGCATCGCGCTGTCCGATGGTCAGAAAAAAGTGACCGGGGGCGCGCGTGCGCTCGCGGGCAAGGTCGCGCTGGTCACCGGTTCGACCAGCGGCGTCGGCGAAGGGGTCGCCCGGGCCCTCGCCGCCCAGGGCGCGGACATCATGCTGAACGGATTCGGGGTCGCCGCAGACATCGAGGCGCTGCGGGCCGGGCTTGCGAAAGAGCACTCGGTGCGGGCTCGTTACGATGGCGCCGATCTTGCCCGGCCGGTGGAGGTGCGCAGCCTGGTGGAGAAGACGACTGCCGAGCTCGGCCGCGTAGACATCCTCGTCAACAACGCCGGCATCCAGCACACCGCGCCGATCGAGGCGTTCCCCGACGAGCGCTGGGACGCGGTGATCGCGATCAATCTCTCGGCGGTCTTTCACGCCACCAAGGCAGCGCTGCCGCAGATGAAGGCGCGCAACTGGGGTCGGATCATCAACATCGCGTCCGCGCATGGGTTGGTGGCCTCCGCAAACAAGGCAGCGTACGTCGCGGCAAAGCACGCCGTCGTGGGATTGACCAAGGTGTCCGCGCTGGAGACCGCGCGGACGGGGATCACCTGCAACGCAATCTGCCCGGGATGGGTGTTGACGCCGCTGGTGCAGAAGCAGATCGACGCCCTCGCCGCGAACGACGGAATCTCCGCGGAGGACGCGCGCATCAAGCTGCTCGCCGAAAAAATGCCCTCTATCGAGTTCGTCACGCCGAGCGACATCGGCGCTTTCGCGGTGTTCCTCTGCTCGGATGCGGCCGCCCAGCTTCGCGGCGCCGCATTGTCGATCGACGGGGGCTGGACGGCCCAGTGACGCCCGCGTCCCCGTTGGGGAGCACGTTGCCGTTGCGATAGAATCGGGTCAGCGACGGCCCCCCCCGGGGCCGTGTCCTCCTCATCCTTCCTTTCCTTCCAGCGAGGGCCCCATGAACGCACCGACCACACTTCCCGCGCTCAAGTTCAAGGACGCGAGCCTCTTCCGTCAGCAGTGCTACATCGGCGGCGCCTGGGTAAACGCCGATAGCGGTAAGACCATCAACGTCACCGACCCGGCCACCGGCGAAGTGCTCGGCACGGTGCCCAACATGGGCGCCGCGGAAACGCGCCGCGCCATCGAGGCGGCGAACGCCGCCTGGCCGGCCTGGCGCGCAAAGACCGGCAAGGAGCGGGCAGCCATCCTGCGCAAATGGTACGAGCTCATGATGGCGAATCAGGACGACCTCGGAATGCTCCTCACGGCCGAGCAGGGCAAGCCGCTCGCCGAGGCGAAGGGCGAGATCGCCTACGGGGCGTCGTTCATCGAGTGGTTCGCCGAGGAAGCGAAACGCGTGTATGGCGACACGATCCCGGGGCACCAGCCCGACAAGCGCATCGTCGTGCTCAAGGAGCCGGTGGGCGTGTGCGCTGCCATCACGCCATGGAATTTCCCGAACGCGATGATCACGCGCAAGGCCGGCCCTGCGCTCGCCGCCGGGTGCACGATGGTGGTCAAGCCCGCCACCGCGACGCCGTTCTCGGCACTCGCCATCGCCGAGCTCGCCGAGCGCGCCGGCGTGCCGAAAGGCGTTTTCAGCGTACTGACCGGGAGCGCCAAGGCGATCGGTGGCGAAATGACCGGCAATCCCCTGGTACGCAAGATCACATTCACCGGCTCGACCGAGATCGGCAAGGTGCTGATGCAGCAGAGCGCGCAGACCGTGAAGAAGGCTTCGATGGAGCTCGGCGGAAATGCGCCGTTCATCGTGTTCGACGACGCGGATCTCGACGCGGCGGCCGACGGCGCCATCGCCTCGAAGTACCGCAATGCGGGCCAGACCTGCGTGTGCGCGAACCGCCTGCTCGTGCAGGACAAGGTCTACGACGCCTTCGCCAAGAAGCTCGCGGAGCGCGTGGGCAAGCTCAAGGTCGGCAACGGCATGGAGGCCGGCGTCACGACCGGTCCGTTGATCGACGCCGCCGCGGTAGCGAAGGTCGAGGAACACGTGGCCGACGCCGTGGCGAAGGGTGCCAAGGTGATTCTCGGCGGAAAGCGCCACGCGCTGGGTGGCCTGTTCTACGAGCCCACCATCCTTGCCAACGTGACGACGGAGATGAAGGTGACCAAAGAGGAGACCTTCGGGCCGGTGGCGCCGCTCTTCCGGTTCAAGGACGAGGCGGAAGCGATCCGCATGGCCAACGACACGGAGTTCGGCCTCGCGGCCTATTTCTACGCGCGCGACATGGGCCGCGTGTGGCGCGTGTCCGAGGGCCTGGAATACGGGATCGTCGGCATGAACACCGGAATCATCTCCACCGAGGTCGCTCCGTTCGGCGGCATGAAGGAGTCGGGCATCGGCCGTGAAGGCTCGAAGTACGGGATCGAGGAGTTCCTCGAGATCAAGTACGTGTGCATGAGCATCTGACCGGAGCGATCCGCACGCGATGTTCGGCGGACTCTTCAAGCAGCCGCGGGAAAGTCCCGCCAGCCGCGCGCCGGTCCTGGATCTGCGCGCAGACACGCCGGCGGTGCTCAACGTGGGGGGCAACTCCAAGGCAGCCTCGATCCCGACGCATTACAAGGACTGGCAGCACGTCCTCCTGGACATCGACGCGAAGCGCGGTGCCGATATCGTGTGGGACGCGCGCCATCTCGAGGGATTCGCTGCCGCGCGGTTCGACGCAGTCTATTGCTCGCACAACCTCGAGCACTACTACCGCCACGAGGTTCCACGCGTGCTCGCGGGCTTCATTCACGTCCTGAAGCCCGACGGATTCGCGGAAGTGCGCGTCCCCGATCTCGAGGCCGTGTTCGGCAAGGTGGCGAGGGGAGAAGTGGGGCTCGAAGACGAGCTCTATGTCTCCCCGGCGGGGCCGATAACCGTGATCGATGTCGTCTACGGCTGGGGCCAGGAGATCGAATCGAGCGGCCGCGACTTCTTCGCGCACAAGACGGGGTTTACGGCGCGCACGCTCACTGCGACGCTCCAGCGCGCGGGATTCCGGGAAGTCTGGAATGCACCCCCGCTTTCCGACTATGAGTTACGCACGCTCGCCTTCAGGCAGCCCTCTACGACGCGGCAGCGCACGCTGCTCGGCATCCCGCTCGACGCGCCTACGGGATGAAGCGACTTCGTCAGACGTTGAAGCGGAAGTGCATCACGTCCCCATCTCCCAACACATAATCCTTGCCCTCGACGCGCATCTTCCCGGCTTCCTTCGCACCCTGCTCGCCCCGGCACGCGACATAGTCCTCGAAGTTGATCGTCTCCGCGCGGATGAACCCGCGCTCGAAATCCGTGTGGATCACGCCGGCCGCCTGGGGCGCGGTCGCACCGACCGGGACGGTCCACGCGCGCACTTCCTTCGGTCCGGCCGTGAAGTAGGTCTGTAGGCCGAGAAGCTTGTAGCCGGCGCGGATGAGGCGCGCAAGGCCCGGCTCGGTGAGCCCCATGTCCGCGAGAAAAACAGCCTGCTCCGCCTCATCGAGGTCCGCGAGCTGCGCCTCGATGGCCGCGCAGATCGGGACGACCGGAGCGCCTTCGCGCGCCGCGTGCGTCTCAACGGCTGCAAGCAGTGGATTGTCGGAGAATCCATGCTCACTGACGTTGGCGACGTACATCACGGGCTTCATCGTGAGCAGGAAGAGCGGCTTGAGCACCGCGAGCTCCTCCTTTGCGAGCGCGGCAGTCCGAGCAGGACGCGCCTCGTTCAGGACCGCCATCACCTTCTCGAGCACGGCGACCAGGCGCTGCGCGTCCTTGTCCCCGCCGGCGCGCGCAACCTTGGAGTGCCGCGCGAGCTGCTTCTCGACCGCAGCAAGGTCCGCGAGCGCGAGCTCGGTGTTGATGGTCTCGATGTCAGATACCGGATCCACCTTGCCCGTGACGTGCACGACGTTGGGATCCTCGAAGCACCGCACGACGTGGGCGATGGCGTCGGTCTCGCGGATGTTGGCGAGAAACTGATTGCCCAGGCCCTCGCCCTTCGAGGCGCCGGCGACGAGTCCGGCGATGTCCACGAACTCGACGGTTGCAGGCACGACTTTTTGCGGCTTCGCGATGCGCGCCAGCTCGGCCAGCCGGGAATCGGGCACTTCGACGATGCCGATGTTGGGGTCGATCGTGCAGAACGGGTAGTTCTCGGCGGCGATGCCGGCCTTGGTCAGCGCGTTGAACAGGGTCGACTTGCCGACGTTGGGCAGGCCGACGATTCCGCATCTCAGTGCCACGACTTTCGCCCTGCCATGGTTGGTTGCTCTCTCACTTGCAAATCTCGCAAATCCGGAAGGTTACGAACAGAGGGGAACCGGCCGGTTCCCCTCCGTTACCCCCCTTCCCGCTGAGCGCAAACACTCTATCAAGCAACGTCGTCCTTCAGAAGGCGCGGAGCAGAAAATCGTTTGTCTTTCCTTCCACTCTTCACTCCTCGGTTTTCTCTTCCTCAAGCGGCGGCGGTGGCTTGGGTTTCGTGTGCAGCTTGTGCGTCGCGCCGGTCAGGTCGTCCGCCAGGATCAGCGGCGCGACATCGAGCGCTCGCTCGATCGCCGATTCGATGAGCTCGTGTTCCTCGGCACGCGGCGGGTGCAGCACGTAGTCGGCCACCTGGCTGCGATCGCCCGGGTGACCGATGCCGATCCGCAGCCGCCAGAACGCCTGTGTTCCGAGCGCCGCGTGGATGTCCTTCAAGCCGTTGTGACCCGCGACGCCGCCGCCAAGCTTGAGTTTCACCGTGCCCGGCGCAAAGTCGAGCTCGTCGTGGACGACTAGGATCTCCTCGGGATCGATCTTATAGAACCGCGCGAGTTGCGCGACGCTGCGGCCCGAATCGTTCATGTAGGTCTGCGGCATCAGGAGCCACACATCGCCCGTGGGCACGGCCACCTTGCCCGCGATCCCATGGAACTTGGCGTCGTTGCGTAGCGACGCCCCGCAACGCTCCGCGAGGCGCTGCGCGAACCAGAAGCCCGCGTTGTGGCGGTCGCGCTCGTGCTTGCGACCGGGATTACCCAGCCCCGCGATGAGTCGTATTGCCATAATCCCGCGCCGCAGGTGACCGAAGTCGAGATGGAATGTGCCCGGTATCGACCGGCCCGGCACGGCGCAGCGCCGAGCCGGACACCGGCCGTGCCTCGCGCGCGCGAACTGGGACTACTTCTTCTCGCCTCGCTCGCCCTTGTCGCCCTTCTCCTTCTTGGTCTCCTCGGCGGGCGCCGCGGGCGTCTCGGGCTGTTTCGCGGCGGGCACCTCGGAGGCGGGCACCTCGGCGGCTGCCTCGACGACCTCCTCTTCGACGACGATCTCCTTCGGGATGCTCGTGGTCACCACGGCCGGGTTCTCGTCCGCGGAGAGCGCAATCTTCACTCCCTTCGGCATGGGAATGTCGCGGAGATGAATGGTGTCGCCAAGCGCGATGTTCGATAGGTCCACCTCGATGTACTCGGGCAGATCCGCGGGCAGACAAGACACCTCGAGCTCGGTCATGACATGACTGATGACCGCCGCCGAAAGCTTGACCGCCGGCGAGACTTCCTGGTTCATGAAGTGCAGCGGAACCTTGGTGTGGATCTCCTGGTCGGCGCGCACGCGCTGAAAATCAATGTGCTGCACCTGCTTCTTGTAGGGATGCATGTTCAGGGAGCGCAGCAGGACCTGCTGCTCCTGTCCGTCGAGCTTGAGCGTCAGAATCGAGGCGTGGAAAGCCTCCTTGCGCAGGCTCTGGTAGAGCTCGTTGTGGTCGAGCTCGATCATCTCGGGCGATTCGCCCCCGCCATAGACGATGCCGGGTACGCGCCCGACGCGGCGCAGGCGGCGGCTCGCTCCGGTCCCTTGCGCTTCGCGCTTCGCTGCGCTGATTTGGATCTTCATTGCATGCTCCAGAGTGTGGCACGGCCCGCGACCAGGTCGTGCGGTTGACAAATCGGTACGCTTACTCCATGAACAGCGAGGACACCGAGTCCTCGTTGCTGATACGCAGGATGGTCTCGGCGAGCAGCCCCGCCACCGAGAGCACCCTGATCTTCTTGCACGACTGCGCGTCGGAGCGCAGCGGAATGCTGTCGGTGACGACCACCTCGTCGAGCGCCGATTCGGCGATGCGCTGCACGGCATTGCCGGAAAGCACGGGATGCGTGCAATACGCCAGCACTCCGACGGCCCCCTGCACCTTGAGCGCTTCGGCCGCCCGGCACAGCGTGTTGGCGGTGTCCACCATGTCGTCCATGATGATGCAGGTGCGCCCTTCGACGTCGCCGATGATGTTCATCACCTCCGACACGTTCGGCCGCGGTCGGCGCTTGTCGATGATCGCGAGGTCCGATTCGAGACGCTTCGCGAGCGCACGCGCCCGCACCACCCCGCCGACGTCGGGCGACACCACCAGCAGGTTCTCGTGATGGTGCTTCCATACGTCGCCGAGCAGCACCGGCGCCGCATAGACATTGTCGACCGGCACGTCGAAGAATCCCTGGATCTGGTCGGCGTGCAGGTCCATGGTGAGCACCCGATCGACGCCCACCGCGACCAGCATGTTCGCCACCACTTTCGCGCTGATCGCCACCCGCGCCGACCGCGGGCGGCGGTCCTGCCGCGCGTACCCGAAGTACGGGATCGCCGCCGTGATGCGCCCCGCCGAGGCCCGGCGCAGCGCGTCGATCATCAGCAGCGTCTCCATGAGGTTGTCGTTGGTCGGCGTGCAGGTCGGCTGCAGCACGAAGCAGTCCTTGCCGCGCACGTTCTCGAGAATCTCGACCATGATCTCGCCGTCGGAGAATTTCCCGACCACCGCATGGCCGATCGGGATGTTCAGGCGCTTGCAGACGTTGTGCGCGAGCAGCGGATTCGCGTTGCCCGCGAACACCATCAGGCTTTCGTAGGCCATCTCGGCGCCTCCGGTCTCGTCGCACTCGTTGCGGGCCGCGCGCCGGCGGCGCGGTGCGCCATCGAGCGGTGGCTGGGGAGGTAGGATTCGAACCTACGCATGTCGGAATCAAAATCCGATGCCTTAACCAACTTGGCGACTCCCCAGCGCGAATTTTCACCAGTCGGCAAGCGGGTGGCGGTCGAGTCCCCTGACCGCAAAGCCACGCATGCTCTCGGGAATTCTTGCGACGACTGCGCGGGCCTCGGCTTCCGACGCGAACTCCGCGAATACGCTCGATCCCGAGCCGCTCATTCGCGCGTCGCCGAAGTCCCTCAGCCAGGCGAGGTGCTTGGCCACGTCGGGGTACCTCGCACACACCACCGGCTCCAGGTCGTTGCGGCCGAAGCCCTTGAAAAAGGCCGTAATTTTGATGGGTTTCGCAGCGCGTGTCAATTCGGGTGCGGCGAAGATTTCTGCCGTCGAGACAGCCACTTGCGGTGTCAGAACGACGTACCACGCGGGCCCCGGATCAAGCGCCGTGAGCGCCTCTCCAATGCCTTCTCCGAACGCATTGCGGCCGAAGAGAAAGAACGGCACGTCGGCACCAAGCTTGACCGCAAGGGTGGCGAGTTCGTCGTGCGACAGTCCCGTGCGCCAGATCCGGTTCAGCGCGATCAGCGTGGTCGCAGCATCCGAGCTGCCGCCGCCGAGGCCGGCGCCCAACGGGATGCGCTTCTCGAGTCGGATCGCCGCGCCGGCTGGTACGCCCGTGGCGTTCTTGAGCGCCTGCGCGGCGCGCAGGGCGAGGTTCTGCTCGTTGGCTACTCGGGGGAGGTCGCTCTCGAGCCGCACCGCGCCATCGTCGCGCGGCACGATCGTGATCCAATCGCAGAGATCGATGAGCCGAAACGCGGTCTGCAGCAGGTGATATCCGTCCGACCGCCGTCCGACGACGTGCAGGAAAAGGTTCAGCTTGGCAGGCGCGGCGAATCGCAGGGCCTCGATCATTGCGGCACCGCCGACCAGGCGTCGACCGTCACGCGAATGTCCAGGTCGTCGCGCGTGAGCCGCAGGCTGTGCGGGAGGCCCGCTGCAGCGTCGTACGCCAGGTATTCGATCGTCCAGCCGAGCTGACGAATCACCTGCGGACGCCCGTCCGGCCCGTAGCGCGTCTCGGCCCTTGCGTGCGGGTAGGCTCGTCCCCTCACCCAGTCGGGCAATCCGGCAAGTGGTAACCGCCAGCCAAGCGCCTGCTCGGTGAGCGCCTCGGGGTCGGAGGCGCTGATGCGCCGCGAATCGGCGGTCGTCAAAGTATATTGCTGCGCGCGACGCGTGATCTCCGCGATGCCCTGCCCGAGCGGCGTGCTGATCATCAGATCGTCGAAAGCCGGGCCATGCCGCCAGAACAGGCGTCCCGATGCGCCTTCCCGCGCGGAGCGCACCGAAACGCGGCCGGTGAGCTCGAATGACGTCCCGGTCGGCGCCGGCGGCGGGGCGCTCGCGCAGGCTGCGAGAAGTGCCATGCACAGCCCCGCTACGGCGACGCGTGGCGAACCCGGCGACGCCATGGGCGCCGCCTCAGGGTTTGAAGCGCTTGATCGTCTTGATCAGCGTGTCGTTGTTCGGCGTCTTGGCAAGCGCCTCGTTCCAGATCTTTTCGGCCTCGGCATGCTGGCCGACCGCCCACAGCACCTCGCCGAGATGCGCGGCGATCTCGGGATCGGGCCGGACCGCGTAGGCCTTGCGCAGGTATTTCAAGGCTTCCTCGGGCTGGCCAAGCCGATATTCGACCCAGCCCATGCTGTCGATGATGAACGCGTCGTCCGGCGAAAGCGCGAGCGCCTTCCCGATCAGCTCGCGCGCCTCCGGCAGCCGCATCGAGCGGTCCGCCAGCGAGTAGCCGAGCGCGTTGTAGGCGTGCGCATGGTCCGGCTTGATGGTGATCACCTTGCGCAGGGACGTCTCGAGCACGTCCACGCGATCGAGCTTTTCCGCGAGCATCGCATAGTCGTACAGGAGGTCGGTGTTGTCCGGAAGCTTCTCGAGGGCGCTCTCGACGACGGCGAACGCCTCCTTGGGCCGGTCCGCCTCGCGCAGCAGCTGGGCTTCCGCGAGTATCAGCTGCACGCGCTGTTGACTGTTGCTTGCGCCTACGCTCTGCAGGAACTTGCGCGCGCCGGGAAGATCGCCCTGCTTGCTGAGCACCTGTGCCTGGCGGACCTGTGCCGGGATGTACTGCGCGCCGCGCGTCACCTCCCGATACCAGCCGAGCGCCGCCGGATACTGCTTCTGCTCCTCGGCGACCTGCCCGAGGTAGAAGCGCACGGCGTTGCGGTCGCCGTAGTCGAGCGCGAGGAGCCGCTTGAGGTAGCCCTCGGCGGGCACCCAGTCCTCGAGCTGCATCGACAGCAACGCCACCGCGAAGAGCACTTCGGTGTTGTCGGGAAACTCCTTCAGCAGGTTGCCGAACTCGCCGCGCGCCTCCGCGTATTTTTTCTGGTCCACGAGGACCCGCGCGTAGTTCAGCCGCACGTCCCGCGAGCGCGGATGGGCCTTGAGGAAATCCGCCAGGACCGCCGTCGCCTCATCGCCCGAGCGCCTCTGCAGAAGCTGCGCCTGATACAGGACCGCAAGCTCCCAGTCGGGGCTAAGACGCGCCGCCTCGCGCACCTCCTTCAGCGCCAGGTCGTCCTGGTTCGCATTGGTGGCCGCTTGCGCGATCGCGAAGCGCGCCTGGGCGAGATCCGGGTAAGCGGCGGCGAGGCGCTGGACGATGGCAAGCGCCGCGGCCTTGTCGCCGTAATTCGCGAGCAGCCGATTGAGCTGCATGAAGGCATCCGCGCGCGACGCCTCGTTGACCGCCAGGATCCGTTGCAGATGCGGTTCCGCCTCTTCGACGCGGTTGGCGGCGAGCAGCAGGCTGGTCAGCGTCCGCTGCGCTTCGGGCGACTCCGGGTCGGTCTCGATCCAGATACGCGCCGATTCCAGCGCGGTTTCCGGCATCTGGGCCTTCAGCGCCGCATCGGTCGCCGAGCGCGCGATACGCGGATCGCGCGTACGCTTGGCGAGGTCCGCGAACGCTTGCGCCGCAACGATGCGGTTGCCGCTGTTGCTCGCGATCTCGGCCAGCAGCATGCCGTAGAGCAGTTCGTCGGTGAGCTCCTGGCGCGGCAGGTCGGGGCCCTTTGGGCGCGTCGCCTGCGCCGGGCTGGGGCGCGCTTCCTGCGTCTCGGCGACTGATTGCGCTACTGGTTGCGCGCAGCCGCCGACCGCGAGCGCCGCGGTCACGGCAAGGAGCACACATGCGGTCCGGCTTTTCCGTAGCGATGCGCGCCGGCAGAACCGGGATGGAGCTGGGATCATGTGTCGAGTCTATGGTGAGGTGCGGCCGCCATCTTAGGTATATTTGCGGCTCCTCACAAGAAAACCCCGGAATCGGGCAAGGAATTCCCCCGTTCCGAGAACGCGGCGTATGCCAGAGCTTCCCGAGGTCGAGATCACGCGCCGCGGCATCGAGCCTTTCCTCGCCGGCCGGACGCTCACCGGTGCGACGGTCCGGCACCGCGGGATGCGCTGGCCCGTCCCGCGAAATCTGGCAGCGTCGCTGCGCGGGGAGCGCGTGCGCAACGTGCGTCGCCGCGGCAAGTATCTGGTCATCGAGTGCGAACGCGGGGCGCTCATCATGCATCTGGGGATGTCCGGCAGCTTGCGCGTGACATCCGCAAGCGAGCCGCCCGGCCCATATGACCATTTCGACCTGTGCATCGGGGACACGGTCGTGCGAATGCGCGACCCGCGGCGGTTCGGCGCCGTGATCTGGTGGCCTGGCGACGCGAACGCGCATCCGCTGCTCGCCGGCCTCGGCATCGAGCCGCTCACCGAGGCGTTCGACGGGGACGCGCTCTACCGCGCGACGCGCGGGCGCCGCGTATCGATCAAGCAACTGCTGATGGACGCGCGGCGCATCGCCGGGGTCGGAAACATCTACGCGAGCGAGAGCCTCTTTCGGGCAGGTATCCGTCCGGCGACGGCGGCGGGGCGCCTGTCGCGCGAGCGCTGCGCGCGGCTCGCGGCGGCGCTGCGCGACACGCTGAACGACGCGCTTGCGGCGGGCGGCAGCACGCTGCGGGATTTCGTCCAGGCCAACGGCGCCCCGGGCTATTTCCAGCAGCGCTACTACGTGTACGACCGTGCCGGCGCTCCCTGCCGGGCCTGCGGCCACGCAATCCGGCGCGCCGTCCAGGGCCAGCGCGCCACGTACTATTGCGCGGTCTGCCAGCGCTGAGCAGTGTTGCCCCCGTTCCGTACCGTGCTACATTCACCCCTAGGGAGACTCTGCAAGCGGGCCACAGCCCCTTAGCCAACCGCCATGGCCAGTCTCGTCAAGCGGTTCCAGGATTACAGCGCCTGGCGCGCGGGGGTGACACTGCGCGTGCGCGCCTATCGGCGCTGGCTCGCGGAGAACGATCTCCTCGACGGCCAGACCGACGTGCGCCTCGCGCAGCTCATCGAGCGGCTCGCGGACGACAAGCTCACCATCGCGTTCGTGGCCGAGTTCTCGCGCGGCAAGTCGGAGCTGATCAACGCGATCTTCTTCGCAGACTACGGCAGGCGCCTGCTGCCCTCATCCACGGGGCGCACGACGATGTGCCCCACCGAGCTCGCGTGGGATTCGACGCGGCCACCTTGCATCCAGCTGCTGCCCATCGAGACGCGCGTGGCCAATGCCACGATAGCCGAGCTGAAGCGGTTCCCTGACGAGTGGAGCGTGGTGCCGCTCGACGTCACCGATGCCCAGGGGCTCGTCGAGGCGTTCCAGGAAGTGCGCGTGACCAAGCGCGTGCCGATCGAGGAAGCGAAGCACTACGGATTGTTCGTGAACGAGCCACCGGCCCGCGGGGCGAAGCCGCCTGCCGACGGGATGGTGGAGATTCCGTGCTGGCGCCACGCGATCATCAACTTCCCTCATCCCCTGCTCGCGCAGGGGCTCGTGATCCTGGACACGCCGGGACTGAACGCGATCGGCAGCGAGCCCGAGCTGACCCTGAACCAGCTTCCGAACGCGCATGCGCTGCTTTTCGTCCTGTCGGTCGACACCGGAGTGAGCAAGAGCGACATCGAGGTTTGGCGCGACCATCTCGCGGCGGCACCGGGGCGCGAGAAAGCGCGCTTCGTAGTGCTGAACAAGATCGACTCGCTCTGGGATGGACTGCGCACGGACGAGGACATCGAGTCTGAGGTGGGCGGCCAGATCGATTCGGTGAGCGACACGCTCGGCGTGCAAAGGGACCACGTGCTCGCGGTCTCGGCCCAGAAAGGCCTGGTTGCGAAGATCACCGACGACAATCAGCTGCTCGAGCGGAGCCGCCTGCCTGCGCTCGAGCACTCGCTCTCCGCGGAACTGATCCCGGCCAAGCACGAGATCGTGCGCGACGCGACCCGGCAGGAAGTGTTCGACCTCCTTGGCAACACCCGCTCGATTCTCGAGGCGCGTCTCGCCGGCGTGCTGGAGCAGCTCGCCGAGCTGCGGGCCCTGCGCGGCAAGAATCTCGGGGTGGTCGAGGGCATGATGCGGCGGGTCCGCCGGGAGAAGGAGGACTTCGAGCGCGGTCTCGCGCGGTTCCAGGCGCTGCGCGGCGTATTCGCGCAGCATACCAACGAGCTCTTCACCTACCTGGGCATGGATGCCCTCAACGAGGAGTCGCGGCGCGCGCTGCGCCACATGTCGAAGAGCCAGTTCACTCCGGCGCTGCGATCGGCCATGCTCGGCTATTTCGAGGGCGTGCGCGCCAAGCTCGCGAGCTCCGCTCAGGTGATCGCCGAAATCCATCGCATGATGGATGCGATGTATCGCAAGTTCAGCGAGGAGCACGGGCTGCGGCTCGGAAGCCCTCCGACTTTCTCCTTGTTCCGCTTCGTCAAGGAGTTCGACCGGCTGGAGCGCGGCTTCCGCAGCCACTTCGACACGTTCTACACCATGGTGACGCACGAGAAGCTCGTGCTCACGCAGAAATTCTTCGAGACGATGGCGAGCCAGGTGCGGCGCGTCTACACCTACGCCAATCGCGAGGCGGAGCACTGGCTGCGGGCAGTCATGTCGCCGATGGAGACGCAGGTTCGCGAGCATCAGATTCAACTGCGCCGCAGGCTCGAGTCGATCAAGCGCATCCACCAGGCGACCGACGCGCTCGAGGATCGGATCAAGGAGCTCGAGGACGTCGAGACCGAGCTGGTGCGGCAGCTGGAGGCGCTGCATCGCCTGGCGTTCGAGCTCGAGCACGCGCTCGATCTGGAACCGATGCCGCTCGCCGCGGCCGCCTAGGCAGGCCCCGATCAAGTCATCCCCGCGCACGCGGGGACCCCAGCAAGCCTCTGAATACGGTCAGTCTGGATTCCCGCATTCGCGGGAATGACGGGCTTTGCAGCCAGCCATTCCCTAGCCCGAATGAGCTCGGATCCCCGCAGCAGCGCCCTACGAGACCGTCTTGGTCCCGGCGGTGAGCGCCTCGTACTTCGCCTGAAGCTCGCCACGGGTCTCCACATGCCCGGGGTCCACCGGAATGCAATCGACCGGGCAGACCTGGACGCATTGCGGCGCGTCGAAGTGGCCCACGCATTCAGTGCACTTCGCGGGGTCGATCACGTAGATCTCGGGTCCTTGCGAGATCGCGCCGTTGGGGCACTCAGGCTCGCAAACGTCGCAGTTGATGCACGCATCGGTGATCATCAGCGCCATCACATGCTCCGAATGCCATGCCCCGATCGTGATTCCATGTTTCGGCGGCGCGGCGCTAATCACCCGGATCCGCCGTCCTGTCGCGCAGTCGCGCGAGGACCTGAGGCGGCACGAAGCGGCTCACGTCGCCGCCGAAGATCGCGATCTCGCGCACGATGGTCGCCGAGATGAACATGTACTTCTCGTCCGGCGTCAGGAACAGCGTCTCCACTTCGGGGATGAGACTGCGGTTCATTCCGGCCATCTGAAACTCGTACTCGAAATCGGAGAGCGCGCGGAGCCCGCGTATGATCACCCGCGCCTCGCAGTCGCGCACGAGATCGCGCAGCAGCCCCTTGAACGCGCGCACGGTGACATTCGGGTAGACGGAGAGGACTTCGCGGGCCATCTCCACGCGCTCGTCCATGGTGAAAAACGGGCGCTTGCCCCGGCTGTCGGCCACGCCGACGACGACCTCGCCGAACAGCGTGGCAGCGCGGCGCACGATGTCCTCGTGGCCCCGCGTGAGAGGATCGAAAGTTCCCGGATACACGGCCTTGATCATCGCTCTCCCCCTACCCCCATCAAGTCATCGCCCCACCGGATCAAGCAGTAGTGCACGGCGCCGGCACGTCCCTCCCGCACTCGACGCCAGGGCGGCGGGGCGGAGAATTTTCGATCGCTTTCAACGTACACGAGCGATTCCGCGGCAAGCACCCGCGGCAGATGCGGCAGTACCGCCTCGGCGAGGCCGCTTCCGTAGGGCGGATCGATGAACACGACATCGAACCGCTCGGGCGTGGTCGCGACAAATTCTAGCGCATCGCCCGCGATCAGTCGCATGCCCTGCGCTGCGAGCCGATCGGCATTGGCGGCGATTGCGCGGCGAATCGGCGCGGAGCGCTCCACGAACACCAGCGCCTGCGCACCCCGCGACAGGGCCTCGAACCCGAGCGCGCCCGATCCGGCGAAGAGGTCCAGGCAGCGCTTTCCGGTGAGATCCTGTCCGAGCCAGTTGAACAGGGTCTCGCGGACGCGGTCGGGCGTGGGTCGCAGTCCTTCCGCGGCCGGGAAGGTGACGAGCCGGCTGCGCCATTCGCCCCCGATAATGCGCACCGAATTCATCTTTCTGGTCGCCATGCCCAGCTGCCTGTCCGGGTGACTCTACACTGGGGCAATCGTTGTTGCCGGCCTTGCGCGGCGCGCGAGGAGTCCCGAGTCGATCTGCTAGAATCGCGGCTCCCGGCGGGTCAATCTGGCCGCGCCATCACGCGGCCTGCGACGTGTTGAGCATCCCCAGGAAACCGAACGAGGAAACCGAGCGCACGTCGTGGTTCAGCCGATTGAGGCAGGGCCTCAGGAAGACCGGCGCCCAGCTCTCCGGACTGTTCAGCCGCGGAACCATCGACCAAGCGCTCTTCGATGACCTCGAGGCGGCGCTGCTCAGCGCCGACGCGGGCGTCGATGCGACCGAGCACCTCCTTGGCGCGCTCCGCGCGCGGGTCAAGCGCGACCGCATCGAAACCCCCGCCGAGCTTCAGGAGGTCCTCGCCGGCGAGCTCGAGGCCCTGCTCAGGCCCCTGGAGGCCGTCGTGAGCACCGATGGCCACAAGCCGTTCGTCGTCATGCTGGTCGGCGTGAACGGCGCGGGAAAGACCACCTCGATCGGAAAGCTCGCGAAGCTCTATCGCAGCGACGGCAAGGCGGTGATGCTCGCCGCGGGCGATACCTTTCGCGCTGCCGCCCGCGAGCAGCTCGCGGCGTGGGGTGAGCGGAACGCGGTGGAGGTCATATCCCAGCAAGGCGGCGATCCCGCGGCGGTGATCTTCGACGCGATCCATGCGGCGCGCGCTCGCGGCGCGGACGTCCTGATCGCGGATACGGCAGGCAGACTGCCGACGCAGCTGCACCTGATGGAAGAGCTGCGCAAGGTGAAGCGAGTCATCGCCAAAGCGGAGCCCACTGCTCCGCACGCCATCTGGCTCGTCCTCGACGCGAACACCGGGCAGAACGCGCTCAACCAGGTCAGAGCGTTCGACGAAGCCCTCGGCCTGACAGGACTGGTCATGACCAAGCTCGACGGCACGGCACGCGGCGGGGTGGTGGCCGCGATCGCGCGCGTCCGGCCGCTTCCGATCGTGTTCATCGGTGTGGGCGAGGGCATCGACGATCTGCGTCCCTTCTCCGCGCGCGACTTCACGCAGGCATTGCTGGGGAAGTCGGCGGGAGAGCGGGCCGCGGAATAGCGCTCCGTGCGGATCGAGCCCTTCCCCGGCGCCTGTCTGCCAGGATCCCCCCGGGCGCCGCGCATCGTCGCACAGCTCTTCTTCACATGATCATCAGCCTCAGCCGCGTCAACAAGCGTTACCCGGGGGGCTATGAGGCGCTCACGGATGTGTCGTTCGGCATCGAGGCGGGCGGGATGGTCTTCATCACCGGCCATTCGGGGGCCGGCAAGACGACCTTGCTCAAGCTGCTTCCGGGAATCGAACGCGCCACCTCCGGCACGCTGCTCATCAACGGACAGAATGTCGGCGCGCTGCGGGAACGCGCGATTCCGTATCTGCGGCGCAGCCTCGGTCTCGTCTTTCAGGACCAGAAGCTCCTGCACGATCGCTCGGTGTTCGAGAACGTGGTGTTTCCCCTGAGCGTGACCGGCCAGCCACCACGCGAGGTTGCCCGCCGGGCGCGCGCGGCCCTCGCGAAGGTCGGTCTGCTCGACCGCGAAAAGGCGCGCCCGATCACATTGTCAGGCGGTGAGCAGCAGCGACTCTGCGTGGCGCGGGCGGTCGTGAACCGGCCCTCGATCCTGATCGCCGACGAGCCGACCGCGAATCTCGATCCGGACTCCGCGCAGGAGATACTGGAAATTTTTCGCGCGTTCAATCAGGTCGGGGTCACGGTCCTGGTCGCCACGCACGATCAGGCGCTCGTATCGCGCTACGCCTCGCGCGTGATTGCGCTCGACCACGGTCGACTCGTCGCGTGACGCCTTGGCTGCGCCATCATGTGCAGAGCGCTGCCGCTGCGCTGCGGCGGGTCGGCCGCGCGCCGCTGGCGCTCGCGCTCAATGTCGTGGCGGTGGGCATCGCCCTTGCGCTGCCGTTGGGCGGTTACGTGGTCCTGGAAAACCTCGGCGCGCTCGCGGACCGAATCGGCGCGGAACCACAGCTCTCCGTGTTCTTCGCCACGGACGCCGAGAAGTCGGAGATCGACCGCGTCGAGGCGGCGCTGAAGCGCGCGCCGGGTATCCGGGCGGTCCGCTTCGTTCCCCGCGACGAGGCGCTGCGCGCGATCCAGCAATCGGACGGCATCGGCGACGTCGTCGCGACCCTCAAGTCCAATCCCTTGCCGGATGCGTTCATCGCCGACCTCGTGCCCGGAGAAACCGGCGCGGCCGAGCAGCTCGCAGCGGCGCTGCGGGACATGCCCAAGGTCGCCCGGGTCCAATTCGACGCGGCTTGGGCGCGGCGCGTCGGCGGGCTGCTGCGATTGGGCCGGTCGGCGGTCGGGCTGCTGGCCGCCCTGCTGGCCGTGGGGCTCGTGGCCGTCACGTTCAACGCGGTACGGTTGCAGATCCTCACCCGACGGGACGAGATCGAGCTCGCGCGGCTGGTCGGCGCGACGGACAGCTACATCCGCCGGCCCTTCCTTTATCAGGGCGCCGTGTTGGGACTCGCCGGGGGGCTGGCGGCGGCCGCGATCATTCTCGGCATGGCTGCGCTGCTCGACCGCGAAGTCACCAATGTCGCGCAGGCCTATGGGTCGGAGTTCCGGCTGCGCTTGCTGCCATTGCGCGATTGGACTGCCATGCTGGCCTTCTCCGCGGTCATCGGCTGGGCTGGCGCCTACGCGTCTGTGAGTAGGTACTTACATTTCCCCGGGCGGGACTAACCAGGAGCGTGACCTCGGTCCCCTGAACCAATGGCGCCCTTAGCACTCCAATCGTGAGACTGCTAAAATGCCTTGTGGAGGAAATCTGACGTGACGGCGAACACCCTGAACCTGCCGGTCCCATCCGCGGTTGGAAGCCTGGATCGCTATATCCAGGTCGTGAACCGCTTCCCGATGCTCACCGCCGAGCGCGAGCAGGAGCTCGCGCGCCGGTACCGGGACAACGAGGATCTGGACGCCGCCCGCGAGCTCGTACTCTCGCACCTGCGCGTTGTGGTGGCGATCGCCCGCGGATATCTCGGGTACGGCCTGCAGCATGCCGACCTCATCCAGGAGGGCAATATCGGCCTGATGAAGGCGGTGAAGCGCTTCGACCCCGACCGGGGGGTGCGGCTGGTGTCCTTCGCGATCCACTGGATCAAGGCCGAGATCCACGAGTTCGTGCTGCGCAACTGGCGGCTCGTTCGGATCGCCACGACCAAGGCGCAGCGCAAGCTCTTTTTCAACCTGCGCAGCATGCGACCGGGTCTCGATCCGCTGTCGCAGGGCGAGATCGATGCCATGGCGGAGACGCTCAGCGTGAAGCCCGAGGAGGTCGCCGAGATGGAGACCCGCCTCGCGGGCCGCGAGGTGTCTCTCGAACCGATCGATGACGACGAAGAGCGCAGCTTCGCGCCGATCACCTATCTCGCCGATCCGAGCGGCGAGCCCTCGCAGGTGCTCGAAGCCGAGGAATCCGCGCGGATTCGCGCCGATGGGCTGGCCAGTGCACTCGAGAGCCTCGACCCGCGCAGCCGACGCATCATCGAGACCCGCTGGCTCCGGGAAAAGGACGGCGCGACCCTGCAGGACCTCGCCGACGAATTCAACGTCTCGGCGGAGCGCATTCGGCAGATCGAGACCAAGGCGATGCAGAAGATGCGTGGGGTGCTCGCCGAGGGTTGAGCGTTTACCGACCCGTGCCAATCGCGACCCGACGCCCGGCCTTGCGCCGGGCGTTTCGCGTTCGGTGTATCTTGGTCCCGTGAAGCAGGCTTCCCTCAAGATCGGCATCTTGACCGCGATCGTCACGCTGGCCGCGCTCGCTGCCGTGTGGCTCGCCGCGACGTACCGGGAGAGCGACTCGCAGGCCCGGTTGCTGCCGGACCGGGTGATGACGGTGTTCCCGGCGCCGCAACCGCTGACCGCCTTCGCGCTCACCGATCACCAGAACCGGGGTTTCGATCTTTCGCGGTTGCGGGGCAGGTGGTCGTTTCTGTTCTTCGGCTTTACCCATTGCCCCGACATCTGTCCGACGACCCTCGCGGATATGGCCCGCGTGCGGGAGGACACCGCCAAGTCGACGGCCGGCGCTGAAGACGTCCAGTTCGTCTTTGTATCGGTGGACCCCGGTCGCGACACGGCGAGCAGGCTCGGGCAGTACGTCGCCCATTTCCATCCGACCTTCCTCGGCGTGACGGGCGACGATGCGCAGCTTCGCAACCTGGCCGGCCAGCTCGGCGCCGCATATCAAGTCGAGGCCGCGCCAGGCGTGGAAAACTATCCGGTCTACCACGCGGCAGCGGTATTCCTGGTCGATCCGCAGGCCCGCTATCGCGCGGTGTTCACGCCGCCGCTCGATGCGGAGGTCATCAGCAGGCGCTTCGATGTGCTGCGGAAACTCGAAGGGCCTGGCGCGCAATGAAGTGGCGCGCCCCGGTGCTTGTCGGCATGCTTAGCTCGGTGCTCTCCCTTGCTGCGGCGGCTAGCGAAGCGGCGGGCGTTTTCGCACGCGATGCCTGGATCCGGGAAGCGCCGCCCGGCGCGGCCATGCTGGCAGGTTACATGGCATTGCAAAACCAGTCGTCGCAACCGCAAGTCCTCGTGGCCGCGAAGAGCCCCAGCTTCGGGGCGGTGATGATTCACCGCACGATCGTCAAGGACGGCATGGCGGGCATGAGTCACACGTCGCAAATCGAGCTGGCGCCCAATGCGACCCTGAATTTCTCGCCGGGGGGATATCACCTGATGCTGTCGAACCCGCGCCGCGCGCTGCGTGTCGGCGACCGGGTCGAGATCTACCTGGAATTCCGCAGCGGCCTTGTACTGCCCGTCGCCTTCGAGGTCCGGAAGTAACCGATCGCGGGCTCGGCCGGTTACTTCGACTGCGCCACGATGTAGTCGACGGCGGCCTTGATCTCGGCGTCGGAGAGCGCGGTCTGACCGCCTTTCGGCGGCATCGCTCCCTTGCCCTTCAGGGAGCTCGTGTAAAGGGTGTCGATGCCGAGCTCGATGCGCGGCGCCCATGCGGCCTTGTCACCGAACTTGGGCGCGCCGGCCACGCCGGCCTGGTGACAGACGACGCAGGCGGCCTGGTAGACCTGCTGCCCGTCGCGGACTTGCGCGGGCGCCGCCTCCGCGGCCTTTGCGGCGACCTCCGGGGCCTTTGCGGGCGCCTGCTTCGCTTCCGCCGATTCGACCTTGACCTGGCCGACAGGCTTGATCCGATCGTCAGCGCTGGTGGAACGCGCCCCGAGCAGCGTGGCGCGGTCCTTCTCGATCTGGTTCGGAATGTCCCGATGGTGGATCACCAGGGCAAACGTGAACACCATCAGCAACGCGCTGACCACGAGAATGATCGTCAAATTATTCGCGTAGCTTTTTTCGGCCATTGGTAGCTTTTGGAGTCAAGAACGTGTCCGGCATTGATGGAAGGGCGGGGCGGCTCGCCCCGATTCGATCTGGCGGTGTTACGGCGATCCAAGTCCAAAGAAGACACCCCGCGTGAAGAAGGTGTAGTCCGCTTCGAGCATGCCGATGGCGACGAAGACCAGCAACAAGAGCGGCGGGACCAGGATGGCGTAAACCAGGGCCATCCGCTCCCAGACCATGTGCATGAAGATGGCGACGATGAGCCCCGCTTTCAGCAGCATGAACGCGATGATCAGGAACCACCTCAGGTAGCCCTGAACGTGGAAGTAGTCCACCGCATAAGACGCGGCGCTGAGAACGAACAGCAAACCCCAGATCTTGAGATAGATGCCGATCGGATGCTGCTGTCCCTGGGCGTGTGCCATGTCTCCCCTCACCAGAGATAGAAAACTGCGAAGATGAATACCCACACCAGATCGACGAAGTGCCAGTACAGACCCATGGTCTCGACGATCTCGTAGTTTCCCTTCCGGCCGGTCATGAAACCGGGCCGCTCGTGATCCAGATCTCCCCGCAAGACCTTTATGGCCACGATGACGAGGAAGATCACGCCGATCGTCACGTGCGTGCCGTGGAAACCCGTGATCATGAAGAAGGTCGCGCCGAACTGGGCCGCGCCCATGGGGTTGCCCCAGGGGCGCACGCCCTCGTCCACGATCAGCTTGGTCCACTCGAAGGCCTGCATGCCGACGAAGGTCGCACCCAACGCCGCGGTGATCAGCAGCAGGATGAAGGTCATCTTCTTGTTCTTTTCATAACCGAACTTGACCGCCATCGCCATCGTCCCGCTGCTGCTGATCAGGACGAAGGTCATGATGGCGATCAGGATGAGCGGGATCGGCTCGCCCCCAAACGACAAAGCGAACACCTCGCTCGCATTCGGCCAGGGCACCGTGGTGGAAGCCCGCACCGTCATGTACGAGATCAGGAAGCAGCCGAAGATGAAGGTATCGCTCAGCAGGAAGATCCACATCATGGCCTTGCCCCATGGGACCTTCTTGAACGCCAGCTGGTCCGACGACCAGTCGGCGACGACGCCCTGCATTCCTTCCGCGGACAGCGAGAGGGGTTCGCTCGTGCTCGT
>JBFJOO010000044.1:0-33233 GCA_041617635.1 Burkholderiales bacterium | reverse complement strand
TCCTGTTCGTTCACCTAACGCTAACTGCACAGCCGTTCCGGACGTTGACACAGATCAAGCGCCAAGGTTGCACTGCCTGTGGATGACGACCCGGCCGAGTAGGTTTACTCTCAGCGGGAAGGAGGGTAACGGGAGGGAACCAGCGGGTTCCCTTTCGTTCGTGACGTTCGGGTTTCTCCGAAGGAGGGAACCAGCCAGTTCCCTCCTGTTCGTGATCTGCCGCTGTTGTCTTATCCGGTTGAAAATCTCGATCGCGTCCTCATAATCCTCTTACTCAAGGAGGCAAAGTGATGGCAGTGAATTCGTTTGACACTGCGGCGGAGACCTTCGAGCGAGACGTTCTGGAGGCTTCCCGGCGGGTGCCGGTGCTGGTCGACTTCTGGGCGCCGTGGTGCGGTCCCTGCCGTGCGCTGACACCGATCCTCGAGAAGCTCGCGGAAGAGTACCAAGGCAAGTTTCTGCTCGCCAAGATCGACACCGACGCGAATCCCGAGATCGCCGCGCAGCACGGTGTGCGGGGCATCCCGAATGTCAAAGCATTCCTGGACGGTCGGTTGGTGGACGAGTTCGTCGGGGCGCTTCCCGAGTCGGGCGTGCGCCAGTTCATCGCGCGCCTGCTGCCCAGCCCAAGCGCCAAGCTTCGCAAGCAGGCGCACGAGGCCGTGGCCGCCGGCGATTTCGAGGCGGCCGAGGCGCGGCTCCGCGAAGCGCTGGAGCTCGATCCCGGGTCCACCGACATCGGCATCGACCTTGCCGAGCTCCTTGTCGCGCGGCAGGATTTCGGCGCCGCCGAGCCGTTCGTGGAATCGGTGCCTGAAGAGCTGCGTGACGAGCGCATGCAGCGGCTGGCGGCAAGGATCGCCTTCTGGAAAAAAGGGCAGGACCTTCCCGACCTCTCCGCGCTTCGGGCGCGCGTCGCGTCAGACCCCGCGGCGCTTGCCGCGCGCCGCGACCTCGCGGCCCGGCTCGTCATCGAGCGGGATTTCCGCGGCGCGCTCGACGAGCTGCTCGAGGTGATCCGCCGCGGCGAGGGCGCTGACCGCGAGGCCGCGCGCGAGGCGATGGTCCAGGTCTTTACGCTGGCCGCCGACCAGCCGGACCTGGTCGCGGACTATCGTCGCCAGCTGGCGCGCGCCTTGCACTAAAGGTACCGGGACCGGGGCGAGGTACCGGGACCGGGGCGCGCGGCCCGGCCTGCATGGCTGGCCCCCCCGAATGGGCCAAACGGGCGGGGCGGCCGCCGCCCAGCCGGGTACCGCTACCGCAACGACAACATATGGCCACGGCATGGGATTTGCGGCACAATTCTCGAGCGCAGCCGCTCGTCGGCATTCTGTCCGTCGCGGCGCGTAGCCATGTCGAGCGAAGCGCCTCTGATCCTGACGTTGGACTATCACGGTGTGCCGCACCGCTGGGTGACGTGGCAGCAGGCCTGCTTCTACTATGCGAAGAACCTGGTGGCCTGGACGCTGGGCACCACCGCTTTCACGGTGTACGGGGGCGTCTCGCGGGCGACGGGCCGGCGGTCGAGCATCTCGGGCAACTCCATCATCGCCATTCGCGGCAAGGCGATGGCGATGAAGGGGTTCAACCAAGTGCCGCCGCTCAATAATCGTGAGCTCTTCCGCCGCGATCGCCACATCTGCGCGTACTGCGGCGGCGAGTACTCGTTCCTGCGGCTGACCCGCGACCATGTCCACCCGCTGTCGCGCGGCGGGCGAGACACCTGGATGAACGTCGTGACCGCGTGCCGGCACTGCAACGGCATCAAGCGCAACCGGACGCCCGAGGAAGTGGGCGTCGAGCTGTTGTACGCGCCATATGTTCCGAACAAGGCGGAATACCTGATCCTGACCAATCGGCGCATTCTCGCCGACCAGATGGAATTTCTGGTCCAGCACGTCTCTTCCCATAGTCGCGTCGTTCCGTCCGCGCGCGCCGCAGCCTGACGTGGCGCAACCGCCGCGGACGCCGCGCGGTCCCGGCCTTGTTCGCGCCGACGCAATGCAGACTGCCGCCGCCCATGCCTGACTTCTGGCGCAACTCCGGTTTTCATCTGCTCGAGCGCGACGCGACGGGTCGCCTGGCCGTCACCGATGACTTTTTGCGCGCATACCTGCTCCGGCCGGAGATCCGCCCGGTCGAGGAATCCGGTCCCGCCGAGCGCGCGCTGCACGAGTCGCTGATGGCCGAACCGCGCCGTCCGGTGGACGCGCGCGAGCTCGAGTCCGTGGAGGACCCGGACGCGCGCTACAACTACCGGGTGCTACTCGATTTCCTTGCGCGTCTCGTCGCCGCGCCGTCGGTGGAGGCCTGCTATGCGGCACTCTTCAGCGGCACCGGGATCAATACTCCGCCGCTCTTCATCGACCAGCTCGCGCAGGTCATTGTCCGCAACGTGCTCGACGGCATCGACGATCCCCTCGAGGCACGCGCCGGCGAGCTCTTCTATCGTGAGCAGAAGGCGAGCGTGGAGGGTGGAACGATCGTGCTCGCCGATCTGGAGACGGTCGAGATGCACGCGAGCGGGAGCGCGTACGGCTCGCTCGGCCGGCTGATCGTCGAGGCGCAGGCTCCGATTCGCAGCACGAACCTCGACGTCATCGACGAGCAGAATGCGGGCGAGTACTGGACGCGCGACCAGCGCCACGACTTCGTCATGAACCTCAACTACGGCCGGGCGGGGCTCAAGGCGCTGGCACGGGTGCTCGAGCGCTGGATACGACACTTCTTCCAGCTCGATCTCGCGATCCAGCCGTTGCGCGAGATCCAGGACGACCGCTGGGTGTGGCACGTGGGCCTCGACGCGCAATCCACCGCGGTGTTGAACGACCTGTGGCAGGGCGGGGAGGTCGAGCCGGGCAGGATGCGCCAGCTGCTCGCGCTCTTTCGGCTCGATTTTGCCGAGACGGCCGTGATCCGGCCGGACGTCGCCGGGCAGCCGGTCTACCTTGCGCTCGCCATGGACGAGCACAACGTGGTCAGGCTGAAGCCCCAGAATCTGCTCCTCAATCTGCCGCTCGCTGCGAGCTCCTGAGCGAATCGATGTCCCTTACGACAGCGGCTAGGCCCCCGTACTGGCCCCGCGCGAAGCGGGCGCTGGCACGCCGCGATGCCGTCCTGCAGGCCATCATGAGCTGCCATCCGCGCATCGCGCTGACAACCCGCGGCGACGCGTTCCAGACCCTGGCGCGCTCGATCGTCGGGCAGCAAATCTCGGTGAAGGCGGCCGCCAGCGTCTGGGCGAAGCTCGGGCTGGTGTCGCCCGCGATGCGTCCCGCGGAGATCGCCGGCGCGTCCGCGCATCGCCTCCTCGCAGCAGGCCTCTCGCAGCGCAAGGCGGAGTATCTGCACGACCTCGCACGACGCTTCTGCGCGGGTGCGCTGCACCCGGCGCGCTGGGCCGAGATGGATGACGAGTCGGTCATCGAAGACCTGACCCAGGTGCGCGGCATCGGACGCTGGACGGCCGAGATGTTCCTGATGTTCCACCTGCTCCGACCGAACGTCCTGCCGCTTGACGATCTCGGTCTGCGGAAGGCCGTGTGCATCCACTATTGCGGCGGGGACGAGATGCCGGTGGAGGCGATTCGCCAGCTGGCGCGGGACTGGGAGCCCTGGCGCTCGGTGGCGACCTGGTATCTGTGGCGCAGCCTCGATCCGGTGCCCGTCGAATACTGATCGCCGAGCGGCGCGGTCGGAGTGCGCCGGCCTGCTAGAATCCCGCGGACGAGTCATCTCGAACGGGCAACGTTGAACGCCAAGGCCACATTTCTCGAGTTCGAACAACCGGTCGCCGAGCTGGAAGGCAAGATCGACGAGCTGCGGTACGTCCAGGACGATCCGGCGGTGGATATCTCCGAAGAGATCCAGCGCCTGCAGAAGAAAAGCCAGGCGCTCACCAAGGAGATCTACGGCAAGCTCACGCCGTGGCAGACCGCGCTGGTCGCGCGCCACCCGCAGCGTCCCTACACCCTCGATTACGTCCAGGCGCTCTGCACCGACTTCGAGGAGCTGCACGGTGATCGCGCATTCGCGGACGATGCCTCGATCGTGGGAGGCCTCGCCCGGTTCAACGGGCAATCCGTCATGGTGATCGGCCACCAGAAGGGGCGCGACACGCGCGAGAAGCTGCTGCGCAATTTCGGGATGCCGCGCCCGGAGGGATATCGCAAGGCGATGCGCCTGATGCACCTCGCCGAGAAATTCGGCGTGCCCGTGCTGACCTTCGTCGACACGCCGGGCGCCTATCCCGGCATCGGCGCCGAGGAGCGCGGTCAATCCGAGGCGATTGGCCGCTGCCTCTACGTGATGGCCGAGCTGCGCGTGCCGATCGTGTGCACGATCATCGGGGAAGGCGGATCCGGTGGCGCGCTGGCGATCGCGGTGGGAGACGTGACGCTCATGCTCCAGTATGCGACCTACTCGGTGATCTCCCCCGAGGGGTGCGCGTCGATACTCTGGAAAAGCGCGGACAAGGCGCCCGAGGCGGCTGAGACGCTCGGGATCACCGCCGCCCGCATCAAGTCCCTCGGGCTGGTCGACAAGGTGATCAGCGAACCGCTCGGCGGAGCGCATCGAGACGTTGCGGCCGCGGCGCAAAACGTGAAAAAGGCGCTGCAGGACGCGCTTCGCCAGGCGACGGGCATGAGCGTGGACAAGCTGGTCGAGACGCGATTCGAGCGGCTCATGGCCTATGGCAAATTCAAGGAAGCGCAAGTCAAGTGAGCTCGGCGAGCGCCTGGACCGTGAGCTCGCTCGCAGTGTCGCGCCCGGCGCGCACCTGACGGTCGGGCTCTCGGGCGGCATCGACTCCACGGTCCTCCTCGACCTCCTCGCGCAGCGCGCGGCGCGCTACCGCGTCTCCTGCCTGCACGTCAATCACGGAATCAGTCCGAACGCCGCCGAGTGGGCGCGCTTCTGCCGCCGCCTCGCGGCGGGGTACGGATTGAGATGCCGGGTGCGGCGGGTCGATCTCGCGCCGTACCGTTCGCTCGGGCGCGAAGGGGCCGCGCGGGCGGCCCGGTACGCGGCATTCCGCACGGAGCGTGCCGACTTCGTCGTGCTCGCTCAGCACCGGGACGATCAGGCCGAGACGGTCCTGCTGCAGCTCCTGCGCGGCAGCGGACTCCCGGGTCTCGCTGCGATGCCAGCCGTCTCCGCGTCGGGCCCGGTGGCCGGACCGGCGCTGCTCAGACCGATGCTCGACGTGGCGCGCGTGGACATCGAGGCCTACGCGCGAGCGCGCGGGCTGCGCTGGATCGAAGACGAAACCAACGCGGACGAGGGACTGGCGCGCAATTTCCTGCGCCGGCGCGTCATGCCGGTGCTGCGCGATTTGAATGCGGCGTCGGCTGCGAATCTCGCGCGGAGCGCGGGGCATCTCGCGGAGGCCGAGCTGCTGCTCAGCGAGCTTGCGGCGATCGACGCCGCAGGATGCATGGTGCAGGGCCGGATCCGCATCGATGCATTGCACAGCCTCGGGGCGGCGCGGGCGAGAAACCTGCTGCGCTGGTTCATTCGCCGCCATGGACTCGACGTACCGGGCAGCGCCGAGCTGGACGAGTTGTTGCGCCAAGTAGCCGGCGCGCGGAGCGACGGCGCACTGCGCTTCGATCTGGGGGGCGGTGTGCTCAGGCGCTATCGCGGAGCGCTGTGGCTGGCGCCCGCGGCGGGCGCGAGTTCGCAAGCCGACCCCGGGCAGGTCGACCACTGGCTCTGGCCGGGCGAGCATGTCTGGCGACTGCCGGAGCTGGGCGGCGTCCTGCGCTTCGGCCGGGTAGAAGGCGCCGGATTGCGCGCGGCCGCCGCCACGGCGGGGCGCGTCACGCTCCGGCGTCGCGTGGGGGGGGAATCCATCCGACCGCGGGCCGGTGGCCCACGGCGGACGGTGAAAAAACTCCTGCAGGAACACGGTGTCCCACCGTGGGAACGGGAGTCGCTGCCGCTCGTCTACTGCGACGACGAGTTGGTCTGCCTGCCCGGGCTGGCGGTCGACGCGGCGTGGCAGGCGGGGCCGGGCGAGCCCGGCTTGCGCATCGCGTGGGAGCCGCTGCGGGCGCGATCTACGAAACGGGCACGCGAACGCCGGAGCGACTCACCGAAAGTGGCGAAACGCGTGCTAAAATAAGCGTTTATCTAAAGCATCGGCGCGCATCGGCGCTTTACGATTCACGGCGGGAACGCGCGCGAACGCACGCACACCAACACAAGGGGAGCAGGCACGGATGGCCAGAGAAAGAACCCTGTCGATCGTCAAGCCGGACGCGGTCGCCAAGAACGTGATCGGCAAGATCCTCGATCGCTTCGAGTCGGCCGGGCTGAAAATCGTCGCCGCGAAGATGCAGCAGCTCTCCGTGCAGGAGGCCGAAGGGTTTTATGCGGTGCACCGCGAGCGCCCGTTCTTCCGGGACCTGGTCAAGTTCATGACATCGGGCCCGGTGATGATCCAGGTTCTCGAGGGAGAGAACGCGATCGCGAAGAACCGCGACCTGATGGGCGCCACCGACCCGAAGAAGGCGGACAAGGGGACGATCCGCGCGGATTTCGCGACGAGCATTGACGCCAACGCCGTGCACGGGTCGGACGGCCCGGACACGGCGCGCACCGAGATCGCATACTTCTTTCCCGCCTTCGAGATATTCGGTCGCTGACCATCGAATAGGCGGTTGATGAATGTCCCCGAAAGCTTGGCACGAATGGGTGTGAATCTTCTTGGACTGGACGCGGGCGGACTGGCCGGGTTCTTCGCCGGGCTCGGCGAGAAACCGTTTCGTGCCGAGCAGATGCTGCGCTGGGTGCATCAGCTCGGCGTCGGCGAGTTCGACCGCATGACGGATCTGGCGAAGTCGCTACGGGAAAAGCTCGCCGCCACCGCGACGGTCGAGCCGCCGCGGATCGTCGCCGATTCAACGGCCCCCGACGGGACGCGCAAGTGGCTCCTCGACGTGGGATCGAGCGCGATCGAGACCGTGTTCATTCCCGAGGCCGGGCGCGGAACGCTCTGCATCTCGAGTCAGGCGGGCTGCACGCTCGACTGCGGCTTCTGCTCGACCGGGAAGCAGGGGTTCAACCGCAACCTGACCGCCGCCGAGATCGTGGGTCAGCTCTGGGTCGCGCGACGCGAGCTCGGTGCGAACCGCGCCGAGCGCATCGTCAGCAACGTCGTGATGATGGGCATGGGCGAGCCGCTGCTCAACTACGACAATGTGCTCCCGGCCCTGCGGCTGATGCTCGACGATAACGCCTACGGCTTGTCGCGCCGGCGCGTCACGGTCTCGACGGCGGGGATCGTCCCGATGATCGACCGGTTGCGCGAGGATTGCCCGGTGGCGCTCGCCGTTTCGCTGCATGCGCCGACCGACCGGCTGCGTGACGAGCTGATGCCCATCAACCGGAAGTATCCGCTGCGTAGCCTCATGGCCGCTTGCGCGCGCTATCTGAAGCGCGCGCCGCGCGACAGCATCACGTTCGAGTACGTGATGCTCGACGGCGTCAACGACCGCGAGGCGGACGCTCGCGCGCTGCTCGGGCTGATCGGCACGGTGTCCTGCAAGGTCAACCTCATCCCGTTCAACCCGTTTCCAAATTCCGGGTTCCGCCGTTCGCCACCCGACCGAATCCGGCGCTTCGCGGAGTCGCTGCAGGCCGCCGGCGTGATCACGACCACCCGCAAGACGCGCGGCGCGAACATCGACGCGGCGTGCGGGCAACTCGCCGGCAAAGTCGAGGACCGGACGCGCAGGTCGCTGCGGATCGCGAGGGTAGCGTGATGAAGATTCGTCGGATCGTGATCTTGGCATCTGCGATGCTGTTCGGCGCCGGTTGCGCGACCGACCCGGCGGATCAGCGGCCGTCGTCCGCGCAGAACGAGCCGCCCGAGGGCCTCTTCCAGCCGCCGGCCGACGCGCGATCACGCGCCAAGGCCCACACCGAGCTCGCTTCCGCGTACTACGGAATCGGAAACATGGGGGTGGCGTTGCAGGAAGCACGCATCGCCGTGGCAGCCGACCCGAGCTATGCACCGGCCTACAATGTCCAGGCTCTCGTGAGCATGGATCTCAAGGACAATACCGCTGCCGAGGAAAGCTTCCAGCGCGGCCTGAAGCTTTCGCCGAGCGATCCCGATCTGAATCACAACTACGGTTGGTTCCTGTGCCAGACCGGGCGGGTGCCGCAGGCGATGCCGTATTTCACCAACGCGCTGCGCAATCCGCTGTACACGTCCCCTTCGCGAACGTACGCCGCTGCCGGACAGTGCCTCCTCGAGCGGAACGACGTCAAGCAGGCGACCGAGTACTTCGAGCGCGCCCTGCGGATCGATCCGGGCAACGCCACCGCGATGCTGCCGTACGCGAACGCCCTCTACAAGCGCGGGCAGCTCGAGGAGGCCCGCGAACTGGTCGAGCGCTACAACCGCAGCTCCCAGCCGAGTGCCGAGGCGTTGTGGCTGGCGGTGCGCGTCGAGCGCAAGCTTGGTAACCGGGTCGCGGAGAACAGCTACGCGGCGCAGCTGCGCCTGCGCTTTCCGAAATCCGCGGAGTACCAATCGTTCCAGCGCGGGGAGTTCGATTGAGCGAGATGCAGACCGGAGCGCTCGCGCCCGGGAACGCCACCCCGGGACGGGTCCTCGCCGCCGCGCGGACCGAGCGCGGCATGTCGGTCTCGGAAGTCGCGCAAAGGCTGAAATTCTCGACCCGCCACATCGAGGCCCTCGAGTCCGACCGTTATGATTCGTTGCCCAGCGGGCCGTTCGTGCGGGGAATGATCCGCACTTACGCCAAGCTCCTCGGTGTCGACCCCGGCCCGCTACTCGACGACCTGCCTCGCCCCGGCGCCGCCGGCGAACCCGAGATGCAGCCGCGCGACATGAGCGTACCGTTCCCGCAGGACGCGCGCTCCGGCTCGCGCGTCTACCTCTTGCTCTCGATGCTCATCATCGTCGCCGTGACGGTCGTGCTGGCGGAGTGGTTCATTCGCAGCCAACGCGACGCGCCGCTCGACGCCCCGCTTTCCGCGCCGGCGGCGGATCCCGGCGCGAAGGTGGAAGCACTGCCGGAGCCGGTTCCCTTGAGCACGAACGCGAGCACGCAGGCGCCACAACGTGCGATGGAGGAGTCGCTGCCGCAGCGTGTGCCGGAGACCGCATTGGTGCCGCCGGCGAGCCCGTCCGCAGCTTCCCCATCGCGGCCCGCGGCCGCCGCGCCGCCGCCGGCCCTCACGACTGCATCGCCGGCGGCCGAGCGCACGGTCGCGAAGCAAGCGAATGCGGCGGAATCCGCGCGTGAGGCCGTGGCGGCAACCGAGCTGGTGCCGCCGGGGCGCGCGCGACTGATGTTCACCTTCGACGTCGAGTCGTGGGTCGAGATCACGGACGCGAACGGGAAAGTCCTGCTTTCCGCGATCAATCCGGCCGGCACCGAAAAGAATCTCGTCGGAACGGCGCCGTTCTCGATGGTGATCGGCAACGCGAGCGGCGTGCGGCTCACGTATAACGGCAAGCCGGTGGAGCTGGCGCCCCACCGCTCGTCGGACGTCGCGCGTCTGACGCTGGAGTAGACACCGCACATGGATTCCGCCATGCGCAGGCAGTCGCGGCAGGTTCGCGTCGGCGACGTGCGCGTCGGCGGCGCCGCGCCGATCGTCGTGCAATCGATGACCAACACCGACACGGCGGACGTGGCCGCGACGGTGCGGCAGGCGCATGAGCTCGCCCGCGCAGGGTCCGAGCTGGTGCGCGTGACCGTGAACACGGCGGAGGCTGCGGCGGCGGTGGTGCAGATTCGCACCCGGCTGGACGGATTGGGGTGCGGCGTGCCGCTCGTCGGCGATTTCCACTTCAACGGGCACAAGCTCCTGGCGGAATTCCCGGACTGTGCTCGCGCGCTCGCCAAGTACCGGATCAACCCGGGCAACGTGGGCCGTGGCGCGAAGCGCGACGAGCAGTTCGCGACAATGATCGAGGCGGCATGCCGCTACGAGAAGCCGGTGCGCATCGGCGTGAACTGGGGCAGCCTCGACCAGGAGCTGCTGGCGCGCATGATGGACGAGAACGCGCGCCGTAGCGAGCCGCTTGCCTCCGCGCTGGTCATGCGCGAGGCGCTGATCGTTTCGGCGCTGGAGAGCGCCGTGCGCGCGGAGGCGATCGGATTGCCCGGCGATCGCATCGTGCTCTCTTGCAAGGTGAGCGGCGTGCAGGACCTGATCGCGGTGTATCGCGAGCTCGCGCGGCGCTGCGATTACCCGCTGCACCTCGGCCTGACCGAGGCGGGAATGGGATCGAAAGGCATCGTCGCCTCGACGGCGGCGATGGCCGTGCTGCTCCAGGAAGGTATCGGCGACACGATCCGCGTGTCGCTCACCCCCGACCCGGGCGGGGACCGGACGACCGAGGTGATCGTCGCGCAGGAGCTGCTGCAGACGATGGGGTTACGCGCCTTCGCGCCGATGGTCACGGCCTGTCCGGGTTGCGGGCGCACCACCAGCACCACGTTCCAGGAGCTTGCCGCCGACATCCAAGCTTATCTCCGCGCCGAGATGCCGCGCTGGCGCGCGCAGTATCCCGGCGTCGAGGCCATGCACGTCGCAGTGATGGGGTGCGTGGTGAACGGCCCCGGCGAATCGAAGCTCGCGAACATCGGCATCAGCCTCCCGGGATCCGGAGAACGGCCGGTCGCGCCGGTCTACGTGGATGGCGAGAAGACCGTCACGCTGAAGGGCGATACGATCGCGCAGGATTTTCAGCGCATCGTTGAAGAGTACGTGCACGCAACCTACGGCCCGGAGGGTGCCGCGCGGCGCCCGCCCGCGCGGGTGACGAGCGACACAACCACCTCGAGCAAGGCCGACGCCTGAGCGGCCGCCGCGATCACTCATGACACAGACCCTGCAAGCGGTCCGCGGGATGAACGACGTCCTGCCGGACCAGGCCGAGCTCTGGGAGCGCTTCGAGGAGACCGTCCGCGACTGGCTGGCCGCCTACGGGTACCGAAACATCCGCACGCCGCTGCTCGAGCACACCGCGCTCTTCCGGCGCGCCATCGGTGAGGCGACCGATATCGTCGAGAAGGAGATGTACAGCTTCGTCGACGAGTTGAATGGCGAGCATCTCACCCTGCGGCCCGAGGCGACCGCCTCAATCGTGCGCGCCGTGGTCGAGCATTCGCTGCTTTACAACGGACCGCAGCGGCTCTGGTACATGGGACCGATGTACCGGCATGAGCGGCCGCAGAAGGGCCGCTATCGGCAATTCCACCAGATCGGCGCCGAAGCGCTCGGCTACGCGGGACCGGATGTCGACGGCGAGCTGCTGCTGATGTGCGCGCGGCTCTGGGACGACCTCGGCCTGGAAGGGATCAAGCTTCACATCAATTCCCTCGGGAGCCTGGCGGAGCGGCAGGCGTACCGGACCGCCCTCGTCGCCTATCTGCAATCGTGCGCCGCCGACCTGGACGAGGACGCCCGGCGCCGGCTGCACACAAATCCGCTGCGCGTGCTGGACAGCAAGAATCCGGCAATGCAATCGATCACGGCCGGCGCGCCCAGCCTGCTCGATTTCCTGGGCGCGGAATCGATCCGCCATTTCGAGGGCGTGCAGGCGATTCTGAAGGACGCCGCCGTGCCGTACACGATCGATACGCGACTCGTGCGCGGACTCGACTACTACAACCTGACCGTCTTCGAGTGGATCACGGACAAGCTCGGCGCGCAGGGCACGGTTTGCGGGGGCGGGCGCTACGACGGCTTGATCGAGCAGATCGGCGGCAAGCCGGCGCCCGGCGCGGGCTTCGCGATGGGCGTGGAGCGGCTGATCGCGCTGATGCAGGACGCGGGCGACGCAGGTGGCGCCGCGGTGGACGTGTATCTCGTCCACCAAGGAGAGGCCGCCGTTCGGTCCGCGTTTCGCGCCGCCGAAATGCTGCGCGACCGCGGACTCGCGGTGATCCAGCATTGCGGCGCGGCGAGTCTCAAGTCCCAGATGAAGCGGGCCGACGCGAGCGGGGCGGCGATTGCCGTGATCATCGGCGAAGAAGAGGCCGCCGCGGGCGAGGCGAGCGTCAAGCCGCTGCGCGAGGAGCGCAGCCAGTTCCGCGTCGCCCTCGACGGGATCGCCGACGCGGTATCAGATCTGCTTTACGGAGAAGATTCGGCATGAGCACCTACGATCTTGAAGAGCAGGAACAGATCGCCGCACTCAAGGCGTGGTGGAGGCGGTACGGAAACCTGGTGATCACCGGCGTGGTGGCCGGTGCGCTGACGGTGTCGGGCATATTCGGCTGGCGCGCCTATCAGGTGTCCCAGGCCCGCGAGGCGAGCGCGATCTACGGCGAGCTTCGCAAGGCAGCCGGGACGCGGGACGTGAAGCAGGTTCGCGACCTCGCCGGCGCGATTCTCGAACAGTATCCGAGCTCCGCATACGCGCCGTTGGCGGCATTCGTTTCCGCCAAGACGCACTTCGAGAGCGGGGACCTCAAGACCGCGCGGGCGCAGCTGGAATGGGTGATCGAGCGGGCGCGCGATCCGGAGTATCAGTCGATCGCCCGCCTGCGCCTCGCGAGCGTGCTGCTGGACGAAAAGGACTATGGCGGGGCGCTGAAAGTGCTGGACGCGAAGCCCGCGCCCTCGTTCGAGGGGCGCTTCGCCGAAACGCGCGGCGACGTCTACGCCCAGGAGGGCAAGCGCGGCGACGCGCGGACGGCGTACCAGCGGGCTCTCGAGCAGACCCGGCCGCGCGATGCGGCAGCGCGCGAGCTGCTCCAGCTCAAGCTCGACGGGCTCGGGGAAGAACAATGAGGCGATTCGTCGCCTGCCTGATCCTGCTGCCACCGCTCGTGCTCGGCGGCTGCTCGGGATTCAGCTGGAATCCGCTCAACTGGTTCGACTCGGGGCCCCGGCACCCGCCCGTTCCGCTCGAGCCGATCGCCAACCCCATGACCGTGCGCACGCTCTGGCGGGCGAGCATCAGCGGCGCGGATCGCGCGGTGTTCGTGCCGGCCGTCGTGGAGGGAAGTGTTTTCGCGGCCGGCGCGGATGGCACGGTTGCGAGATTCGACGAGAGCTCTGGCCGCCAGACCTGGCGGGTGGATGTCGGCACCCGGATCTCGGGCGGCGTCGGAAGCGACGGCGTCCTCGTCGCGGTCGGCTCCGCGGAGGGCGAAGTGATCGTCCTCGAGGCGACGGGGCAGGTGCGCTGGAAGGGGCGCGTTTCGAGCGAAGTGCTCGCGGCGCCCGAGGTCGCGGGTGATCTCGTGGTCGTCCGCAGCGCCGACAGCCGGATCTTCGCGTTCGATGCCCGGGACGGACGGCGGCGCTGGGTGTATCAGCGCGCCACGCCGTCGCTGGCGGTGCGCTCGCCCGCAGGGGCCGTGCTGCGCGCCCAGTACGTTTTCGCGGGGTTTCCGGGGGGCAAGCTGGTTGCGCTCGCCCAGTCAAACGGTGGGTTGCGCTGGGAAGGGACGGTCTCGCTGCCGCGCGGCACGACCGAGCTCGAGCGCATGAGCGACGTCACCGGACTGCCGTGGATCGGCGACGGCCAGGCGTGCGCGGCGGCCCACCAGGGGCGCGCCGCGTGCTTCGACCTCGCGAACGGGAACATGCTCTGGGCCCGACCGATCTCGTCGAGCGCCGGGATCTCGGTCAGCAACCGGTACGTATTCGTGAGCGAGGACGCCGGCGCCGTCTCGGCGCTCGCCCGCAGCAGCGGCACGAGCCTGTGGCGCCAGGCCAAGCTCGGATACCGCAAGCTGTCCGCGCCGCTCGTACTGGGGGACGACGTGATCGTGGGTGACGTCGAGGGTTACGTGCACATTCTTTCGGCCAGCACGGGCGCGTTCGTGGGTCGTGTGCCGACGGACGGCAGCCCGATCGCCGCCCCTCCGGTGCGCATTGCCGACGGATTTCTGGTCCAGACCACGGGCGGTGGCCTCTACGCGTTCGCGCTCCGTTGACCGCGCGGCGGCGCGGCCCGACTCGCCACGATATCGGCCGCCGCTGCGAGCATTGATCGGCGGCCCATCCAGTTGAAGCCCACCATCGTTCTCGTCGGTCGCCCGAACGTGGGCAAGTCGACGCTCTTCAACCGGCTGACTCGCTCGCGCGACGCCATCGTCGCCGATTTCCCCGGTCTGACTCGCGACCGGCACTACGGTGAGGGTCGCCTCGGCGATCGCCCGTTCATCGTCGTGGACACCGGCGGGCTGGAGCCGGTCGCGAAGGACGGAATCTTTGCGGAGATGGCCAAGCAGGCGCTCGCCGCGCTCGCGGAAGCCGACGTCGCGATCTTCATCTTGGACGGCCGCGCCGGCCTCGCCCCGCAGGATCGACGGGTCGCCGAACAGCTGCGCGCCTCGCATGCGCGCGTCGTGCTCGCCGTGAACAAGGTGGAGGGCATGAATCCGGACATCGCGGTGGCCGAGTTTCACGAGCTGGGCCTCGGAAATCCGCACGCCATTTCGGCCGCGCACGGGGAGGGCATCGGCGCGCTTCTGGAGGCGGCGCTGGCGGAGATCCCGGATCGCGGGGCGAGCGCTCCCGAAGAGGCCGCCGAGGGTGTGCCGCGCATCGCGATCGTCGGCCGACCGAACGTGGGCAAATCGACCCTGATCAATGCGCTGCTCGGCGAGGAGCGGGTGATCGCGTTCGACGAGCCGGGCACCACGCGCGACCCGATCCAGGTGCGGTTCTGTCTGGGCGAGCGCGATTATGTGCTGATCGATACCGCGGGCTTGCGCCGCCGCGGCAAGGTTTTCGAGACCGTCGAGAAGTTTTCCGTCGTCAAGACGCTCCAGGCGATCGACTCGGCGAACGTCGTCATCCTGTTGCTCGACGCGGGGCAGAGCATCGCCGACCAGGACGCGCACATTGCGGGCTATATCGTGGAACGCGGGCGAGCGGTGGTGGTCGCCGTCAACAAGTGGGACAGCACGGACGACTACGGCCGGGAACAGGCGAAGCGGCAGTTGCGGGATCGGCTGCGCTTCATGCAGTTCGCGCGACTGCACTACGTTTCGGCGCTGCACGGCCAGGGGCTCACCGCGCTCATGCAATCCGTGAACGACGCCTTCACGGCTGCGTACGCCAAGCTGTCCACGCCGCGGCTCACACGCGTCCTGATCCAGGCGGTCGCCAAGCAGCTCCCGCCGCGGTCGGGGGCGGTGCGGCCGAAGCTCCGCTACGCGCACCAGGGCGGGAAGAACCCGCCGGTCATCGTGATTCACGGCAACAGCCTGGGCGCCATCGCGCCCGGCTACCGACGCTATCTGGAAGGGACGTTCCGCGCCGCTTTCGGGCTGGAAGGGACCCCACTCAGGATCGAGTTTCGCACCGGCCGGAACCCTTTTGCGGCGCGGGGCTCAAACGGGCGATAATGGCATCGGCATTGGAAATGAATTACATTAACCTTTCAAAAACCAACGCTTTGGAGCGGCCATGAGCAACAAGGGGCAACTATTACAAGACCCGTTCCTGAACACCCTCCGCAAGGAACACATCCCGGTCTCCATCTACTTGGTCAACGGCATCAAGCTCCAGGGACAAATCGAGTCGTTCGATCAGTACGTGGTCCTGCTCAAGAACACCGTCACGCAGATGGTCTACAAGCACGCGATCTCCACGGTCGTCCCGTCGCGGCCGGTCAACCTCAATCTCGCCGAGGGCGGCGACAGCTGATGGCCGAATTCGGGTAAGTCGCGCGCGGAATGTTCGAACGCCCCGCACGCGGCGAGACCGCGGTCCTGGTGGCCCTCGACCTGGGGGCGACCGACTACGCCGAAAGCCTCCAAGAACTGGCACTTCTTGCGGCCAGCGCGGGCGCCCGCGTGTGCGCCGTGATCAAGGGCCGGCGCGAACGCCCCGATCCGGCGTACTTCGCCGGGTCCGGGAAGGTGCGGGAGATCGCCGCCGCGCTGACCGACGCGGGGGCGGACCTGGCGATCTTCAACCACGAGCTCTCGCCCGCGCAGCAGCGCAATCTCGAGCGCGAGCTTGGCCATCGCGTGGTGGATCGGACCAGCCTGATCCTGGACATATTCGCCCAGCGTGCGCGAACGAGCGAGGGCAAGGTGCAAGTCGAGCTCGCCCAGCTGGAGCATCTCGCCACCCGACTGGTGCGGGGGTGGACGCACCTCGAGCGTCAGAAGGGCGGCATCGGCCTGCGCGGCCCGGGCGAGACGCAGCTCGAGACCGACCGCCGCCTGATCGGCGCCCGCGTGAAGACGCTCAAGTCCAAGCTCGCGACCCTGAAGCGACGCCGCGACGTCCAGCGGCGGGCGCGGGTGCGCGCGCAAGTGCTGAGCGTGTCGCTCGTCGGCTACACGAACGCGGGCAAATCCACGCTGTTCAATGCCCTGACCCACGCCGGCGCCCTGACGGCCGACCAGCTGTTCGCGACGCTCGACACGACGACGCGGCGCCTGTACTTGGCGGACGCGGGCAACGTGACCGTCTCGGACACGGTCGGCTTCATTCGCGGCCTGCCGCACGGCCTGGTCGCGGCGTTCCGGGCGACGCTCGAAGAGACCATTCATGCCGATCTGCTCCTGCACGTCGTCGACGCGTCCAGCGCGGTGCGCGATGCACAGATGGAGGAGGTCAACAAGGTGCTGGCGGAGATCGGAGCCGACCGCGTTCCGCAGATTCTCGTCTGGAACAAGCTCGATCTCACCGGCGTGCCGCACGGGGTGGATCGCGACGAGTATGGTAAGATTGAACGCGTTCGTCTGAGCGCAAAGACAGGCGAGGGCATAGCGTTTCTGCGGCAGGCGCTCGTCGAGGTGGTCGCCTCAAACGCCGCCTCCAGGGCCGCGTCGAAAGCCGCGCCAGATTCTTCACCTCAATCCGAAACAATCGAGCAAGAGTCAGTCAAGGACAGGTATGTCGCTTAACGATCCCCAGTGGGGGCGCAAGGGTGGTAACTCGGGCGGAAACAACCAGGGCCCACCCGACCTGGACGAGCTCTGGCGCAGCTTCAACCAGCGCCTGAACGGCCTCTTCGGCAGGCGTGGCGGCGGCACGCCCGGGAGCGGTCCGCCGAGCAAGCTTCAGCTGGGCGGCGGTGCCGGGCTAATCTCCATCCTGATCCTCGTCGTGTGGCTCGCGAGCGGCTTCTACATCGTCGACGAGAGCCAGCGCAGCGTCGTGCTCACCTTCGGCAAGTACTCGGAGACGACCGGCCCCGGCTTGCGCTGGCGAGTGCCGTATCCGATCCAGAGCAACGAGATCGTCAACCTGACGGGAATCCGGACTTTCGAGGTCGGGTACCGGAACACCGTGAAGACGAAGGTGCTGCGCGAGGCGCTGATGCTGACGGACGACGAGAACATCGTCGACATCCAGTTCGCGGTGCAGTGGAACCTCAAGGATCCGGAGGACTATCTCTTCAACGTCCGGCGGCCGGACGAAGCGGTGCTGCAGGTCGCCGAGGCGGCCTTCCGCGAAGTGGTCGGCAAGTCGAGCATGGACTTCGTGCTCTACGAGGGACGCGAGCAGATCGCGGCGAACGCGCACAAGCTCATCCAGGAGATCCTGGACCGCTACGGCACCGGCGTGAACATCAGCGCCGTCGTCATGCAGAACGCGCAGCCGCCCGAGCAGGTGCAAGCGGCGTTCGACGACGCGGTGAAGGCCAAGCAGGACCTCGAGCGGCAGAAGAACGAGGGGCAGGCCTATTACAACGACGTCGTGCCCAAGGCGCGCGGCTCGGCCGCCCGGCTGACCGAGGAGGCGAACGCGTACCGGCAGCGGATCGTTGCGAACGCGGAGGGCGAATCTTCGCGCTTTCGCCAGATCCTGAGCGAGTATTCGAAGGCGCCGCAAGTCACGCGGGAGCGGATGTACCTGGACACCGTGCAGGATGTCATGACCAGCTCGAGCAAGGTGATGATCGACGCCCGCTCGGGGGGCAACGTCCTCTTCCTCCCGCTCGACAAGATCATGCAGATGTCGGCGGCGGCGGTCGCGCCCGACTCCGCCACCCCGGGCGCGCCGCGTGCCGACATGCCCTCGTCGTTCGATTCCACCGCGCGGACGCGTGACGGCCTGCGCGGCCGCGATCGGGAGGCCCGGCCATGAGGATGGGATTCGGCGCCTTTCTGGCGATCGTCCTGGCGCTCATCGTGCTCGCCTCGATGTCGCTGTTCACCGTCGACCAGCGCGAGCGCGCGATCGTGTTCCGCCTCGGCGAGATCACGGAGATAATCGAGCAGCCCGGGCTGCACGTGAAGTGGCCGCTGATCCAGAACGTGCGGTTCTTCGACAGGCGCATCCTGACGCTCGACACGCCCGACGCCGAGCGCTTCATCACCTCGGAGAAGAAGAACGTCCTCGTGGACTCCTTCCTGATGTGGCGCATCAACGACGTGCGGCAATACTACGTGAGCGTGCGCGGCGACGAGGTCCTGGCGCAGACGCGGCTGCAGCAGCGGGTGAATGCGGCGCTGCGCGAGGAGTTCGGCAAGCGCACCGTGCACGACGTGGTGTCCGGGGAGCGCGACACGATCATGACGGTGGTGCGCGAAAAGGTGGACGAGGACGCCAAGGAAATCGGCGTTAAGATCGTGGACGTCCGTCTCAAGCGGGTCGAGCTCCCGCAGGAAGTGAGCGAGTCCGTGTTCCGGCGTATGGGAGCCGAGCGCCAGGCGGTGGCCGCCGAGCTCCGCTCGCAGGGCTTCTCGGAGGCCGAGCGCATCCGCGCCGAGGCCGATCGCGAGCGCGAGGTGATCGTCGCCGAGGCATACCGGGATGCCCAGCGCGTGAAGGGTGAGGGCGACGCCCGGGCGACCACGGTGTACGCGAGGGCCTTCAGCGAGAACCCAGAATTCTATGCGTTCTATCGCAGCCTCGAGGCCTATCGCGCGAGCTTCCGGAGTCGCAGCGACGTGCTCGTCCTCGAGCCCACGTCCGAATTCTTCAAGTACCTGAAGAGCCCCAACGGCGCGAAGAGCGGCACCACTTCGAAGTGATGTGGAGCGTCTTCTTCACGGCCTTCGCGCTGATGCTGGTGCTGGAGGGGCTGCTCCCGTTTTTTGCTCCCACGCTGTGGCGCGACACGTTCCGCCGCATCCTGCAGCTCTCCGACGGACAGATCCGCTTCTTCGGGCTCGCGTCGATGCTCGCGGGGATCGTTCTGCTCGTGCTGATGAGCTAGCCGAAGGATCGCGGGTTCATGCGTACGTGGCTGCTCCCGGAGTCCGTCGAAGACATCCTTCCGCCGGAAGCGGACGCGATCGAGCGTCTGCGCGGCCGGCTGCTCGAGCTCTTCCGGGTGCATGGCTACGAGCTCGTGATTCCGCCGATGCTCGAGTACATCGAATCGCTGCTCACCGGCACCGGGCACGACCTCGACTTGCGCACGTTCAAGCTCATCGACCAGCTTTCCGGGCGGACCATGGGCCTGCGGGCAGACATGACGCCGCAGGTCGCACGGATCGACGCTCACCTTCTCAACCGCGCCGGAGTCGTCCGCCTCTGCTACTGCGGAACGGTGCTGCACACCCGTCCGCGCGGCCTGCTGGCCACGCGCGAGCCGATGCAGATCGGCGCGGAGATCTACGGCCACGGGGGGATCGAGAGCGACATCGAGATTCAGCGGCTGCTGCGCGCCGCCCTGGGTGCATGCGGGCTGACGGAAGTCAGCCTTGACGTCGGACACGTCGGGGTGTTTCGTGCCATCGCGCGCCGAGCAGCGCTCGGCCCCGAGCTCGAGGGAGAGCTGCTCGAGGTGCTGCACGCGAAGGACCGCCCGGGGCTCGTGGCGCTCACCGACTCGCTCGCGCCCGCCAATCGCGACGCGCTTCGGCTGCTGCCCGAGCTGTACGGCGGACCCGAGGCGCTCGCGCGCGCGCGGCGCGAGCTCCCTGCATGGCCGGAAATCCAGGACGCGCTCGCCAGCCTGGACGGGTTGCTCGCCGACAACGGGATGGCGATGAGCGTCGACCTCGCCGATTTGCGGGGCTATCACTACCACAGCGGCGTGGTCTTCGCGGCCTACTCCGCCGGGCTGCGCAACGCGGTCGCGCTGGGGGGGCGCTACGACGAGGTCGGCAAGGCCTTCGGACGCGCCCGGCCGGCGACCGGATTCTCGATGGACCTGCGCGAGGTCGCGCGGGCGGCGCCGCGCGAGACTGCGCGCAGCGCGATTCGCGCCCCGTACGCCGATGACGCGGCGCTCGCCGAACGGGTCGCGGCGTTGCGCGCGGCGGGCGAAGTTGTCGTGGTCGACCTGCCGGGGCACGACGCTGTGCGTGAGGCGGATGAGCGCGGGGGAAACGCGTGCGACCGCCAGCTCGTGCGTCGCGGCACGAAGTGGGTGATCGAGAAACTGTAGTTTCCGCGGCAGGAAAGGGGCAATGGCAAAGAACGTGGTCGTCATCGGCACCCAGTGGGGTGACGAAGGCAAGGGCAAGGTCGTCGATTGGCTGACCGACCACGCCCAGGGCGTCGTCCGCTTCCAGGGCGGTCACAACGCGGGACACACGCTCGTCATCGGCGGGCGCAAGACCGTGCTGCACCTCATTCCCTCCGGAATCCTGCGCGACGGGGTGACGTGCTACATCGGCAACGGCGTGGTGCTCTCGCCGGAGGCGCTGATGAAGGAGATTGTCGAGCTCGAGCGCGCCGGCGTGGACGTGCGCGGCCGCGTGAAGATCTCGGAAGCCTGCCCGCTGATCCTGCCGTACCACGTCGCGATCGACGTGGCCCGCGAGACCGCCAAGGGGGCGTCGAAGATCGGCACCACCGGGCGCGGGATCGGGCCCGCCTACGAGGACAAGGTGGCGCGGCGCGCCGTGCGCTTGCGCGATCTGCTCGTCCCGGATCGCTTCGAGGCGAAGCTCGCCGAGGTCCTCGACTATCACAATTTCGTGCTGACGAAATATCTCAACGCACCGCCGGTGGACGCGGGCGAGGTCCGGGATGCCGCCCTCAAGCTGGCGCCTGACCTGGCGCCGATGGTGGCGGACGTGCCGCGCGCGCTGCATGAAGCGCATCGCGCAGGTCAAAACATCCTCTTCGAGGGCGCGCAGGGCAGCCTGCTCGACATCGATCACGGGACCTATCCGTTCGTCACGTCGAGCAATTGCGTGGCGGGCGCAGCCGCGGCGGGCGCAGGCGTGGGCCCCGCGATGCTGCACTATGTGCTGGGCATCACCAAGGCGTACGCCACGCGCGTGGGCTCCGGCCCGTTTCCAACCGAGCTGGACGATGCGGTCGGCGCGCACCTGCGCGAGCGGGGCAGTGAATTCGGCGCAACGACCGGTCGGCCGCGGCGTTGCGGATGGTTCGACGGCGCGGCCCTGAGGCGCTCGATCCAGATCAACGGGGTTTCGGGCCTCTGCATCACCAAGCTCGACGTGCTGGATGGCATGGACGCGGTGCAGCTGTGCACCGGCTACCGGGTCGACGGGGAGCTGCGCGATCTGCTGCCTGCCGGCGCGGAGGACGCCGCACGCTGCGAGCCCGTGTACGAGCAGCTGCCGGGTTGGGCCGACAGCACGGTCGGTGTGCGCCGGTTCGAGGATCTCCCGGCAAATGCCCGGAAGTACCTCGAGCGGATCGAGTCGCTCTGCGAGGTCGGCGTGGACATGATCTCCACCGGCCCGGACCGCGCGGAAACGATCGTGCGTCGACACCCTTTCGCGTGACCGGTGCGCCGGAAGCGAGTTCGAGCGAACCCGCATCGATTTGAGCTTTGGTGCCGAGAAGAGGACTCGAACCTCCACACCCTTGCGGGCGCTAGGACCTGAACCTAGTGCGTCTACCAATTCCGCCATCTCGGCACGAGCCGCGCATTTTAGGTCAACCAGGAGTTTTGTTCAATGAAGACGCGCCGACGAGCGAGCGGCGAGCGCAAGCAGCGCCGACGAAGCAGCCGCGATCCGCACCACGCGCGGGAGCTCGAGCGCTACGATGCACCGCTGCCGAGCCGCGAGTACATCCTGTCGACGCTCGAGCAAGAAGCGGTTCCCGTGAACGAGACGCGGCTCGTTCGCCTGCTCGAGGTCAAGCGCGAAGAGCGCGAGGCATTCGCGCGACGCCTTGCGGCGATGGAGCGCGACGGGCAGATCTTGCGCAACCGGAAGGGCGCGCTGCTGGTCGCGGAGCGCCTGAGCCTGGTTGCCGGGCGCGTCGCGGCGCATCCGGATGGCTTCGGATTCCTCGAGCCCGACGACGGGAGCGCGTCGCTCTTTCTCAGCCCCGCGGAAATGCGCCAGGTCATGCACCGCGATCGGGTCGTCGCACGCCCGGGCGGATTGGATCGGCGCGGGCGACGCGAAGCGTCGATCGTGGAAGTGACCGAGCGCGCGCAATCCCGGGTGGTCGGTCGGCTGCACCGCGAGCGGGGGATCTGGATCGTCACGGCCGCGGACCGGCGCGTGCAGCACGAGATCCTCGTCGAGCCCGGCGCAACGCTCGGTGCAAAGGCCGGACAGATCGTGACCGTGGAGCTCGTCACGCAACCGGGCGCGCATGCGCAGCCGATCGGGCGCGTCGTCGAGGTGCTCGGCGATTACGACGATCCCGGCATGGAGATCGAGATCGCGCTCCGCAAGCATGCGCTGCCGTTCGAGTTCTCCCGGGATGCCGAGCGCCTGGCCGCGAAGCTGCCCGATAAGGTCCGCAAGACGGACCTCGGGGGGCGGCGCGACCTGCGTGAGCTCGCGCTCGTCACGATAGACGGCGAGACCGCGAAGGATTTCGACGATGCCGTCTACTGCGAGCGCGCCGGACGCGACTTCCGGCTCGTCGTGGCGATCGCCGACGTGAGCCATTACGTCGCGCCTGGCGATGCCCTGGACGTGGCGGCGCGCGACCGGGGAAATTCGGTGTACTTCCCGCGCCGGGTGATCCCGATGCTTCCGGAGAAGCTCTCGAACGGCCTGTGCTCGCTGAATCCCGACGTCGACCGGCTGGCGATGGCGTGCGACATGACCATCACGGCGCGTGGCGAGATCGCCGAGTACGCATTCTACCCAGCGGTGATCCGGTCGCATGCCCGGCTCACCTACACCCGGGTGGCCGCGGCGCTGTACGAGGATCCGCCACGGCGCGACGGTGAGACCCGCGCGCTCGCGGAGCGACTGGGGTTTCTCGACCAGGTGTTTCGCGCGCTCCTCAAGGCGCGCGAGAAGCGCGGCGCGATCGATTTCGACACCATCGAGACCGAGCTCAAGTTCGATGCCCGTGGCAAGATCGAGCGGATCGTGCCCGTGGTGCGCAACGACGCGCATCGGCTGATCGAGGAGTGCATGCTCGCCGCTAACGTGTGCACGTCGGCTTTCCTCCAGGAGCGGAAGCACCACGCGCTCTACCGGATCCACGAAGGACCGACGCCGGAGAAGCTCGCGGCGCTGCGCGAATTTCTGAAGGGGTTCGGCCTGCAGATCGGCGGCGGCGACGAGCCGCGTGCGAAGGACTATGCGACGCTGCTCGAGAAGGTGAAGCGACGACCCGATGTCCAGCTCCTGCAGACGGTGTTGCTGCGGTCCCTGCAGCAGGCGGTCTACAGCCCGGAGAACGTCGGGCACTTCGGCCTCGCATACGAGCACTACACGCACTTCACCTCGCCGATACGCCGGTATCCGGACCTGGTGATACACCGCGCGATCAAGGCCGTGCTCGCCGGGGAGCGCTACGATCCGGGCGGCTGGGTCGAGCTCGGCAAGCACTGCTCGGCCACCGAGCGGCGCGCCGACGAGGCGACGCGCGACGTGGTGACCTGGCTCAAGTGCTACTTCATGCAGGACAAGATCAACGAGGAGTTCGACGGCTCGATCAGTGCGGTGACGAGCTTTGGCATCTTCGTCGCGCTCGACGGCGTCTACGTCGAAGGGCTGGTGCACATCTCCGAGCTCGGCGCCGACTACTTCGAGCACGACGCCGGTCGCCATGTCCTCCGCGGCCAGCGCTCCGGGCAGGCTTTCCGGCTCGGCGACCGCATGCGCGTCAAGCTCGTGCGCGTCGATCTCGCGGCCGGGCGCATCGACTTCGTGCCGGCCGAGGCAGCGTGACGGCGACCGGCCTCATTTACGGAATTCACGCCGTGACCGGGAAGCTGCGCGCGCGCCCCGACTCGGTGCAGGAGCTCTACGTCGACAGCGATCGCGACGACAACCGGGCACGCGAGCTGCGCCGGTTGGCGGAAGGGTGCGGCGTGCGAATTCGGGTCGTAAGCACGGCCCATCTCGATGGACTGGTTGTCGGGGCGCGCCACCAGGGTGTCGTCGCGCGAGTCGCTCCCGGTGCGACCGTGCGCAGCCTGGACGAGGTACTCGATCGGCTCCAGGAGCCGCCCCTGCTGCTGGCGCTCGACGGTGTCACCGACCCCCACAACCTCGGGGCTTGCCTGAGAGTGGCGGATGCCGCCGGGGCGCACGCGGTAATCGCGCCCAAGGACCGCGCGGCAGGCCTCACCGCCACGGCGGTCAAGGTGGCCAGCGGCGCTGCCGAAAGCGTGCCCTATCTGGCGGTCACGAATCTCGTGCGAGCGATCGAGGCATTGAAGGAGCGGGGCGTGTGGATCATCGGGACGGATGCGGCGGCGGAGGAGGAGTTGTTCGACGCGGATCTGCCCGACGCGGTGCTCTGGGTGCTGGGCGCCGAGGGGCACGGCATGCGCCGGCTCACCCGCGAGCGCTGTGACCGTGTCGTACGAATCCCCATGCTGGGCGCCGTGGAGAGCGTGAACGTCTCGGTGGCCGCGGGGCTATGCCTCTACGAGTCGCGTCGCCGGCGCGGGCGCGGGGCGCCGGGGAAAGGCCCAACTCCTTGATTCCCTTGTCCGGCTCTCCCCGAATACGATAGAATCACAGACTTCCCGCCGAATGGGCGGGCGCGGACCACGTACCGACAGAGCACGTCAGCGACAATTTAACTCGGCCCCGCAATCGTCCGATCTTGGACGACTCCGGCCGTCCTTGCCTCACCGGTCGCGCATGCCGGGAGGCTTTAAACCACAAGGAGCCTGAATGCGACATTACGAGATCGTCTTCATCGTTCATCCGGACCAGAGCGAGCAGGTCCCGGCGATGATCGAGCGCTATCGCAGCGTCATCGCCCAGCGCGAGGGCAAGATTCATCGCCTGGAGGACTGGGGGCGCCGGCAACTCGCCTATCCGGTCGAGAAGATCCACAAGGCGCACTACGTCCTCATGAATATCGAGTGCGACCACGAGACGCTCACGGAGCTGGATCACTCGTTCCGCTTCAACGACGCGGTGCTGCGTCACCTCATCGTGAAGATGAAAGGCGCGGTCACGGCGGCCTCGCCGATGATGAAGGAAGACAAGGCGAAATCGGTCCTGAATCACGGTGAGGGCCGCCAGGGCGAAGGAAGCAGGCGTAGCGAAGCCCAGGCGGGCGCAGCTGGGACCGCCTGAGCCTCACTTGGACAGCGCCAACGAGCTCACGCTCTCCGGGAAAATCACCGAACGGGACGCGCTCCGCCACACGCCTGCCGGCATCGCGCTCGTGAATTTCCGCATCGCGCACGAGTCCGAGCAGCCCGAGGCGGGTGCGCCGCGGCAGGTCAATGCGGAGTTGGCGTGCCTGGCGATCGAGGAGTTGGCGCGGCTCGTCGTCGCGGCCCCGATGGGATCGGCGATCAAGGTGAGCGGATTCCTGGCGGCGAAAGGCCGATCCGGAAAGCAGCTCGTGCTGCACGTTAAGCGAATCGAATTCGAGTAAGGAGAGAAAGATGGCAACACCTTCCAGAGGACGCAGCGGGGGACGCGGGCGTCCCGGCCAGAAAGGCTTCAAGGGCAAGGGGAAAGAGCGCGCCGGCGGCCGGGCATTGTTCCGCCGCCGCAAGTTCTGCCGCTTCACCGCCGAGAAGATGGAATGGATCGACTACAAGGACGTCGATCTCTTGAAGGACTTCATCGGCGAGAACGGCAAGATCATCCCGGCGCGCATCACCGGCACGAAGGCCGGCTACCAGCGCCAGCTCGCCGAGGCGGTCAAGCGGGCGCGGTTCCTGGCGCTGATTCCCTACACCGACGCGCACTGAAAGGACCACCGCGATGCAAGTCATTCTGCTCGAGAAGATCGCCAATCTCGGGGCGCTCGGCGAGGTGGTGAAAGTCAAGGCCGGGTTCGCCCGCAACTATCTGATCCCGAAGGGCAAGGCCCAGCGCGCCACGCCCGAGAACCTCAAGCACTTCGAATCTCGCCGCGGCGAGCTCGAGCGCGCCCAGTCCGCGGCCTTGCAGGCCTCGCAGGATCGTGCAGCGAAGCTCGAGGGCGTCACGATTCAGCTCACGCGACGCGCGAGCGTGGACGGTCGCCTCTTCGGCTCGGTCACCGCTTACGACATCGTCGAGGCGCTGGCGGAGGCCGGGCACGAGGTCGAGCGCGCGGCGATTCGCATGCCGCAGGGCCCGCTCAAGATGATCGGCGACCACGACCTCGCACTCGCGTTGCACAGCGACGTCGTCGCGCATATCAAGGTGTCGGTGCTCGGCGAGACGGGTGACGTAACCGCCTGACGCAAAAGGTGACGCGGCGCCGCGTGCGCGCGGCGCCGCGATCGCGGTGGCCGGGGTGTAGAATCTTCGCGCCGCTTCAGGATTCCCGATTCCGTCATCGCAATGCCTCAGGCCACACTGCCAACGACGGGCGACGCACCGCTCGTCGCCCTGCGGGTTCCGCCGCATTCGATCGAGGCCGAGCAGTCGGTGCTCGGGGGCCTCTTGCTGGACAACGCCGCCTGGGACCGGGTCGGGGACATCCTCGCGGTGGACGACTTCTACCGTGACGACCATCGGCGCATCTTTCGTCACATCGCGCGGCTGATCGAGCAGAATCGTCCGGCCGACGTCGTGACGCTGTCCGAGTCGATCGAGTCGAGCGAGGACAAGGACAAGACCGGCGGCATCACCTATCTCGGGCAGCTCGCCCAGAACACGCCGTCGGCGCACAACATCCGCCGCTACGCGGAGCTCGTGCGCGAGCGCTCGGTGATGCGCCGGCTCGTCACCGTCGGCAACGAGATCGCGGACAGCGCGATCAGCCCCGCCGGAAAGGAAGTCGGCCAGCTGCTCGACGAGGCCGAATCCAAGGTGTTCGAGATCGCGGAGGCCGGGAGCCGCGGCCGCGAGGGGTTCAAGGACATCCATCAGCTCCTCTCGCAGGTCATGGAGCGGGTGGACATGCTCTATCACCGCGAGAATCCGTCGGACATCACCGGTGTCCCGACCGGATTCCACGACCTCGACCAGCTGACCTCGGGCCTCCAGGAGGGCGACCTCGTGGTGGTGGCGGGGCGGCCGAGCATGGGCAAGACCGCGCTCGCGCTGAACATGGGCGAGCACGTCGCGGTGGAGAACCGGCTGCCGGTGGCGGTGTTCAGCATGGAGATGGTGGGCACCCAGCTCGCGACGCGGATGCTCGGCTCCATCGGGCGGCTCGACCAGCACAAGCTGCGCACCGGACGACTCTCGGACGAGGACTGGAACAAGCTCACCAACGCGGTCGGCAAGCTGCACGATGCGCCGATCCACATCGACGAGACCGCGGCGCTCAACGCGCTCGAGCTGCGCGCCCGCGCGCGGCGGCTGCACCGCCAGTACGGCAAGCTCGGCCTCATCATCGTGGACTATCTGCAGCTGATGTCGGCGACCTCGCAGGGGGAAAACCGGGCCACCGAAATCTCGGAGATCTCGCGGTCGCTGAAGGCGCTGGCGAAGGAGCTGCGCGTTCCGGTCGTGGCGCTCTCGCAGTTGAACCGCAGTCTCGAGCAGCGGCCCAACAAGCGCCCGGTGATGTCGGACCTGCGCGAGTCGGGCGCGATCGAGCAGGACGCCGACCTGATCCTGTTCATCTACCGCGACGAGGTCTACAACCCGGATTCGCCAGACAAGGGCCGGGCCGAGATCATCATCGGCAAGCAGCGAAACGGCCCGATCGGCACGGTGAACCTGACTTTCCTCGGTCAGTACACCCGCTTCGAGAACTACGCATCGGGCGGCAATTTCTAGCGGCGCGATCTAGCGCGCGCGCAGCGTCCGATTCCCCAGCGGAAAATAAAAAGGCCCGGAGTTACCGGGCCTTGAGAGGTCGCACCCAACCGTTGTTTTTTTTTGTCTCCGGAGGGCGGTACCGCTGGCGCACGGAGGAGGAGTCGGATCGCCAGGCGTTTATTCCGCCACTTCAGAGCTTTACCACGGCTTCTTTATAGAGGACATTAGCAACCGCTGTCAAGTGTGAATCTCGGTTGGCGTGCGAAAAGGCGCCGTGGGAGGGGTGCCGGGGGGTGCGGAAGCGACGGTTCAGCCCCGGAGGCGGCCGGTGGACCGCACCCGGCGTTAGTCGTTAACTGCTTGTTATTCATTTGATTTCAAGGCGCTTGCGGGCCGTTGGTAACCCGCGGGCCACGCGCCAACCGGCCGCCGCGCGGCCGGTGTGGCAAATCCACCACATCCGCGCCTGGTGCGAGCGGTTCTGGGAGCAGCAGTGGCTCGGGCTGAAGCGCATGGCGGGCGCGCTCCAGCGGCGCGCGACAGGCGCTCAAAGCACGTCGGCGGCGTGATCCGCGAGCCGCGAGCGCTCGCCCCGCTGCAGCGTCACGTGGCCCGAGTGGGCCCAGTCCTTGAAGCGATCCACCACGTAGGTGAGACCCGAACTGCCCTCGGTGAGATAGGGCGTGTCGATCTGCGCGATGTTGCCGAGGCACACAACCTTCGTGCCCGGACCCGCGCGCGTGATCAGCGTCTTCATCTGCTTGGGGGTGAGGTTCTGCGCCTCGTCGATGATGAGGTACCGGCTGAGGAACGTGCGGCCGCGCATGAAGTTGAGCGACTTGATCTTGATGCGTGAGCGGATCAGATCGCGCGTCGCCGCGCGACCCCATTCGCCGGCCTCCTCGTCGGTGTTCTGCAGCACGTCGAGATTGTCCTCGAGCGCGCCCATCCAGGGCGTCATCTTCTCCTCCTCCGTGCCGGGAAGAAACCCGATGTCCTCGCCGAGCGGGACCGTCACCCGCGTGATGATGATCTCGCTGTACAGCTTGCTCTCGAGCGTCTGCATCAGCCCGGCGGCGAGGGTCAGAAGAGTCTTTCCCGTGCCGGCTTGGCCGAGCAGCGTCACGAAATCCACCTCGGGGTTCATCAGCAGGTTGAGCGCGAAGTTCTGCTCGCGGTTGCGCGCCGTGATTCCCCAGATCGCATTGCGCTGACCCGTGTAATCGCGGACCGTCTCGAGGACCGCGGTGCCGCCGCTACGCTCCTTCACGAGGGCGTGCAGCGCACGCTCGCCCGCGCCTTCCATATATACGAACTCGTTCACCAGCAGCTCGCCGCACAGCGGTCCCGTGATGCGGTAGTAGGTGCGGCTGTCCTTCTTCCACGACTCCATGTCCTTGCCGTGGCGGTCCCAGAAATCGGCCGGCAGCTCGCGCGCCCCGGTGTAGAGGACGTCGGTGTCCTCGAGAACCTTGTCGTTGAAGTAATCCTCGGCGGCGAGCCCTAGCGCACGCGCCTTGATCCGCATGTTGATGTCTTTCGACACCAGGATCACCGGGCGCTGCGGGTCGCGCCCTTGCAGGTACATCACGACGCCGATGACGTGATTGTCCGACTTGCCGATCGGCAGGCTCGCGGGAATGTGCCCGTTGATCGCCTCGGTCTGCAGGAAGAGTCGTCCGGTGGCCGTGTCGGCGGCGTGCCGCGCCAGAGGGATGCCGTCCTCGATCGGTCCGGCGTACTTCCGCACGATCTCCTCGATGAACCGGCTTGCCTGCCGCGCGCTGCGCGCCACCTCCGACATGCCCTTCTTGTTGTTGTCGAGCTCCTCGAGCGTCATCATCGGCACGAAGACGTCGTGCTCCTCGAACCGGAAGAGGCTCGCGGGATCGTGCATCAGCACGTTGGTGTCGAGGACGAGGAGCTTGGTGAGCGCCGGGCGCGCTTTGCGGCGTGCACGCTGAGCGGAGGTGGCGGCCGCGGGCGTCACCGGCTGCGCGGGGGCGGAATCAGAGCGTCTTAACAAAGTCGAGTACCTCTTGTGCATGACCCGGAACTTTCACGCCGCGCCATTCGCGGCGAATCGCGCGTTGCGCGTCGAGCACGAACGTGCTGCGCTCGATACCGCGCACCTGCCGTCCGTACATGGTCTTCATCTTGATCACCCCGAACTGCTGGCAGAGCGCCTCGTCCTCGTCGGAGAGCAGCTCGAACGGGAAGTTCATTTTGGCCTTGAAATTTCGGTGCGATTTCAGGCTGTCGCGCGAGATGCCGTACACCTCGCAGCCGGCGCGGCGGAACTCCTCGTGCAGGTCGCAGAACTGCGTGCCCTCCTTGGTGCATCCGGGCGTGTTGTCCTTGGGATAGAAGTAGAGGACGAGCGCCGGAGCCCGGCACTCGGACAGCCGGAACGTGCCGCCGGTGCCCGGAAGCGCGAAATCCTCCACCTGCTTGTCGCTCATCGCCTGGGTCAATGAAAGGACGCGACGTCCGCAGATTGTTGATAAATCCGGTCGGGAGTGCAAGCGATCTGATCGCGCGAAGTCATGAGAGAAACGGCGCGCCTTGCGTGGCGAGCGTGCCCGAGCGTCCGGGCACGAAGTCCACGTCGACGTTGCAGCGAGGCAGCCGGCGTGGATCGAGCGACTCGTAGATGGCGCGCAGCGGGACGAGCTCGTACCCTTGTGCGCGCCAGCCCTCGAGCAGACGCTCGAAGGCGGGCGCGAGCTTTCTGCCTTCGAGCTCGGCGTGCAGCGTGAAGACGTGGCCCGCCGGAGGCGGGTCTTGCGTCATGGCGAGGACGCGCTCCGCGACGTTGTCGGCGGTGACGCCCTCCAGACCGATCAGCTCGTCTAGCGTCGGAAGCGTGGTCGGAATCTGGGGGCAGGCGACGATCTCGGCGCGATGCATCGGAATGAACGGCTCCGAGCCGCGCGTATCGGATGCGTAGTCGAACCCGAGCCGCTGCGTGAAGCGATAGGCGTACCAGTTCATCTGCCAGCCGGCGGCGCAGTGGACGCGCGCCGGTTCGCCGAACACCGCCTCGAACCGCGCCCGGGCGCGCTGCATCTGGCGCTCGGTCCACTCCGGGCCGGCGCGGGCGACGCCGTCCTGCCATTTCACGTGATCCCAGCAGTGGATGCCGCACTCGAACCCCGCGTCGCGCACGCTCCGCAGTATGTCGGCGCACTTGAGGCCGATGTCCGGTCCGGGCAGCACCGTGCCGTAGAGCAGGGTGAGGAAACCGTAATGGGAGAGCACCGAGGTGCGGGCGACCTTGCCGAGAAAACCCGGCCGGAAGACCCGCTTGATCGCGCGTCCGGTGTGGTCGGGGCCCAAGCTGAACAGGAAGGTCGCGCCTGCCGAGTGCTTCTGGAGGAGCTCGACCAGCCGGGGCACGCCGGTCCGCGTGCCGCGGTAGGTGTCGACGTCGATCTTCAGCCCGAGTTTCACTCGACGAGCCGCCGCGCTTCGGCGACGTGGTGCCGGTAGGCCTCGAATATGCGGTCGAGCGCGTCCGTCATGCTGACCCGCGGTGTCCAGCGCAGCTCTCTGCGCGTGTTCGCGATCTGGGGGACGCGATTCTGCACGTCCTGATAGCCCTTGCCGTAGTAGGCGGCCGCTCCGACCTTGACCAGCTTGACGCGTTTGGCGTGCGACCGGTACTCCTCGAACCGCAGCGCCTTCTTCAGCATGAGCTCGGCGAGCCGGCGCACCGAGAGGTTGTTCTTCGGGTTGCCGATGTTATAGATCTTTCCGGACGCGACCCCCTGCGGGTTCTGAATGATCTTCAGGAGCGCGTCGATGCCGTCGTCGATGTAGGTGAACGAGCGCTTCTGCTGACCGCCGTCGACGAGTTTGATCGGCTCGCCGCGAACGATATGGCCGAGAAACTGGGTGATGACGCGCGAGCTCCCCTCTTTCGGCGTGTTGATCGAATCCAGGCCCGCGCCGATCCAGTTGAACGGGCGGAACAGCGTGAAATCGAGCGCGCGCTCGACGCCGTAGGCCCAGATGACCCGGTCCATGAGCTGTTTCGCGCACGAGTAGATCCAACGCTGCTTGTGGATCGGTCCCAGCACGAGCTCCGACGTGTCGGAATCGAACTCGCGATCGCGGGACATCCCGTAGACCTCGGAGGTGGAGGGAAAGATGAGCCGCTTACGATGCTTCACGCAGGCACGAACGATCGGCAGGTTGGCCTCGAAGTCGAGCTCGAACACCCGCAACGGCTCCTTGACATAGGTGGCCGGAGTCGCGATGGCGACCAGCGGCAGCACCGTGTCGCACTTGCGGATGTGGTACTCCATCCACTCCTTGTTGATGGTGATGTCGCCCTCGAAGAAGTGGAACCGCTTCTCGTCGAGGAGGTCGGCGATGCGGTCGGTACCCATGTCCATGCCGTAGACGTCCCACGGCGTGGTCGCGATGATACGCTTCGAGAGATGGTGCCCGATGAAGCCGTTCACGCCGAGAATGAGGATCTTTTTCATGCCGGTAATCGTTCAGTTGTGCAGTGCCACCGATTCTGCACCGAAGCGCGTCCAGAAGGTCTCCGCGGTCAGCGGCGCACCGCCGAACTCGGCGGAGAGGACGCGGAGCACGCCGCCATCCGCGCAGCGAACGAGCAGGTGCTTGTCACACACGTGAAGTGCAGGATCGCGGCTTCGTTCGTCGCGCTCGCCCAAATCGAGCGTGCGCAGCAACCGGAGCTCAGCGCCGCCGAGGAAGCAGAATGCGCCCGGATAGGGCGGTGCGACCGCGCGCACCAGGTTGTGAACTTCGCGAGCGCCGCAGGTCCAGTCGATACGCCCGTCCTCCGGGCGTCGCCCACCAAAGTAGCTTCCTGCGGCGAGATCCTGCGCCGTGAGTTCGGCGCTCCCGGAAAGGAGTCCGGGGAGGCTCCGGTCGAGCACGCTCTCGGCCGCGACCGTCACCTTGTCGAAAACTTCGCGCGCAGTGTCGTTGGGGAGGATGGGCACCGCCTGCTGATCGACGATCCGGCCGGCGTCGGGCTTCTCGACCATCTCGTGGAGCGTCGCGCCGGTTTCCCGCTCGCCGTGCAGGACGGCCCAGTTCACCGGTGCCCGGCCGCGGTACCTGGGCAGCAGCGAGCCGTGCATGTTGAACGCGCCGCGCCGGGCGAGCGCCAGCAGCGCGGGCTTGAGCATGGCGCGGTAGTAGAACGAGAACAGGAAGTCCGGCGCGCTCGAGCGCAAGCGTTCGAGGACATCGGGCGCGCTCGGATCCGGCGGCGTGATCACCGGGATATCGTACAGCGCG
>JBFJOO010000043.1:0-34122 GCA_041617635.1 Burkholderiales bacterium | reverse complement strand
TTATTCCAGCGTCCGCTTCGTCGCCGCACCAGACGCAGTCACCGCGTGCGCCGGCGCCTCGGGAATCGTGAATGCCACCCCGGTCGGAATGTACGCGTTTCCGGGTAGCCCGGTTGCCGAATCTGCGCTTGCCGGAACGGCGTGGGCCATGGACGCTGTCTACACGCCTCTCGAGACGTCGTTCATCGCCGCAGCGCGCCGTGCGGGCGCCGCCGTCATGACCGGTCAGGAGCTGGCGATCGGCCAGGCGATCGACGCGTTCGCGCTGTTCTTCGATCGGCCTGCGCACGAGGAGGTCATGCGGCGTACCTTCCTTGCGGAAGCGGCGCGCGTCGCAGCCACCTCGGACTCGGCAACCTGATATCGCCGGAGTCCTCACGCTAGCGGCCGGTCGGATCCGACGCCCGTTCGCGCGTCATGTAAGGCCACGATGGCGCGCGCGTCGGCATGGAGGCGTGTCGTCCCGAGCTCGCCCACCAGGCTGCAGACGGCGAACGTGGCGGACGCCTTCTCGTAGTCGCGCTGCCATTTCCGGAAGCGCGTTTCGTCCTTGAGTGATTCCCACGGGTAGCGCAGTGGGGGCCTCGATACCTCACAGCGCCAGGGCTTGGGCGTAAGCCGCGCGCGAAACGACTGCTGTGCCTTGCAAAGCCGTGTGAAGAGCGGATCTGCGCCGAGCGCTGAGAGCGCGTCCCCAGTCTCACGGCCGGCCGGATCGAAGACATCGTGCGTGACGAGGCAGCGGAATCCCGCGCGGGTGCGATAGACTCGCATGCCCCAGCGGCGGTGACTCCTCACCCACTCGCGCAGCCGTGCATCCACCGCCGCCTCGGAATCCGGGACCTTGCGGCCGAACAGCCCACCGACGAACCGTCCGAGCGCATTGCCGAAGCCCCCCGCAGGCAGGTCGATGTCCACGAACATCACGCCGGGCGTGTTGAGCACCTCGCAGCCATAGCTGTTGCGTGTCACCACACCGACGACGTTTCCGGCGGGCTCCTCGATCTGCGAAACGATCTCTTCGCGCAAAGGAGCATCGGCGTAGCCGTATGCGTTCAGCGCGTCCCAGCCCTGGAGGATCCGGTCCGCCAACGCGCGCAGTTTCTGGCCGCCTGCGCGCACGGCAGCATCATGGCTGCGATCGGAAGCGCCGTACACGACCAGCGGAACGCGTGTGCCGCCGGGCAGGAACCCGTCGCCGCGGCAGCGCGCCCAGTAGCGCGGAATGTTCATGGCTCTACGGCGCCGATCGGGCGCATCTCCGGCGACGCGGCGAAATCAGCGCCGCGTCGCGTGCGCAAGCGACTCGAGGAACCGGTCGGCAGGTTGATAGCCGATCACCCGCAAGCCGTTGATCTCCTGGCCCTTGGGATCGAAGAAAATGATCCCGGGCGGCCCGAAAAGGTTGAAGCGCTTGAGAAGCGCCTTGTCGTCCTCGTTGTTGGCCGTGACGTCTGCCTTCAGCAGCACCATCGTGCCCAGCGCGTCGCGCACGCGCGCATCGCTGAAAGTGAACTGCTCCATCTCCTTGCAGGAGACGCACCAGTCGGCATAGAAGTCGAGCATCACCGGGGCGCTGACCGTCTTCAGCCGCGCATCAAGCTCGGCGAGCGAGCGCACTTTCTCGAACTTGAGGGTAGTGTCCGCTCCGCTTCCCGCGCCCGCCCGGAAGCCCGATAGCGGCTGCAGGATGTCGCGGTGACCCGAGAACACGCCGATAGCGAGCGCCACGCCGGCGAGCAGCGACATCACACCCACGCCCTTCCAGAACCGCGTGGTGTCCGAGGCGTCGTGCGGCAATGGGTCGAGCGCGTGCAGATACATGGCGCCGACGATCAGAAGCGCTGCCCAGAGGAACATCTGTGCCACGACCGGAATCACGGGCGCCACGATCCAGATCGCCACGCCGAGCATGAGGAAGCCGAAGAACTTCTTCACCGACTTCATCCAGTGCCCTGAGCGCGGCAGCAGCGCGCCTTCGGTCACGCCGACGGCGACGAGCGGTACGCCCATGCCGACCGCCATCGAGAACAGGGCCGTGCCGCCGAGCGTCACGTCGCGGCTCTGGCTGATGTACACGAGCGCGCCCGCGAGTGGTGCCGCGATGCAGGGGCTGACGATCGCCGCCGACAGCGCGCCCATCACCACCACTGCCCCGACGTGCCCGCCGGTCAGCTTGTTGCTCGCGTGCGTGAGCTTCGTATGCAGGAACGACGGCAACGTGATGTCGTAGAACCCGAACATCGAGAACGCGAGCCCGACAAAAATCGCCGCGAACGCAGCGAGCACCCATGGATTCTGGAGTGCCCCGCCGAACATGGATCCCGCGAGCCCCGCCGCTACGCCGAGCGCGGTGTAAGTGACCGCCATTCCGGCCACGTATGCGAGCGAGAGCGCGAGCGCGCGCCCCTTGTCATGCGCCTCGCGGCCCTCGCCCACGATGATTCCGGAAAGGATGGGAATCATCGGCAGGACGCAGGGCGTGAACGTGAGCAGCAGCCCGGCGAGAAAAAAGAATCCGAAGATCGCCCAAAGGCTGCCGCCTGCAAGGATGCCGGCGGCGGTCGACTCGTCGCTGATCACCTCTAGTTGGCCGCTCACCGGCCGTCCGACAAATTGACCGGCGCTTGCATCCACGCCCGAGGAAGGCGCGGCAGCGGAAGTTTCGGGCGCACCCGTCGAGAACAATGAGGACCCTCCGCCGCCGATTGTCGAAGAGAGTGCCGCCATTACGATCTCGGCATGCTGGGTCATGGGCGGGTAGCAGATGCCGATGTCCGCGCAACCCTGCGAGGTCACCGCAAGCTTCAGCCTATCGGCGCCGGCTTCGACCGGGATGCGAACGGCCAAGTCGCCTCGGTACGTCTCGACTTTCCCGAAGAACTCGTCCTGCTTGATCTTGCCGGGCGGAAGACTTACGGGTCCGAGCTTGACGGTCGCGGGCTCGGCCGCGAACCGAAACTTATCCCGGTACATGTAGTACCCGTCCTCGATGCGATACCGGACCTCGATCGTCCGCGCATCGAGCGCTCGGGCCGACAACCGGAAGGCTTTCTCCGGCTCGAGGACGTCCTGCGCCACGGCGGAAGCCGCTGCGACGACACCGACGACGAGGGCGATCAAGGCACGCATGAGTCGGGAATTATGCCGTGGGACGGGTCTCCAGAGCTACCCAATCCAGATAGGCGGGGAGCCCGGCGTCCAGTCGGACTGCGATGATCTCGGGAAGTTCATAGGGGTGCAGCTCCCGGATGGCCTCCTGCAGGGCATCGTACCGGTCCGCGGGGGTCTTGACCAAAACCGGGTGCTCCTCGGAACGCTCGACGGCGCCCTGCCACGGGTAGACGGATCGGCAGGGCGCCATCACATTGACACAGGCCGCGACACGCCGTTCGACCAAGGCGTCGGCGAGCCGCTCGGCGCTTGCCCTGTCCGGCAGGTTGGTAATCACGAGCAAGGTCTCCTGCGCACTGGCCATGATCAACTCCGTTTCCCGTCAATCGCGGCAACGCGCTCGATCCGCTGCGGGACGCCTTCGCGGACCGTGGGATAGCGCAGCGCGACTCCCAGCTCGGTTTTCATGCGGCGGTTCACGAGCCGCCGCGACTCGCTCATGAACGACAGCGCCATGGGCGATATCCTCCCCGGCGCGTCGGCGCGCGCGATGCGCGGCGGCCTTGGAAGACCGGCCCGGTCGGCCACCAGGTCGAAATAGTCGCCCATCTTCAGCTCACTGTCGTCCGACACATTGTAGATTCGACCATCGCCCCCATGCGCCAACGCGGCCGCGCACGCGGCTGCAAGATCGTCCGCATGGATGTGATTAGTAAAGACGTCGTCTTCGGCGCGCAGCACGGGCGTTCCCCGCTCGAGCCGCTCGATCGGCAGGCGATCTGCGGCATAGATCCCCGGCACGCGCAGGATGGAAACGCGCACCGCCTCGCGCGCGCTCCAGTCGAGCAGTGTCCGCTCGGCATCGAAGCGTCGGTGCGCACGATCGGATTGCGGATTCACGCGGCGGCTCTCGTCCACGCGTGCTCCGCCACAGTCGCCGTAGACACCGCTCGTACTTATATATACGAGCCGCTCGGGGCGGCGGAAGGCGCGATTCTCGTGTGCTACCATCGCTCGCGCGGAGAGCGCGTTGACGAGTGAACGCGTGCGAAGGTCGCGATCGCCGCCCGCGTCGGGCGGTGCGAGATGCAACACGCATTCTGCGAGCCCCGCAAGCGGGTCGAGCGTTTCCGGCCGGTCGAGATCGCCGACGACGGGCGTCGCGCCGTGCCGGGCCGCGCGGGTGGCAGCCTCCGCCGTGCGCACGAGCGCGAAGACTCGATAGTGCGCCAGGAGCGCCGGCGTGGCGCGCTGCGCCACGTCGCCAAAGCCCACGATCAGCAGGATTTTCACGCGGGGATTCTAAACCCGACTCGGCAAGGGAAGCGCAGCATGCCTCACCAAGTGACAGTGCAACCGAGCGGTCACGCCTTCACGGTACCGGACGGCGCGACGATCCTGCAGGCAGCTCTCGACGAGGGGTTTCATCTTCCGTACGGCTGCCGGGACGGCGCGTGCGGCTCGTGCAAGGGCAAGCTGGTCGAGGGGACGATCGACTACGGCAAATACCACTCGAGCGCGCTCTCGGACGACGAGCGTGCTGCAGGATATGCGCTCTTCTGCCAGGCACGGCCGCAATCCGACGTGGTGATCGAGGCGCGCGCGATCGGCGCAGTGAAGGACATCGTCGTCAAGAAGCTGCCCTGCCGGGTGCACAAGATCGAGCGGGTGACCGAGGATGTGGCGATCCTCTCGCTCAAGCTGCCCGCGACCGAGCGGTTGCAGTTTCTGGCCGGACAATACATCGATTTTCTGCTCAAGGGCGGCGATCGCCGGAGCTTCTCGATGGCGAACCCGCCGCACGACGACGAGTTCCTGCAACTTCACGTGCGGCACGTTCCAGGCGGCAACTTCACCGATCACGTCTTCACGGCGATGAAGGAGCGCGACATCATGCGCTTCGAGGGACCGCTCGGCTCGTTCTTCCTACAGCCAAGCGAAAAGCCGATCGTCTTCGTGGCGAGCGGCACGGGTTTCGCGCCGATCAAGGCGATTATCGAGGACGCTTTCAAGAAGGAGAGTGATCGCAGCATGGTGCTCTACTGGGGCGGGCGACGGCCGAAGGATCTCTACATGGCCGATCTCGCGAGTCGCTGGGCCGCCGAACACGCAAATTTCCGGTTCGTGCCGGTGATTTCCGACGCGCTGCCGGAGGACGACTGGACGGGCCGCGTGGGCTTCGTCCATCGCGCGGTGATGGAGGATTTCGCCGATCTGTCGGGCCACCAGGTCTACGCCTGCGGCGTGCCGGTCATGGTCGAGGCCGCGCGCCACGACTTCATCCACGAGCGCGCCCTGCCGCTCGACGAGTTCTATGCCGACTCGTTCACGACCCAGGCGGATCTGGCCGAGCCCAAGCACGGCTGAAAGGACCCCTTAGAACAGCGATCGGATGATGCCGCCGTCAACGCGCTGCGCGGCGCCGTTGATCGCCGAGGCCTGCTCCGAGCACAGGAATGCGATCTGGGCCGCGATTTCCTCGGGGGTGGCCCAGCGCTGAAGCAGCGACGAGATCCCGGGCCCTTCGGAGAAGTAGGCGGAGCGCATCTCGTCGACGGTCTTCCCCTCGTCCGGAGCGATTTTCGCCAGGAACACCTCGACGCCCTCGGACCAGGTCGGCGCGACCAGCGCGCTGTTGACCGTCACGCACGTGCCCCGCGTGAGCTCGGCGAGGCTGCGCGCGACCGATACCTGCGCCGCCTTGGACATCGCGTAATGCGCCATGCCGGGATTGGGCTTGGCGCTCTGGTCGCTGCCGATGAACACGATCCGCCCCCAGTCCCGCCGCAGCATGCCGGGCAGCAGGGCGCGCGCCAGACGCACGCCGCTCATCACGTTGAGCTCGAACATGTCGAGCCAGTGCCGGTCGGAGAGATCGCCGAACTCGCGGACCTCGAAGTAACCGACGTTGTTGACGAGGATGTCGATCTGGCCGATGGCCGCAGCGCCCGCCACGACCTTGGTCGCGCCGTCGGCGCTCGCGAGGTCCGCCGCGATTCCGTGCGCTTCACCCCGGCGCGACAGCTCGGCCACGGTTTCATCCAGACGCGCCGCATTCCGGCCGTTGACGATGACGCGCGCCCCTTCGGCAACGAGCGTTGCCGCGATCGCCCGGCCGATCCCTTGAGTGGAGCCGGTCACCAGCGCGAGCCGGCCCTTGATCTTCAGATCCATGGTTTCTTCTCGCGTCAGCGTCCCGCTCGGGTCGCGCTTCTTTGCATGCCGCTTGCCTGCTCCGGCAGCGACTCGGCGTCGATCATCTGCTCGATGTTGCGACGGGCCCAGACCGATCCGGCATCAATGTTGAGATTGTGCAGCGGGTGGTCAGGCAATGCTTCGATCGATCGCTGCTGAGCCTCGACGACCACCCGGTCCTCCTCGAAGATCCTGGCGTTCGCATTGCGCAACTGCGTGGTCAGCGATTGGTCGCTCAGACTGTAGTTGCGCACCAGCGACCAGAAATACATGCAAGTTCTGTCAGTCGAGGGCGTGATCGTATTGAGCACCCGGTTGTTGACGCCCTTGCTCCGATCGCCGTCCACGGCCCCCGTGCCCGCGAGCGCCACGCCGACGTCGAGCACGATGGTGCATGGCGCCTCGAAGTGAATGATCTGCCACCGGTCGACGTTGCCAGGCTTGCCGAGCTGGGCACGCCAGAATGGCGGGGCATCGATATCCATCATCCAGCGCGTGACCGTCACGGTCCGATCGTCGTGGGTCGTCGTCGGTTGCGCCGCCACAATCGCCCGGTGGCCGATGCTCGTCGCGTGCACGAAAGTCTCGTGCGTGAGATCCATCAAGTTGTCGATGACGAGGCGATAGTCGCACGCGAGAAACAGCGTGTCGCCGTCACCGGCCCAGTCCGGATCGCCGTTCCAGTGCATGTCCGGGACCAGCGCTGGATCGGCGAGTGCCGGATCTCCGGGCCATACCCAAGCGTAGCGATGCTTCTCGATCACCGGATAGGCGCGCACGCAAGCTGACGGGCTGATCCTCGGGACCGAGGGCATGTGCGTGCACCGTCCGCTCGCATCGAAGGCGAGGCCATGGTAGCGGCACACGACCTGATCCTCATCGAGCCGGCCCAGCGACAGCGGCAGCAAGCGGTGCCAGCATGCGTCCTCGAGCGCGACAGGCGTGCCATCGGTCTTGCGCCACAGCGCGATCTTCCGGTTGCAGACAGTGCGCGCCAGGATCTCACGTCGGCCCACCTCGTGGGACCAGGCAGCCGCATACCAGGCATTGAGTGGAAAAGATCTCGGGGATTCCATTATGGCCTCCTTGCGAACGGATCCTCTACCTTCAGGCGCCGATTCTAGCGGCGCATCACCAACCCCAGTGCCGCCACGACCATCACCCCGCCGACGATCATCGAGGCCGTGACCGCCTCGTCGAGCAGGAGCCAACCCCAAAGCACACCCAGCACCGGGATGAGGAAAGTGACCGATAGCGTGCGTGACGGCCCGATGTCCCGGACCAGCGTGAAGAACGCGAGGTACGCAACGCCCGTGCAAATAAGGCCGAGCGCGATCGCTGCCGCGGCGGCGCCGACGGACCACGATGCGGTCGTGGCCTCCACCCACGCAGGTGAAAGCAGCAGGGCCGAGACACTGATCGACCCGGCCGCAAGGGCGATTGCTGGAATATCGCCGGTGTACTGCTTGATCATCACACCGCCCCAGCCCCAGGACGCGGCACCGAGCAGGCCGACGAGCGCGGCGAGCACGATCTGCGCATCGAGGACCACGGGTCCGAGCTGCACGATCAGCGCGACCCCGGCGATTCCCAGCGCAAAGCCGATGATGCGTCGTCCGCCGAGCGGCTCGTGGAGCAGCCAGGCCGCGAAGAGTGCCGTCCACATCGGCACGGTGCCGTTGATGATCGACAGATAGCCGGCCGGGAGCGAGGCGGCTGCGAAAGCGAAGCAGATGAAGGGCAGTACATTGTTGACCAGGCTGACGCGGAAGTAGACGCCACCATGAGCCTGGAGCCGCGCGCGCTGTCCGAGCACGATCGCGGCCGGCAGCAGCAAGAATGCCGCGGACAGGGCGCGGAGCTCCGCGACGAGCCCGAAGCCCAGCGCGGGCACAGCGACGCGCATGAAAAGGTACTGCAGCGACCACATTGACGCCAGGGCGAGCAGTCGCGCGACATCGTAGCTTCGCACCGGTATCGCGCTAGCGGTGGCGGGAGGGCAGCGGTTCTCTCATACGCGTGACCGGGGCGTGCAACAGCATGTCTTTCCCCGGCAAAGGCCCGGATTATAGAGGAGTCATGCGATTCGACCATCCGGGAAGCGTGACATGGACGCGCGTTCACCCGGATGGAGGAATCTGGCGCAGATCATCGCCCTCGAAATGGAGGCCGCATTGCGCGCACGCATACCGCCCGTGCTCGGCGAAATTCGCGTGGTCCGCACGTTGCCGAGACCGCAGCAACGCCCAAACAACGAGCGTTACCGCGCCCAGGACCGCATAGAGCTCGCCAGCGGCGCGGGGCGACCAGAGAAAGGCGAGGAACAGTGCGACGGTGACCCAGAGCAGCAGATCCGCGGCGAGAACGCGCGCCGCAGTCAAAGAGCGCGGAACCCCAACCGGCTGGAGGGCGCTCTCGCAGTTGGGGCAGATCTTCGCTTCCGACATTCCCACGTGCTCAGGCTCTGGTGAGTCCGCGCAAAGCCATGTATGAACCCAGAATGACGAGCCCGATGCTGAACCACCGGCGAAACACCTGGGGGTTGAGCCGATTCCTCACTTTCTGGCCGAGGAGCATGCCGCCGACCGCGGGAACCAGCGCCAACAGCGAATTGGTGGCCACCGCAGCAGGAAACCGACCATGTGCCATGAGACCGACGGCCAATGCTACCGTGCACACGGTGAAGAAAAGCCCGAGCGTCTGGATGAGCTCCTCCTTCTCCAACCCAAGCGCGGCGAAATAGGGGACTGCCGGAATCGCGAAAACGCCCGTTGCCCCGGCCAGGAGGCCGGTGAACACGCCGATGATCGGCGAGAGCCATCGCTCCGCATGCGGGGCCACTCTGAAGCGCGTGGAGATCAATCCGATTCCCCCGTAAACGGCGAGCACCGTGCCGAGCGCCGCCGATGCGAGGGCGGTCGCCCCGCCCGTAAGCACACCGATCCCGAAGGCAGTCCCCAAGCAAACGCCGACCAGCAACGCCGCGAATCGCCTCGCCGACGCACCGAGGTTCGGGCCGACTGCAAGCTGCCACACGTTCGTCACCAGCGAGGGGACGATCAGCAGCGCGGCGGCCTGAACCGGCGCCATGACGATGCCGAGGAGGCCGATCGCCACCGTGGGCAGCCCCATGCCGACAACGCCTTTCACCACGCCGGCGAGCAGGAACGCAAACCCGACAATCGAGGCGGCGACGACCGGATCCTGCATGGACTCAGATCGCCTGTCCAAACGCCTGCGCGGGGAGCGCCGGACGCGTCACGATTCTATCGACCGCTCCACCAGCCGCGCGAGTGTCGCAGCAGCGGAGTCGCCAGTCGCGCGCAAACCCTGTTCGACGCCCGCCCGGTCGACCACCGACTTGTTCTGGCTCATCTTCCATTTCCCGAGCAGCCGGGTGATCGGTATCTCGAGCCCAACGATTGCGCGCAGCTGCGCGTCGATGTAGCTCGCCGGAGCGTCGGTTACATGCCAGGGCTCGGTGCGCGCTCCCTCGAATCTGCGCGTGAGACGCTCGACCAGGTTGCGCAGCCACGCGGCGTCCTCGACGATGTGCATGCGACCGTAGGCATGCACGACCGCGTAGTTGTAAGTCGGCACGACTTTTCCGGTCTCCCGCTTGCTCGGATACCACGCAGGCGTGACGTAACCCGCTGGCCCCTGAAAGACGACCAGGGTCTCGACGTCGGCAGCAAAGTCGCGCCACACCGGATTCGCCCGGGCGACGTGCCCGCGGAGCGTTCCGTAGGGTGCCGGCTCGGAATCGATCTCGATGGGAATGTGGTTCGCGTTCAGCCCGTCCGCTCCGAGCGTCACGAGGACCGCCAACGGGTGCTCCCGAATCAGCGCGTGCATCACTTCGACGCGCGACTCCTCGAAATGCTTCGGCAGGTACATACGAACCTTCCTCCAGAGGGCCTCAGTGTAGGCTACCTCGCGAGCGCGAATACCGCCTCACCGTACCGCTTGCGCGCCGCGTCGTGCAGCGGCAGGACAGCTTGCACGAATGTGTCGCGCTCGCGCGCGGAGAGCTCGACGATATCGCAGCCTGCGCGCTCGATCGCCCGCCGGGCGATCACTTCCTCCTCCACGGCGAGCGTGCGCTGATGGTCGACCGCTTCCCTGGCTGCCGCGCGCATCGCGTCGCGAAGCTCGGCCGGCCAGCTGTCGACGGCGGCGCGATTGGCGTAGATCCCGCGCGACAGGTAGAAGTGGCTGGTCAGGGTGTGATAGCGATGCAGCGTGTGAACACCGTAGGTCACCGTGTTGGCGAGCGGATTCTCCTGCGCGTCGACGGCCCCCGAGGCGATGTCGTCGAGCGCCCGCTTCAGATCGCAAGGCACCGGAATCGCGCCGAGCAGCTCGAACGTCCGGCAATGCACCTCGCTCGGCAGCATCCGGATGCGCATCCCCGCGAGGTCTGCAGGCGCGCGAACGGGCCGCAGGCGGTTCGAGACGTGCCGATAGCCGTTCTCGAGATAGCCAAGCATCCGGAAACCGATGCGCGCCTCGATCCGGTCGGTGAGATACCGACCCAGCCTGCCGTCCATCGCAGAGCGTGCCTGATCGAGATCGTCAAACAGGAACGGAAGGTCGACGAGGCCGAGCTCCGGCACGCGGCTCGTCAGGTAGCTCGTCGACTGATAAGCAAGCGTCAGGATTCCGTGCTCCACCATCCACAGCACGTCCTCGCCCTTGTAGCCGAAATCCATCACATTCCAGATGTACTTGATGTCCACAGCGTCGCCGAGCTCGGCGACCAGCCGGTCGCCGATCATCTTGAGCGCCCGGCTGTGCGTGGTGTCGGGCGGGCCATAGCCGCCCATGCGGATCTGAATCGGATCCGTCACAGGTTGCTCACGCCGCTTCGCCCAGGTAGGCCTCCCGCACTTTCCGATCGGCGAGCAGCTCGGTCGCAGGTCCGGAAAGGGTGATCGTGCCGCTCTCCATGACGTAGCCGCGGTTCGCGATCTCGAGCGCGAGCCGCGCATTCTGCTCGATCAGGAGAATGGTCACGCCCTCGAGCGAGATCTTGCGCACCGTCTCGAAGATCTTCTGCACGAGCAAGGGCGCAAGGCCCATGCTGGGCTCGTCGAGCAGCAGAAGCTGCGGACGGCTCATCATGGCGCGCCCGATGGCAAGCATCTGCTGCTCGCCGCCCGACAGCGTGCCGCCTGACTGGCTCCGCCGCTCGGCGAGGCGCGGAAACAGCTTGTAGACGTGATCCAGATCGCGCCGCACCGCTTCCCGGTCCTTGCGCACGAATGCGCCCATCGCGAGATTCTCGGCGACCGTGAGCTGGCGAAACACGCCGCGACCTTCGGGAACCATCGCCAGGCCACGCTCGACGAGCTGGTAGGACGGCGTCCCGGTGATCTCCTCGCCGTCATAGCGCACCGTGCCGCCGCGCGTCGGCAACAGGCCGCAGATCGCCTTGAGGGTGGTCGTCTTGCCGGCGCCGTTCGCGCCGATGAGACAGACCAGCTCCCCCTTCTCGACGGCGAGATCAATGCCTTTCACCGCCTTGATGCCACCGTAGGCGACTTCCAGACCACCGATGGCGAGCAGGCTCATGCGGCGGTTTCCTGGGTCAGCGGACCACCAAGATACGCCTCGATGACCTTGGGGTCGCTCTGCACTTCGGCAGGCGGCCCCTCGGCGATCGTGCGTCCGTAGTCGAGCACCAGCACGCGATCACAGAGGCCCATGACGAGCTTCACGTCGTGCTCGATCAAGAGGATCGTCACGCCGTCCGCGCGTATCCGGTCGAGAAGACCACGCAGCGCCCGGGTCTCGACGGGATTCATCCCCGCGGCAGGCTCGTCGAGCGCGAGCAGCTTCGGCTCGGTGGCGAGCGCCCGCGCGATCTCGAGGCGGCGCTGATCGCCGTAGGAAAGCGCCTTCGCGAGATCGTTCGCGTGATCGCTTATTCGGACATAGTCCAGCAGCTCGCGCGCCCGCGTCTCGATCGCGCGTTCCTCGGCGCGCGTACGCGCATTGCGCAGGATCGCGCCGAACACGCCAGCGGAAGTGCGCACATGGCGTCCGATCATCACGTTCTCGAGCGCCGAGAGATTGCTGAAAAGCCGGATGTTCTGGAAGGTGCGCGCGATCCCGCGCTCCGCGACCTGGCTCGGGTTCAACCCATTGAGCGGGGCGCCAGCGAAGCGGAACTCCCCCGCTTCGGGCCGGTAGAGCCCGGTGAGACAGTTGAAGAGCGTCGTCTTGCCCGCCCCGTTCGGTCCGATCAGTCCGTAAATCTCCCCCCGCTCGATCGAGAAGCGCACCTCGTCGAGCGCTTGCAACCCGCCGAAGCGCTTGGATATGCGATTCGCCTGAAGCAGCGCGCTCATGACTCGCGCTCCGTGGCGAGCTCGCGCTTGCGTACCTCGGAGGGCAGGATACCCGCGGGCCGGAACAGCATGATGAGGATCATCGCGAGCCCGAAGATCAGCAGCCGCGCTGCCTCGGGATCGATGATCGCGCGCCCGAACGCCGCCTTCTGGAGCGGCGCCATGTAGCGCAACGCCTCGGGAAACGTCGACAACAGCACCGCGCCAAGAATGACTCCGGGAATGTTGCCCATGCCGCCGAGCACCACCATCGCGAGCACGATGATCGACTCGAAGATTCCGAAGCTCTCCGGGCTGATGAATCCCTGGATCGCCGAGAACATGCCGCCCGCCACGCCGCCGAAGCTCGCCCCCATTGCAAAGGCGAGCAGCTTCATGTTGCGGAGGTTGATGCCCATCGCCTGCGCCGCGATCTCGTCCTCCCGAATCGCCTCCCACGCGCGGCCGATGCGCGAGTCCTGCAGGCGAACGTTTATGACGATGATCACCAGCACGAGCACGAGCAGCAGGTAGTAGTACTTCACCGGGCTGGTGAAGTCGAGCCCGACGACTGTGTTCGTCCCGGAGAACGAGAGCGGACCGAGGCGGACCGGATCGATCAGCGTGATGCCCTGCGGTCCGTTGGTGATGTTCACCGGCTCGTTCAGGTTATTGATGAAGATGCGAATGATCTCGCCAAAACCAAGCGTGACGATGGCCAGGTAGTCGCCGCGCAGCTTGAGCACCGGCGCGCCCAGCAATACGCCGAACATGCACGCAACCAGAAAACCGATCGGCAGGATGATCCAGAACGGCAAATGCAGCCCGAAGTGCGGGCTTGCGAGCAACGCATAGAGATATGCGCCGACGGCGTAGAACGCGATGTAGCCGAGGTCGAGCAGCCCGGCGAACCCCACGACGATGTTGAGGCCGAGGGAGAGCATCACATAAAGAAGCGCGGTGTTGACGACCCGCACCCAGGTCTGGCCCTGCATGCCCACGATGAACGGCAGCATCGTGAGCGCGGCCGCGATCAGCGCGAAGCCGACCCACAGGGCCGCGGGGTGCTGTCTGAGCCGGGTCAGGAAATCACTCATCAGGCCCGATCGCCCACCCGCTCGCCGAGCAACCCGGATGGCCGGAATATGAGCACCGTGATCAGCACGAAGAACGCGAACACGTCCTGGTAATGGCTGCCGAGGACGCCGAACGTGAGGTCGCCGATGTACCCCGCGCCGAGCGCCTCGATGACGCCAAGCAGCAGTCCGCCGAGCATCGCGCCCGCGAGATTGCCGATGCCGCCAAGCACCGCGGCGGTGAACGCCTTGAGCCCGAGGAGGAAGCCCATGTGATAGTAGGCCACCTGGTAGTAGGTCATCACCATCAGCCCGGCGACCGCTGCAAGCGCCGCGCCCACCACGAACGCCACCGAGATCGCAGTGTTGATGTTGATTCCCATGAGACCCGCCACCTCAGGATTCTGCGCGGTCGCGCGCATCGCGGTGCCGAGCCGCGTCTTGTGCACCATGAGCAGCAGCAGCCCCATAACGCCGGCGGCGAGCAGCACAATCGCAATTTGCAGGCTGGTGATCGACGCGCCCCCCACGACATAGCGCTCGGTGCCGAACAGCTCGGGAAACCGCAGATAGTTTCGACCCCAGATCATCATCGCGACGTTCTGCAGCACGATCGACATGCCGATGGCCGTGATCAGCGGGGCGAGCCGCGACGCGCGGCGCAGCGGGCGATAGGCGACTTTCTCGATGCTGAAGGCGAGCACCGTGCACACCAGCATCGCTGCGGTGAGCCCGATCGCGACGGTCAAGCCGACCGGCAGGCCCGCCCCAGCCCCGATGAGCCCCATGATGACCGAAAACGCGGTGAGCGCGCCGATCATCACGACCTCGCCGTGCGCGAAGTTGATCAAGCCGATGATGCCGTAGACCATCGTGTAGCCGAGCGCCACCAGCGCGTAGATGCTACCCAGCGTGACGCCGTTGACGATCTGCTGGAGAAAGATGTCCATCGTCCGCTTTTATACGGTTTTGCGCGGCCAAACGCAAAGCGGCGCCCCGGAGGCGCCGCCTTGTGAACCCTTGGCCTAGTGACCGCTTCGTCGTTATTTTCCGCCGACGGTGGTCACCACCTCGAGTTTGCCACCCTTGGCCTCGTACATGGTGATCGCACCGCTGTCGAGGTCGCCCTTTGCGTCGAACGTGATCTTCCCAGTGACGCCGTCGTAGCTGATCTTCGCTATCTCGGGCAGAAACTTCGCCGGGTCGGCGGAGTCCGCCTTCTTCATCGCCTCGACGATGACCATCACCGCATCGTAAGCGTTCGGCGAATAGATCTGCACCTCGGTGCCGAACTTCTCCTTATAGCGCTTCTTGAAGTCCTCGCCCTTGGCGAGCTTGTCGACCGGCGTGCCCGGGATCGAGCAGATGAACCCTTCGGCCGCGTCGCCGGCGAGCTTGATGAATTCAGGCGAGCACCCACCGTCGGCCATCACGAACTTCGACGTGATCCCGAGATCCTTGGCCTGCTTCGCCATGGGGCCCCCGGTGGCGTCCATGCCACCGTAGAAGATGGCGTCCGGGTTCTTGCCCTTGATCTTGGTGAGAATGGCCTTGAAGTCGGTCGACTTGTCGGTCGTGAACTCGCGTGCGACGACCGTTGCGCCGGCGGCTTTGGCGGCCTTTTCCACCTCGTCCGCAACGCCCTGACCGTATGCCGTGCGGTCGTCGATGATGGCGACGTTCTTGGCGGCCATGTCCTTCGCGATGTAATTGCCGACCGTGCCGCCCTGCTGGATGTCATTGGCGACGACGCGGAAAGCGGTCTTGAACCCCTGCTCGGTGTATTTCGGGTTCGTCGCGGAAGGCGAGATCTGCGGAATGCCGGCGTCGCTGTAGATCTTCGACGCGGGGATCGTCGTGCCGGAGTTGAGGTGGCCGACGACCGCCGCGACTTTCGCATCGACGAGCTTCTGCGCGACGATCGTGCCCTGCTTCGGGTCGGCCTGATCGTCCTCTGGAATGAGCTCGAGCTTGAGCACCTTTCCGTCGATCATGACCTTCATGCCGTTGACGTCGTCGACCGCCATCTTCGCGCCGTTTTCGTTGTCCTTGCCCAGGTGAGCGATCGGACCGGTGGTCGGCGCGACGTTGCCGATCTTCACCATCATTTCAGCCGGAGGGGGTGGAGCGGCCGGCGCCGCGGCGGCTTTCGGTGCGGGGGCCGGTTTCGGCTCTTCTTTTCCACAACCCACCAGGGCGAGCGTAAGCACAGCGGCAAGCGAGAATGCCTTGAAATAAGCGTGCATGGTCTTTCCTCTTCGGGATATTGCAGGGGGCAGGCTGCCAGAAAACAACACGATCAGAGGCCGATTTTCGACCGATCAAGAACCGGTGGCAAGGCTACCAGAATCGTCTCGGGAAAAGCGCAACGGCCCGGACGCGCAGGGCCTGCTTTTAGCAGAAAGGAGGGTAACGGGAGGGAGCCTGCGGGTTCCCTCCTGTTCGTAACCTTCCGCTTTGCCTGAGGAAACCTGCGGGTTTCCTCCTGTTCGTGACCTACCGGGCAGGTCCTACTTGAGGGAGAGGATGTACTTGACCATCGTGGTGATGTCGGCATCCGAAACGGTGGGATTCGGGGGCATCGGAACCTGGCCCCAGTTGCCTTTACCACCCTGCTTGACCCTTTCAGCAAGCATCTTTTCCGCGCCGGCATTGCCGGCGTACTTCTTCGCAACATCTTTGTATGAGGGACCGACGAGTTTCTTGTCGATGGCATGGCACGCGGTGCAATTGTTCTTCTTGAGCAACTCCTCGGACGCGCTCACGGGGGCAGCGACAAATGCGGCGCCGGCGGCGAGGGCGAGGGCAGCGATCAATGACTTCATGGAAGCTCCTTGCTGCGAGTTAAGTGAATCGAGTCCCGGTTTGGCCGGAAAAGACCCGAATCCTACTCAATCTGTGCGGGTATTAAAAGGCGCCGCATCAAATCGAGCTCGGATATCGGTGCTGTACAACTAACGCCTTGACAAATAAAGGCGTTGACGCCTCTTCCGATCGGCTTCGCGAGGACTTCCGGCAGTTCTTTCGCGTTCGAAGGAACGCCCAGCACGACCGTGTCCGGGCGATAGTCGGCGGCCAGCTCGCGCAGCCAGGGAATGAGCGCGTCCTGCTCACCACGCAGCACGACGATTCGGGTCGGGGCAAGCGTCTCGGCAAGCGCGCCGAGCATGCTCGCGAATCCAGCCGGCTGCTGCTCGAGCGCCGTCCAGAACGCGGAAATGGTGCGCTCAGCCGCGTGCAGGTAGCGAGTGTCGCCGGTGATGTGTCCGAGGCGGGTCAGCGCGAGTGCCGCCACGCCGTTGCCGGAAGGCGTGGCATTATCGAACCCGGGCTTGGGGCGATGAATCAGCTTCTCGTGGTCGTGGCTGGTGAAGAAGAACCCGCCGGTCGGCGAATCCTCGAATCGCTCCAGCAGTGCGTCCGCGAGCGCTCGCGCAAAGGCGAGCTCGTCGGTCCGGAAATCGGTCTGCAGCAGCTCGATGAGGGCGGCGATCAGGAACGCGTAGTCGTCGACGTACGCGTTGAGGTGTGCCCGCCCATCCTTGTAGGTTGCAAGCAGCGTGCCGTTCTGCCAGAGGGTGCCGCGCGCGAAATCCATCGCCCGGCGCGCGCTCGCGAGCCAATCGGGCCGATCAAACACAGCCGCGGCGCGCGCCATGCCGTGAATGGCGAGCGCGTTCCAGCTCGTCAGGATCTTCTCGTCGCGCCCGGGTCGCACGCGCCGGTCGCGCGCCGCGAAAAGCTTGCTGCGCGCGGTGCCGAGCAATCGTTCACAAACATCGTGGGGCTTGCCGAGGCGCTTGGCGACCGCGGCAAGGTCGCGCGTGACGCGCAAGTTCCAATGCGTTCCCTCGAAATTGGGAGGTCCGTCCAGGCCGTAGTGCGACGCGATCACCGCATACTCGTCGGTGTCGAGCAACGCCTGCGCCTCGGTCGGGGTCCAGACGTAGAACTTGCCCTCGTGACCCTCGGAATCGGCATCGAGCGTCGAGTAGTAGCCACCTTCCGGCGAATGCATCTCGCGCTCGATCCACGTCGCCGTCTCCTCGACCACGCGCTTGAAGAGCGGCCTGTCAGTCAGTGCCCATGCGTCGGCGTACAGCCTCAGCAGCGGACCATTGTCGTAGAGCATCTTCTCGAAGTGTGGAATCGTCCATGTCGCGTCCACGCTGTAGCGGCAGAATCCGCCGCCGAGTTGGTCGTAGATCCCGCCCTCCGCCATTTTCTCGAGCGTCAGCACCACCGCGTGCAGCGCGCCCTGATCGTCGCTGCGGACCGCCTCGCGCAGCAGTAGCTCGAGGTCGGTCGGATGCGGGAACTTCGGCGCGCCGCCGAATCCACCGTTGCGGCTGTCGACGTTCTCGAGCAGCGCGCGAACCGCCTGCGCAATCGGCTCGGCCGAGAACGTCGCATGCTCGCGAGCGGCCGAAGCCTCCATGCGCCCGAATGCGGCGAGCACCGCCTCGTTTTGCTGGTCGATGTCACCCCGACGATCCCGATAGAACGCGGCGATCCGCTGCAGGAGCTCGACGAATCCCGGCAGGTGGTAGCGCGACTCCTTCGGGAAATACGTGCCGACGAAGAACGGTGTGTGATCGGGAGTCAGAAACGCGGTGAGCGGCCATCCGCCGCCCCGCTGATTGAACAGCTGATGCGCAAGCTGGTAGATCTGGTCGATGTCGGGCCGCTCCTCGCGATCGACCTTGATGTTCACGAAGCTCTCGTTCATCGCGGCGGCGACATCCGGATCCTCGAAAGACTCGTGCGCCATGACGTGGCACCAATGGCACGCCGAATAGCCGATCGAGAGCAGAATGGGCTTACCGGTGTCGCGGGCGAGGGAGAGCGCTTCCTCGCCCCACGGATACCAGTCGACCGGATTGTCGGCGTGCTGCTGAAGATAGGGACTTGTCTCCTGCGCGAGCCGGTTCTTGCCGGCCCGGCGCGTGCCTGTTGTTCCGTGTGCACCGTGCTTGGACATGGGAGGTGTGCCTCGGGATGCGTGGCTCGGATACCTGGATACGACGCCGGCTGCAAATGGGCGGCGATCACGATCGAATCGCCACAGGCTAACAAAGAACGCCGGCCCTGGCAGGCGTTCGGCGCGGGGAATCCCACTGACACTGCGTGGCTTTAGCACCGCGCGCGGCGCGCGCGCCAAATGAAAAGCCCGGCCTAGGCCGGGCTCTTGAGTACGTCGAAGCGTTCTTAGTTGGGCGACACGTTGCTCGTGCCCGCGTACCAGAACGACCGGCTGGTGGTATCGCTGTTGATCCCGCTGTCATCCGCCTTCACGTTGAAGGTGATTTCCGCGCCGCCCACCTCGGGCATGAGGTACAGCGGATCGGCGTCAGCAAGAGCGATCGGGGCAACACCAGCCAGCGCAACACCGGCGATCAAAACGTAGAGCTTTTTCATTTGATACTCCTTTCAGTTAAGTAGTCTGGTTCAGCACTTGTCGGTGTGCTGATGTAATTGATTTTCCGGATTCGGGTGGCAGGCGTCCGTGAAGCAGGCCATCGAATCGGTGTGAACTGTGCACACTCGTAAGTTCAGGGTCCCGCCAGGGAGAACCCGGCCGAAGCCGGGTTTCTCGGTGCATTGCGGCAGTCTTAGTTGGACGACACGCCGCTCGTGCCTGCGTACCAGAACGACCGGGTGTTGGCATCGCTGTTGATCCCGGTGTTATCTGCCTTCACGTTGAAGGTGATTTCCGCGCCGCCCACTTCGGGCATCAGGTAAAGCGGATCGGCATCAGCCAGGGCGATCGGGGCAATAGCAGCGAGAGCAACACCAGCGATCAGAGCGTTGAGCTGTTTCATTTGGTAGTCCTTTCATGTCAGATGAGTGGTTTCAGCGTCTGATCTCGGATCCACTCCGGCGCAGCGCTGATGTCCCTTAGTCCGACTAGCGTCTGCTTCATTAACAACGCATTCGAGAATGAATTGTTCTCGAAACGCGACAGATGACGGAACCGTGGAAGCGCGGGTCGCGACGCAAGGGAAATGCCCGGCGTAGCCAGGCTCTTCGCGGCAGACCCGACTGTCTCAGTTCGACGACACGCCGCGGGTACCCGCGTACCAGAACGATTTACGGTTGGCCGGGCTTTCGATCCGCGATCCGCCGTGGCACAAAAAGAAAAACCCGGCCGAGGCCGGGTTTTTCGGCACGTCCGGATGTCTTAGTTGGACGACACGCCGCTCGTGCCCGCGTACCAGAACGAGTTGCTGTCGGCGCGGGCGTTGATCCCGCTCTCGTCAGCCTTCACGTTGAAGGTGATTTCGGCGCCACCGACTTCGGGGCTGAGGTAGAGCGGATCGGGTTGAGCGGAAACGATGGGCGCCGCAAGTCCGAGCGCAACACCAGCGATAAGACCGGAAAGCTTTTTCATTTTGATGCTCCTTTGATCAGGGTGGATGGATTCAGCGTTTGCTCTTGGAAACATTCCAGCGCAGCGCTGATGTCCCTTAGTACGGCCAACCCCCCGTTTCATTAGGCGGCAATCCGGGAATGGATTGTTCATGCCTGGGAGCGAATCCGGTCCGGAAGCTTGCGAGTACGGATTCGGGATTCCGAAATGAAATGGGCGGGGAGAGACCCCGCCCATTTTTCTCAAACCTGACCGGCTTCCGCCGGGCTATGCTGGGATGCGCAAGACCTGTCCCGGGTAGATCTTGTCCGGGTGCTTGAGCATCGGCTCGTTGGCCTGGAATATCCTCATGTATTTGTTGGCATTGCCGTAGAAGTCGTTCGAGATCTTCGAAAGCGTATCGCCTTTCACGACCGTATAGAACTTCGCCTCCGGCTGCGGCTTCTCCACCGCGAGGTTGTCGTGCACCGATTCCACGCCAGCCGTATTGCCGACCACAAGAATCACTTTCTCGCGGACGTCCTGCGCGGCCACCGATCCCATGACGTATGCGGTGCCGCCATTGAACGTAATGTCGAGGCTCTTCACGGTGAGCCCAAGCGCATTGACTTTTGCTATGAGTGCCTTGGCGACCTCTTCGTCCGTCGGCTTGGCCGCGTCCGCCGGCTTCACGGCCGCCTGCGTGGCGCCGCTGCCGAAAAGCTTCTCACCCATATCCTTAATAAAGTTAAACATCCCCATCTGCTCTCCTTTTTCTGTCAGTACCCAGTATGTGCCTCAGGCGCTGCTATCAGTGATGGCGCCCTTGCTTGCGGTCGAGACGAGCCGAGTGTACTTCGCGAGCAGACCCTGCGTATACCGTGCCTTGGGCTGCTTCCATTTCTTGCGCCGCGCGGCGAGCTCCTTCGCTGGGACGTGGAGTTGGATCAGGCGCTTCTTCGCATCGATCGTGATCGAGTCACCCTCCTTCACGAGCGCGATGGGGCCACCGGCGAACGCTTCGGGTGCAACGTGTCCCACCACCATGCCCCATGTGCCCCCGGAGAAACGCCCGTCGGTCAGCAGCCCAACCGACTCGCCAAGACCCTGTCCGATGAGCGCGGAAGTTGGTGCGAGCATTTCCTGCATCCCTGGGCCGCCTTTCGGTCCCTCGTACCGAATCACGATGACGTCGCCGGGCTTGATCCGCTTTGCCATGATGGCTTTCATGCACGCCGGTTCGGAGTCAAAAACGCGCGCCGGGCCGGTGATCACGGGGTTCTTGAGGCCGGTGATCTTCGCAACGCACCCCTCCGGTGCCAGATTGCCCTTGAGAATCGCGAGATGACCCTGCGCGTACATGGGCTTTCCCCACGGGCGGATCACGTCCTGATCAGCGCGCGGCTCGTCAGGCACATTCGCGAGCTCTTCGGCGATCGTCCGCCCGGTGATCGTCCGGCACTCCCCGTGGAGGAGGCCATGGTTGAGGAGCATCTTGAGCACCTGCGGCACGCCGCCCGCGCGGTGAAAATCCGTTGCGACGTACCGACCTGACGGCTTGAGGTTGCACAGCACCGGAACCTTGCGCCGCACACGCTCGAAGTCGTCGATGGTCCACTTCACGCCGGCCGCGGCAGCGATTGCGAGGTAATGCAGCACGGCGTTGGTCGATCCCCCGGTCGCCATCACGAGCGCGATCGCGTTCTCGATGGATTTGCGCGTGATGATGTCGCGCGGCCGGATGTTCTTCCGGACGGCGTGCACCAGCACCCGCGCGGATTCCGCGGCCGAGTCGGCTTTCTCGGGATCGGGGCAAGCCATCTGCGACGAGCCGAGAAGACTCATTCCGAGCGCCTCGAAGGATGAGCTCATCGTGTTCGCCGTGTACATGCCGCCGCACGCGCCAACGGACGGGCAGGCATTGTTCTCGATGCCCACGAAATCCTCCTCGCTCATCTTGCCCGCGCTGAAGGCACCGACCGCCTCGAATGCCGATACGATGGTGAGATCCTGTCCCTTCCACTTGCCGGGTTTGATCGTCCCGGCGTAGACGAAGATTCCCGGGACGTTCATGCGCGCGAGGGCCATCATCCCGCCGGGCATGTTCTTGTCGCACCCGCCGACGACCAGCGCCCCGTCCATCGCCTGACCGTTCACCGAGGTCTCGATCGCATCGGCGATCACCTCGCGCGAGACGAGCGAGTACTTCATCGCCTCCGTGCCCATGCCGATGCCGTCGGTGACGGTCGGCACGCCGAACACCTGTGGCATGGCCCCCGCGGCGCGCAGCGCGTCCATCGCGCGGTCCACCAACGGCTGGATTCCGGCATTGCAGGGATTCATCGTCGAGTGGCCGTTCGCGACCCCCACGATCGGCTTTTCGAAGTCGCTGTTGCCGAACCCGACCGCACGCAACATGGCGCGATTGGGCGAGCGGGCGATTCCCGCGGTGATCGTGCGGCTGCGAGGATTGTCGGCCATGGAGTCCTCCGTACGAGTGCGGTTTGCGGGTCGGGTCGGAAGTTTAGCGCCTCACCGAGCCGCCCCGGTGCGGGCGGCCGGCCGGAGCGCGCGCGCTCGGTTCTGCTGGATCGATCGCGGTCGCCAGCCGGCTAGCGGCCCGATTGCGGAACTCTAGCGGGACCGCGTCATACCGTCCAATCCACTAGAGGCGCGGTTATGATACTTTTTGAGCATCAATCATTGGGCCTTCGGAGCCTTCTGCAGGCATGGAGCTACGCCATCTCCGTTATTTCGTCGCGGTGGCCGAGGCGCTCAACTTCGGGCGTGCAGCCCAGCGCCTTGCCATCTCGCAGCCGCCCCTGTCGCGTCAGATCCGCGCGCTCGAGGACGAGCTCGGCACACCGCTTTTCGCGCGCACCCGCCGTGCGGTCGCGCTCAGCGCCGCAGGCAGTGCGCTCCTGCCCGAGGCGCGCCGGTTATTGCGCGAAGCGGATGCACTGAAGGAGCGCGCGCGCCACCTCGCCGCCGGCGAGGCCGGGAGCGTCGCGCTCGGGTTCATCAGTGTTGCCGCCTACAACATCCTTCCCACCCTGGTACCCGAATTTCGCAGGCGTCATCCGGGCATCAAGCTGGTCCTGCGGGAAGGCGTCACCGACGCCTTGCTCCCGGCGCTGGGCCAGGGCGAGATCGATGTGGGGATGGTTCTCCCGCCCGTCGTCGATCCGCGGATTGCCTACCGGCCTCTCGTGCACGACCGCCTCATGGCGGCGCTGCCGACGCGCACCCGCGGCCGGTTCCCGGCCGGATCGCTGCCCCTCGCCGCGCTGGCCGACGAGCCCTTCATCTTGTTTCCCCGCCAAGCCGGCCCGAGCCTCTACGATCTCATCGTCGGCGCCTGCCAACGCGCGGGCTTCGCGCCCCGCGTCGAGCAGGAAGCCGTCCAGATGCAGACCATCGTGAGCTTGGTCGCCTCCGGCATGGGCGTTGCGCTGGTGCCGGCCTCGCTGCGACACCTGCGGCGGACGGGCGTCGATTACCGTCCGGTGCACGACCGTACCCCGCCGTTGGAGATCGGGCTGGTATGGGGTGCATCGAACGAATCGCCAGCCGTGCACGCGTTCGTGGCCCTTGCGGCCGAGTGCGGGACGCGGCTGGGTCTACTGCGCCGACGCGCCTGACGGTCGACACGCACGAACGGGAAGTTGCTAGACTCCGCGCTCGCATCGAGGAGAAGCTCCTGACCATGCAGACTGCAGTGGATCGCTCGGTCGTCTCGGGTCGCGAGCACTGGACTCGCAAGGGCGATATCAAGCTCTTCCTCTGGCAAAAGCCCGCGCCGGGCGGAGCGCGCAACGGGACGATCCTCTTTGTCCACGGATCTTCGATGGCCTCGCAGCCGACCTTCGATCTGCGGGTGCCGGGTCGGCCGGACTCGTCGGCAATGGACTGGTTCGCGGCTCGCGGGTTCGACACCTGGTGCCTCGACAACGAAGGCTACGGACGCTCGGACAAGAGCCGACCGATCAACTGCGACATCTCAAACGGCGCCGACGACCTGGAGGCGGCGACCCAGTACATCCTCGCCCGGGGCGGCGCGCAGCAGCTGCTGGTTTACGGCATCTCCTCGGGAGCATTGAAAGCGGCCCTCTTCGCGGAGCGCCACCCCGAGCGGGTGGCGCGGCTCGCGCTCGATGCGTTCGTGTGGACCGGGGAGGGCAGTCCGACTCTTGTGGAGCGCCGCAAGCGCCTGCCGGAATTCCTCGCCAAGAACCGCCGCCCCATCGACCGCGCGTTCGTGCAAAGCATCTTCACGCGCGACCATCCGGGCACAGCCGACGATTCGACGATCAGCGCCTTCGCCGATGCGATCGTCGCGCTCGACGACTCGGTGCCGACTGGGACCTACGTGGACATGTGCTCGAAGCTCCCGCTCGTCGACCCGACGCGAATCACCGCCCCGACCATCGTCATGCGCGGCCAGTATGACGGTATTGCCGGATTCGACGACCTGATCGAGTTCTTCAAGCGGCTACCGAATCCGGACAAGCAGTTCGCGGTGATGGCCGGGATCTCGCACGCGAGCTTCCAGCAGAAGAATTTCCTGACCGCGTATCACATCCTGCACGCGTTCTTCAGCCTGCCCGAGCCGGTGTACCGCGGGTAGAGCGTCAAGCTAATGATGCCGGCGCGCGCTGCGTCGGCAAGACCTTACGAGGAGGAGGCACGTGAACACCAAACGCGTTTCGCGCACACGCCGGGATATCCTGAAGACCGGCCTCGCGGCCGCATCGCTTGCGGCGATTCCTTTCAAGTCCGCGCAGGCCGCGTACCCGGATCGCACGATCAAGGTGGTGGTTCCGACCCACGTCACGGCGATTCTGATCGGCGTGATCATCGGCCCGCTATTCGAACAATATCTGGTGCGGGCGTTGCGGATCTCGCAGGGCGATCTCGGTATCCTTTTTTCCTCGACGCTCGGCAATGTACTTTGGGTGCTTCTTGTCGCGTCCCTCGCGCTGCCGTACCTGCGGCAGCGCGGCACGCGGATCGCCGAGGCGCCGACGGGTTAGAGTGCCGTATGAGGGCAGGACCCCCTCGTAGGAGATAGGTAACGAGGGGCAGGACCCCCTCGTAGCTCCCCCCAAGTCATGCTCGTTCATCCAAACTTCGACCAGGCGCCGTACGAGGGGGAGGACCCTCTCGCAGCTCCCCCCAGGTAATGCTCGTTCATCCGAACTTCGATCCGATTGCTTTCTCCCTCGGTCCGCTGGCGGTCCGCTGGTACGGGTTGATGTACCTCGTCGCGTTCGCCTCGGCCTATTCCCTCGGTCGTTACCGTATCAAGCGCGGTGCGTCGGGTCGGATCACTGCTGCCATCCTCGACGATCTCCTGTTCTTCGTCGTCCTCGGCGTGATCCTTGGCGGGCGACTCGGCTACGTGCTGTTCTACAAGCCGGCCTATTACTTTCAGCATCCGCTCGAGATCTTTGCGGTCTGGCAGGGCGGGATGGCATTTCACGGGGGATTCCTGGGTGTTCTAGTCGCGATCTGGTACCTCGCGCGCAAGCATCAGCTTCGTTGGCTGGAAATGACGGATTTCGTCGCTCCGCTGATTCCGCTCGGGCTTGCGGCCGGGCGCCTGGGCAATTTCATCAACGGTGAGCTGTATGGCCGCGTGACGGACGTGGCCTGGGGCATGGTTTTCGCAAGCCCCGGCGCGGGGAGCGCGCCACGCCATCCGTCTCAGCTATACCAGTTCGCGCTGGAGGGTCTCGCCCTCTTCGTGATCCTGTGGGCCTTCGCAGCACGGCCCAGGCCGATGGGGGCCGGGTCGGGGGTCTTCCTGATCGGCTACGGGGTACTTCGGTTCGGCGCCGAATTCTTTCGTGAACCCGATGATTTTCTTGGCTTCCTCGCGCTGGACTTGACCATGGGCCAGTGGCTGTCCCTACCGATGGTCGCGGCCGGCGTGTTTCTGCTCGCATGGGCCTATCGGCGGGACTAGAATAATCCCGGGTACGGTGGAAGGAGGGGACGTGCCATGCAGCAGGTAATGGGTGATCGGACACAGCTCGAGCAACGCATCTTCGCGCTCACGGTCGAGCACCGCGACCTGGACGATGTCATCAGGCGGCTTGCAAATCAATTTGACTACGACCAGTTGCAGCTGCAGCGCCTGAAGCGGCGCAAGCTGCTTCTCAAGGATCAGATCAACTGGTTGCAGCGTCAGCTCGATCCTGACGTGCCCGCCTAGCTCGTCCGGGTCGATCCGGCGCCACGCGCCTCCGGCGCGGCGTAGTTCTTGTCATTCTCGTGCGCGAGATCGCGCGCGATCTCCTCAGTCCAGTTTCTCCGCCGACACCTTGCCCGCGGCAAGCAACCGCTTGAACGACTCGTACGCGTCGCGGATGCCGTCTTCCAATGCAATGCGCTCGTAGTCCCCTATGTGCTCCCGCAGCGGATCGTCCGATCGGTCCATGGGAAACGCGATCGGTTGCCCGGTGACGTCGATGCGCGCGTCGGGCGCGATTCCCTTCAGGACCCGCACGCCATCCTCGACCGAAGCATAGACGCCATTCATATTGAACACCGGCGCCCCGCTGCGAACAGCAGCGACGGCGCGAATGAACCCGGCCGCGCATTCACCGGCGTGCAGCCAGGACACGCCGCCGCGAAATGCGATCGTGTATGGCTTGCCAGCGGCCGCGGCGAGTATCGCGACGGTGGTCTTGGACGACATGCCCTGGTCACGGCCGATTCCGTAGACGACTCCCGGCCGGATGCCGACGCTCGGCACCTGCCAGTCTTGCCAGTAGACTCGCGCGATCTGTTCGTCGCAGTACTTGTAGGCGCCATAAAGCGTCGGCGTCGCGCCCTCCTCGATCGCCCCGAGCGCGGCCACCGAGCTCGCATAGGCGATCCGCTTGATCCCATGTTGGCGCGCCGCCTCGAAGACGTTCACCGTTCCCACCACGTTCACTCTCGCCCCGGCGATCGGGTCGGCCTTGCAGAATGGCACTTGCAGCGCGGCGAGGTGAATGATTGCACGGGCCTGGCTGGCCTCGACGGCGAGCATGACGGACTTTGTCTCCGCAATGTCGCCGGTCAGCCAGCGAACCCTGGCGAGCTCCGCCGCGGACATGAGGAGCTCCGGCCGACGCTTGTCCTGGGTAAGGTCGAACACGGCGACCTCCACGCCCGCGCGCGTGAGCAGCGCGACGGCCCAGCTGCCGATGCAGCCCCCGGCGCCCGTAACGAGCACCGGTCCGTCGAAGTCCTGCGCGTTGATTGCAAAACGGTCGAGCATTTCGGGACTCCTAGCCTGGGAAACCTGCCGATTGTGCCGCAACGGCAGGGCCACGGGTCAGCCGGCAGATCGCAAGATGAGCGATGCGCCCACGGCTAGCAGCGTCAGCGCAACGACGCGCATGAGCGCCTCGCGCGAGATCCGGTGGAAGACGCGCGAGGCAACCGCGATTCCGGCGAATACCGCAGGGATTGCCACCGCGGCAGCCACCCACACCTTGGGATCGAACAGCAACCCGGTGACGAGAAACGCGAGCATGCGCAAGCCGATGCTGAACACCGAGGTCATCGTCAGCGTCGCGCGATACTGCTCCTTGTCGAGCGGTCGATGCGAAAGATAGATCGCGTACGGTGGCCCGCCCGCGCCGAACAACGTTCCGGTAATCCCGCCGCTGATACCTGCCACGTAGGCCCACCTCTGGCTCACGCGCGCCGCGCTTGCGCGGCGGATCAGCGCATACAGAGCATACGCGACGATGAACAACCCCAAGGCCAGCATCGCGGTCGCGCGCGGCAGGCTCACCAGGGCGGTGGTGCCGAGCACCACGCCGACCAGGATGAGCGGCACGATGCGCATGACCTCGCCGCGCGCGACGTTGCGCGGATTCTCCAGCCCGATGCGCAGCGCACCGGTCAGATCGACGACCGAGTAAGTCGCGATGACGAACTGCAGCGGAAAGAAATGCGACGCGAGCGGGACGGTGATCAGCGCGGAACCGAATCCGGTCAAACCGTAGAGCACCGCGCCGAGAAACGTGATGGGCGCGAGAGCGAGCAGCGCCGACCAGCTCTCGATCCCCACGATCAGCCGTTCGACCGCACCGCGCGCTCAGTCGAGCGCACGCTCGAGGACGCGGGCGGCATGGATCGCCTCGCGCTGCGCTCCGTCGCGGATCTGGTGGCGGCAGCTCGTCCCGTCTGCGACGATGAGCGTGCCGGCATCCGCCGCACGCACGCGCGGCAGCAGCGCTGCTTCGGCCATCTTCATTGAAACGTCGTAATGCGCCGCCTCGTACCCGAAGCTGCCCGCCATGCCGCAGCAGCTCGACTCGATAGTCTCGACCTCTAACCCCGGGACCAGCCGCAAGATCTTCTGCGCCGCCGGAAGCGCGTCGAACGCCTTCTGATGGCAGTGCCCGTGCAGCAGCGCGCGCGTGGCGCCGACGCTCTTCAAACGCAGCGCGAGGCGCCCCGCTTCGGTTTCGCGCGCCAGAAATTCCTCGAAGAGCAATGCCTGCGCCGCAAGCGCGTCGGTGTCCTCTCCCGGAAGCACGGCCTTGAACTCGTCACGCAGCGTGAAGAGGCACGAGGGCTCGAGACCCACGATCGGCACACCGCGTTTGGCAAACGGCAGCAGCGCGTCGAGCATCCGCCGCGCCTCCTCGCGTGCCTTCTCGACCATTCCCGTCGCCAGAAACGTCCGTCCGCAGCACAACGGCCGTCCGCCATCCGCTCCGCGGGCAATCCGCACGCAGTACCCGGAAGCCTCCAGCACGCGCAAGGCAGCGCGCGCATTCTCGGGCTCGAACGAATTGGTGAACGTATCGACGAAGAGAATCACTTCGGGCCCATCGACAGACGCGCGGCGCTCCGGTTGGGCCGCGAGGAACGGGTCGGAAAGCCATTCGGGCAGCGCGCGCCGCGCGGAGATCCCGGTGAGCCGCTCGCCGAGCCGCGCCAGCAATGGAATCCGGTTGCGCAGGTTGAGTACCCGCGCGAATCGCGCCGCCGTGTTTGCGTAGCGGGGCAGGTAGGCGATGAGCCGGTCCCGCAGGCGGTAGCCGTGGCGCCGGTGGTAGTGATGGAGAAACTCGATCTTCATCCGCGCCATGTCGACGCCAGTGGGGCACTCGCGCTTGCAACCTTTGCAGCCGACGCAGAGTGCCATCGCGTCACGCATCGCGTCGGAGGTGAGTCCGTCGGGGCCGAGCTGACCGGAGAGCGCGAGCCGCAGCGTGTTCGCGCGGCCGCGGGTGAGATGCTGCTCGTCGCCGGTCGCCCGGAACGACGGGCACATCGTGCCGGCGTCGAACTTGCGGCAGTGGCCATTGTTGTTGCACATCTCGACCGCTGCGGCGAACCCGGCACCGCGACCCCGCGCACCCCACTCGGACCACTCGAGCGCGGTGTCGAGCGGCTCCGTTGCGTAACCGGGCTTGAATCGGAAAAGCGTCCGGTCGTCCATCTTCGACGGTCGCACGATCTTGCCGGGATTCATGAGACCCTTGGGATCGAAGAGGTCCTTGATCTCCTCCAGGGCGCGAACCAGCTGCGGCCCGAGAATCGGCTCGATCCACTCCGAGCGCACCAGCCCGTCGCCGTGCTCGCCGGAGAATGCGGACCCCTTGAACTCGCGCACCATCGCGCACGCCTCTTCGGCGATCGCACGCATCTTTCCGGCGCCGTCTTCCTTCATGTTCAGCACCGGCCGCACGTGCAGCGTCCCGACCGACGCGTGCGCATACCAGGTGCCGCGCGTGCCGTGCTTCTCGAACACGCGAGTCAGGCGATCCGTGTACTCGGCAAGGTGCTCGAGCGGCACGGCGCAGTCCTCGATGAACGAGACCGGCTTGCCGTCCCCCTTCATCGACATCATGATGTTCAGGCCCGCCTTGCGAACCTCCCAGATTTCCTTCTGCAGCTGGGCGTCCGTGACCTCGACGACAGTGCCCGGCAAACCGAGATCGCCCATCAACTCGACGAGGCGCGCGAGCTTGTCGATCTGGGCATCGCGGTCGTCGCCCGCAAACTCGACCAGCAGGATCGCGTCGGGCTCGCCCCGGATGAACCGGTCGAGAATGGCGCGATAAGCCGGAATGTCACGCGCCAGACCGATCATCGTCCGATCAACCAGCTCCACGGCTTCCGGGCCGAGCGCCACGATGTGCCGGGTGAGATCCATCGCCTGGTGGAACGTCGGGAAATGGCACACGCCGAGCGTCTTGGCAGGCGGGATCGGCGCGAGCTTGATGCGCAACCGCCGGAAGTAGCCGAGTGTGCCCTCCGAGCCGACCAGAAGATGCGCGAGGTTATGCGCCGCCGGCGGCTGCACCATGTCGATGTTGTAGCCTTGGACGCGGCGCAGCACCTTGGGCCAACGCGCTTCGATCTCGGCCGCTTCACGGCGCGCGATCGCATGAATCTTCTCGACGAGCGCCCGATACGCTGCGGGGCCAGCCGGCACATCTTCGGCCGGGCCGAAAGTGAACGTCTCGCCGGTGGCAAGCCAGGTCTCGATGCCGAGCACGTTGTGAACCATGTTGCCGTAGCGGATGGAGCGCGAGCCGCACGAGTTGTTACCGGCCATGCCCCCGAGGGTCGCCTGTGCGGCGGTCGAGACGTCCACCGGAAACCACAGCTTGTGCGGCCGCAGGCGGGCGTTGAGATGGTCCAGGACCAGTCCGGGCTGCACGATCGCTTCTGCGCGTGCAGCATCGAGTTCGATGACCTGATTCAGGTATTTCGTGTTGTCGACGACGAGTGCCGCCCCGACGGCCTGTCCGCACTGCGAACTCCCCGCCCCGCGTGGCAGGATCGGCACGCCGGATTCAGCGGCGATCTCGAGGGCGGTGCGCGCCGCGTTCTCGGTGCGGGGCACGACGATGCCGATCGGCTCAACCTGATAGATGGACGCGTCGGTGGCGTAGCGGCCGCGGCTTGCCGCGTCGAACAGCACTTCGCCGTCGACCTCGCGTCGCAAGCGCGCGGCAAGCGCGCTCTCCGCGAGCCCCGTGCCGCGCGGGACGAAGCTCACGACCTGGGGACTAGCAGCCATGGCTGCCTGTGCGCGCATCGCCGCCTTCGGCGGCAGGCTCAACGCTCGTCCGCGGTCTCTGACTCGGACTGCAGCATCGCCTGCAGCAGGGTCTGCGGCTCATGCGCGCCCGACACCGCAGTTCGGCCGTTGAAAATGAAGCAGGGGACGCCAGACACGCCCATCTCGCGCGCCTGCTCGTCCTCTCCCGCCACCGTCCGGCGCGCCTGTTCATCGGCGAGACAGACCTCTACCGCGTCGCGCGGCAATCCGGCGCCGGTGGCGACCTCGGTCAGCGTCGCCGCGTCAGTGAGGTCGCGACCGTCGAGGAAGTAGGCGTGGAAGAGGGCGTCCACCACCGCGTCCTGCTTGCCATGCTCCCCCGCGAGCGCGATCAGCGCGTGCGGCGCCAGCGTATTGGGCTGCCGCACGATGCGGTCGAACGCGAAGTCGATTCCCACGCTCTTGCCCGCCTGCGAGACGCGCGCATACACCTCGGTGCCGCTGCGGCCGAACTTGCGCTGCACATACTCGGTCCGCAGCATGCCCTCCGCGGGCATCTGCGGATTGAGCTGGAACGGACGCCAGGTCACCTGCGGCGCGGGTGCGTCAGGGCGTTCCTTGGCATAAAGATCGAGGGCCGCGGCGAGCTTGCGCTTGCCGACGAAGCACCACGGGCACACGACGTCCGACACTATGTCAATCGTAAGCGGCATCAGCGGTCTCCTTCACGTTGTCGGTCAAGGCGCCGAGTGCGGTGAGCACCACGGTCAGCTTGCTGCCGAGGTGATCTCTGAGCAGATCCTGCAGCTGCGCGGCATCGCGTCTACCCAAGGCCTCGAGGATGTTCTCATGCTCGGCCACGGCCTGATCCCAGCGCGCCTGCGAGAGGTTCGCCATGTAGCGTGCCCGCCGGACGTGCGCGTTGAGGCTCCGGTAGTTTGCCGCAAGCGTCGCGTTGCCGGAAGCCTCGACGATTGCAAGGTGTATTTCCTGGTTGCACCGGAAGTACGGCGCGAGCTCGCCCCGCGCGTGGTGCGCGCGCATCTGATAATGCAACGCCCGGATCTCGTTGAACTGATCCGCAGTCATGTTGCGACAGGCCAGCTCGCCGGCGAGCGCCTCGAGCGCGCCCATCACCGCGAAGATTTCGCGCACCATGCGCTCTGTCAGTGTCGCCACGACGGCGCCGCGATTCGGCTGCAGCGCGACGAGTCCCTCGGTCGAGAGCACCTTGAGCGCCTCGCGTAGCGGAGTGCGCGAAAGGCCGAGTTGTTCGCAGAGCGCGCGCTCGTTCAGCTTCGTGCCGGCCGTCAGCTCGCCCTGCACGATCATGTCGCGCAGTCGGTCCACTGCGCTGATGTGCAGCAGCCGGCGCTCCGCGACCGGGAGGCGCGTGGCGGCGGCGATCGTGTCGAGTGCGTCACCCATATTTCTCAGTCCCAGGGGCCAACTGCCCTGGCCCCGGTAGAGATAATACAAAAGTCTTGAGTGGTTGGCCATGCCCGTTTTCTTGAATATATATTTATCAGCAGGTTATAAAACGGACGTTGCCGTGATTGTTGCAGGGCAACAGTTTGCATACAAAAAGTTGCTTGCCAGCACTGCGCCCAGCGCACTAGCATGACAACCTGATCCTTGTAACAAGGTGTCCTGCCGTGGCCCATCGAGCCGGTCGCCATTTCCTGCAGATTCCCGGTCCGACGACCGTTCCCGACCGCATCCTGCGGGCGATCGACATGCCGGTCATCGATCATCGCGGACCGGAGTTCGGCCGACTGGGTTTGGAAGTACTGGAGGGGCTCAAGCACGTTTTCCAGACGCGCCAGCCGGTGGTGATCTACCCGGCGTCCGGAACCGGTGCCTGGGAAGCGGCCCTCGTGAACACCCTTTCGCCCGGCGATCGGGTGCTCATGTTCGAAACCGGCCACTTCGCGGCGCTCTGGCAAAAGATGGCGACGCGGCTCGGCCTGCAAACTGAGTTCGTTCCCACCGACTGGCGACGCGGCGCGGACGCGGCGGTGCTCGAGGCCCGACTGCGCGACGACAAGGCGCACGCGATCAAAGCTGTCTGCGTGGTGCACAACGAGACCTCCACCGGCGCGACGAGCCGGATTCCGCTGATTCGCAAGGCGATCGACGCGGCACGCCACCCCGCGCTACTGCTGGTGGATACCATCTCCTCCCTCGGATCGATCGACTACCGCCACGACGAGTGGGGGGTGGACGTGACGGTGGCAGGATCGCAGAAGGGGCTCATGCTCCCGCCCGGACTCTCCTTCAATGCGCCGAGCGAAAAGGCGCGCACCGCCGCGAAGCAGGCGAAGCTCGCCCGGTCCTATTGGAGCTGGGACGAGATGCTCGCGGCAAACAAGAGCGGGTACTTTCCCTACACGCCGGCCACAAATCTGCTCTACGGGCTGCGCGAAGCGCTCGCGATGCTGCAGGAGGAAGGGCTCGCGAACGTGTTCGCGCGACACGACCGACACGCGGAGGCGACCCGACGCGCCGTGCGGGCCTGGGGCCTCGAGATCTTGTGTGCGGTCCCGGAGGAGTATTCCAGCTCGTTGACTGCGATCATGGTGCCAGCGGGCCACGACGCTGATCATCTGCGCAAGGTCGTTCTCGAGGCGTACGACATGTCGCTCGGCACGGGATTGGGAAAGGTCGCCGGCAAGGTATTCCGCATCGGACATCTCGGCGACTTCAACGATCTGACGCTGGTCGGCACGCTGGCCGGCGTCGAGATGGGACTCGCGCTCGCCGGCATCCCGCACCAGGCAGGCGGTGTGAACGCAGCCATGCAATACCTGAGGGAGCGTCACCAGACCAGAGCGCGCGCGGCGGCCTGACCGCGGCGACGATTGGCAACCCAACGAAGGAGGAGAACCATGAAACTGCGCAACCTGCTACTCGCCCTCGCGGGCGCGGCGATCGCCGCGCCCGCGGTGGCCCAGATGGAGCTGAAGTTCGGGCACGTGGGGGCGCCCGGCTCGCTGTTCCAGGCGAGCGCGGAGGAGTTCGCCAAGCGCG
>JBFJOO010000042.1:0-34678 GCA_041617635.1 Burkholderiales bacterium | reverse complement strand
GCAGGCGCTTGGCCGTGTGCATGCCGATGAAGCCTGCAACGCCGGTGACCAGGACGGGAGGCTTTGCCATCAGCGGCGCGCGGCGCCCGACTCGCGGTCCGCGTAATTCTTCTCGATCCAGTTCCGGTACTCGCCCGACTGCACGGCCCCGATCCAGTCCGCGTTGTCCAGGTACCACCGGACGGTCTTGGCGAGCCCCGTATCGAAGCTCTCGGTCGGCGACCAGCCGAGCTCGGTGCGGATCTTCGTGGCGTCGATCGCGTAGCGGCGGTCGTGGCCCGGACGGTCCTTCACGAACGTGACGAGGTCGTCGTACGTTCCAGTCGAGCGTGGCTTGAGAGCATCGAGCGTCGCGCACAGGGTCTTCACGACGTCGAGGTTGCGCTGCTCGCTATTGCCGCCGATGTTGTAGACCTCGCCCGGCCGGCCGCGCGCGAGCACTTCCCGCACCGCGCTGCAGTGATCGCCGACGTAGAGCCAGTCGCGCACGTTCTGGCCGTCTCCATAGACCGGCAGGGGCTTGCCGGCGAGCGCGTTCACGATCATCAGCGGGATCAGCTTTTCCGGGAACTGGTACGGGCCGTAGTTGTTGGAGCAGTTGGTGATCAGCGTCGGCAGGCCGTACGTGTGGTGGTACGCGCGCACGAGGTGATCGGAGCCCGCCTTCGACGCAGAGTAGGGGCTGTTCGGCGCGTAGGCGGTCGTCTCGGAGAACGCTGCGTCCTTTGGCCCGAGCGAGCCGTAGACTTCGTCGGTCGAGACGTGCAGAAACCGGAACGCCGCCTTCTCCGGCGCCGCCAGCGCAGACCAGAACGCGCGCGCCTCTTCGAGCAAGCTGAACGTGCCGAGCACGTTGGTCGTGATGAAGTCATCCGGACCATGAATCGAGCGATCGACGTGACTCTCCGCCGCGAAATGCACGATCGCGCGCGGCCGGTGGCGGGCGAAGAGATCGCGCACGAGCGCGCGGTCGCCGATGTCGCCGCGGACAAACGTGTGGCGTGTATCGCCCGCGAGCGACGCGAGGTTCGCCAGGTTGCCCGCGTAGGTGAGCTTGTCGAGGTTCACGACCGGCTCGCCGGTCGCGGCAACCCAGTCGAGCACGAAGTTCGAGCCGATAAAGCCGGCGCCGCCGGTCACGAGGACGGTCATGGCGCGACCTCGCGGGGTCGCGCTGCGGCGAATGTGGGGACCGCCAATGCTTTCCCTTATAATTCAGACGCTTCGAATCAGGGATTGTAACCGTGCCAGCGCGGGCTCGCGCCGCTCTGCGCGCATGCACCATGAAAAAAATCCTGCTGGTGCGGTTGTCCTCGCTCGGTGACGTCGTCCACACCTTTCCGGCGGTGACCGATATCGCGCGCCATGTACCGGGCGTCGAGCTCGATTGGGCGGTCGACGAGCTCTTCGCCGAGCTTCCGGGGCTGCACCCGGCCGTCGCCCGCGTGATTCCCGTGGCGTTGCGCCGCGGGCGGCGCAACCCCTTGAATCCGGCCACTTGGCGCGCGCTGGCTGCGCTCCGCGCAGCCTTGGGCGCCACCGCCTATGACGCCGTCCTGGACCTCCAGGGGCTGCTCAAGAGCGCCCTGGTAGCCCGGTTCGCCCGCGGGCCGCGCCACGGCCATGCCCGCGCCACGGCGCGCGAGCCGCTGGCATCCTTGCTCTACGACCACGGTCACCGTGCCCCGCGCGGCGATCATGCCGTCGCTCAGACCCGGCAGCTCGCGGCTTCTGCATTGGGGTACTCCGCCGCTGCGCCCATCGACTACGGCCTGCGGGTGCCCGCGCCGCCGGCATTCGCCCCGGAAGGCCGCTATGCGGTGCTACTGCATTCGACGTCCCGGGCGTCGAAGCTCTGGGCCGAGGACGACTGGATTGCGCTCGGGCGGCGACTCGCCGCCGCGGGCGCGCGCTGCGTGCTGCCGTGGGGCGGCGACGCCGAGCGCACGCGGGCCGAGCGGCTCGCCGGCGCGCTTGATCGGGCGCTCGTCGCGCCGCGCATGACGTTGACGGAAGCCGCCGGCCTGCTCGGCCGCGCCACGGTCGTGGTGGGACTTGATACCGGGCTCACTCACCTCGCTGCGGCGACGCGAACGCCGGTCGTGGGCATCTACTGCGACACGTCGCCCGCCGACTTGCGCCCGATCGGCCCGGGACCCACCGCGTCGTGCGGCGACCGGGGCACGCCCCCGAGCGTCGAAACAGTCGCCGCGGCGATCGCGCGCGTCGCACCGGGACTGCTTTGATGCTGCGAGTCGTCTACAACGTCCTATTGCATCTCGCCTTACCGTTGCTTCCGCTGCGATTGTGGTGGCGTGGACGCAGGGAGCCCGGCTATCGCACGCATGTGTGCGAGCGCTTCGGCGCGTATACCCAGCGGCCCGATCGCCCGGTGATCTGGATCCACGCCGTGTCGGTGGGCGAGTCCCGCGCTGCGCAACCGCTCGTCGCAGCGCTCGCGAGCCGGTTTCCCGACCACGCGCTGCTCATCACCACGATGACCGCGACGGGACGCGCGACCGCCGAATCGCTCTACGGAGCCCGGGCGACGATCGCGTTTCTGCCGTACGACTATCCGTGGGCCGTGCGGCGCTTCCTGGCGCACTTCCGGCCCCGTCTCGGCATCATCATGGAAACCGAGATCTGGCCGAATCTCGTGCGCGGCGCGCGGCGGTCGGGCGTGCCAGTGTTGCTCGCCAACGCCCGGATGTCGCCCAAGTCCGCGCGCGGCTACGGGCGGGTTGGGGCGCTGACGCGCCAGGCGCTGGTGGACATCGCGGCGATCGGCGCCCAGAGCGAAGCCGATGCGCGGCGCCTGCGCGAGCTCGGTGCGCAATCGGTCGAGGTCACCGGCAATCTCAAGTTCGACATCTCGCCGCCACCCGAGATGGGCGAGCGGGCGCGGGCGCTGCGCCGACTTTGGGGCGGGCGAACCGTGTTCCTCGCCGCGAGCACGCGCGAAGGGGAGGAGGAACTCCTGCTCGACGCGCTGGCACGCAATCCGATCGACGGTCTCCTGACGGTGATCGTCCCGCGCCATCCGCAGCGCTTCGACGAAGTCGCCGGGCTGCTCACGCGCCGTGGCGCTGCGTTCGTGCGTCGTACGGCGGATTCACTCGTCCCGCACGGCTGCCAGTTCGTGCTCGGTGACACGATGGGCGAGATGTTCGCGTACTACGCTGCCGCGGACGTGGCGTGGGTGGGCGGGAGTCTCCTGCCCTATGGCGCGCAGAACCTCATCGAGGCGTGCGCCATGGGGACGCCCGTCGTCATCGGTCCGTCCACCTACAATTTCTCCCAGGCGACGGAGCTGGCGATCGACGCGGGTGCCGCGGTGCGGGCGGCGAACGCGGATGGCGTGATCGCGGAAGTCGCGCGCCTCGTCGACGATCCTGCGGCACGCAAGCGCATGGGCGAGGCCGGCGCCGCCTTCACCGTGGCGCATCGGGGCGCGACGGCACGCGCGATGCAGATTGTCGAGCTGGTGATCGGGGCGGAGGGCTAGCGACCCCGATCTGGTCATCCCCGCGGACGCGGGGATCCAGGAAGTCCTTGTATGCCCTCAGTCTGGATTCCCGCTTGCGCCGGAAATGACGAATAACCCTCTCTGGATTCCCGCGTGCGCGGGAATGACGAAGAACGCCATCCGAGCTTCTCTTTCGAGCCTCGCTAGCGCGCGAGGAGCGCGTTGGCGCGCTGGACGTCTTCTTCGGTGAGGTTGCCGGCGGCCTGCTTGAGCCGGAATCCGTTGAGGATCGTGTCGTAGCGCGACTTGGCGAGGTCGCGCTTGGTGCTGAACACCTGCTGCACGGCGTTCAGCACGTCCAGGTTGATCCGGACGCCGACTTCGTAGCCGACCCGGTTCGACTGGAGCGACGTCTCGCTCGATACGAGCGCCTGCTCGAGCGCTTTCACCTGCGCGAGACCGTTGCTCACGTTCAGGAACGAGCGGCGGGCATCGAGCACGGCGGAGCGGCGCACGTTGTCGAGATCGAAGCGCGATTTCTCGTACAGGGCCGCCGCTTCGCGCGTCCGCGAGAGCACCGAGCCGCCCGAGAAGATCGGCAGGCTGAGCTGCACGCCGATCTGGGTCTGGTCGACCGTCCGGCGCGGGGCGAGAACTGCCAGGTTCTGGTTCGTGTTGCTGCTGGCGTTGCCGACGAGGTCCAGCGTCGGGTAATGGCCTGCGCGCTGCCGCTCGATCTCGCGCTTGGCGATCTCGACCGCCGCCTGCTGGGCGCGGACCTGGAAGTTCTGGTCCTGCGCGCGCGCCACCCATTCGTCCATGTTGTTCGGCTCGGGCGAATCGATTTGGAGCGTGGGGCGGAGCGGCGTGAGGTTGTTGACCGGCACGTCCCCGATCAGGAGCTGCAGCGCGCGCTGCTTCACCTCGAGATCGTTGATGGCGGCAATCTCCTGCGCGACCGCCAGGTCGAAGCGCGCCTGCGCCTCGTTCGTGTCGGTAATCGTCGCGGTCCCCACCTCGAAATTGCGCTTCGCCTGCGCGAGCTGCTCGGCGATCGCGGCCTTGTTCGCCTTCACGAATTCGAGGTTGTCGTTGGCCTGCAGCACGTCGAAGTACGCCTGCGCCACGCGCACGACGAGGTCCTGCCCGGCCGCGCCGAAAGTTGCTTCGGCCTGCACCACCTGGAGCTCGCCCTGCTTGAACGCTTCCCAGTTCTGCCAGCGGAAGATCGGCTGGGTGAGTTGCACCGTCCAGCCGTTGCTGTTGAACGTGAAGAGATCGTTCGTCTGCTGGATCTCGGCTCGGTTCCAGAACGTGTTGGCCGTGCCGGCGACGTTCGGAAGCAGCCCGGCGAGCCCTTGGGGCGCTTTTTCCTTGCCGGCGTCCAGGGCAGCTTTCGCAGCCGCGAACTGTGCGTCGTAGCCCTTCGCCTGGTTGTACACCTCGAGCAGATCCGCCGCGCGCACCGGGCTCGCAAGCGCGGTCGCGACGGCCAGTCCGAGAAGTGCAAAACGGATCCGTTTCATCGTTCTTCTCTCTGTTTCCAGATTGTTGTTCAGCCCCGGCTCAGAACACGAACCGCTCTGGCTGCAACGCGTTCTTCAGCGGCGAAATACTCGTCTCGAAAATATCGATCGCGTTGTACGAGCCTTCCCCGACACACGTCGCGAGGCGGGCGTTCATCACCGGCGGATCGCCGACGATCGCAAACAGGCGTCCGCCAACCGTCAACTGCTGCAGGAACGCATCGGGCAACAGGGGCGTCGAGCCGGTAAGCACGATCACGTCGTAGGGTGCGTGTGCCGCCCAGCCACGCGCGCCGTCGCCGAGCTCCAAGGTCGCGTTCTTGACCCCGGCTCCACGCAGATTCGATTCGCCGAACGCTTTCAGCCGCGGGTTGATCTCCACGCTCACGACGTGGCGCGCGCGATACGCCAGCAGCGCAGTCAGGTAGCCGCTGCCGGTCCCGATCTCGAGCACCTTGTCGCTTGCCTTCACCGCAACCTCTTGCAGAATGCGCGCCTCGACCTTGGGCTGCATCATCGCTTCGCCGTCGCCGAGCGGAATCTCGAGGTCCGAGAACGCCAGCGCACGATGCGCCTCGGGCACGAACGCCTCCCGCCGCACGACGTACAGCGAATCGAGCACGTCCTGATCCAGCACCTCCCAGGGCCGGATCTGCTGCTCGATCATGTTGAATCTGACGCGCTCCCAATCCATCCCCGACTTGTTTGAAGCCTGCAAAATCAGCATTTTACCGTCCTTTTCTCAGATTTCACTGGATTAGTCAAGGGAATCCCTTGAAAGGCCGGGAGTTTGTCCTGCCCCGTCGCGCGGGCGCGACACCCGGCCCGCCCGTTGTAGAGGCGGAAATGATACGCCGGAGGCGGGCAAGTCGCCCCGGGGGCACCCTGCCTAGTTCGCCGGAATGGCGCGCTCCGGCCGCGCCCTGGTCCGGTCACGCAGTTCCGCGAGCGCGACAAGTCGATCGAGGCCGTGCTGCGCGGCGGCGCCGAGGAGCGCGCCCGGCTCATGAAAACCTCCTGACGCAAGTACACACTCTCGCCGAGATTACCGAGGAGCGGGGGTGAAGCACTCGGGTGTACAACGCGCTTGCTATTCCGGCAGCAGCCGTCTCAACCCGGGGTAGAACCAAGCGTTGGCACCGATGAACGCTTGCCGGGCCGCATCGAATCGGGCTCGCGCGGCCTCCTGGGCGCCCGGGAGGACGTGTCGGCCGAACTGGGCGCGTCCGGCGGCCGGTGCGCCGAACATGTCCGCGAGCATCATGTCGCCGACTTCGACGTTGAAGTGCTGCGGGTCTTGCCAGAACTTCATGTCGGGGGCTACCGGCTCGCCGGTGACCTCGTTGTAGCCGAAGAATTCCCACAGCTGGGCGAGGCCCGATCCCCCGCCAGCGTCCGCGATGACCCGCGCCATCTGCTCGAGCGCGTCCCAGCGGTCCAGGGCGTCGCCGCAGAGCACGTCGAGCTCGAGGTTGTAGACGTGCTGCGGATAGATCACCAGCCTGAGTTCGATGCCGCGCGCGACGGTCGTGCGCACCAGCTCGCGCAATCCCGCGAGATCGAGCGCACGCTTCACACCGGCGACGGGCGTGATCTCGCTCCCCGCCGAGCCAAGCTTTTGCAGGTCGCACGCTTGCGGGCGCAGGCGCGCCGCGAACATCTCGTTGAAGCTGCGCTGAGCTGCGCCGGCCTCGCGCGCATAGAAGTAGAGGCCTTCCCGCGTGTGGCTCGGCCGCTGCTTGCGTTGCTCGAGCACGGTCTGCACCGACGCGCGCAGCGTCCTTGCGGAGAAGAGGAGGGCACCGATGCCCGGGCTCCCCATGGTCGCGACGCTCTCGGTGCAGTCGACCGCCGGCAGGTCGCCTAGCGGAATGCCGACGACGATCCGCTTCGGCGCCGCGTTCTGCAGCGCGAACTCGAGGTAGCACCGGGTCATCGCCCACGACGCCCCCGCGATGCCGAAGTTGTAGCCTGACAGGCGTCCGTGATCGGTGAATGCCGCGTTGCGCGGGTCCAGACCGATCTCCGCGAACGAGCTTCCCAGCACGATGGCTTGCGGTTTCTCGCTCGCGACGGTCGCAGGCTTCACGTGGCGCTCGAAGCGGCGGAACTTCGTCTTGACGGCGTTGAAGCCGTCGATGCTCAGGTCGCGGTAGTACCAGAAGGGATCGACAATGCGATTGAACAGCCCCACCAGCCCGAGCGTGCCCACGACCCCGACGAGCAGCCACACCGCAAACCGTCGAAAGAAGGGAAAGACCATTCAGAACTGAAAGTAGATGAACTCGGAGAGCTCGGAGATGCTGAGGATCGCCCAGACGCCGACGACAATACTACCCGCCAGCCAGGGCGCCGTCGGCCGCCACCGCCACCAGTGATGCGCGAGCGAGGGGCCGCTGTCCGGGACGATCAGCGCCGGCCGGTATCCGCTGAGGAACTGCTGAGTGTTCGGCAGCGCCCAGACGATGATGAAGGCGATGATGAGGAAGTTCACCTGCCCGCCGCCGCCGAACGTCGGAAGATTCTGGAACACGACCCCCTGCGCTGCGAGCCATTCGCCCAGGCCGCCCCACTTCTCGAGCCAGCGGTAGGGCAGCACCAGGCCGTTCATCCCGGCCATGCCCTTGAGCACGTAAAGCGCGGCATCGAGGCTTTCGGCGCGAAAGAACACCCAGGCCACCACGACCGCGAAGAACGTTACCAGTCGGGCCGCCGTGCGGCCCAGCACGCTCGGAGTGCCGCGTATCCAGCCGAGCCGCGCGGCCAGCGCGCGCCAGGCGTGATTGATGATGAGGTAGATGCCGTGCAGCCCGCCCCAGATCACGAAGGTCCAGCTCGCGCCGTGCCACAGGCCGCCGAGCAGCATCGTCACGATGAGGTTCACGTAGCGGCGCGCGGGACCCTTGCGATTGCCCCCCAGCGGGAAGTACAGGTAGTCGCGCAGGAACCGCGACAGCGTCATGTGCCAGTGGCGCCAGAACTCGATGATGTTCGTCGCCTTGTACGGCGAGTGGAAGTTGAGCGGCAGGCGCACGCCGAAGAGCCGCGACAGGCCGATCGCCATGTCGGAGTAGCCCGAGAAATCGAAGTAGAGCTGAAACGTGTACGCGAGCGCCCCGCCCCAGGCGTCGAGCATCGGCAACGGCGCCCCGGTCGCATGCGCCGAGAACACCGGCCCCACGTATTGCGCGATGCCGTCCGCCAGCACCGTCTTCTTGAAGAGGCCGATCACGAAGATCGTCAGCCCCACCGCGATGTTCTCCCAGCGCAACCGATAGGTGGACGCAAGCGCGAACTGCGGCATCATCTCCTTGTGATGCAGCACCGGCCCGGCGATCAGGTGCGGGAAATAGGTAACGAAGAGCGCGTAGTGCACGAAGCGGTACTCGCGCACCTTGCCCTGGTAGGCGTCCGCGAGATACGCGATCTGGGTGAAAGTGAAGAATGAGATGCCCAGCGGCAGCACGATCCCCAGTCCGGCGTAATGTGTCCCGGCGAGCGCGTCGACGTTGCGCAAGAAAAAATCGGCGTACTTGTAATAACCGAGCAGCGAGAGGTCGCCCGTCACGCCCGCGATTAGCAGCCAGCGCGCCCGCCGCCGCAGTCCCCTGCCGACCGCACGCGCGATCGACGCGCCGATCACGAAGTTGAAGACGATCGATGCGAGCAGGAGTCCGACGTACGCCGGGTTCCACCAACCGTAGAAGAAGAGCGACGCGAGCGTGAGCCAGCCGGCGGCTAGGAAGTGGCTGACGCGCGCGAGCCACAGGAACCCCAGAAAGACGATCGGCAGGTAGCCGAAGATGAATTCGTAGGAGTTGAAGAGCACGCCGCGGACCGGGTTCTTCTGTTCTTGGACGCCGCAATGTTACGCTGCGCGGGACCTGCCCCTAAGGCCTAGCTCGACAGCTTCGCGGCAGTGCGACCGGCGATGCGCCCGAGCGTCACGGCAGCGAGCAGCCCGTTCCCGGATAGATACCCCCACACGTGCGCGCCGGACACGCCGCGCGCGGCGCCGCCGCCGGCGAGTAGATTGGGGAGCGGCTGGCCCCGCTCATCGACGACTCTGGCGTCAGCGTCGACAGCCAGCCCGCCCTGGGTGTGGAAGAGGGCGCCGGTGACCTTCACCGCGAAAAAGGGCGGCGCGAGCTTCGGCTTGCCGGTGAAATCGCGGCCGAACGTATCGCGCGCGTGCCCGGCCGCGTAGTCCGCGACATCAGCAAGGGTCCGCGCCAGCGCATCGCCCGGGAGCCCGGTCGCCGCCGCGAGCGCGTGCATGCTCCGCGCCGACTTGATCGCGCCCGCGGACTGGGCCTGGCGATAGTCCTCGAAATCGAGCGCCAGGCGGTGCAGCCGCGCGTCGTACACGTTCCAAGCGACGCCGCCCGGCTGCTCGAGCACCGGCAGGCACTGCTCGGAGTATCCCTGGTGCTCGTTCGAGAAACGCTCGCCCCGCGCGTTCACCTGGATACCGCCCTCCATCATGAGCGCCCAGGTGATGAGGATGCCGTGCGGCGTCGCGACCGAGCCGTGGCCTTGGTAGGCGGTCATGTCACGCAGCGCGGCGCCCAGGGCACGACCCCAGGTCGCGGCGTCGCCCTGATTCCCCGCGTGACCGAAGTAGAGTGCGTCGGCAATCTCGGGAATGTGGTCGCGCACCATCGGCGCATTGCCGCCGAATCCCGAGCAGGCGAGCACGAGCGCCCCGCAGCCGATCTCCTCATGCGCGCCGTCCGGCCGCAGCACGCGAACGCCGGTGACCCGACGCGCCTCGGTCGCGTAGAGATCGACGACACGCGCCGACGTGAGTAAGTCGATCCCGGCCCGTGCGCCCGCATTTGCGAGCGCCGCCATCAGCGCGGCACCGGTCTTCTCCGGTACGGCGTGCATGCGGAGCGCGCTGTGGCCGGGATAGAGAAATCCATCGATCAGCACAAACGGAATGCCGTGCGCGTCGGCCAGCCACTCGATCGTCAGCCCGGAGGCACGACATACCGTATCGACGATGCTCGCATCGGCTTCTTCGTGGTTCTTGCGCCGGATGTCCTCGGCCATCCGCTCGGGCGAGTCGATGACCCCCGCAGCACGCTGGAAGCGGGTGTGCGCGGCCGGAATGAAACCCGAGGAGAGCGCGGTCGATCCCGACGGGGTCGCATCCCGCTCCACGACGAGCACCTCGGCGCCGCCGTCGTGCGCCGCAAGCGCGGCGACCAGCCCGCAGGCACCGGCGCCGATCACGAGAACGGGCACGCGCACATCGAACTCACGCGTCGGGTCGACGATCAGCGACATCGTGCTTCAGGGTTTGCAGCGTACGACCAAGGAAGGTCTGATCACGTCATCCCCGCGCAAGCGGGGATCCACTATGCCCTTGAGTGGGCAACTGCCTGGATTCCCGCTTGCGCGGGAATGACGGAATGCCACGGCGCCCTCCGGTCACTCGCCGGTGAAGTTCGGCTTGCGCTTCTCGACGAAGGCGCGCACGCCTTCGCGGCCGTCGGCGCTCGCACTCGCCGCGGCCACGAAACGGGTCTCGCGCTCCAGCTGCGATTCCAGGCTGTCGATCGGCGCCATCTGGAGCAGTTTCTTGATGCCGCCATGGGCGCCGGTCGGACCCTGCGCAAGCTGCTCGGCGAGCTTTCGCGTCTCGGCTATGAGGTCCCCGGCGGGAACGACGCGATTGACGATCCCCCAGTCGAGCGCCTCTTGCGCCGAGAGCGTCCGGTTGGTGAGCAGCAGCTCCATGGCGCGCCGCCGCCCCAGCAGCCGCGGCAGGAAGAACGTCGAGCTGCCGTCGGGCGTGAAGCCGAGCCGCGTGTAGGCGCTGGTGAATTTCGCGGTGTCCGCCGCGATCGCGAGATCGCATGAGAGGGCGATGCTGAAGCCCCCGCCGGCGGCGACGCCGTTGATCGCGCCGATGAGCGGTGCGCGCATCCAGGCGAACCGTGAGACGGCCAGGTGGAGGTATCCCGTCATCTCCTTCACCAGCGTGTCGACCGTTTCCGGGTGCGCCGCGAAGTCGGCGACGTCGCCGCCCGCGCAAAAGGCCCGGTCTCCGGCGCCGGTCAAGACCGCGGCGCGCACGGACTTCTCGGACCCGCAGCGATTCGCGACTTGGTAGAGCTCCTCGACCGCCTTAAGATTGATCGCATTGAGGGCGGCTGGCCGGTTGATGGTGATCCAGGCGACGTTGTTCCGGATATCAAACTCCAGCGTCTCGTACTTCATCGTTTGCTCCATAAGTGAGAAAGATTGCGCTGGCTCAGCGGGCGGCGCCCGCAAGGGCCTCGCCCACGAACGCGAGCCGATCCTGCCCGAAGAAGAGCTCGTCGCCGACGAAGAAGGTCGGCGCGCCGAACGCACCGCGGGCACAGGCCTCGTCGGTGGTTGCCTTCAGACGCTCCTTGACTGCAGGGTCGGCGATCAGCGCGAGAAACTCCTGCGCATCGAAGCCCGCCGCCTTCAGGACCGCCTCGACCTCCTCCGCGCGGTTCAGGTCGCGCGGCTCGACCCACATCGCGTTAAACATCGTGTCGACGTAACGCGGGAACGCGTCGGGATGCCGCAGCTGCATCCCGGCGGCGCCGCGCATCAGCGCGAGCGTGTTGACCGGGAAATGGGGATTGTTCGCGAACGGGACGCCGTAATGCCGCGCCCAGCGCGCGATGTCGCCGAAGATCCAGCGACCCTTGGCTGGGATCGTGACCGGACTTGCGTTGCCGGTCGCCTTGAACACCGCGCCGAGCAGGAACGGTCGCCAGGCGATCTCAGCGCCATTCGCCGCCGCGATCTTCGGCAGCTGCGTGTACGCGAGATAGGTCGTCGGGCTGCCGAAATCGAAGAAGAACTCCACCTTGGTGCCCATGTCGTTCGCTCCTGGCCGATGTCGCGCGCCGCGCGCCTCACCAGCTTTCGATCCACGGCCGCAGATCGAGCTCGTGGGTCCAGGCGCTGCGCGGCTGGCGATGAAGCTGCCAGTAGGCTTCAGCAATCGCATCCGGATTCAGGATGCCGTCCCGGTCCTTGAGCGCATAGCGTTCCGGGAACATGTCCCGGATGAACGGCGTGTCGATGGCGCCGTCGATCACCACGTGCGCGACGTGGATGCCCTGCGGACCGAGCTCGCGCGCCATGCTCTGCGACAACGCTCGCAGAGCGTGCTTCGCGCCCGCGAACGCGGCGTACCCGACCCCGCCGCGCATGCTCGCCGTGGCGCCGGTGAAGAGGATCGTGCCGCGCCCGCGCGGCAGCATTGCCTTCGCCACCTCGCGCCCGAACAGGAATCCGGCATAGGCGCCCATCTCCCACACTTTTCGGTAGACCCGCTCGGTGGTCTCGGTGATGCCGAAGCGCACGTTGCCGCCGACGTTGAACACCGCCACCTCGAGCGGCGCGATGTCGCGCTCGATGTCGGCCACGAGCTGGATCACCGCTTCCTCCTTGCGCGCGTCGGAACCGAATCCGTGCGCGGCGCCCCCGTCCGCCCGGATCTGGTCCACCAGCGGCGCGACCTTCTCCGCGGTCCGGCGCGTCACGCAGGCGATCAGGCCCTCGCGCGCAAACCGGCGCGCGATCGCTCCGCCGGTCGCGTCGCCGGCGCCGACAACAAGGATCGATCGCTTGTCGCCCAATGGACTCAGCCTAGGGATGCGCTGATCAAGTCATCCCCGCGCAAGCGGGGATCCAGCAAGCCATTGACTACGCTTTCGTCTGGATTCCCGCATTCGCGGGAATGACGGAGTTCTGCGCCGCCGCTCATCGGGTCGGCCGGCGGAGATACTGACCGCGCGCGGGGCCCACGATCTTGCCCTGGTCGTAGACGAGCTCGCCGCGGAGGTATGTGCTCTTCACCCGGCCGGTAAGCTCCTGTCCTTCGAACGGGGTATAGCCCTGCTTCGATTCGGACTCCGCCGCGCGCACGACGAATGTCTCGTGCGGATCCACGAGCACGAGATCGGCGTCGTAGCCCGCGGCGATGTCGCCCTTGGTCAACACGCCGTAGCGCTGCGCCGGATTCCAGGAGAGCAGCTCGGCCATATGGTTGTAGGACATGCCGCGCTTGCTGCCTTCGCTCAGCACGCCCGAGAGCAGGTACTCGGTGCCGCCGAAGCCCGCTTTCGCGAGCCAGATGTTCGACGGGTCGTCCTTCGACCATTTCTGCTCGGCGGAGCAACAGGCGTGGTCGCTCACGATCCAGTCGATGTCGTGATGGAGCACGGCTTCCCAGAGCGCCTCCACGTCATCGCGCGGACGGATCGGCGGGTTGACCTTGGCGTGCACCGCGCACTTGCTGTCGACATCGAGCAGCAGGTGGCCCACCGTGACCTCCCGTTTGAAGCTGATGTGCGGGAAGAGGTCCTGCATCATGAGCGCGGCGTCGATCGCCTTGCGGGACGAGAGGTGCAGCAGATTGATGTTCAGGCAATCGGTCTCGTAGGCGAGGTACGAGGCGATCCAGATCGCGAGGCCCTCGGAATGCGGCGGCCGCGCCGCGCTGTAGGCGGCGAGCCCCTTCAACTTGCCGTCGCGCTCCACGATCTTCGTGTAGGCGTTCAGGATCTCGGCGAGCTCGCAGTGCAGGCTCACGCTGATGTGATCGGCGAGCGCGGGATGCTTGTCCATCAGCCGCCGCGCGGAGCGCATGATGAACTCGAAGTGCGCGATGTCGTAGCGATCGTCGGGCGGGAGCATCAGGAACTGGTTCTGGGTATCCGATTTTCCGTGCAGCCCGTAGCCGCCGTAGAACATGAAGATCTTGAACGAGGGCACGCCGTGCTCGGTGGCGAGCGATTCCATCTCCTCGAGATGTGCCGATTCGATCGGCGCGACGTGAAAGCCGTAATCGACCCAGAAGTTGCCCTGCGCGAGTTTCATCGCCTCGGCCATGAAGTCGCGGTACGGACCGCCGCGGTTGAGGTAGTACTGGCCGGTGCGCACGTAGTTCAGGCTGCCGGTCACGCCGCCCATCGCGGCGGCCTTGCTCTCGGAGACCGCGTCCTGCGCGAGCGGCGCGTAGATGCCGACGTGCATGTGCGCGTCGACCAGCCCAGGAAAGCCGAGGCGGTTCCTGCCGTCGACCACCTGCTTCGCATCCTCGGCGCGGATGTCCGGCGCGAGCCGCACGAACTTTCCGTCCTTCACGCCGATGTCGAGCAGATCCACCGAGCTGCGATTCGGTCGGACCACCCGGACGTTCTTGATCACGAGATCGAGCGTTTGGGCCATCGCGTTTCCTCTTCGTGCAGATTTTCAGTCTGGTTACTCAGTCCGCGTCGTAGCGACGACCGCGCGCCAGCATCTCGGGCGTGCCGAGCACGGCGTTCAGCCCGTCGAAGTCGAGCATCCGGCCGCGAAACGCGGCGGTGGTCCCGTCGCGCTTGAGCGTCGCGAAGTACTCCTGCGCGGCGAATGCGAGCGCCCGCGCCAGCCCGCCGGGAAAGATCGCGATGGAATACCCGATTGCCTCGAGCTCCGGCGCGGAGAGGATCGGCGTCTTGCCGCCCTCGACCATGTTGGCGAGGAGCGGCGCCCGCCCCGCAAACTTCGTGACCGCGGCCCGCATCTGCTCGGCCGATCGGAGGGCCTCGACGAACAGCACGTCGGCGCCCGCCGCGGCATAACGCTCCGCCCGCGCGAGCGCTGCATCGAGCCCCTCTACCGCGACGGCGTCGGTGCGCGCGACGATCAGCGTCGCAGCGCTCTGCCGGGCGTCGAGCGCCGCCTTGATCTTGCCGACCATCTCGTCGGCGCTCACGAGCGTCTTGCCGTCGAGATGGCCGCAGCGCTTCGGCAGGCTCTGGTCCTCGAGCTGGATCGCCGCGGCGCCCGCGCGCTCGAGCATCCGCACCGTGCGCTGAACGTTTAGCGCATTGCCGAACCCCGTGTCGGCGTCGACGATGACGGGGAGGTCGATGCGCTCGCGAATGTTCGCAACGGTCGCTTCGACCTCGCTCGCCGTGACGAGCCCGATGTCGGGCCGACCGAGCCGCGTATAGGCGACGCTCGCCCCCGAAAGATAGACCGCCTCGAACCCCGCTTGCTCGGCGAGCAATGCGGACAGCGCGTCGAAAACGCCCGGCGCCAGGAGGATGGGCTTACGGGCAAGACGTTGCCGGAGCGAGCCTCGAACGGAGCTGTCATTGCCGCGCAAGTCGAGGTCGTCATTCCCGCGCAAGCGGGAATCCAGATCGTGCGCGTCGCGAGACTTGCTGGATCCCCGCTTGCGCGGGGATGACGTGCGCCGTTTGCCGGGACCCTCAGCGCGCGGGGACGGCTTGACCGTGATCTTGCTCGAGGCCGGTCGCGACTTCATGCGGGACCTTTCCGTTGCGCCATCGTCTTCTCGAGGTGTAAGAGGAGTCCGCCGTCGCGCACCATTTCCATCAGGTGCTGGGGGATGCGCTCGCATGGGAGCGTCTCGCCGGTCGTCTCGTTGACGATTTGCCCGCCTTCGGCGTCGATGCGCAGCGCGTCGCCGGCCCGGATGCGCGACGCGTCGGGGCAGGTGAGGACGGTGAGCCCCAGGTTCAATGCGTTGCGATAGAACAATCCCGCGAAGGAGGTCGCCACCACCGCCGCGACGCCGAGGTGCTTGAGCGCTGCCGCTGCCTGCTCGCGCGACGAGCCGAGACCGAAGTTGCGGCCGCCCACCACCACGTCGCCGGGCGCAACGCCGGCGGCGAACGTGGAATCAACGGATTCGAGGCAGTGCATCGCGATCTCCTCGATGCGGAGCTTCATGTACTTGCCCGGCGCGAGCGCGTCGGTGTCGACGTTGTCCCCGAAGATCCAGGCCTTGCCCATAGCGCTACAGCATCTCGCGGGGATCGCAGATGCGGCCCGCCACGGCGGATGCTGCCACGGTGTACGGCGAGCCGAGATACACACGCGACGCCGGTGCGCCCATGCGCCCCTTGAAGTTGCGCGCGGTGGTCGAAATGGCGACGACGTCCGCGTCGAACTGGTTGCTGCCGTACCCCGCGCAAGCGCCGCACGCGTTCGGGAGCATTTCGGCCCCGGCGTCGATGAGAATTCGGAGCGTGCCCTCGCGCTCGGCCGCCTGCTGATCGCGCAGGCTGGCCGGCGCAACCATGAGCCGCACGCCTTGCGCCGCCTTGCGGCCCTTCAGGATGCGCGCCGCCATGCGGAGGTCTGCGAGCTTGGCGCCCGTGCACGCGCCGACGTAGGCGACGTTCACGCGCGTGTCGCGGAAACTCTCGACCGCCGCCGAGTTCGCCGGGCTGTCGGGTGCGGCAACCTGCGGCGCGATCTCCGCCGCGTCGAATCGGTGGTGCGCGAGCGTTGCCGCGCCGGCATCGCTCTGCCACGCTTCGGTCTCGACATCCTTGGCGCCCGCCAACGCCAGAAATTCCGCCGTCACCGTATCGGGCGGGATCAATCCGGTCTGGCCGCCCAGCTCGGCGGTCATGTTCGCGAGCGTCATGCGCTCCTGCATGCCGAGGCGGCCGATCGCTGCGCCGCGATACTCGACGGCCTGGTACTGGCCGCCATCCATGCCGAAGCGCGCGATCAGGAACAGCATGACATCCTTCGCCGCGACACCCTCCTGGAATGCGCCGGCGAAATCCATCGCGATCGTGTGCGGCACCTTCAGCCAGATCTCGCCGGTGACCAGCACGCCGAGCATCTCGGTCGACCCGATGCCGAACATGTAGGCGCCGAACGCGCCGCCGGTCGGCGAGTGGCTGTCGCCGCCCACCGCGAACATCCCTGGTTTGAGGTAACCGCGCTCCGGGAGCACCACGTGGCAGATGCCCTCGCCGTCGTGGAAGCGCTCGACGCCGACTTCGCGCACCCACTCGCGGGCGAGGGCGATGATGCGGCGGCTTTCCGCGTCGTCGGCCGGGAGGTAGTGATCGGTGATGACCACCACCTTGGCAGGATCCCAGACCCGCGCGCCGAGACGCTCGAGCATCGGCTTCACGCGCCGGGGGCCACCCGAGTCGTGCATCATCGCGAGGTCCACCTTGCACGTGACGACCTCGCCCGGCGCGACGGTGCTCCGTCCCGCTGCGCGTGCCACCAGTTTCTGGGCGAGCGTCTGTGCCATGGTCCTACCGGCCCGATTGTAGGGTCAGGGGGCGTTTTCCGGGGTTCTAAACCCTCATGGCGACACGGGATAAATTGCGCCGGTGCGCGCTTTGGAGTAACTTGAAGCGCGTATCGCTAGGGGTCCTTTGCGGGTGCAGGCCGCCCGTCGGGGTGAGAGAGTCCCTTCGAACCTGATGCGGATAATCCCGCCGCAGGGAAGCGCCGTTGAAGCACCGCCTTCCGCCTCCGCTCCCTGTGGCAAGTGTCGTAGACGAGGAGCGTTCGATGGTCGCCAATCCGAAATTCATCGCCGCCACCGCGCACGTGGATGCGGCCGCGGTGCAGCCGTTGCCGCGATCGCGCAAGATCTACGTGGAGGGCTCGCGGCCCGACATCCGGGTGCCCATGCGCGAGATCAGCCAGTCGGACACGCCGGCATCGTTCGGCGCCGAGGCGAACCCGCCCATCTACGTCTACGACACTTCCGGGCCGTACACGGACCCCGCTGCGCAGATCGACATCCGCAACGGCCTCGCGGCACTGCGCGCAAAGTGGATCGCGGAGCGGAACGATACCGAGGAGCTTTCCGGCCCGACGTCGCGATACGGCCACGAGCGCCTGACCGACGCGTCGCTCGCCGAGATGCGCTTCAACCTCAAGCGCAAGCCGCGGCGCGCGCGGCCCGGCAAGACCGTGACGCAGATGCACTACGCGCGGCGCGGAATCGTGACCCCGGAGATGGAGTTCATCGCGATCCGCGAGAACCAGCGCCGCGCCGAGTACATCGAGAGCCTGCTCGCGAGCGGGCCGAAGGGCGCGCGCCTTGCCGATCTGCTCGGCCGGCAGCACGTCGGGCAATCCTTCGGCGCGTCGATCCCGGCCGAGATCACGCCCGAGTTCGTGCGCGACGAGGTCGCGCGCGGCCGCGCCATCATTCCCGCCAACATCAATCACCCCGAGTCCGAGCCGATGATCATCGGCCGGAACTTCCTCACGAAGATCAACGCCAATATCGGCAACTCCGCGGTGACATCGGGCATCGCGGAGGAGGTCGAGAAGATGACCTGGTCGATCCGCTGGGGCGGCGACACGGTGATGGATCTTTCCACCGGGAAGCACATCCACGAGACCCGCGAGTGGATCATCCGCAACGCGCCGGTGCCGATCGGCACCGTGCCCATCTACCAGGCGCTGGAGAAGGTGGACGGCAAGGCCGAGGCGCTGACGTGGGAGATCTTCCGCGACACGCTGATCGAGCAGGCCGAGCAGGGCGTCGACTACTTCACGATTCATGCCGGTGTGCGGCTGCCGTTCATTCCGCTCACCGCGAATCGCATGACGGGCATCGTCTCGCGCGGCGGATCGATCATGGCGAAGTGGTGCCTCTCGCACCACAAGGAGAGCTTCCTGTACGAGCGGTTCGACGAGATCTGCGACATCATGGCCGCGTACGACGTCTCCTTCTCGCTCGGCGACGGGCTGCGGCCGGGCTCGATCTACGACGCCAACGACGAGGCGCAGATCGCCGAGCTGAAGACCCTGGGCGAGCTCACCCGGATCGCATGGAAGCGCGACTGCCAGGTGATGATCGAGGGGCCCGGGCACGTGCCGATGCAGCTCATCAAGGAGAACATGGAGCTCGAGCTCGAGCACTGCGACGAGGCGCCGTTCTACACGCTCGGCCCGCTCACCACCGACATCGCGCCCGGCTACGACCACATCACCAGCGCGATCGGCGCGGCACAGATCGGCTGGTACGGCACGGCGATGCTCTGCTACGTCACGCCGAAGGAGCACCTCGGCCTCCCCGACAAGGACGACGTGAAGGACGGCATCATCGCCTACAAGATCGCGGCGCACGCCGCCGATCTTGCGAAGGGGCATCCCGGCGCGCAGATCCGCGACAACGCGCTCTCCAAGGCGCGCTTCGAGTTCCGCTGGGAGGACCAGTTCAACCTGGGCCTCGACCCCGACAAGGCGAAGCAGTTCCACGACGAGACCCTGCCGCAGGAGGGCGCGAAGCTCGCGCATTTCTGCTCGATGTGCGGACCGCACTTCTGTTCGATGAAGATCACCCAGGACGTGCGCGAGTACGCTGCGCGCGAGGGCGTATCGGACGAGAAGGCGCTCGAGCGCGGCATGCGGGAGAAGGCGCGCGAGTTCGTGGCGCAGGGCGGCGAGATCTATCGCAAGGCCTGATCCGCGTTGAGCCGGGAACGATGCCCACTCGCGCACGTTGGCGTGGTTTCACGATGCGCGAGCTGCGCGCTTCCCAGCTGCGCGTCTCCCTGGTGCTCGCGGCGACGCTGATGCTCGCGGGCTGCGAGGATCTCGTCTACTTTCCGCAGCCGCTCCCGCGCGGCGCGCACGAGGCGATCATCGCGCGCCACCCGGGTGTCGAGGATCTGCGCTTCGAGCGCCCGGATGGCGTCGTGCTCCGCGGCTGGCTCGCACGCGGCTCCCATCCTGCACCGCGACCGCTGGCGCTCTACTTCGGCGGCAATGCGGAAGAGGTCTCCTGGCTGCTCGGCCAGCGGAGCGCGTTCGGCGGCTGGGACCTGGCCCTGGTGAACTACCGCGGGTACGGGGCAAGCGCCGGCAAGCCGAGCGAGGCCCGGCTGCTCGAGGACGCGCTGGCCGTCTACGATCAGCTCGCGGCGCGGCCGGAAACCGACGCGCGCCGCATCGTTGCGATCGGGAGAAGCCTCGGAACGGGTGTCGCGACGTATCTCGCGTCCGAGCGTCGGCTCGCCGGCGCGGTGCTCATCGCGCCGTTCGACAGCATCACTGCGGTCGGGCAGCGGCACTATCCGTTCATACCGGTGCGGCTGCTGATGGGCACGCGCTACGATTCGCTGTCGCGAGCGCCGACGATCCGCACGCCGCTCCTCATGATCACGGGCGAGCGCGATCAGGTCATCCCCGCCGTTCATTCCGAACGGCTTTATGGGGCCTGGGCGGGCGCCAAGCGCGCCGTGAAGATCGCGCACGCGGGGCACAACGATCTCCAGGATCACGAAGCCTATTGGGCCGCGATCCGCGAGTTTCTCGCCGGGTTGCCCTGAGCCGCGGTGGCCGCCCCATGATCGCGCGCGGCGGCGTTAGCCTCTCCTACGCCCCGCCACGTCGTGGGTGCCGGTGCGTCGGAACGGACACGCTGGAACCGAATGGCCGCGGCCTGCGTCTTGGGAGCAGGACGGCGAATAGCCGAGTTCGAACGCAAGCTGCGGGAGCGGCTGGGGACGTTGCGCGAGGTGCAGCTTCCTAAGGGCTTCTGAGCCACGGCGGACAAAAAAGAAGGAAAAAACCATGGTAGCAATCGTCAGCCATAAGCGCGAAGCGATTCACCGCGCGGTCCGGGAGATGTACACCGCCGTCGCCGCGCGGCCGGACCAGGGTTTCCACTTCCCGACCGGGCGGGCGGCATGCCAGGCCCTCGGCTATCCGCCGGAGAGCGTCGCCGGTGTGCCGGGAACCGCGGTCGAGTCGTTCGCCGGCGTCGGCTATCCCTTCGCCGCGGGCGCGGTCCGCGCCGGCGATCGCGTGCTCGACATCGGCTCGGGCTCGGGTACCGATGCCTTGATCTGCGCCGGCCTTGTGGGCCCGGCCGGCCGCATCTATGGGCTCGACATGACGGCCGAAATGCGCGCGAAGCTCCAGGCCACTGCCGCAGCGGCGGGTGTGGAGAACCTCGAGGTTCTCGAAGGCGATGCCGAAGCGATACCGCTGCCCGACGGGTCGGTCGACGCGGTGACCTCGAACGGCGTCCTCAACCTGGTCCCGGACAAGGCGCGCGCCATCGCCGAGATCCACCGGGTGCTCAAGCCCGGGGGGCGGCTGCAGATCTCCGACATCGCGCTGCGCCGTCCGGTCTCGGAGCGGTTCCGGCGGGACCCGCAGCTGTGGGCCGAGTGCGTGGTCGGCGCGGTCGAGGAGGAGCGCTACCTGACGATGCTGCGCGCCGCCGGATTCGACCAGGTGGAGCTCCTCGGCCAGACCGACTACTTCGCGCTCAGCTCGAGCAGCAAGACGCGCGAAGTCGCGGAGTTGTTCAACGCTCACTCCATAACGCTGCGCGCCGTGAAGCCGCTCGTCGGCCAGCGTGTCGCGCCCGTTTCGATCGGCCGGGCCGCATGGAACCTGGCGCGCGAGGTCGCCGGCGTCGGCGCCGCGCTGGTCGCATGGCTCGTCTGCGCGGGCGTCCCCGCGCTGCTGGCGGGGCTCGGTGCGATCGGCGCCGGCGGGCTCACCCAGCATGCGTACGCGTTTCCGGCGTTCGCCGCATTTCTCGGGACAAGCGTGTGGTTGATCTGGCGCACGGGGCGCCTCCGCGGCGAGCTGCGGCCATTCGCGCTGGCGCTGGCGAGCGCCGTGTTCGCCGTCGCCACCACCTGGCTACCGATCCTGGGAATTTTCCTCTTCATGTGGTGGTGGCCATACATCGGCATTGCCGGGGTCGTCGCGGCCAGCGTTTGGAGCTTCGTTCTCGCACGTCGTCCCGGCGACTGCCTCGACGAGATGGTGCTGGAGGCAAAGTGGCGCGAACGGCGCGGCTCGCCGGCCCGCCGCATCTTGGTTGGCGCGTTGACCGGCATGGTCATCGCCGCGACGCTCTACGGCATGCATCTGTCGGTGAGCGTCGTATCGGGCTAGAAGTGAATGCGCCGCACCGATGGTCAACAAGCGGCCCTGGAAAGGAGGGTCGCATGAAGAGAGAAGATCCCGTAGTCGATCCAGGCGACCTCTGCGAAGAGGTCAAGTAGAAACACCGCGAGGTGGCGGGTGCTGGCGGTCGCCGTCAACCTGCCGGGCAATTCGCGACTCGCAACTCGCAACTCGCAGCTCGGCGGCGCCGGCGGGATCGGGATGCTGGCCGGGACCAGCCGCGTGTTCAGCTTCCCGCGCTACGCCCTGCTGATCGCGGCCGCCCGCTGGCCGCTATAATCGCGTGCGGCGGGCAGTGGCCCGCACTGCACGCAGCGCGCAATCCCGGCGCCGGAAATCTGCTGCTTTGGATCCCATCCTATTATTCAAGGCATTTGTCCTCGGCATCGTCGAGGGGCTGACCGAATTTCTTCCCATTTCGTCGACCGGCCATCTGATACTCGCCGGGGGTCTGCTCGGCTTCAACGACGAGCGCGGCCAGATCTTCGAGATCGTCATCCAGACCGGCGCGATGTTCGCGATCATCTGGGAGTACCGGGCGCGATTCGGGCGCGTGATTGCGCGCATCGGCACCGACGCCGCGGCGCAGCGCTTCGTTGCGAACCTGGCGATCGCGTTCGTGCCCGCCGCAGTGCTCGGGCTCCTTTTCGGCGGCTATATCAAGGCGGCGCTCTTCAAGCCGGTGCCGGTGGCGATCGCCTTCATCGTCGGCGCGTTCGTGATCCTCTGGGCCGAGCGGCGCGATCACCGGATCACCGTGGAATCGGTGGACGACATGCGCTGGTCCGATGCGCTGAAGATCGGGTTCGCGCAGGCATTCGCGCTGATTCCCGGGACGTCGCGCTCGGGCGCGACGATCATCGGCGGGCTGCTGTTCGGCCTCTCGCGGCGCGCCGCCACCGAGTTCTCGTTCTTCCTTGCCGTGCCGACGCTGATCGCGGCCGGCGGTTATGAGCTGTTGAAGAACCGTGCGCTCTTCCAGCTCCAGGATCTCGGCATGTTCGGCGTCGGCATGGCCGCGTCGTTCGTCTCCGCGTTCCTCTGCGTGCGCTGGCTGCTGCGCTACATCGCCACGCACGACTTCAGCATCTTCGCGTGGTACCGGATCGTGTTCGGCGTGATCGTGCTCGTCACCGCGTACTCCGGCCTCGTCGAGTGGACGGTCGCCAAGTGAACGGGCGCGCGACCTGACGAGCCACGACTCGGCGATCACTCGGGAACCAGCCAGCGCACCGAGCTTCCCCCGCCTCCGGACTGTGCGAGCGCCTGCGCGAGCCAAGCGAGCAGCGGCCGCGCGGCGCCGTCGAGCTTCCAAGGTGGGTTCACGATCAGCATGCCGCAGCCGCGCATCGTCGCGGTCCAGCTCTCGGGCGCCACCGTGAGTTCGAGCTGCAGCAGCTTGCGTATTCCGGTTGCGACCAGGTCGCGCTCGAATCGCCGCATCGCCGCGGACTCCATCAGCGGATACCAGATCGCATAGATACCCGTTGCCCAGCGTCGGTGCGCGTCGGCGAGCGCCGCCGTGATGCGCGCGAACTCGCCGGCGCGGTCGAACGACGAATCAAGCAGGACCAGGCCACGGCGCTCCACGGGCGGCAGGAACGCCTTCAGCGCCTGGTAGCCGTCCATGCAGCGGACCTGCACCCGCCGCTCGCCGGAGAACAACGAGTCGAGCTCCGCGCAGTCGCGCTTGTTGAGCTCGGTGAGCACCATCCGGTCGCCGGCGCGGATCAGCCGGCGCGCGACTTGCGGCGAGCCCGGATAGAACCTGAGCCCGCCATCCGGGTTCTCGGCACGCACCGCGTCCAGGTAGCCGGTCAACGCCTTGGGTGTGTCCGGCCGATCCGCGATCCTGCCGATGCCGTTCGCGTACTCGCGCGTCTTTTCTGCCCAGGGATGCCGCAGGTCATAGCGTCCGATCCCGGCGTGCGTATCCAGATAGAAGAACGGTTTCTCCTTCTCCGCCAGCGCCTGCAGCAACCGCACGAGCAATGCATGCTTGAAGACGTCGGCAAAATACCCGGCATGGAAGTGATGGCGATAAGCGAGCACGGGTCACAACTTGTCGTACTTGGTCGCTTTTCCGCGCGCCTTGTCCACGGGATACTTCTTGGCGTTCAATTCGAGCTTGCGCTCTGCGGCCCGCACCGGGTCGACTTTGAGTCGATCGGCGAGCCGGACGAGGAACAGCAGCACGTCGGCGATCTCCAGTTCGACTTCCGCCAGCGTCTCGGCCGACAGCCGTTCGCTCTCGTCCGGCGTGAGCCACTGGAAGTGCTCGGTGAGCTCGCCCACTTCGCCCGCGAGCGCCATGACGAGATTCTTCGGATTGTGGAACTGCGCCCAGTCGCGCGCGACGGCGAATGCGTCGAGTCGCGTGCGCAGCCCGTCGAGACTGTCTTTGCTCTGCATGTGCTCCACTCCTAGTACGCAGCGACGCTCCCGTCGCTCCGCGGGTCCGCGCCCCCCTCCCGATGGAACAAGGGGGCGACGCCCCCTTGTAGATCCCCCGAGTGTGAGGCGCAGCCCCGCGTGTTCAAAACGCTGCGACGCTCCCGTCGCTCCGCGGGTCCGCGCCCCCCTCGAACGTGCCATCCGGTTTCCGGATGATCGCGCCCGCGTGGCCCATGGTCTCGTCGAACGCGCCGAGCACCTCGACGTCGTGGCCGCGCGCGCGGAGCGCCTCGATCACGTCGGCCGGGAAGCGCGACTCGAGCTTCAGCGTGTCGGTCGTCTGACCCCAGGTGCGGCCGAGCAGCCAGCGCGGCGCGCTGATCGCCGCCTGCGCGCCCATGCCGTAGACGACCGCGCGGGTGAACACGGCGCTCTGGCTCTGGGGCTGTCCGTCGCCGCCCATGTTTCCGTACACCATGATGCGGCCGTCGGCGAGCAGCGCCAGCGCCGGATTCAGGGTGTGGAACGGCTTGCGGCCGGGCTCGAGCGCGTTGAGGGCGTTCGCATCGAGCGAGAAGCTGCAGCCGCGGTTCTGCCAGGTGATGCCGGTCGCCGGGAGCACGACGCCGCTGCCGAACTCGTGGTAGAGGCTCTGGATGAAGCTGACGGCGCGGCCTGCGCCGTCGATCACCCCCATCCATACGGTGTCGGCGGGACCTTTGCCCCGACCCCACGGTGCAGCCTTGTCGCGATCGATCGCGGCGGCGAGTGCGGCGACCTTCTCCGGCGCGAGGAAGCTTTGCGCGTCCACGGACATGTGCTTCGGATCCGTGATGTAGCGGTCGCGAATTGCGAAGGCCTGCTTCACCGCCTCCACGCAGAGATGGACATAGTCGGCGCTCGCGGGATCGACGCTTCCGATGTCGAGCCGGTCGAGGATGCCGAGGATCAGGAGCGACACGAGCCCCTGCGTGGGTGGCGGCAGGTTGTACAGGCGGCCGAGCGAATGCTCGAGCGCGAGCGGCTCGCGCCACTCGCCCCGGTGCGCCTCCAGGTCGGCGAGCGCAAGCGGGCTGCCGGCCGAAGCGAGATCGGCGGCGATCGCGCGCGCGAGATCGCCGCGGTAGAAATCGTCGAGCCCCCGCTCGGCAAGCTGACGCAGCGTCGCGGCGATGCGCGGCTGCTTGAACACGCTGCCCGCGGGCGGAATGGCGCCGCCCGGCAGGTAGGTGTCCGCAAAGCCCGGCTGCGGAGCGAGCTCGGCGCGCTTCGCGGCGGTGTTCGCTTCCTGGCTGCGGGTCACGGGAATTCCGCGCGTGGCGTAATCGATCGCGTCGGCGAGCAACCGCGTGAGCGGCAGACGTCCCCCGAGCTCGCGCGCGAGAGCCTGCGCGAGCCCCCACCCGGAGATCGTCGCGGCGACGGTATTGGCGGCCGCGGCGCCGCGAAAGGGGATCGCGGTCTTGATGCCGCGCTCGGCATACCACTCCCGCGACGCCGCCCGGGCGGCCGCGCCGCAGGCGTCGATCGCGCGCACGGGCTCGCCCGGCGCATGGATGAGCCAGAATGCGTCGCCGCCGATCGAGTTCATGTGGGGATAGACGACGGCGATCGTCGCGGCGGCGGCGATCATCGCCTCCACCGCATTGCCGCCTTCGCGCAGCACGGCCAGCGCGGACTGGGATGCGAGCGCATGCGGCGCGACCGCCATGCCGCGCGTGCCGCGGATGGAGTTGATCATCGGCAAAGTCCTGCGGGCGGGAAAGACCGCAATTGTACGGTGACGGCCGCGCGGGCGAGCGGCAGGAAAGCCCTCGGTCGCTACATCGCGGGGTTCGCGTACTTGCCGCCGAGCGCGTGGAGACCGTACGCCGCGCCCGCGATGTCGAAGTTGAACGAGAAGTGCTGGCTGAGCGCCAGCACGTCGCGCAAATGGCGCTGGATCGGGTCGCGCGTATAGAGCCCGTTCGCGCCGTAGCACGACCACAGCGTCTCGACCGCCTCGCGGGCCTGGTGCACCGCTGTGGCCACCTGGGCACGCACGCGCAGCTTGGTCTCCAGCTCAGGCGCAACGTTCCGCGACGCATGCTCCGACAGCTGGATCGCCGACTGGCGCATCAGATGCCGCGCGGCGTCGATCAGGCAGCGGGCCCGGGCGACTTTGATCTGCACCGCCTGGAAGTCCGCCACCTTCGCGCCCGTGTACGTTCCCGCGCGCCGGGCCATGGTCTCGAGGAAGTGCTCGTACGCGCCCTCGGCGGCGCCCAGCGCGGCGGGAGCGAGCGGGTGCGCCGACGCCGCGACCACCGGGATCCCGAAGAGCGGGCTGCTGTTCAGCGCAGCGCCGGGATGATCGAACCCGCCGCGGCAGCGCAAGAGCGGGAGCGCGCGACGCTCCGGCACGAAGAGCTCCTTCACCGCGATGTCCTTGCTTCCCGTGCCGACCATGCCCATCGCGTACCACGTGTCGATGATCTCGTACTCGCTCTTGTGCGCGAGGCACAGGCGCCAGTCGATCGGGGTCTTGCCGTCGTCGTCGTAGACCGTGACGGCGAGCATGTTCCATTCCGAGTTGTCCACTCCGGAGGAGAACGGCCAGCGGCCGTTCACCATGAACCCGCCCGCAGCCCGGCGCCCGCGCCCGGCGGCCAGGGCGATGGACGAGGCGATCAGCGCGTCCGGATTCGCGTCCCAGATCTCGTGCTGCGTCTCGGGCTCGTAGTACCCGAGGATCCAGTGGTGCGCGGCGAGGTTGCCGATGTTCCACGCCGTCGAAGGGCAGCCGCGCGCGGTCTCGGCGACGATGTCGACGATCGCGACGAAGTCGAGCTCCATGCCGCCGAAGCGCCGCGGCTGGTGGAACCGGAACAGGCCCGCTTCGTGCAGCAGCTGCTCGTTCTCGCGGAGGAGGACGCGCGCGTCCTCGGACTTCTGGGCGCGCTCGCGCAGGACCGGCACGCACTCGCGCGCGCGCCGCATCGCCTCCTCGTAGGTGACGTTCGAGAAGTCGCGCCGCACGGATTGCCGGAGTGTGCCGACGGTGTGCGCCGCTTCCGCGGGGCTGCTCATGTTTGCTCTCCCGTGCTTGCGCTGCGACCCACGCCCATTCTAGGCGCGCGGATCGCGATCCGCTACCCGCGGGCGCGCTTCGATTGAGCGACCTCCTGCGCGAACTTACATTGCAGCTTGATCCCGCCGCATGGCGCGGCACGTTGCGCAGCGACGTGCGAAGATGACGCCTAGGCAACCCCGCTCGACCGTACGGAGGACCGACGATGCGCACACCGTCAAGACACCGCGCCTGGCTTGCACTGCTTGCGCTGGCCGCCGGTATTTTCATCGCACAATCCACACTCGCGCATCACGGATGGGGATGGGCCACCGACGAGGAGTTCGAGATCACGGGCACGATCACCGGGGCGCGGCTGGGCAATCCGCACGGCACGGTAAACATCGACGTCAAGGGCGCCGCATGGGTGGTCGAGGTGGGACAGCCGTGGCGCAACAAGCGCGCCGGGCTCACCGATGATCTCTTGCGGCCCGGGCGGGTCATCACGGTGCATGGTCATCGCTCGGCGAAGGAAGGCGAGCGACTGGTGAAGGCGGAACGCGTGGTCATCGACGGAAAGAGCTATGACCTCTACCCCGACCGGAAGTCGTAGCACAAGCGCGTAAACCCGGTGTTCGCGGAGTGGCTGGCGGCGTTGGAAGCGATGCCGCTCGCCACGGCGTTGCGCAACTCGGTGTGGGCCTATCCGCTCGTCAATGCCGCACACATCGCCGGCATTGCGCTCCTCGTCGGTTCGACCATTCCGCTCGATCTGCGGTTGCTCGGGGTTTGGCGGTCCGTGCCCCTCGGCCCGATCTGGCAGGTGCTGACGCGTAGCGCCGGCGCCGGTCTCGCGCTGGCGGTCGCGTGCGGAGGACTGCTCTTCATCACTCGCGCCGTCGAGTACGCCGCATCCACCCTGTTCGTCGCCAAGATGATCGTCGTCGGCGTGGCGACCGCGAACGCGTTGTCGTTGCGCCTGATGGCGCCGGCGAGGCTTGCGCACTTGCGCTCGGCAGCCGATGCGCCGCCGCGGCGCGTGCAGCTGGCTGCCGGCATCTCGCTCGCGGCCTGGCTCACGGCGCTCACGCTGGGGCGCCTCGTCGGCTACTTCTAGGGAACCTGCAAGTCATCCCCGCGCAAGCGAGTGCCTTTATCGGGGGCGGGCATCCATAAGCATTTGAGCGGGCTCAGCCTGGATTCCCGCGTCCGCGGGAATGACGGAATTCTCTTGCAGCCGCTCAATCCGCGGGAATGACCGACTTCTTTCGCGGCCGCTCAGCCCTGGGCCCAGGGCAGCCCGGCGACCCGCCACCCACCCACCGTGTTCCGATGGCCCTGCGGATCCTTGTCGCCCTCGAACCCCTCGAGGATGTTGAACGCGGCGCTGTAGCCGAGCTGTGCCGCGACGGCAGCGGCGAAATGCGAGCGGTTGCCGCTGCGGCAGAGGAACATGACCGGCACGTCGGTTCGCTCCACCGCGCGCTTCAGCTCTTCCGCGAACCGCTCGTTCCGGGCGCCGCCCGGGTAGCTGTTCCACTCGATCGGCACTGCGCCGGGAACCCGGCCGACCCAGTCGAGCTCGGCACGCGTGCGCACGTCCACGATCCTGGCGCCCTCGACAGACTGCGACAGCGCGAACGCCTCGCTGGGCGTCAATGCACCACGATAGGGCAGCCCCAGTTCGCGTGCGCGCTGTTGCGCACGCTCGAGGATCGATTCGACGGATTCCATAGCGCCTCCTAAGTCCCTTCCGGTCTGCTGACTGAGCGATAATACATTGTTTTTAAATTAAAAAACTGACTAGATCCGATCCGCTAGGCGATGGCACCGATATAGTGCAGAATCATGCGGCGCGCACCAAAGCAGTGCGGACTGGAGCGCGTGCGACGTGCAGAGTCGCTTATAGAACAAGGACCTAGCATCGTCCAGCACGTGGCACGGTTCTCGCAAACGCGCCTTTCGCCATTCCCGATCCGGGGATCATCCCGCTCATACGCAAGAGGAGAACAAGCATGTCAATGAAGCCCGCCGACGTACTGAAGCTGATCAAGGACAAGGAAGTCAAGTTCGTCGACCTTCGCTTCACCGACACGCGCGGCAAGGAGCAGCACGTCTCGGTTCCCACGAAGCAATTCACGAACGAGAAGTTCGAGGACGGACACGCGTTCGACGGCTCGTCGATCGCCGGCTGGAAGGGCATCGAAGCGTCCGACATGCTCCTCATGCCCGATCCCGACAGCGCGCGTCTCGACCCGTTCACCGACGAGCCGGTGCTCAACATCACCTGCGATGTGATCGAGCCCTCCGACATGAAGGGCTACGACCGCGATCCGCGCTCGCTCGCCAAGCGCGCCGAGGCCTACCTCAAGTCCACGGGGCTGGGCGACACCGTGTATTTCGGCCCCGAGCCCGAGTTCTTCATCTTCGATTCGGTGACCTGGCACGTCGACATGTCCGGGAGCCACGTGAAGATCCGCTCCGAGGAGGCGCCGTGGTCCTCGCACGAGGAGTACGAGGGCGGCAACCTCGCGCACCGCGCCCCGGTCAAGGGCGGCTATTTCCCCGTGGCGCCGGTCGACAGCCTGCAGGACATCCGCAACGCGATCTGTCTCGCGCTCGAGCAGCAGGGCGTCGAGGTGGAAGTGCACCACCACGAGGTGGCCGCGCCCGGCCAGGGCGAGATCGGCACCAAGTTCAACACGCTGGTCAAGCGCGCCGACTGGTTGCAGATCCTGAAGTACACGGTGTGGATGACCGCCGCCTCCTACGGCAAGACGGCGACGTTCATGCCGAAGCCGGTGGTCGGCGACAACGGATCGGGCATGCACTGTCACCAGTCGATCTGGAAGAGCGGCGAGAACCTCTTCGCCGGGAACGGCTATGCGGGCATGTCGCAGTTCGCGCTGCACTACATCGGCGGGATCATCAAGCATACGAAAGCGCTCAACGCGATCACGAACCCAGGCACCAACTCCTACAAGCGGCTGGTGCCGGGATTCGAGGCGCCGATCAATCTCGCCTACTCGGCGCGCAACCGCTCGGCCGCGTGCCGCATTCCGTACGTGTCGAGTCCCAAGGCGCGGCGCGTCGAGGTGCGCTTTCCCGATCCCACGATGAACTCGTACCTGGGCTTCGCGGCGATGCTGATGGCGGGCCTGGACGGCGTGCAGAACAAGATCGATCCGGGCGATCCGATGGACAAGAACCTCTACGACCTCCCGCCGGAAGTCGCCGCGTCGATCCCGCACCCGTGCCACTCGCTCGACCAGGCGCTCGAGGAGCTCGACCGCGATCGCGAGTTCCTGACGCGCGGCGGCGTGTTCTCGAACGACATGATCGATGCCTACATCGCGCTCAAGGAGGAAGAGGTCACGCGCTTCCGCATGACCACGCATCCGCTCGAGTTCGAGCTCTACTACAGCTCCTGAGCGCGAGAACGGCGGAGCCACGCGCGATGGGCCGATTTCGCGCGATGCGCGTCGCATTTAGGGACTGCACACGGGTCGGTCCGCGTCGCAATCGTCGGGAGCGCCGCGAAATCCGGCGCTCCCGGAACGCGGCGCGCGCGGAGCGATCCGTGCGTCCCATCGCTGGGTGGCGCGGGCGCGGGCGCGAGCGCCCCGGCGCCCTGCCGGGTTCATGGTGCGCCGCGAGATCGGCCGGGTCGGCGAGCGGTTTTGACCGATTTCCGGGGCATTCCCGGAGGACCGCGGGGATCTGTGAACTAAGCCGCCACCGGAAGCCCAATGTGTTTTGTAATCAGGGTGTTTTTGCCATAGACTTGAATTTCCCCCTCAGCAAAGGTGCCAGTCATGGCCCGTCTCCCTGTCTACGCTGCAGCGACTCTCACGTTGCTTGTGACGCCGCTCGCTCTTGCGCAGGGCACGGTCTGGCGCTGCGTCGAAGAGGGGCGCTCGCATTACACGAACATCAAGAAAGAGACCGAGCGCAAGGATTGCACGGTGGTGAGCCGCGAGGTGTCGGTGGTGCACACGCAGCCGGCGGCCCAGTCGAAGCCCGACGTGCGACCGCCGAATTTCCCCCGCGTGGATCCCGAAACCCAGCGCCTGCGCGACGAGACGCGGCGCAGGATCCTCGAGAACGAGCTGTCCGCCGAGGCGAAGAGCCTGGCCGAAGCGAAGGCGAAGCTCGCGGAGCAGGAGGTCCTGCGCAACGGGAACGAGCGCAATTACCAGAAGGTGGTCGATCGGCTGCTGCCCTATCAGGAGACGGTGGATCGCCACGAGCGCAACGTCATGGCGCTCCAGCAAGAGCTCACCCGCCTGAGGTAACCCGGGCGCCGGACCGGCGCCCGTTCCACGGACTCGAACGCGTCACCCCGGCCGGGTGTGACCGGTCGCGCCTGCGCGCATTGCCCGAGGGGTGCGCGTGAACGGCTTCGCGTTCTCCGGACTCGATCTGCTCGCGAGCGCGGTCGTGCTACTCGATGCGGAATTGCGCATCGTGTACGCGAACCCGGCCGCCGAGAGCATGCTCGAGCAGAGCGCGCGCGCGCTGCACGGCCAGTCGTTCATCGAGTTGTTCGTCAACGCGGGCGCCCTCGGCGAGCAGCTCGGGCAAGCAATCGACGGCCAGCGGGGCGTCTGGATCCAGGCGGTGGACCTGCTGCGCGCGGATCGCGAGCAGCTGCACGTCAACCTGCTCGCGAGCCCCGTGGACGCGGGCGCAGGTGCGCTCATCCTCGAGATCAGGTCGATCGACCAGCGGCTGCGCGTCGAGCGCGAGGAGCGCGAGCTCGCGCAGGCTTTCGCGAACCGCGAGCTGATCCGCAATCTCGCGCACGAGATCAAGAACCCGCTCGGTGGCCTGCGCGGCTCGGCGCAGCTGCTCGAGCGCGAGCTCGATCGCCCCGGGCTGCACGAATACACCCAGGTGATCATCAAGGAGGCCGACCGGCTGCAACTTCTGGTCGATCGGCTGCTCACGCCCCATCGCCCATCGCGCCTGGGAGCGATGAACGTCCACGAGGTGTGCGAGCGGGTGCGCAGCCTCATCCAGGCCGAGTTTCCCGATATCCGGATCCACCGCGACTACGATTCGAGCCTTCCCGATCTCAACGGCGACCGCGAGCAGCTCATCCAGGCGTTGCTGAACATCGTGCGCAACGCCGCGCAGGCGGTGAAGGGACGCGGCGAGATCGCCCTGCGGACGCGGGTGGCGCGCTCGGTCAGCATCGCCAAGTCCTTTCACCGGTCGGCGCTCGAGATCGCCGTGATCGACAGTGGGCCGGGCATTCCGGTCGAGCTGCGCGAGCGCATCTTCCATCCGCTGGTCTCGGGCCGCGAAGGCGGGACGGGGCTCGGGCTCACGCTGGCCCAGACCTATGTGCAATACCACCGGGGTTCGATCGAATGCGACAGCCAGCCGGGGCGCACGGTGTTCCGCATCGTTCTTCCCATGGCCTTATACGGGACCAAGCCATGAAACCAGTCTGGGTAGTCGACGACGATCGTTCCATTCGGTGGGTGTTCGAGAAGGCGCTCTCGCGAGAGGGCATTCCGTTCAAGACGTTCGGCCTCGCCGAGGACGCAATCGTCGCGCTCGATCGCGACGCTCCGCAGGTGCTGGTTTCCGACATCCGCATGCCCGGTACTTCGGGGCTCGCGCTGCTGCAGAGCGCCAAGGAGCGCTACCCGGAGCTTCCGGTGATCGTCATGACCGCGTACTCGGATCTGGAGTCCGCGGTGGCGGCTTTCCAGGGCGGCGCTTTCGAGTACCTGCCCAAGCCGTTCGACGTGGACCAGGCCGTGGAGCTCATCCGCCGCGCGCTCGACGAGAGCCAGCGCGAGGAGGATCGGGAGGAGTCCGCGGCAGCGTCGCCCGAGATCCTCGGCCACGCGCAATCGATGCAGGACGTGTTCCGCGCGATCGGCCGCCTGTCCAACTCCAACGCGACCGTGCTGATCACCGGCGAGTCGGGAACCGGCAAGGAGCTCGTCGCGCGCGCCTTGCACCGTCACAGCCCGCGCGCAGCGAAGCCGTTCGTCGCCATCAACACGGCGGCCATGCCGAAAGACCTGCTCGAGAGCGAGCTCTTCGGGCACGAGCGCGGCGCGTTCACCGGCGCGCAGGCGATGCGGCATGGCCGGTTCGAGCAGGCCGAGGGCGGGACGCTCTTCCTGGACGAGATCGGGGACATGCCCGCCGACCTGCAGACGCGGCTGTTGCGCGTGCTCTCGGATGGGCAGTTCTACCGCGTCGGCGGGCATCAGCCGCTTCGCGCCAATGTCCGCGTGATCGCGGCCACCCACCAGGATCTCGAGGCGCGGGTGCGCGAGAATCTCTTCCGCGACGACCTCTATCACCGGCTGAACGTGATCCGCCTGCGGCTACCGTCGCTGCACGAGCGGCGCGAGGATATCCCCGTCCTAGCGCGGCACTTCCTCGCGAAGAGCGCCCGCGAGCTGGGCGTCGAGGCGAAACGCCTGTCGGACGGGACGATGAGCTTTCTTTCCGCGCATGACTGGCCGGGCAACGTCCGCCAGCTCGAGAACGTCTGCCATTGGCTCACGGTGATGGCACCCGCGCAGATGATCGAGGTCGCCGATCTTCCCGCGGAGCTGCGCGCCGAGACGCAGACGCCCGCCGACGCCGACTGGTCCGCGATCCTGCGCCGCGACGTCGAAAAGGCCCTGATGCGCGGGGAGGCGAACCTCATGGACGCGCTCTCGCGCCAGTTCGAGCGCGTGATGATCTCGCAGGCGCTCATGCATACGGGCGGGCGGCGGATCGAGGCCGCCGCGCTCTTGGGCATCGGCCGCAACACGATCACCCGCAAGATCGCGGACCTCGCCATCGACGCGCCGCGCGAGTAGGCGCCAGCGGGCTGCGCAGCGGCCCGCTGGGGCGGAAGGTTATGAACAGGAGGAAGCCGGCTGGTTTCCTTCCGTTACCCTCCTTCCTGCTGCGCTTCCCGGATTGTGAAATCATCGCCCGGCTGATGTACTTGCCGGGGGTGTCAAATCGGCCCAGGCCCCTGCCCTCGGCCGGAAATCCCCTTATGCGGTTGTAGTTTTGTGCACTGCACAGTAAAATTGAAAGTCCCCCACCCGACCCCGAGAGCATTCCACGATGAGTGAAAAATATCCCGGTGGCGTGGAGATCCACGGCGCCGTTTCCCCAGAATTTGCCCAGATCCTCACGGCGGACGCGGTTGCGTTCGTCGCCAAGCTCCATCGCGCGTTCGAGCCGCGCCGCCAAGAGTTGCTGGCCGCCCGCGCGGCCCGGCAGAAGGAGTTCGACGCCGGCAAGCTGCCCGACTTCCTGCCCGAGACGAAGAAAATCCGCGACTCCGAATGGAAGATCGCCGATCAGCCGCAGGACATGCTGGACCGGCGCGTCGAGATCACCGGGCCGACCGACCGCAAGATGGTGATCAACGCGCTCAACTGCGGCGCCTCGACGTTCATGGCCGATTTCGAGGACGCCAATTGCCCGACGTGGTTCAACATGATCGACGGGCAGATCAACCTGCGCGACGCGGTGCGGCGCACGATCAGCTTC
>JBFJOO010000041.1:0-34739 GCA_041617635.1 Burkholderiales bacterium | reverse complement strand
CCCGAGGTGGTGAAGACGGTGACGCACGAGGAGGTCACCGCGGAGGAGCTGGGCGGCGCCGTCACGCACACGACGCGGTCCGGCGTCGCGGATCTCGCGTTCGAGAACGACGTCGAGGCGCTGATGATGACCCGCAGGCTGGTGAGCTTCCTTCCGGGCAGCAACCGTGAGCCGCCGCCGCTCGTCCCGACCGAGGACCCTGCGGACCGGAGCGACCCGTCGCTCGACACGCTGGTCCCGGACAATCCGAACAAGTCCTACGATATCAAGGAGCTCGTCTTCAAGGTCGTGGACGAGTACGATTTCTTCGAGCTCCAGCCTGACCATGCGAAGAACATCGTCATCGGGCTGGCGCGCATGGAGGGGCAGCCCGTCGGCATCGTGGCGAACCAGCCGTTGGTGCTCGCGGGCTGTCTCGACATCAAGTCCGCGATCAAGGCCGCGCGCTTCGTCCGCTTCTGCGACGCCTTCCACATTCCGATCGTCACGTTCGTCGACGTGCCGGGATTCATGCCGGGGACCGCGCAGGAGTACGGCGGAATCATCAAGCACGGCGCCAAGCTCCTGTATGCCTACGCGGAGGCAACCGTTCCCAAGGTCACCGTGATCACCCGCAAGGCGTATGGCGGGGCCTACGACGTCATGAGCTCCAAGCACCTGCGCGGCGATGTGAACTTCGCCTGGCCGTCGGCCGAGATCGCGGTGATGGGACCCAAGGGAGCGGTCGAGATCATCTTTCGCAAGGACATCGGCGATCCGCAGAAGATCGCCGATCGCACCGAGGAGTACCGGCAGAAGTTCGCCAATCCGTTCGTCGCGGGTCACCGCGGCTACATCGACGACGTGATCATGCCGAGCGAGACGCGTAAGCGAATCTGCCGGTCGCTCAAGGTGCTGCGCGGCAAGCGGCTGGAGAATCCGTGGCGCAAGCACGGCAACATGCCGCTCTGATCCGCCGACGATGTTCAAGAAAATCCTGATTGCGAATCGTGGCGAGATCGCGTGCCGCGTGATCAAGACGGCGCGGCGGATGGGGATCGGCACGGTTGCGGTCTATTCGGAGGCGGACCGGGACGCACGGCACGTCAGCCTCGCCGACGAGGCGATCGCCATCGGGCCGGCGCCGTCGGCGCAAAGCTACCTCGCCATCGACCGGCTGCTCGAGGCCTGCAAGCGATCCGGGGCGGAGGCGGTGCATCCGGGTTACGGCTTTCTCTCCGAGAACGCCGCGTTCTGTGAGGCGCTGGAGGCGGCCGGGATTGTGTTCATCGGCCCGAAGGTGCATGCGATCCGCAGCATGGGGGACAAGATCGCGTCCAAGAAGCTCGCCGAGCGCGCCGGCGTCAGCACCATCCCGGGCTACACGGACGTGATCCGCGACGCGGACCATGCGCTCGCGATCGCGAAGCAGATCGGCTATCCGGTGATGATCAAGGCGTCTGCCGGCGGAGGGGGGAAGGGTCTGCGGGTCGCGCGAAGCGACGCGGAAGCGCGCGAGGGCTACCAGAGCTGCCGCACCGAAGCGAAGAATGCGTTCGGCGATGATCGGGTCTTCATCGAGAAGTTCATCGAGGAGCCGCGCCACATCGAGATCCAGGTGCTCGGCGACGGTCATGGCAATCTCGTCTACCTCTGGGAGCGCGAGTGCTCGATCCAGCGGCGCCATCAGAAGGTGGTCGAGGAAGCGCCGTCGCCGTTCCTCGATGCCGCGACGCGCAAGGCGATGGGCGAGCAGGCGGTCGCGCTGGCAAGAGCGGTGCACTATCAGTCGGCCGGCACGGTCGAGTTCGTGGTCGATGCCAAGCGCAACTTCTTTTTCCTCGAGATGAACACCCGGCTGCAGGTGGAGCATCCGGTCACCGAGATGATCACCGGCGTGGATCTCGTCGAGCAGATGATCAGAGTGGCTGCGGGCGAACAGCTTGAGTTCACGCAGGCCGACATCAAGCTCGATGGCTGGGCGATCGAGGCGCGGATCAATGCCGAGGATCCATTCCGCAATTTCCTGCCCTCGATCGGACGGCTCGTCCGTTACGTTCCGCCCGCGGAGGAGGCCGGGTCGGTCCGGGTGGACACCGGGGTGTACGAGGGCGGCGAAGTCTCGATGTACTACGACTCGATGGTCGCGAAGCTCATTGTGCACGCCCCGACGCGCGCGAAGGCGATCGAGCGCATGTGCGAGGCGCTCAACGGTTTCTACATCCGCGGCATCTCCCACAATATCTCGTTCGTCGCCGCAGTCTTGCGGCACCGGCGCTTCGTATCAGGCCGGTTCACCACCGGGTTCATCGCCGAGGAGTATCCGTCCGGGTTCGACGCAGCGGATGCGCCGCACGACGATCCGGCGCTGCTCGCCGCGATCGCGGCTTTCGCGCGGCGCCGGTACATCGACCGCGCGGTGCGCATCAGCGGCCAGGTGGGCGGGCACGGTCGCAAGGTGGACAAAGACTGGGTCGTGCTGATCGGCGCGCATCGGTACCCGGTCGTCGTCGAGCCGACCGACGCGGGCTACAAGGTCACCCACGGTGGCGCGGTCTACGATCTGCGCTCCGACTGGAAGCTGGGCGAGCCGATCTTCCGTGGAACGTGCAACGGGACGCCAGTGCTGCTGCAGCTCGAGCGGCGCGGCCTCCGCTATCGAATCTTTCACTGGGGCTCACAGGTCGACGCTGTCGTGATGACCGAGCGCGCGGCGGAGCTGCTCGCACTGATGCCCGTTAAGCCGCCGCCCGACACGTCGCGGTATCTGCTCTCGCCGATGCCCGGACTGCTTACCGAGATCGCGGTCGAGCCGGGTCAGGAGGTCAAGGCGGGCGAGAAGCTGGCCGCGATCGAGGCGATGAAAATGGAGAATGTGCTCAAGGCCGACCGGGACTGTGTGGTCGCGGCAGTGCTCGCCAAGGCGGGCGAGAGCGTGTCGGTGGATCAGCCCATCCTCGAGTTCGAGTAGCGGGCTGCGGGCCGAACGGGGTGCGCGTGGAGCGGGCGCGGTGCAGGGAGAGCTGGATCAGCCGTCGCGTTCCGCCGCCGCGTAGGCGGCGATCACCTCCGGCGGGGCTTGCACGAGCTCGATCAGGACGCCCTCGCCGCCGATCGGGAACGCGTCGGTGCCCTTCGGGTGGATGAAGCAGATGTCGTGGCCGGCGCCCCCCTTGCGGATGCCTCCCGGCGTGAATCGGACCCCCTGAGCAGTGAGCCAGTCGAATGCGACGGGCAGGTCATCGACCCAGAGGCCTACGTGGTTGAGCGGCGGATCGTCCACGGCCGGTTTCTTGGTCGGGTCCAGCGGCTGCATCAGATCGACCTCGCACGCGAAGGGTCCCGTTCCGGTCGCCGCGATGTCCTCGTCGACGTTCTCCCGCTCGCTGCGGTAAGTGCCGGCCATGCGCAGGCCGAGGGTGTCCACCCACAGGCGGTGCAGCTTGGACTTGTCCCGGCTTCCGACCGCAAACTGTTGAATACCCAGGATCTTGAACGGCCGCCCGGCCATGATTCCTCCTGCTGAGTCCGCCGCCGTTCGGTAGAGGTTCGCGCGCGCGACGATCGACTTGCGAGCGCGGATCGGGAAGAGCGTGCGCCCGAACCCGGGACCGGGAGTTTAGTACTTGGTGGAGGGGTCTGCCACGCCGGGGAGGGTGACAGGTCAGGCAGTGAGCTTCAGGCGCGTGCCGCTCGGCAGCGGTTCGGTTTCAGGTGCGACCCGACAGGTCCGGCGCAGCCTCTGCAGGTGCCGGCAAACCCGACACCTGGCGGAGCCAGGCGGTTACCAGTTCAGGTAGGCTGGGCCGTAGTGATAGCCGATCTGCACGCCGAGCGCGTAGTCGTCCGCGCCGGAAAGCAGCTCGGGGGCCGGCATGCGGCGCCGTGCACGGGCGCTCTCGCCGGCGAGGAATCCGGCCGCAAAATCGAAAGTCCAGCCGGTTTTCTCGGCAAGCTGGACTGCTTCGTTCTTCATCAGGGTCAGCATTTTGATCCTCCACCTAAGTTGATCTGCCTACCCCCTATAAAGCAACGGGCATGCCACGCCGCTCTGACCTTGGGCATATTTCACGCCTGGAATCATCGGCCTGTGTGCTGAATTGCCCTCCCAAGGGCTTAGCGGCCGTTGCGGGGCGCCTGCGGGGAGATCCCGGCCGACGGAGTCACGCCGCCCGGCTCTCGGACGGCCGCTTGCAGCCAGGAATCGGTCGGACAGGGTGCCCGTCCGGTCCGTTTCCCCGGTGTGGAGTCGGACTTGGGACACTCCCGCCGCTCGCGAGCGTCGAGCTTTCCACGCCGCCTGACGCCCTGCCGCAAAGCAATAAAAAAGGGGCCGGGTGCGTAGCGCCAACCCGGCCCCGTACGGAGAGAGGGGTGTGTCAGTGCGCGCGCGCGGGCTCCTTCATCGAGCTCACCATGCGGTTCATGGCGCTCTCGACGAGCGGGCTATCCGAGATGACTTCCGCGCGCCCGCGGCGGAACGCCTCGGCGAGCGCCTTCGGCTCGAACGCGAGTGCCCGCGCGCCGTTCGGGTTGCTGAAGAGGTAGATGCCCTTCAGCGGGCTGATCCACGTGAGCTTGGCGCGAATGGTCGCACCGTTCTTCTGCAGGAACTGCACCCACATCCCGCGGACGAGGCTCGCCACCAGGTTGTCCCACTTCTGGCGCGGGTCGTGGTCCTCGAAATCGCCTGTGCCCTGCAGCTTGATCTCCTCGATCAGCACATCGCCCTGGTTGACCTGCGTCGCGACGAGCTGCGGAGCGTCCGCGCTCGCGCCTTCCGCCCAGACATCCTGCGGCTCGGGCGGGGACTCCTCGGCCTGCGTTGGCGGCACGACGTGGAGACTCGCGGGCGGCTGGGTGACCTGACCCGCAGCGGGTGTGAGCCCGGATTTCACGGCCTGCGCATGGCAGCGCACGAGCTCGGCGAAAAACCGGCTGCGCGATTCGGGCGGCAGCGCGATGAGATCCATTCCGCCATGCAGCCGCTTGAGGAGCTCCGGCAGAAGGCTGACGAGCTTCTTGCGGTCCTCGCCGCTATCCTTGGGCGCCACGCTCCAGATGAGATCGTCCATCGTCCCGAGCGTGATCGCCCAGCGCTCGCTGCCTTCGCCGTGCGCGGCGTAGCTCACCACGAGCGCCTTTTCCCAGATCTGCTCGAGGAAGGCGCGGACAGCTTCGGGCATGTCGCGCGTGTCGACCCGACGCCGGACTTCGTCGCTTGCCACGACCCGCGCGATCTCGAGGCGCTCGCGATCGTGCACGACCTTCGCCGATTGCTCGGAGAATGCGGACAGCCGCTGTTCCTCCTCCGCGAGGAACTCTTCGAGCTCCGTCACGAGGTTGTCGAACAACCCCAGCTCGCTCTCGAACCCGGTGATCACGCGCTGCACGATGCTGTCGATCTTGGCGTAGAGCGGATCCGTCTCGTCGGCCGCGCCGGTCCAGCCGACTGCGGCGGCGGCGAGCGAGTCGAGCAGCTTGCGCGTGGGGTGGGTCTTGTTCGAGAAGAACTTCTTGTCGAGGATCGCGACTTTCAGGATCGGGATCTGCAGGCGGCCGATGAGCGCCTTGATCGCGTCGGGGATGCGCTTGTCGTCGAACACGTAGTCGAACAGCATCGCCACGATGTCGATCGTCATGGCGTCCATCTGGCCGAATCCCGCGGCGAGATTCGATCCCTTGATCTCGTGCAGGACGTTGCTCTTTCCGGAGAGCAGCGCGGAGGCATTCAAGCCCGGGACCACGGCACCGAGCGACTCCATGCGGCCCTGCTGGAGCTTGGTCAGACCCTGTAGGGCGGCAAGGCTTGCCTCGCTGGGCGGCATGACCGGCCACTGGGTGTTTCCGGTCACCCCGGCGACACCGCCGCGGGCGGCGCCGCCGACCAGCTGCTGAAGGAGCGCAAACCAGTCTTTCGCATCACCGCCCGGAACGTTCGGCGCGGACGCTTCTTTCGCTCCGTGTGAGGCGGGACCGCCGGCCGTCGGCTGGGGCTTGCGGGCGCCGAGACGCACCTGCGGGAGGATGTTGCGCTGGATCAGAAGGTCGTTCAGATCTTGGTAGATCGTCTCGACCTCGTCGATCATGTACTGCTCGATCAGCTTGACGACCGCCGGCTTGGCATGGCGGCCGAGCTTGAGGGCGTCGAGGCCCTTCTTGACCGCCGCTCCGAGGGTGTTGGGGCCGAGCGGATTGTCGTCGTCCTCGAGCTGCGGGTTCTGCAGCACCACCGACATCCGGCGCGTCAGGGCATACAGCGCGTCCTTGTTGATCTCGCGCAGTTTGTTGACCAGGTTGCCGAGCGCGATGTTGTCCTCGAGGACGCCGTCCTCGAGCAGGGACAGCTCCATCGTGTCCCCCATGGCCGGCGCGGCCGGGCGGCGCTTGACCTCCCGGCGGGCCTTGTCGTTGAACTGGGTCAGGAACTCGCGCTCTACCGCGCCGCAGAAAGCCTGGAGATTCGCGCGTGCCTCGTCGCGCGCCTCGAAATACTGATTGCGGATCTCCCGATCAGTGGAGTTGTACGCTAGCTCGAAGAGATCCTGCTCGACCTTGCCGAGCACACCGCGCAAGGCGGAAGAGAATCGCACGAGCGCGAATTCGCGGCATTCCCGCGCGAGCGCGAATGTCTCGCCGGATCCGCTCGCAGCGCGCGTCGTCCGCTCGTTCAAGGTGACCACGTTCGACGGCAATGGTGACGCCACGGCACACCTTCCTGCGGGCCACGCCCGCCGTTCCTTCCGACCGCCCGTGCGGCCGAGGGCAACGCATCCACCCGCGCGAGAGCTACCGCCGTGTGCGTCACCGGGTGCTCAGGTCGGGGGTCCTGGAGGGGGATTGGTGCTGACGGAAACTGGATCTGGAGGGGATCCGGTCACGTCGGCCTGGCAATCCCGCTGTCATTGGACTCACGCCCGTTAGACCGGTGATTTTGCGTCCCCACCTTTCGGTGGGTTTGCCCTTGTTCAGACCTGTCTTCGGATCCCCAAGAAGAGGGATTCGAAGACCGCGTTTAGTAATGCTTTGTTTGCGCTATGACGCTAGCATCGGACGCGCACGAATGCAATTGAAATCTAGGGGGTTTGCGCCCTCATCATGGGGGCCCTTGTGACTTAGTTCGCGCGGCTTTCCGACACTGTCGGAAGGCCGTCGTAACGTCCCCTTCAAACCCCAGCGCACGCTCACGCTAGTGGCCCCGGAAACGGGGTTCGCGCTTGGCGAGAAAAGCACGCTGACCTTCGAGGTAGTCCTCGCTGGTGTAGCAGGCGTCGATCAATCGTTGGGCTTCGATGAGATCGTTCGCCGTGGTGTGTCGGGCTGCGGCACGAATGGCGCCCTTGGCGGCGCGCACGGTCAGCGGCGCGTTCTCCGCGATGAGCCCGACATACTCGGCCACATGGCCATCGAGCCTGTCGGGCTCAAGCGACGCTCCGACGAAGCCCATGGCGACCGCTTCGCCGGCGGCGAAGCGGCGTGCGCTGAAAAAAAGATCCGCGGTGTTCGCGATGCCGATCAGCTCGACAAAGCGCCGGATTCCGTCCAGCCGGTAGCCCACTCCGAGGCGCGCCGCAGGCATGCGGAACGTGCTGTCGGTGGCGCAGAAGCGCAGATCGCACCCCGCCGCAAGACCCAATCCACCACCGAAGCACACGCCGCGGATCTTCGCGACGACCGGTTTCGAGCAGGCGGGTGCGGCGTCGTAGGCTGCCTCGACCGCACGGTCGAACTCGGCGAGCTTGTGCGGATCGCTGGAGAACTCCGAAATGTCGGCGCCGGCGGTGAAGTGGCTGCCGTCGCCCTCGATCACCAGCACGCGGATCGAGTCGTCCGCATCGAAGGCGGCGATCGCGGCCGGCAGCTCGCGCCACATCTCGAACGTGAGTGCGTTGCGCTTGCGCGGATTGGCGAACGCGATCGTCCCCACCGGGCCGGTCGCACCGACGATCAGCCGAGGCGTCTCCTTGCGGGCGGTCATGAATCCATTGCTCCTCTTTAACGGCAATTCACTTCAGGGCCTGGAACAGGTTGTTGAAATCGTCCGTCCACAGCGTCAGCGCCGGGTTGGCGTCCAGCTTGCGCACGCGCCAGTCCGATGCGAGCGAAGCGATCGGCCCGGCCGAGCGCGCGATCACGACCCAGTCGGTCCGACTCATGCGCCGGTCCTCGGGAGAGATTCCGTCGTCGGCGATTTGCAGTGCGTGCAGGCCCTTCTCGCGCGCGACCCGCGCGATGACGGGCGGGAGGTCGAGGTAGCGGTTGGTCGCGTGCACGAGCAGCAGCCCGTCCGGCTTCAAGTGGCGCAGGTAGACATCGAATGCCTCGACGGTCAGCAGGTGCGCGGGAATGGCATCACCCGAGAAGGCATCGATCGCCAGGAGATCGAAGCTCTGTGGTGTCTCGCGTTCCAGGCTCAGGCGTGCGTCGCCTAGCACTGCCTGGATCTCGGCCTGGCTGTCGCGGATGAAAGTGAAGTAGTCCCGTGCGATCGCGATCATTTCCGGATCGATCTCATAGACGCGCATCACGTCGCCGGCCCGCGCGTACGCGGCGAGCGTGCCGGCGCCGAGCCCGATCACTCCGATCCGCGCCGGGCGCCGGAGGCCTTCGAGCGCGATGCCGATCCCGCTCTGGCTCGAATAGTACGTGCTCGGCTGGCGGCGCCGGGATTGGGGCCAGAGATACTGACCGCCGTGCAGGATTGCGCCGTGGCGCAGGGCGCGCCACGGTGCGTCCCCACCATAATCGCGGACGCTCACCGCCCCATAGAAGTTGCGCGCGGTGTACAGGGCGCCATCCGTGAACTTGTCGATCTGGGCGGCGCTGCCCCAGATCGTGATGGGGAGCACGATGGCGAATGCCGTGGCCCACCAGCTGGGCGAGACGACCAGGCGAACGAGGTAGATCGCCGCGCACGCGACCAGCGCGAGACCGAGCTCGAAGTAGCCTCGCAGAGCGAGCGGTGCCACGATGCCGACCAGCAAGCCGCCGAGCGCACCGCCGAGCGCGATGACGAGGTAGTAGCCGGTGAGGTGGCGCGGATCTGGCCGCAGCGCGGCGAGCTCGCCGTGGCAGACCATGCAGGCCGCGAAGAGCCCGACGAGGAAGATCGGCGCCACCCATCCGAGATCCAGGCTGTCGAGCTGCAGCGCCATCGCGACGAGGCTTGCGGCCGCCAGGCCGAGAAAGAGCCCGCGCCGGTACCAGCGGTCGGTGTCGAAGCAGAGCACAAACGTGAGCAGATACAGCGAGAGCGGCGCGACCCACAGGAACGGAACCGAGGAGATGTTCCGGGAAAGATGATTCGTCACAGCGAGCAGCATGACCACGCCGAGCGCGGCGAGCGCCAGCCACGTGAGCCGCAGGGCCGTCGTCGGCGGTGGTCCGGCCGGAGCGCCCGCCGTCAACAGCACGGGATTGATTGCCGGTTGGCGGGAGACATGCCATGCCGCTGCGGCACACAGGATGACGAATAGCGCGTACCCGGCCGACCAAGCCACGGCCTGCGCCCGCACGGGAATCCACGGCTCGATGTAGAACGGGTAGGCTACCAGCGCGAAGACCGCTGCCAGGTTGGATAGGGCGAACAACCGATAGGGCGTGCCGGAGGGAAAGCTGCGGGCGAACCACGCCTGGAGCAGCGGGCTCGTCGCCGCTAGCAGAAAATACGGCAGTCCGATCACGGCAACGAGCAACCCGAGGATCAGCAGCACCGGGTCTTCGTGTCCGCCCGGCTTCCATACGGCGGCCGGGATGACCGGGAGCATCACGAGGCTCGCTAGGAGCAGTGCCACGTGCGTCCGGAACTGGGCCGCGGGACCGAGCCTTATCGCTATCGCGTGCGCATACGCATAACCCGCGAGCAACCCGGATTGGAAGAAGACCATGCAGGTCGTCCAGACCGCCGCCGATCCGCCGAACCACGGCAGGATCTGCTTCGCGATGAGCGGCTGCACGAGAAACAGCAGAAACGCGCTGAGGAAGACGGTGGCGGTGTAGACGAAAAGCATCCGGAGGATCCGGGCGGCGCGTGGTCGCGCGGGGCGCGGTGATTCTAGCAGGGGCTCACGCCGCACATGCAAAGTGGGCCGCCTGATAGGATGGCGCCGACCGCGGGTCGTCCGACCCCGCGGCGCGCCCCGCTATGGACCGCACCGAGCGCTTCTACAAGATCCACCAGCTGCTGAGCCGGAAGGGCGTCGTACCCGTCCAGGATTTTCTCGGCTCGCTCGACGTATCGCTGGCGACTTTCAAGCGGGATCTCGAGTACCTGCGTGACCGCCTGCACGCGCCGATCGAGTGGGACCGGGAGCACCGTGGTTACCGTTACGTCGCTGCGCTGCCGGACGCGCCGCGCTACGAGCTGCCCGGCCTGTGGTTCAGCGCCGCTGAGATCCGCGCGCTCCTCACCATGCAGCATCTGTTGATCGGACTGCAGCCCGGGCTCCTCGAGCCGCACGTGAAGCCGCTCCTTGCCCGGCTGCGGGCGCTCCTCGGGTCGGGGGAGCATACGGCCGACGAGATCGAGCGGCGCATCCGGATCCTGCACCTTGGATCGCGCGCCTTGCAGCTGCCCCACTTTGAGCATGCGGCGAACGCGGTACTCGGCCGCAAGCGTCTCGCCATCGTATACCGCAGCCGGGGCTCCGATCAGACGACATCGCGCGAGATCTCTCCGCAACGTCTCGTCCACTACCGCGAAAACTGGTATGTGGACGCCTGGTGCCATCTCCGCGACGGTCTGCGCAGCTTCTCGGTGGACGCGATTCAGCGCGCCCGCCTGCTCGATACGGTGGCGAAGACGGTTCCCGAGAACGAGCTGGACGAGATCCTGGCGAGCGGGTACGGGATCTTCTCCGGCCGCGCGACCGCGTGGGCGAAGCTGCGCTTCACGGCCGAGCGCGCGCGCTGGGTCGGAACGGAGGAGTGGCACCCGCAGCAGAAGGGGCGCTTCGAGAAGGACGGAAGCTACGTGCTCGAGCTGCCCTACGCGGACTCGCGCGAGCTCGTCATGGACATTCTGCGGCACGGGCCGGAAGTCGAGGTCCTTGAGCCCGCGGAACTGCGCCAGGCGGTGCGGCGCCAGCTCGAGGCGGCCGCCGCGCGTTATCGCGAATGATCCCGCGGGGCGTACGCTGATGCGCGACCTGGCTCACCGCTTGAGCCTGCGGCCTGAGGACAATGCATCCTCCCGAAACATGCCGGAGTGAAGCTCCTTATCCCCATGGTCCCACCCGAGATCCTCGAATTCTTCGACATCAGCGCACTTGTTCCGTTGGCCGTGTTCTTCCTGTGGTGGGTGCTCGGCGACTGACAACTCTGCCGCGCGCGGCGGCCGATGCCGCGGCCCTTCTGTCAACCGTGTCACGCGTGTCACGCGTGTCACGCGCGTCACGCCTGTCACAATAGCGGCGCGTGCTGACCGTCATCCAATCGAATCGTCTCGAAACGCTGGCTGACCGGCTGGCGAATCTCCTGCGCGACGATCCGCGGCCGCCCCTCGAGCAGGAGACGATCGTGGTGCAATCCGAGGGGATCGGGCGATGGCTGAAGCTCGCGCTTGCCGAGCGGCTCGGCGTCGCGGCGAGCATGCGATTCCCGTTTCCGGCGAGCTTCGTGTGGGAGCTGGTCGCGCGCGTCGTTCCCGGCGTGCCGCACGAGTCGCCGCTTGCGCCCGACGTGCTCACGTGGCGCGTTGCTGCCGCGCTCTCGCAAGTCGCTGGCGATGCGCGATTCGCAGAGCTCGATCGCTATCTCGCGGACGGAGACGCTCTCAAGGCGTATCAGCTCGCCGACCGGCTGGCGACGGCGCTCGACCGATACCTCGTCTATCGCCCGGACTGGATTGCGCTATGGGGCGTCGAGAAGGACGCCGGTCTCGGTGCTCACGAGGCGTGGCAGGCCGGACTGTGGCGGAAGATAGCGGTCGGACTGGCCGACGCGGCGAAGACGGATCCGCGTGAGCGGTTCCTGACAACGATCCGCGCAAGCGCCACCGCGCGTGCCGCGCTGCCGGCGCGGATGCATCTGTTCGCCGTGGAGGCGCTGCCGCCTCCGTATCTCGAGTTCTTCCGCCGTGTTGCAGAGTATCGTGACGTGCGGCTGTGGATCGTGAATCCGTGTCGCGAGTATTGGCCGCTCATCGAGGACCCGCGCCGCGTCGCGCGCGCGCGGGCCGCAGGCGGCGCGCACGCCGCACATCGCGAAACGGGCAATCGCCTGCTCGCTTCGCTGGGCCGCCACGGCCGCGCGCTGATCGACGCCGTGGTGGAAGATCCGGGCGGCGCCGACGGCGACTACCGCGATCCCACGGAAGGCCGGAGCACGCTCCTCGCGGCGCTGCAATCGGACGTCCTCGCGCTGCGGGAGCGCGGCGACGAGAACGCACCGTTGCTCGAACTCGATCCCGCGGACCGGTCGCTCGCGGTTCATGTCTGCCACAGTCCGATGCGCGAGATCGAGGTCCTGCACGATCAGCTGCTCGACCGCCTCGCGCTCGACCCGACGCTGCGCCCCGCGGACGTCCTCGTCCTCGTCCCGGACGTCGAGGTCTATGCGCCATTGATCGACGCGGTATTCGGTACTGCACCCAAAGACCGCCATATTCCGTACGCCGTCGCCGACCGGCCGCGGTCGGCGGAAGCCGCGACCGCGCGCGCGTTTCGCGCCATGCTTGCCCTTCCCGAGGGGCGGCTGGAGGCTGAGCAGGTGCTTGCGCTGCTCGAATTTTCCCCGGTGGCGCGTCGATTCGGCATCGGAGCTGGCGATATCCCCGCGCTTCGTGCCTGGATCCGCCAGGCGGGAATCCGCTGGGGACGGGACGAGACGACGCGCACGCGGCTCGGATTGCCGCCGGCCCGGGCGCACAGCTGGCGCGCAGGTCTCGAGCGGCTCTTTCTCGGCTACGCCATGGCGGGCGACGGGGCGCAGCTCTTCGCGGGAACCCTGCCGGTCGATGGCGTCGAGGGCAGCGACGCCATGCTCGCCGCGCGACTGGCGCGCTTTGCAGAGAGCGCATTCGCGCTGGACGAGACCCTCCGCGCCAATCGTTCGCTGCGCGGCTGGAGCGAAGCGCTTGCAGGCATGCTCGATGATTTCTTCGCGCCCGACGAGGACGAAGTATCCGAGGTCATCGAGATCCGCGCGGCGGTCGGGCGCATGGCGCGCGACGCCGACGAGGCAGGCTACACCGCCGAGGTCCCGCTTGCAGTGGTTCGCGCACACCTGGATCGCGTGCTGGGGCTGGCCGTGCACAGCAGCGCATTCCTCGCGGGCGGGGTGACGTTCGCGGCGCTCGGCCCCTCACGGCCGGTGCCGGCCCGCATCGTGTGCATGGTCGGCATGAGCGACGGGAGCTTTCCGCGCGATGAGCGCGCGCCGGGTTTCGATCTCGCCGCCCGCCACATGCGACGCGGCGATCGGACGCGACGGGAGGAGGACCGCTACGCCTTTCTCCAGGCATTGCTGGGCGCGCGCGAAGCGCTCTACGTGAGCTACACGGGGCGCAGCGTGCGGGACAATCAGGCGATTCCGCCGTCGCCGCTCGTCAACGAGCTCGTGGAGGTTGCGCAGCGCGCGTTCCTTCCGGACCGGCGTGCAGCCGCAAAGCGTGCGATCGTCGTCACGCATCCGCTCCAGCCGTTCAGCCGACGCTATGGCGGGGCTGACGCCAACCTTTTCACGTATGCGGCGGAGTACGCGCAGCGCCGGCCGCCGCCGACGGCACCGCGTTTTGCCGGGCACGCTCTGGCGGACACCGGCGCGCCCGCTCCCATTCTCACGATCGAGGCGCTCGCGCGGTTCATCGCCAACCCGGCCAGGTATTTCATCGAGCGGCGGCTCGGGGTGCGGCTCGACGCGAGCGACGGTCCGCTCGAAGGCGCGGAGCCTTTTTCGCTGGCCGAGCTCGCGGGCTGGCAGGCGGACCAGGTCGCGTTCTCCCTGCGTCGTGCGGGACGCGGCGTCGATGAGGTGCGCAACGTGCTGCGCGCGGCGGGAATGCTGCCGGATGGCGCGGCGGGCGACGCGGCGCTCGCGGAACGGCTCGCCGACATCGACACCATTCTCGCCGTGCTCGGCCGCGTGACTTTCATGCCACCGATCGAGACCGTGCTCGATATTCCCGGAACCGCACCCGCGATGCGCCTCGCGGTGACGCTCGACGGCCTCACGCCGGAGGGCCGGCTCGCGTGGCGGGTCGGCCGTCTGCGGGCTGCCGATCGGTTGCGGGCCTGGCTTGCTCATCTGGCGCTCGCCGTGCTCGCACCCGCAGGGGTGCCGGAGCGAACGCGGGTCCTCTCGCGCAAGCAGCAGACGCTTTTCGGCGCGCCCGACCGTCCGATGGCGCATCTGGCGACGCTCACAGGGCTATACGCGCGTGGCGCCAACGAGGCGCTGCCGTTCTTTCCCGAGACGGCGCTTGCATTCGTCGCGGCGCGGGCTAAGGGCGAGGAGGCGGCACGGCGCGCGGCGGCGGAGCAGTGGACCACGGAGCGCGAGCGCAACGCCTATTTCAAGCTCGCGTTCCGCGACACAGATCCGCTGGACGACCGGTTCGCCGCGCTCGCTCGCGCCATCTATCTACCGATGCTTGCGGCGGAGGCCGGCAATGCATGAGCCGACCGCAGCGCCGCTCGATTTCGCGACCGCGCCCTTGCGCGGGCCCGTCCTGGTCGAGGCGAGCGCCGGGACCGGCAAGACCTGGACGATCGCCGCGCTCGTGTTGCGGCTGCTGCTGGAGGAGCGCCCGGCAGGTGGACGGTGCCGGATCGAGGACATCCTCGTCGTCACCTACACCAACGCCGCAACCGCGGAGCTCCGCGAGCGGATCCTCGACCTGCTCGTCGCGGCGCGGGAAGGGCTCGAAACCGGTCGTGGGGACGATCCGCGCGTGCGCCACACGCTCGCGGTCGCCGACGCGCGGCGCGCCGAGGCGCGCGCCGATCTCGACCTCGCGATCGCGAGCTTCGATCTAGCGCCCGTCTACACCATACACGGGTTCTGCCAGCGCGCCCTGGCCGACCGCGCCTTCGAGAGCGGACGGCAGTTCGACACCGATATCCTCACCGACGAGGCGGCGCTCCGCGAATCGGCGGCGCAGGACTTCTGGCGCAAGGAGATCGCCGACGTGGGACCGCGCCGCGCGGCCACCCTGCTCGACGAAATCGAAGGGCCGCAGGGCATGCTCGCGCGAGCGCGACCGGCGCTCGATCGGCCGTACGTCCGCGTGACCGACGCGGGGCAGGCGCCCGATCTGAACGCGGACACCGCGCGCGTTGAGGCGGCGTTCGCGCGCGCTCGCGCGCAGTGGATCGAATCACGCGGCAGGATCGTTTCCCTGGTGGCCGATGCGAAGCTGCACCGAGGCAGCTACCCGCCGCGAGAGCTCGCCGAATGGTGGGCCGACTGCGACGCATACTTTGCCGGCACGCCCTACGATACCCGCCCCGAAAAGCTCGTCAAGTTGACGCCCGTGGAGCTCGTGAAGGGCCGGACCAAGGCGGGCACGGTTCCCGAGCATCGGTTTTTTGGCGAGGTCGCGGCCCTGATCGAGGCTTGTGACGCGCTGACCGTTGCGAATCAGGCGGCGAACGCGCACCTGCTCGCGCGGTTCGTGGTTTTCTGCCGCGAAGAGGTCGGGCGGCGCAAGCGCGAGCGCGCGTTGCAGTCCTACGACGATCTGCTCACCGGCCTGCGCGACGCATTGCGCGGGGAAGGGGGGGCGGCGCTCGCCGCAGCGCTGCGCGCGCGTTACCAGGCGGCGCTCATCGACGAGTTTCAGGATACGGACCCGATTCAAGCCGAGGTGCTGCAGCGCATCTGGGGCCATGGCGATCAGCCGCTGTACTTCGTCGGGGATCCGAAACAGGCGATCTACGGGTTTCGCGGCGCCGACGTATTCGCCTATCTGGACACGAAGGCGAGCGTGAGCGCCCGTTTCACGCTTGCCGTGAACCAGCGCTCGGACCCGCCGCTGCTGGACGCGGTGGCGGCGCTCTTCACCGGAGCCAAGCGCTTCCTGATACCGCAGATCACCTTCGTTCCGGTTGCGCCGTCGGATCGGCCGCGCCCGCGACTCGCGATCGAGGACGCCCGCCACCCCTTCACCGTGTGGCACGTCGACAGAGAAGCCGGCGAGAACAAGGAAGGCGCGAAGCGTCGCATCGCCGCGGCGGTAGCCGCCGACATCGCGCGGCTCCTTGCGCTCTCGCGCGAAGGGCGGGCGGTGATCGTGGCGCCCGGGCACGGCGCGCGGCCACTCGCCATGAGCGACATCGCCGTGCTCGTGCGCAAGCACGCGGACGCCGACATCGTCCGCGAGGCGCTGGCACGCGCCGGCCTCGCCAGCGTCACCTACGGTGCGGACAGCGTCTATGCGTCGCGCGAGGCCGAGGATCTCGAGCGCATACTGCGCGCCGTCGCGGAGCCCGGACGCGAAACGTTGCTGCGGGCGGCGCTCGCCACCGAGCCCTTCGGAATGGACGCCGCGGCACTCGCCGCGCTGGCCACCGACGGTGCGGACTGGGAGGGCTGGGTGGCGCGCTTTCGCGGGTATCACGATCTCGCGCGCACCGAGGGATTCGTCCGGATGTGGCGCGAGCTGGCGCTGCGCGAAGGCGTCGCCGAGCGGCTGCTCGCGCACGCGGACGGCGAGCGCCGGATGACGAACATGGGGCACCTCGTCGAGCTTCTGCATGGCCGCGCGGAGAGCGAGGGCCTCGATCTCGCGCAGCTCGCCCGCGCGCTCGCCCACGCGCGCGAGACGCCGAACGGCGATCCCGACGCCGAGCAACTCCGGCTGGAGTCGGACGAGGACCTGGTGAATATCGTGACGATCTTTCGCGCGAAGGGGCTCGAGTATCCGGTGGTGTATTGCCCGTTCCTCTGGGACGGAAGCCAGCAATCCGGACGGACGCGCGCAGTGTTCTTTCATCTGCGTGGCGCCGACGGCGAGGCCCAGGTCGATCTGGGCGGACCTGACGTCGAGCTCCATCGTCGGATCGCCGCGGCGGAGGAGCTTGCCGGCGATCTGCGGCTCGCCTATGTCGCGCTGACGCGCGCCCGGCATCGGTGCACGATCGCGTGGGGCGCGCTGCGGGACGCGGAAACCTCCGCTCTGGCATGGCTGCTTCACGCACCGGATTCCACCGGCGAGGACCCGGTCAGGGATCTGAGCGCAGCCTTCGACGCGCGCACGCTGGCCGCGCGGCTCGACCGGCTGGCCGTCGATGCCAAGGGCGCGATCGCGGTGCTGCCGCTCCCCGCCGCCGATGCCGTTCCGGGTGCGACCGGTCCGACGCCGCCGCGCGCGCTCGTCGCGCGTGCGTTTAGGGCGAGCGTGGCGCCGGCGTGGCGCATATCGAGCTTCAGCGGGCTCGTCGCGCGCGGCCGGGACGAGTTGCCGGATCACGATGCGATGCGCGCCGCCGAGGCGCCGCCGCGCCGAGCAGGTGGCGCAGGCGCATTCGGGCTGCCGCGCGGCGTACGCCTCGGCACGGCGTTGCACAAGGTGCTCGAAGCGCTCGACTTCGCAGTCGCCGACGATGCGCGCATCGCCGCTGCGGTCCGGCGCGAGCTGGCGCAGGCGGGCTTGCAGGATTCCTGGACGGAGGCGGCCGCGCGGCTCGTTGCCGATGTGCTTGCGACGCCGCTCGATTCGAGCGGTTTCGCGCTGCGTGATCTCGCGCCCGCGGAGCGCGTCGACGAGCTTGAATTCACCTATCCGGTGCGGGGCGCGGCCGCGAGCGAGCTCGCCGCCGCGCTCGCGCCGCTGCGCGCGTTAGGGTCGCGCATTCCGGAGACCATCGGATCGCTCGTCCTCGCGCCCGCCCGGGGCTTCATGCGTGGGTACATCGATCTCGTCTTCGCGCGCGACGGACGCTATTTCATCGCGGACTACAAGTCGAACTGGCTCGGCGACGCGATCGAGCACTACGCCCCGGAGCGGCTCGGGGTCGCGATGGCCGATGCGTTCTACGATCTCCAGTACCTCGTCTATGCGGTTGCGCTGCATCGCCTGCTCGGAGCGCGCATCCCCGACTACGACTGCGAGCGTCACTTCGGTGGGGTCTATTACTTGTTTCTCCGCGGCATGCGCCCGGCGCACGGCCCATCGTTCGGTGTGTACTTCGCCCGGCCCGATGCGTCGCTGCTGCGAACGCTCGATGCCTGCCTCGCGCCGGACGCACCGTTGCTCGCCGCGGGAGCGCGCGCATGACGCGCGCAGCGATGCCGCTCCTGCCCGCCGAGTTCGCGCGGGTCGTCGGCGGTCTCGTGCCAGCCGCGGGCGACGCGGCAAGGCTGGCGGCCGCGCTCGCGGCGGAGGCCACCGCAGCGGGGCACGTGTGCGTCGATCTCGCCGCGATCGCCGGAACAACCGTGCTCGATGGCGCGCGGGAGGTTCCGTCCCTCGATAGGTTGCTGCATGAGCTCGAGGCGAGCCCGCTGGTGGCGCGGCCGGGTGGATTCGCTCCGCTGGTCCTCGAGGGCCGGCGGCTCTATCTGCATCGGTACTGGCATTACGAATGCACTCTCGCCGCGGCGTTGATCGCGCGCGGCGACAGTGCCGGCGTTCAGGTCGACGAGGCGGCGCTTAAACGCGCGCTCGATCGATTGTTTCCGGGGGAAGACGCAACGTCTGATCTGCAGAAGCTTGCCGCCGCTATCGCCGGCTCGCAGCGGCTCGCGGTGATCTGCGGCGGACCGGGGACCGGTAAGACCGCAACAGTCGCACGCGTCCTGGCGGTGCTGTCCGAGCTCGCCGGCAATGAGCGGATCGCGATCGGACTTGCGGCGCCGACCGGCAAGGCGGCTGCGCGACTTCAGGCCGCGCTTGCGGCACAGCCGCAGACGGCAGTGGCGGCGCAGCAGGCGGTCACATTGCACCGGCTGCTCGGACTTGCGACCGGGGGCGCGCCGCGATATCACGCCGGTAATCCGCTTTCGCTCGACGTGGTGGTCGTCGACGAAGCGTCGATGATGGACCTGGCGCTGGCCGCGAAGCTCGTCCAGGCGCTCCCCGCGCACGCCCGCCTGATCCTGCTCGGGGACCCGGATCAGCTCGCCTCGGTCGAGGCGGGTGCGGTGCTTGCAAGCATCGCCGGCGCGGCAGGTCCCTATTCACCGGCAATGGGTGCCCGGATCCTTCGCCTGACCGGGCAGGCGGTTCCGGTCGGCACGCCCGCATCCGCGCTTTCCGATTCGATCGTGCGGCTCGAGCGCAGCTATCGGTTCGCGCCGTCGAGCGGGATCGGACGCCTTGCGCACGCAGTGCGTGCGGGAGATGCGGATGCCGCGATCGCCGCGCTCGACGCGGGAAACGAGGCGGGTTGGCAGGATGGCACCCCCGCGGCGTTGGTCGATGCAATGGATGCTGGATTCGCGCCCTACTTCACGGCGGTCCGTGCGGGCGCGGACGCGAGGCAGTGCTTCGTGGCGCTCGCACGCTTCCGGGTACTCGCTGCGGTGCGCGACGGCCCGTTCGGTGTTCACGCGCTGAACCGCGCCGTCGAGCAACGGCTTGCCTTGCACGATCCGGCCGTGCTTCATCAGCGCTGGTACCCGGGGCGACCCGTGATGGTCACCCGCAACGACTACGCGTTGCGGCTGGCGAATGGCGACGTCGGAATCGTGATGAGAGACGTTGCGGCGCCGGGCGGGATCGTGGTCGCTTTCGAGGGACCGGATGGGGAGATTCGACGTTTTGCGCCCGCGCGCATGCCCGAGTGCGAGACGGTCTACGCGATGACCGTGCACAAGAGCCAGGGTTCGGAGTTCGAGACGGTGCTCCTCGTGCTGCCGTCGGAGCCCGCGCCGGTGCTCTCACGCGAGCTTGTCTATACGGGGGTCACGCGGGCACGCCGACGCGTGGCAGTGCTCGCGCAACCGGAGACGCTGAAGGCGGCGATCGGCGTTCAGTCGCGGCGGGACTCCGCCCTGGCCGAACGGATTCGCAACCCCCTACCGGGCGCGACTCTGGCACTATAAGGGCGCGAGCAGCGCACGGCCAGGGCGCAAGTCAGGGCGCTGGTCCCAGGATGTGAATTCTCAGTGTATGGATTCCAAGAGTACGAATGCGGGCAGGGAGTGACTCATGGACGTGAAGGCGATACAGGCACGACTTGCCGCGCATGCCGTCGAGCGGAACTGGGATCCGTTCTTCAGCCCGCGCAGCCTCTCGATGGCGGTCGCGGGCGAGGCGGGTGCGCTGCTCGCGGTGTTCCAGTGGCTCTCCGAGGATCAGGCGCGTCGCGTCGGCCACACCCCGGACAGGAAGGCCGTCGTTGAATCGATCGCCGATATCGTTCTCTATGCGCTGCGTCTCGCGGAAACGGTCGACGTCGATCTCGAGGAAGCGGTTCTCGCGCGGGCGGCCGAGAAGTATCCCGTGTCCGCGCGGCGTTTTGCGAGCGTGGACGAGTACGACGCGGGTGAGAGCTCGCCCGCCGTGCGTCAGTCGCCGTCAGCCGGTACGAGCCCGGCGCCGAAGATAGCGCCGGCCGGCAGCGCGCCGGCCAAGTCGGCGCACGAGACCCCGGTTCGCCCACCACCTCCGAAGGCGCGGGAAGAGGAGCCGGACGAAGAGATTCGTATCGATGTCGAGCCGCCAAGAGAGGCGGATGCCCGGCCGCCGGTTCGCTCCGATCCGCAACCGCGCGGGCGGGCGGAACCGACGGCGCGCGAGCGCGCCGACCCGCAGCCGCGCGCAAAGGCAGAGTCACCTGCTCGCGAACGCGCCGATCCGCCGCCACGCGCGAGGGCCGAGGCGCCACCCCGCGCGAGGGCCGAGCCGCCCGCCCGTGAGCGCGTCGAACCAGCGCCGCCGGCACAAGAGGAGCCACCGCCACGCGCGGAGCGCTACGCCGATCTCGACACCGAGGCGGTTCTCGATCTGATGAAGGGCCTCAAGAAACGCATCGATGACGCGCGGACCGAAGATGCGATCCTGCACGAGATCAAGGATGAGATGGATACTCTGCGGAGAAACGTGTACTCGCCGAGATCGAAGCCGGCCTGGATCGCCGGCGGACTGGAACGGCTCCGCGCATTGCTCCAGGAAGCCGCGGTCAATCCGGTCGGCGACAAGGTCAACTTCAAGGACTACATCGCGCGCATCAGCCGCATGCTCGAATAGTCGCGCAGGCGGTCGCGTCGCGAGCCGCCGTCAAGTCGTTGATCGACCGGCTGTTTCGATTTTGATCCCGGTCAAGTGCGCGCCGCGCGAGAAGCGTACGTTCACTACATGGACGCGGCAAGTCGCGAGTGTATGTGAGTATTGCGAAGATGAACCCTCTCTCGAGTCCGCTCCTCACAGACCTCTACCAGCTCACCATGCTGCAGGGGTACTTCGATGCGGGGATGACGGAAACCGCGGTATTCGAGCTGTTTGTCCGAAAGCTGCCGCAGGGCCGGAACTTCCTCGTCGCGGCCGGGCTCGAGCAGGCACTCGGGTATATCGAGAACTTGCGCTTCAGCGATGACGAGCTCGACTGGGTGGAGGGCAGCAAGCTTTTCCGGCCGGAATTCGCCTCGCGCCTGGCTGATCTGCGCTTTACGGGTGACGTTCACGCGATGGCCGAAGGCACGGTGTTCTTTCCGAACGAGCCGGTGCTGCGGGTGACCGCGCCGATGCCCGAAGCGCAGCTTCTCGAAACGCGAGTCCTCAATTTGATCCACTACGAGACCCTGGTCGCCTCGAAGGCGGCGCGCGCCGTGGCCACGGCGTCCGGCCGGAAGCTCGTCGATTTCGGGCTGCGCCGGGCGCACGGTGCGGAGGCCGGGCTGCTTGCCGCCCGCGCGTGCTACCTCGCCGGCTTCGATGGCACCGCGACCGCGCTTGCCGGGCCCGCATTCGGCATTCCCGTATTTGGAACCATGGCTCATTCGTTCGTCCAGGCGCACGACGACGAGTCGGAAGCGTTCGCCGATTTTGCAGCGTCGTTCCCGGACAATGCAGTTCTGCTGATCGACACGTACGACACGATCGCAGGGGTTCGCAAGGCGATTGCCGTCGCGCAGGCGCTCGCCTCACGGGGCGCCAAGATTCGCGGCGTTCGACTGGATTCCGGTGATCTTGCTGCGCTCGCTCGCGAGGTTCGCGCGGAGCTCGACCGGGGAGGGCTTGCCGATGCAACTATTTTCGCGAGCGGTAACCTGGACGAATACCGCGTGCGCGAACTCGTCGCAGCCGGGGCGCCGATCGACGGCTTTGGCGTCGGCACCAGCTTGGTGACGTCGTCCGATGCACCCTACCTCGATGCCGTCTACAAGCTTCAGGAATACGCGGGCAGGCCGCGCCGCAAGCGCTCCACGGGCAAGGCGACCTGGCCAGGCCGAAAGCAAGTCTACAGGCTCGGAGACGACCGCGGCACGCTTGTCCGTGACGTCGTGACACTAGAGGATGATCTGCGCGAGGGTGAGCCCCTGCTCGTTTCAGTCGTGGAAGACGGTCGGAAGATCGTGGCATTGCCCGACCTTGCCGCAATTCGAGCGCACGCGGCGCGCGAGATAGCACGATTGCCGGTGGCGCTGCGCGACTTGGAAGACGCCGACGCGCCGTACCCGGTCGAGATCGCGCCGCCGCTTGCGGCCCTGGCAGACGCCGTGGACCGGGCAACGGTTTCTGTCGAAGGCTGGGAGGCCGAATGACGGATCCGCTGCCGAGCGATCGGCTCGCCCGCCGCTGTGATCCCGCAGAGTTCGCATTCGAGACCACCGCGAAGCTCGAGGCCGCGGACGACGTGATCGGACAGGAGCGCGCCGCCCGAGCCGTGGAGTTCGGCATCGCGATCGAGCGGGACGGCTACAACCTGTTCGTGATGGGCCCGCCGGGCAGCGGCAAGCACACGCTCGTGCGAAAGCACATCGCGGCGCGCGCCTCCGGTGCGGGGCGTCCCGCTGACTGGGTCTACGCCAACAACTTCGAACAGCCGCAGAAGCCGCTCGCGATCGGCCTGCCGCCGGGACGCGGCGAGATGCTCAGACAGGATATGGAAAGCCTGGTCGAGGAGCTGCGCGCGGCGATTCCCGCGGTGTTCGACAGCGAGGAGTACAGCGCCAAAGTCGAATCGATAGACGCCGAGTTCACCGAGCGGCACGAACGGGATTTCGCCACACTCGGGGAAGAGGCCTCCCAGCAGAAGATCGCCCTGCTGCGCACGCCGAGCGGATTCTCGTTCGCGCCGGTCAAGAATGGCGAGATCATGGCGCCGGAGGAATTTGCGAAGCTGCCCGAAGAGGAGCGGGAAAAAGTCCAGGCCTCCATCGCCGCCCTGCAGGTCAAGCTCGAGAAGCTGGTGCGGGGCGTCATGCGGCTGCGCAAGGAGCGGATCGAACGGATCAGGGCGCTCAATCGGGAGATGACGCTTCTGGCAGTGGGGCATCTCGTCGACGATCTCAAGGAGCGATACCGAGAGATGCCGCGGGTGGTCGAATACCTCGAGGCGGTACAGCGCGACGTGCTCGACAATGCCGACGACTTCCGCAAGCCCACCGAGATGCCCGCCGCGCTTGCACACATGCCGCAGCGCGAAGCGCATTCGCTGCGCCGCTACGCGTTGAACGTGCTGGTCGAATATGGATCTCCCGACGGTGCTCCGCTCGTGGCGGAGGATCATCCGACGTTCCAGAACCTGATCGGACGCATCGAGCACAGCGCACAGCTCGGCATGCTTGTGACGGACTTCACCCTGATCAAGGCAGGCGCGCTGCACCGCGCCAACGGCGGCTATCTCCTGCTTGACGCGGTGAAGATCCTCGCCCAACCGTTCGCGTGGGAAGGGCTGAAGCGGGCGCTGCTGCGCAGAGAGATCCGCATCGAGTCGCTCGGCGACATGTACGGCCTCGTGTCGACCGTGTCTCTCGAGCCGGAGGCGATTCCGCTGCAGACCAAGGTCGTGCTGTTCGGCGACCCGATAGTCTATTATCTGCTGCAGGCTTACGATCCGGATTTTGGAAAGCTTTTTCGCGTCGCGGCCGACTTCGGCGAAGACTTCGACCGCAACCCGAAGAACACCCACGCGTTCGCGAGATTGCTCGCGGCACAGGCCAGACGCGACGGACTCCTGCCGCTCGACCGCGGCGGGGTCGCGCGGGCGGTCGACTTCGCCTCGCGCTACGCCGGAGACGGCCGCAAGCTCACCGCGCAGATGCGGCGCATCGCCGATCTCCTCGCGGAAGCGGATCATTCCGCGCGCTCGGTGGGGCGAAGCGTGATCTCGGCCGGCGATATCGAGGGAGCGGACGCGGCGCGGCGCGACCGGTCCGATCGCGTGCGCGCGCGGATTGAGGAGGAAGTGCTCCGCGGATCCATCCTGATCGACACCGACGGTGCCAAGGTGGCGCAGGTGAACGGGCTCTCGGTGCTGACATTAGGTGACTATGCGTTCGGGACGCCCACGCGCATCACGGCGACGACCCGCCTGGGCGACGGGCAGGTGATCGACATCCAGCGGGAAGTCGAGCTTGGCGGAGCGATTCACTCGAAGGGCGTGCTGATTCTGTCGGCTTTCCTCGCAGCGCGATTTTCCGGCAACCGGCCGCATTCGCTGGCGGCAAGCCTCGTGTTCGAGCAGACATATGGCGAGGTCGATGGCGACAGCGCGTCACTCGCCGAGCTCTGCGCGCTGCTCTCCTCGCTCGCAGACGTGCCGATTCGACAATCGCTCGCGGTGACCGGCTCGGTCAATCAGCTGGGCGAGGTGCAGCCGATCGGCGCCGTGAGCGAGAAGATCGAGGGCTTCTTCGAGATCTGCCAGGCGCGCGGCCTGACTGGTGCGCAGGGCGTCCTGATCCCCGCTTCGAACGTGGACGATCTCATGCTGCGCGACGACGTCATCGCCGCTGCTCGCCGCGGCGCGTTCCATGTGTACCCGGTGCGCACGGTCGACGAGGCGGTGGAGATCTTGACGGGCATTCCGGCAGGCGCAGCCGACGTGGTCGGCGAGGGTCCGCAAAGCTCGGTGAACGGTCGCGTGGCTGCGCGACTGCGCGAGTACTCGACCGCGCGGCGCAAGTGGACGCGGCCCGGCGGGCCCGCGGGAACGGCGCGCGGTGCCGGGAGGCAAGGTGACGAATGACGACCCGATAGTCCGGCGTGTCGTGGCGGCGCTCGACCTTGCAACCACTTCGGCGCCGGTGCTGGAAGCCGCAGCGGGGCTCGCGACTGCACTGCACGCCGAGCTCGTCGGCCTGTTCGTCGAGGACGTGCGCCTGCTGCGTATGGCGGAGCTGCCGTTCGCGCAGGAGCTTGGCCTCACCACCGCGTCGGCACGGCGCCTCGAGGTCGGAGACGTCGAGCGAGCGCTGCGACGGCACGCGCTGCGGATGCGCCGGATGATCGGCGATCTTGCGCAACCGATCGGACTTGCCTGGACACTCGAAGTGGTGCGGGGCGAATCGTTGCAGAGCGCGCTCGCCTACGCGGGCGCGAATGACCTGCTAGTGATCGGCCGGGCGCGCTACGCGCCAGAAGAGTTCAGCCGGCTGATGGTCCGCGCACCCGGATCGGGCGCGCGGACGCGCACGGTCGCGGTGCTCTTCGACGCAACGCCGCAGTCGGTTCGCGCGCTTGGATTCGCTGCGACCCTCGCGCGTGCAGCGGGCAGTGGGATCGTGGTGCTCATCCCTGCCTCCGAGGCGGAGTCGTTTCGTGCGCGGCGACTGGAGGCCGCGCGGGTGCTCCAGGTGCGCGAAGCAAGCGCCACGGCGTACGCCATGTTGCCGAGCCAGACCGGTGCAAGCGTGGAGCGCGCATCGCGCGAGCAGCGGGCCTGGGTGCTGATCTGGCCCGCGGGAGAGCGCAGCACAGCGCAGCGGGCGGCGGCAGAGTTGCTGGTGAACGTGACATGCCCGGTGGTGATGATCGGATGAGTGGCGCCGCGCGGCCCGCGGGCGTACCAAATGTCGCGGACGCGCCGGTATCTCCTTGTCCCGACGCCAGAAAGCGAGTGCTTGATGCAGGGGACGCGACACGTGAACATGAGGCATTAGGGCATTGGTGCGATCGAGAACTGATCGACATATCGGCAAAAAAAGGTATCCTGAATCAGGATTTGGACTTGCACCCGAAAGTAACAAGGAGATGTGAGAGATGATGCAAACCGATCTTCAGATCACCGTTCGCGACATGGAGCATTCTCCGGCACTCGAGGAGCGTATTCGCGACAAGGTGAAGAAGCTCGAGCAGGTCTATCCTCGCATAATGGGCTGTCGGGTCGTCCTCGAGGCGCCCCACCGGCACAAGCAACAAGGCAAACAATTCATCGTCCGACTCGACGTGACCGTGCCCGGCAAGGTGATCGTGGTCAACCACGATCATCACGAGGACGCATACGTGGCGCTGCGCGATGCATTCAACGCCGCGCGTCGTCAGCTGGAGGAATTTGGGCGCATCCAGCGCGGGGACGTAAAGAACCACGCCCGCGAGGACGGCGCGGCTCCAGCCCAGGCGGCTGACTGACGGTTCGGTCAAGACCTTACGCGTTCGGGGGCGAGGGCAGTCGTTTGGCCGACGATCGCCCGTAGGTCCCCTTCGACGAGCGTTTCCTTCTCCAGCAGGAGCTGCGCGCCGCGCTCGAGTGTCTCCCGCTTCGAAACGAGCAATTGACGCGCCCGCTCGAATGCAGTTCCGACCAGGTCACGTACCGCGTTGTCGATCTCGCGTGCGGTGTCCTCGCTGAACTCGCGATGCGACGGCGGCGCGCCTGGGACGACGAGAAACGCCGGGCGGTCTTGCTGGTAGGAGACGTGGCCGAGCGAGGCCACCATGCCATAGCGCATCACCATGCTGCGCGCGATGTCCGAGGCTTTCGCGAGGTCGTCCGCAGCACCGGTCGAGAGGTGATCGAAGATCACCGACTCGGCCGCCCGCCCGCCGAGCAGCACCGCCATCTTGTTCTCGAGCTCGGCGCGCGTCATCAGAAAGCGGTCTTCGGTCGGCCGCTGAATGGTGTAGCCCAGCGCGCCGATGCCGCGGGGGATGATCGAGATCTTGTGCACCGGGTCCGAGCCGGGCGTCGACAATGCTACCAATGCATGTCCCATCTCGTGATAAGCGACGATCTTCCGCTCGAGCGGGTTGAGGATCCGACTCTTCTTTTCCAGACCTGCGACGATCCGCTCGACGCCGGCGGTGAAGTCCTGCATCGCAACCGAATCCGCGTTGCGACGCGTCGCGAGGAGCGCGGCCTCGTTCACGAGATTCGCTAGATCGGCGCCCGAGAAGCCGGGCGTAAGGCTCGCGACCTGTTCCGGATCCACGTCCGACCCGCGGGTGATTCTCTTGAGGTGCACATTCAGGATCGCGACGCGGCCGGCCTTGTCGGGTCGGTCCACGAGCACCTGACGGTCAAAGCGCCCGGCGCGCAACAGCGCGGGATCGAGGATCTCCGGACGGTTGGTGGCGGCGAGGAGGACGATGCCCTGGCTCGGGTCAAAGCCGTCCAGCTCCGACAGGAGTTGGTTGAGCGTCTGCTCCTTCTCGTCGTGGCCGCCCGATCCCGGATAGGCGCCACGTGCACGACCGAGCGCGTCGAGTTCGTCCACGAAGATGATGCAGGGCGCCTTCTGACGGGCTTGCTCGAAGAGGTCGCGCACGCGCGCGGCGCCGACGCCGACGAACATCTCGACGAACTCCGACCCGTTGATCGAGAGGAACGGTACGGCCGCCTCGCCCGCGACGGCGCGCGCGAGCAGCGTCTTGCCCGTTCCGGGCGGCCCGACCAGGAGCACTCCTTTGGGTACTCGGCCACCCAGCCGGCCGTAGCGCGCGGGATCCTTCAGGAATCCCACGACTTCCTGGAGTTCCTCCTTCGCCTCGTCGACTCCGGCGATGTCGTCGAAAGTGACGCGAGTGTCGCTCTCCATGTAGACCTTCGCCTTGCTCTTTCCGATGGTGAGGAATCCGCTTCCAAGGCCCTGTTTCTCCGCGAATCGCCGCATCAGGTAGAACCACAAGCCGAAGAACACGAGCGCGGGCACAACCCAGGAGAGGACGTCGCGCAAGAATGTGCTTTCGGTGAAACCGCTGAACTTGACGTTGTACTGCTCGAGGTCCCGAGCGAGATCCGGCTCCACGCGAATTGCCACGAACCGCGAGCGACCGTCGGGCAGAGGGGTTTTGAACCGACCCTCGACGGTGTTGGCGCCAACGGAGATCTCGGCAATCCGACCCTCTTTCAGATAGCCCTTGAACTCGCTGTAGGAGATCGGCTCGACGGCACGGTACTCGGTGTAGACGCCGTGGAGCCACATCACGGCCAGCAGGGCCGCGACGAAGTACCAGATCGAAAAATGGGTCTCGCGCTGCATGTTATTGATGTTACACGGTGCCTGGTCTCGCCGGCCGCTGCTGCGCCAGAATTCCGTTCGCCTTGGTTGCCACGGTCGCGGGACTGGATCAGAATGAATCTGCTTGAGCGAAGTGTGAGTGATTGGAGAAGGCCGATTACCCAGATTGTGGGATCGGCGGCAGTATCAAGGAGAGTCGCCATGCCACGCGCCATCCCCGAAACGACGCCCGAATTCGAGAACGCGCGCATTATCGAGCGGCCGGACGGCTTCTACTGGCAGTCCAAGGAAACCGGCGAGGAGTCCGGACCGTTTTCATCCCTGTCGGACGCGGTGGAGGATCTGGAATACGACGCCGACTCGGAATTCGACGTTCCCGACACGCTTGAGGAGGCCGAAGCCGACCTTGGCGTGGAGGGTTACATCGATCCCGAGACTGGCGAGCTCGAGGATCCCTCACTTCCACGCTTGGGCGAGCACTAGACCCGCATCGGTCGAACCTCGCGGTTGCGCGCGCGGAATCTCGCGCCAGCGCGGGCGACTGGACGGCTACCCGGGCGCCGCGCGACCGTGAATGCGCGCCAGCACGCTGCGGAATCCGCGCCAGAGCTTCGGCAATAGCCACACCGCGAGCGCTGCAAACACGGCGAGTCCGATCAAGAACGCGACGGGCGCCATGATCGCCGCGAAAAATCCTGCCGGCACCAGCAGGTCTTCGGTGGTCGAGGCGACCCAGTTCGATACGGGTTCGGGTGACGTGTTGATCAGTGCCCTCCCGCCTGATTTGGCAAGGTGGGTGCCGGCCGCGATGGAGCCGCCCAAAATCGCGGCGGCCGCCACCCAAGCCGGATCGGCCGTGCCTAATGCAGCGGCGGCCAGGAACGCGCCGGCCGGAATGCGGATGAACGTGTGCAGCGCATCCCATGCCGAGTCGATCGCGGGGACCTTGTCCGCAACAAATTCGACGACGAGCATCACCCCGGACGCGCCGAGCACCAACGGATGAGTGAGGATCTCGAGTGGCTCGGGCAGTTGCAGATAGCCAAGCCGCGCCAGCAATCCCGCCAGAAACAGCACGAAATACAGGCGAATGCCGCTTGCCCATGCAAGCCCGCCTGCCAGCGCGACAGTCTCGACAACGCTCACAAGACGATTATATGCGCCACATGGCTGCTCGCCGGGGCCCGCCCCGGCACGCCTCCGTGATGGGAGTGCTGCACAAGGGCGCGCGTCACTGCATAATTGCAAGAACGGAAGACCATGGATGTAAACGATTCACAACTGCGGAGGAGGGTTGTATGAAGTCCGAACAGATCAAAGGCGGTCAGCAGCATCGTGCGGGGCGCCGCCGCGTACTCAAGGCCGCGGCAGCCACAGGTGCGCTCGCGAGCCTTGGTTTTCCTGCCATCGTGCGCGGGCAAAGCACTCTGAACGTCGGCGTGCTCCTGCCGGAGTCCGGCGTCCAGGCGTTCATCGGGCAGTCATGCCGGCGCGGCGCGGACATCGCCCCCGATGTGCTCGCGGCGCTCGGCTACAAGGCTCCGCTGAAGATCATGAACGCGGACACCGAGAGCAATGTGGAGGTTGCCCGGCTGCGCGCGGAGAAGCTGATCAACGAGGGCGCGAACATCCTGGTGGGTCCGTTCGACTCCGGCGCGGCGGCGGCGATCGCGCAGGTGGCCGAGCAAAAGGGGGTGCCGTTCGTCATCAACATCGCTGCGGCGCCGCAGATCACCGAGCAGGGCTACAAGTTCGTTTTCCGGAATTTCCCGACTGCCCCGGACCTCCTGCGTAACGGCCTCGGGCTAATCGGCGATCTGTTCCAGGCGACCAACACGGTCCCGCGCACGGCGGTTTTCATGCACGTCAACGATACCTTCGGGCAGGCGATGGCGAAGGGTATTGGGGCCACCATGACGCGGATGACCCAGTTGCCTTTCAAGATAGTCGAGACGATCTCGTACGATCCGGCCGCCCGAGATCTTTCGGTGGAGATCGCGAAGGCCAAGTCGACCAACGCGGACTTCCTGCTCTTGGTGAGCCGACTGAACGACGCGATTCTCCTGCGCCGGGAGATGGTGAAGCAGCGCTGGAATCCGATGGGAATCATCAGCCCCGGCAGCCCGGGAATGTACGAGGAGCAGTATTACAAGACCCTCGGCAAGCTCTCCGATTACCCCATTTCGAACGTGCCTTGGTACGATCCCAAGGCCCCGTTGACCGGCATGGTCGACAAGGCGTTCACCAAGCAATTTCCCAAGGACAAGTTGATGTTCCACGCGCTCAACGTCGGTTTCACGTTCGAGGCGTTGCTGGTGGCGGCGGACGCATTCAAGCGGTCCGGTTCCAACGCCGCCCAGCCCCTGACCGACGCGATACGGCAGACCGACATCACTAGCCGGATGATCATCGGCGGACCGATCAAGTTCGACGCCAAGGGACAGGTGCAGGGAATCCTTTCCGCCGCCGTGCAAAACCTGAACTTGCGACCCACCGTGGTGCTGCCGGAGGCCAACGCGGAAGCGAAGCCGGTCTTTCCCTGGCCGACCTACCAGCGCAGCTGAAGCACTGATGCGGGCGATCTGACCGGAGCGCGGCGGGCCGCCGAGCTCCGGGTTTCAATTCGCTTGCTGACACCGAACCACGATGCCGATCGAACTCTACGTCACCGCGACCCTGAGCGGCGCGCTGACGGGCCTCATCTATGGGCTGATGGCGCTCGGGCTCTCGGTGATCTTCGGCGTCGTCAGGGTTGTGAACTTCGCGCACGGCGAGATGATGACCGCAGCGATGTACGTCGCCATTCTTATTGCGGCGGCATTCAAGCTCGACCCGCTGCTCGCGATGGTGCCGGTCGGCATGGTGCTCTTCGTGGCAGGCTACTTGCTGCAACGCGTGCTGATCAGCCCCTTCATCCTGCGGCCGGAGCACACGCAGTTCATGCTGATGATCGCGGTGGCGACGATACTAGTGAACGCACAGCTGCTCATCTTCGGTCCGAATGCACGCAACGTGCAGGTCGACTATGCGCTCGACTCCTTTGCCATCGGCGAGATCATTCTCGACAAGGTGCGCGTGTACGCTTCGATCGCCGCGCTTGCCGTGTCGGCCGCGCTCTTCGCCTTCTTCCGGTTCACGCTGATCGGCAAGGCCATCCGGGCGTGCGCGGACAACTACATCGGCGCCCAGGTGGTCGGCCTGAACGTAAGGCAGCTCTATGCCATCACATTCGGGATCGGGTCGGCCTGCGTCGGCGCGGCCGGTTGCATGCTGCTGCTCCTGGTGGACGTCACTCCCTCGCAGGGACCCGGGTACACGCTGCTCGCATTCATCATCGTGATCGTCGGCGGGATGGGAAGCCTGACGGGCGCGCTCTTGTCGGGTCTCGTCATCGGCATGTCGGAAGCGCTGGCAGGTCTGTTGTTCGCGCCGTCGGCGAAGAGCATGGCCGCGTTCGCCATCCTCGTTCTGGTGCTGCTGTTCCGGCCGCAGGGACTGCTCGGGAGGAGTGCGTGACCGCGCTCATCGAGGGGATTCCGAAGCGCTCGCTCGTGGCGCTAGTCGTGCTTGCAGCGCTGCTGATCGCGGCGCCGGCGCTGGCGAACGCCTACGTCCTCTCGGTGTTGATCCTGTGCCTGTACTTCGCTTACGTCGGCCAGGCCTGGAACATCATGATGGGTTTTGCCGGGCAGCTTTCGCTCGGACACTCGCTCTACGTGGGGGTCGGCGCCTACGTCTCCGCGTTGCTCTTCGTCAAGTTCGGCGTCAACCCCTGGATCGGCGCGCTCGCGGCGATCGCCGCGTGCACGGCACTCGGCGTGGTCATCGGTTTTCTTGCCTTCCGCTTCGGCATCGCCGGGGTCTACTTCGCGATCCTCACGATCGCGTTTGCCGAATTCACGCGCATCGGATTCGATCACTGGCACTGGGCCGGGAGCACGGGCGGGCTGTTCCTGCCGGTCGCCCATCGCGAATCAAACGACCTCCTGATCCTGCGCGGTTCGCCCACGATGTTCTACTACGTCATGCTCGCATTCGCCGCCGCAGCACTGGTGCTCTCGCGCGCGCTCCTGGCCAGCCGCTTCGGTTACTGCTGGCGCGCGATCCGCGAGGACGAGAGCGCGGCGGAGGCGCTGGGCATCAATGCTTTTCGCTACAAGATGGTTGCGGTGGTCTTGTCGGCCGCGATGACGGCGCTTGGCGGCGTGTTCTTCGCGTTCTATTACAACAACCTCTTCCCCGAGCAGATCTTTTCCATCGGCCGCTCGATCGAGATCATTCTCGGACCGATCATCGGTGGCATCGGAACGCTCATCGGGCCGCTCGTCGGGGCGTTCCTGCTGACGCCGCTCGCGGACGTGCTCTCCGAGCTCATGATCTGGCTCGGCATCGACACGCCCGGCGTGAAGCACGTCTTTTACGGCATCTGCCTGCTGGCGGTCGTGATGTTCCTGCCGAACGGCGTCTGGCCGCCGATCGCGCGGCGCCTCGGCCTGGCCGCGACAGCGCCGCGGCGGGAGTGACGATGGCGCTCCTGGAGGTCAACGGAATCACCAAGCACTTCCGCGGTTTGCGGGCGGTAGGCAACGTGAGCTTCGTGGTGGAGGAGGCGAGCATCGTCGCGATGATCGGACCCAATGGCGCCGGCAAGACCACGTGTTTCAACCTGATCGCCGGGGTGTTCAAGCCGGATTCCGGCAGCGTGCGACTCGGTGGGCGCGACGTCACGGGGCTCCTTCCGCATGAGATCTGCCGCGCGGGCGTGGGACGTACCTTCCAGGTGGTGAAGCCGTTTCCCCAGATGAGCGTGCTGGATAACGTGATGGTGGGCGCGCTCAATGCGCACCGGCACGTGCGCGATGCGCACCGCCGTGCCGTCGAGCTGATCGCTCTGCTGCACCTGGACGGCAAGGCGGAGCTGCAGGCGGCAAGCCTCACGCTCCCCGAGCGCAAGCGCCTCGAGGTGGCGCGCGCGATCGCCACCGGACCGCGCCTGCTGCTGCTCGACGAGGTGATGGCCGGGTTGCGGCCGACCGAGGTGGACGAGATGGTCGGCATGTTCCGCCGCATCAACCGGGAGACCGGGCTCACCATCCTGGTGATCGAGCACGTCATGCGCGCGGTCATGGCGCTCGCGGGAAACGTCGTGGTGCTGCATCACGGCGAGAAGATCTGCGACGGCGCCCCGGAAGCCGTCGTGCGCGACCCCGCCGTGCTGGAGTGCTACCTGGGCGAGGCGCTGCTGTGATTCTTGAGGTCGTCGATCTCGATCTCTATTACGGCGACGCCCAGGCGCTCGACAAGGTCTCGCTCGCGGTGGAGGCCGGCAGCATCGTCGCGATCGTCGGCGCGAACGGCGCCGGGAAATCGAGTCTGATTCGCGCGATCGCCGGCATGGAAACGCCGCGCGGCGGTGTCGTGCGTTTCAAGGATGCGTCGATAGCGGGTCGACCGAGCCATCAGATCTGCGAGCTCGGCATCGGGCAGGTTGCGGAGGGGCGCCAGGTCTTTCCGACGTTGAGCGTGCGCGAGAACCTCGAGATGGGCGCGCTGCTCAGGCGCGCCCGCCGCCGACTCGCGACCAGCCTGGAAGAGGTGTACGCGCTCTTTCCGCGGCTGCGGGAGCGCGCGGGCCAATCCGCCGGCACGCTTTCCGGCGGCGAGCAGCAGATGCTCGCGATCGGCCGCTGCCTGATGGGCCAGCCGGAGCTCATCATGCTCGACGAGCCGTCGCTCGGCCTCGCGCCGACGGTCGTGCAGGAGGTCTTTCAGATCGTGCGCAAGCTGAACGAGCGCGGCATCACCATCATCCTCGTGGAGCAGAACGTCGCCGCGTCGCTCAAGCTCGCCGCGCGCGCCTACGTGCTCGAGACCGGGCGCATCGTCATGGACGGTACCGGAGCGGAACTCCTCGCCGACGATCGCGTCCGCCAAGCGTATCTGGGGTTGTAGACGGCGCGATCCGATCCGCCGCCGCCGCGGGGCGTGAAAAACTTCACGTCTGCGTGTCGCATGCGAAGCGGCCGGCGCCCAGCGGCCGGATCTGGCACGCCGCCTGCTTATAGAAGGGTACTTTCGCCTGTTTTTCCTCCTCCTTTGGGGTGAAAGTCTTTAGCCCCCGGCTTGTCCGGGGGCTTTTTCTTTCTAGGAAAGAAAAAGCCCGGTAGGTCACGAACAGGAGGAAACCCGCAGGTTTCCTCCCGTTACCCTCCTTCCTGCTGGGAGTAAACCCTCCGCTATGCCAAGGCTTGTCCTCCGAGAAAGCGAAAGCGGAAGGTTACGAACAGGAGGGAACCGCCTGGTTCCCTCCCGTACCGGTAGGCCGCGGGAATCCCAAGCGTGAAATAGTTCCGCTGCCAGACGTCCTGATTCCGACAACGGCGTCGTCGAGCGAACGCCAGCGCTGGAATCCGTGGTCATTCGACCGCCGCGGACAGTGCGTTGAGGAATTCGTACTCGTCGATCGCATCCTT
>JBFJOO010000040.1:0-35464 GCA_041617635.1 Burkholderiales bacterium | reverse complement strand
GTTGTCATCCATCAGGAAGGCCGCCTCGGCCATGCGGCGCCCGAGTACGAATGCCCTGTCTTCCAGATCGCTGAACACGCGCGTCCCTCCTTTGTGTTCGTCCACGCCGTCGTGTAGTACGGAGGAAGGGTACCGCTTCGGGTTTTCCGGAAATGAAAACTCTTGTTAACTGGGTGTGAGGATTCCACGTTCTCCGTTATGACCGTGGCATAAGCTTGCGTCATGAACCTGCGACGTTACGCGAGCCGATTTGGCACGAGCTTTGATTTCAATCCCAGAATCCGGCGTGCCGCGGCGCACGATCGGCGGGCCGCGCCGGCCAGAGCCTATTTCGGGACGAGGAGGGACACCGGGCCGCAGTCAGCGGAGCTTTTTCAGGTACTCGTCGGCGTTATCGACACGGAACTCGGCCCACATCGGGAGATGGTCGGAAATCTGGTAGGTCCGCCACTCGCGAAACCCGCGCGCCCTGGTTCTCTGCCAGAGGGAGCGATAGGTGTCCTCGTCCGCCTTCCGGTAAACGTGCTCGTAGAAGTCGAAGACCCCGGCCCGCCCGGTGGAGGTCATGCCGTAGAGCTTCTCGTAATAGGCGATCTGGTCGTAATGCCGGTTCTTGGCGACGTTCGAGCCGGGAATTTGCTGCAGCCCCTCGGGGATCAGGAACTTCGCCTTGCTTAACGCCTCCATCGTCGCGTCCGCGCGATTGAAGATGTTGAAATCGCCGAGCAGCATCAGGTTCTCCCGCACGTCGGCGTCGCCCGTGGGCGTGCGAACCCGGCCTGAGGTGAAATGGGAGGAGGATTTCGCCAGCGTCTTCGCGATGTTCGCGATCTCCGCCAATCGTCGCGGGTCCACTTTCGTCGACTTGCCGTAGTAGATGTGCACCGTGCAAAGGTTGATCTGCGCCCAGCCGCAACGGAACCCGGCGACGTAGGGCGACCGGGCGAGCTGGACAGCGCGCTTTTTCGTGGTGTCCGGCAGCACGACCTCCGCGGCGAGGCCCGAGAACTGTACCTTGCGCTGGTCGTACAGAAATGCGAGCCGCTCGGAGTTTCCGGAGCGTCCGAGCGTGACGTCGGTGACCAGGTAGCGCCACGTGTTGCCGAGCAGCTGTTGCAATCGCTGCAAGGCGTAGAGGCTGTCACGGACCTCCTGGATGGCGACGAGATCGAACCGGCTGATGATCTCCGCGATATATAGGAAGGCCTCCTCGGAGCGGCCGCCGTACTTGCGCGAATCGAACTCGCGAATGTTCCAGGTTGCGAGCAGCAACGTGTCGGTCGCGGTGCGAGTGGGGATGCCGTCCTCGCCCTCGAGCGAGGCGCGCAAGCGCTGCAAGCCTTCGACCGTCCGGAGCCGAACGTCCTTGTTCTCGATTTTGCGAATGCCTGCGTAATAGAGCATTTCCCCTCCACGCGGATGTCATCGCCGCCGCGCACCGAAGCATGCGTGCCTGCGCCGCGCAATGGCAAGCGGAATTATGGCCCAACCACGCCTCGGGCCATCGGTCGCCGCGCGCGGTCGGCGCGATGGTGTATTTTCAAGGCATGCCGCTGCTTGCTCTGACCAACGCGCAGCTCGCCTACGGCGACTTGCCGCTCCTCGATCGCGCGTCCTTCGCGATGGAGTCGGGCGAGCGCATCGGGCTGATCGGACGCAACGGCTCCGGCAAGTCGTCGCTCCTCGGGCTGATCGCGGGTCGAATAGCCCTGGATGACGGCGAGCTACGGCGGCGCGACGGACTGCAGCTGACACTGGTAGAGCAGGAACCGAGCTTGCCGCATGCGCCGACCCTGCGGCAGAGCCTCCTCTTGCGCGGCCACGTTCCCGCCATCCAGGACGAGCGCGAGCGCTGGCGCGCCGAGGCGCGGCTCGCCGAGTATCTGCACCGTTTCGGGGTGGACGAGAACCTGGCGCCGGACGTTGCCTCCGGCGGGGAGGCGAAGCGCGCGGCGCTCGCGCTCGCCTTCGCGCTGCAGCCCGAGGTGATGCTGCTCGACGAGCCGACCAACCACCTCGACATCGACGGTATCGTCCAGCTCGAGGATGCGCTTCTCAAGCAGCCGGCGGCAATCGTGGTGACCCACGATCGCGTGTTTCTCGATCGTTTCGCGACGCGCATCGTCGAGCTCGACCGGGGCCTGCTGCGGTCCTATCCGGGCAACTTTTCGGACTACGAGCGAGTGAAGGTGGACGAGCTCGCCGCCGAGGCGAGCGCGCAGCGCCGCTTCGACAAGTTCTGGGCACAGGAAGAAGTGTGGATCCGCAAAGGCGTCGAGGCGCGGCGCACGCGCAACGAGGGCCGTGTCAAGCGGCTCGAGCGCTTGCGCGACGAGCGCGCCGCGCGGCGGGAGCGCCTGGGCACCGTCAAGCTGACCGTTGGCGCGGGAGCGCGCTCGGGGAAGCTGGTGGCCGAGCTCGCCAACGTTACCAAACGCTTCGCCGGCCGCGCGGTGGTGCGGGACCTGGATCTGCTCATCAGCCGGGGCGATCGCATCGGCCTCATCGGCCCGAACGGCGCCGGCAAGACGACCCTGCTCAAGCTGATCCTCGGCGCGCTCGCGCCCGACGCCGGACGCGTGCGCATGGGCACGAACGTGCAACCGGCGTACTTCGATCAGATGCGGGCAGCCCTCGACCCGGAGAAAACCGTCGCCGAGACCATCAGCCCGGGTGGCGAATGGATCGAGGTGGCGGGGGCGCGGAAGCACGTGATGAGCTACCTCGGGGATTTCCTCTTCCCGCCGCGGCGCGCCAGCTCGCCGGTGCGCCTGCTGTCGGGCGGGGAGCGCAATCGCTTGCTGCTGGCACGCCTTTTCGCGCAGCCCGCGAACGTGCTGGTGCTGGACGAGCCGACCAACGATCTCGACATCGAGTCCCTGGATCTGCTCGAGGTCGCCCTGCAGGACTACGCGGGCACGCTGCTCCTCGTCAGCCACGACCGCGCGTTCCTCGATAACGTCGTGACCCAGACGATCGCGGCGGAGGGGGACGGCCTCTGGCGCGAATACGCCGGCGGGTACAGCGACTGGCTGCGGCAGCGCCCGGCGCCGGTTGCGGAGCCGAGGGCGGCACCGAAGGCGCCGCCGCCCGCGCGTTCGAGGCCAGGCGGCAGGCCCACCCACAAGCTCACCTACAAGGAGACCCGCCAGCTCGCGGAGCTCCCCGGCGAGATCGAGGCGCTCGAGGCCGAGCAGCATGCGCTCGCCGCCCGGATGAGCACGCCGGAATACTACCGGCAGGCGCCCGATACGCAGCGCACGGACCAGCGTCGGAGCGCCGAGATCGAATCCCTCCTCATGGAAAAGCTGGAGCGGTGGGAAGCCCTGGAATCCAAAGCCAGGGCCGCGGGCGCATGATGAAGTCCGGCCGCGGTCCAGGGATATCGCCGTGCCAGGCATGAAACTGAATCCGCATGACCTCGAAACAATTGCGACGCGCACGCTGGAGCATTACAACCGGCATGCCGCCGACTTCCGGCAAGGAACGCAGCATCACGACGTCCGACAGAACATTGACGCGCTGCTGCAGGCCCTTGCGGGCGAGCCGCCTTTCACGATTCTCGACTTCGGATGCGGACCTGGGCGTGACCTGAAGGTGTTCGCCGAGCTCGGTCACGTCGCGGTGGGGCTGGAAGGCGCGGCGCGTCTCGCAGAGATGGCCCGTGAGTTCAGCGGCTGCGAAGTTTGGCAGCAGGATTTTCTCAGGCTCGAATTGCCCGCCGGCCGTTTTGACGGTGTGTTCGCCAACGCCGCGCTGTTTCACGTGCCCAGCCAGGAGCTGCCGCGGGTGCTGCGCGAACTGCGAGCCGCCTTGAAGCCGTCCGGGGTGCTGTTCAGTTCGAACCCGCACGGGCACAACGAAGAGGGGTGGAGCGGCGAGCGCTACGGCGCATACTACGATCTCGCGTACTGGCGGCGCTGTCTGTCCGCTGCAGGATTTGTCGAGCTCGATCACTACTATCGCCCCGCGGGGCGCCCGCGAGAAAGGCAGCCCTGGCTGGCGAGCGTCTGGCGCAGGGCGGAGAGCACCTCGAGCGCGATCAAGTCCTGAGTGATCGGGGCGCCCGACGATCGTGTGCGAACCATTGCCGCGGCCAGTTCGCGTGGATGCCATGATCGAACACACGACAACGATATCGCTGGTCTTGGGCAGCGGGGGCGCCCGCGGCCTCGCACACATCGGGGTGATCCGGTGGCTCACGGAGCACGGTTATGCGATCCGCTCGATCGCAGGCTCGTCCATGGGCGCGCTGGTGGGTGGAATCTACGCGGCCGGCAAGCTCGAGGTCTACGCCGACTGGGTCTCGGCGCTCGAGCGCATGGATGTCGTGCGGTTGCTCGACCCGTCCTTCGGCCGGTCCGGGCTCTTCAAGGGCGAGCGGATCATGGACGTGCTGCGCGAGCTGATCGGCGACCGGATGATCGAGGACCTGCCGGTTTCGTTCACCGCGGTCGCCACCGATCTCGACTCCGGCAAGGAGGTGTGGCTGCGCGAAGGGAAGTTGTTCGACGCGATTCGGGCCTCGATCGCGACCCCGCTGGTCTTCACGCCCTTCATGCTGGGCGGGCGGCGGTTGCTCGACGGCGCCCTGGTGAATCCGGTGCCGATCGCGCCTACGCTCACCGACACCACCGATCTCACGGTCGTCGTGAATTTGAGCGGGCGCGCCGAATCGAGGAAACCCGCGCCGGCAGCCGCGTCGGCGCCCGGTCGCAGCGCCTACCATCAGCGCATCCGCGCATTCGTGGAGAGCATGCGCCCGGCACGCGCCTCCGAGGCGCCCACGCTGGGGCTGACCGACATCATGTTCGCATCCATGGAGACGATGCAGAACACGATCGCGCGCCTCAAGCTTGCCGCATATTCGTTGGACGTGACCGTCGACATACCGCGCAACGCATGCGGATTCCACGAGTTCTGGCGTGCGGCGGAGCTGATCACGCTCGGATACGAGCGCACCGCGCGCGCTTTCGCCAAGCGAGGCGACGACTGAGCGGGGTGCTGAACATCTCGTTTGTGCACGGCTCAATGCACCGGCCCTAGGATGCGTGCCGCTCGTGCAGATGCCCCTGCCTGGTGTCGACGCGGGGGGAGCGGGGGCCGATATGCATCTTGCAAGAAAATGCTCGCGCAATCACGCGCTTTCGCGTAGAGTTCAGCCCCTTGCTGCGACGCAGCAATAAGTAGCTCGTCCCCGACTCTCTCGCAGGGCCCGTCGAAAGCACTCCTTTCGGTTTGGCGTCGCGGCTTTTGGTTGGCGCCGAACACACGAAAGGAACACCATGAGCTTCGCGACGCTCGGCCTGCACGCGTCACTTCTCGAAACGCTCGCCGGCCTCAATTACCGCGAGCCCACCGCCGTGCAAGGCGCTGCCATTCCTGCAGTCCTCGCCGGCACCGACCTGCTGGTCTCGTCGCAGACGGGGAGCGGCAAGACGGCCGCCTTCACGCTGCCCGCCTTGCAGCGGCTGCTGGTCGCCCCCGCGGCGACCGCCGCCCCCGCGCTGCGTAGCCGCGGCCCGCGCGTCCTCATCCTCGCCCCGACGCGCGAGCTCGCCCTGCAGGTGCAGAAGGCGGTGCACGCGTACGCCGGTGGCCAGCGCCTGCACACCGCGTGTCTGGTCGGCGGAATGCCTTATGGGCTCCAGCTCAAGCAGCTCTCCAGGCCGGTCGACATCGCGATCGCCACCCCCGGACGCTTGAAAGATCACCTGGACCGCGGCCGGATCGACCTCGCGCGGGTGGAAGTGCTCGTGCTCGACGAGGCGGACCGTATGCTCGACATGGGGTTCACCGATGACATCGACGCCATCGTCGCCCGCACCCCGCCGGGGCGCCAGACGCTGCTGTTCTCGGCGACGCTCGACGGCGTGGTCGGCCGGCTGGCGCAACGCGTGACCCGCGACGCCCGGCGGATCGACATCGCGGTGAACCGCGCGCGCGCGCCGATGATCGAGCAGCGCGCATTGTTTGCGGACGATCTATCCCATAAGACGCGCCTGCTCGACGCCTTGCTGCGCGACACCGAGATCGGGCAGGCCCTCGTGTTCACCGCCACCAAGCGGTCAGCCGAGGAGCTCTCCAACGCGCTGCGCGCCCAGGGCTTCTCGGCAGGCGCGCTGCACGGCGACATGCGCCAGTACGAGCGCAACGTGACCCTGCAGCGCCTGCGCGACGGCCGCATGCGCGTGCTGGTCGCCACCGACGTGGCCGCGCGCGGTATCGACGTGCCGGGCATCAGCCACGTCATCAATTTCGATGCGCCGCGTCAGGCCGAGGACTACGTGCACCGGATCGGCCGTACGGGCCGCGCTGGCCGCACCGGCGTGGCGGTCACACTGCTCGAGCACGCGGAGCGGCACCTGATGCGGGTCATCGAGCGCTACACCGGCAGTGCGCTCCGCGTTGCGGTCATTCCGGGCCTCGAGCCCACGGCTCGCCCGGAGCGGGCGGCACGTCCGAGACCCCGCGGCAACGGCCGCGGCCGGAATGGCGGGGGAGCAGGCTGGGAGCGGCGCGCCGAGTGGAAGGGTGGGGCACGGCCGGCGGCCCGCTAGCGAGCCGGCGTCTGAGCCGGAGCCAGCGCCCGGCGAAGCAAACACCCGGCACTCCCGAGGTGGAAGTGCTGCGACCGCCAGCCGGGCGAAACGCCCGGCCGCGGATCGACTGAAAGTCCCCGCGAAGCGGTTAAGACTTCTTGCCCGGCACCATCGCGGGCATCTTGCCCTGGGCACCGCTCAGAGGCGCCGCCGGGACGACGGGCTTCTTGGGTTGCTTGGGCTTCTTGGCTTCACGGTTGCTACGCTGTTGACCCTTGGGCATGCGAGTTCTCCTGGAAGTAAGCGCAACGGGACGTGGCTCGTGCGGCGGCCGGGCTCCTGGGGAATCCGGGCTGCGGAACTCACGCGAGTTGCGCGCCGCATTATGCGCCTGTGGCGGCGCGTCGGCGCAAGGTTTATGGGGACGCCTGACCCGGCGCGACGCCGACCTCGAGCCGGTCGAATGGGCGATAATTCGCCGCCGAAGACGGCCCGACAACCCCGGGGACTCAGGAGACGACCATGGGAACTTACTACGCCGCGGCGCGCGACCGCCTGGCCGACGTGCAGGAGCTGACCGTGGGCGCGCTCGCCACGCGGAATGTCCTCATCGATGACGATCACCGGCGCGTATCCCACTTCCGTTTCAAGCCGCAGGACGAGACCGGCTGGCACAAGCACGAGTACGACTATTTCGTGGTCTACCTGACCGACGCGAAGCTGCTCCATATGCCGCGCGGCGGCGACGAGGTGATCCTCGAGCACAAGGTGCGCGACAACCGGCCCATCGCAGCGGGCGTGGAGCACAACGTGCGGTGCCTGTCGACGCACGACGTCGAACTGCTCGAGATCGAATACAAGAAATAGGTCCGATGCGTGCGTAAGGGCATTCTGATCGCGACAGTCGCGGCAGGGGTGCTGACCAGCGCGGTCGCGGCGGAGCAGGCGGAGCACCTCGCGCTGGGCAGCAAGCACTGGGCGCCGGTGATCTTCAAGAAATCGGGCATCGGCACCGCCAATGCGACGGCCGAGGCGAAGGTGACCCGCGCGGAGATCGAGGGTTGGTGCGCGAACTGGTCGCCCGGCGACAAGGGGTGCGTGCAGCGCGAGCTGTCGTCCGAGGCGGCGCAGCAGGTGTACCGGGCAAGCGCGGACTGCACGCGCGGCACCATCACGGCAGTCGACAACAACGCCTATACGCTGGCCGGCACGTGGGATCGCAGCGACGTCGGGGGTGGCCGCACGCGCTGGCGCGATGCTTCCGGGAAGATCGTCGGCAGGGACAACGCGAGCGGCGGTCTTGGCATCTCGCAGCAATGGGAGGTGCTGTGCCCGGGGCCGTTGCGCGTGGCACCCACCGGTGCGGCAAAGCCGCCGTCGTCGGCTGTCGCGCCCGCCGCGGGGGCTTTTGCAGTGGGTCAGGCGATCGAGGCGAAGTACGGGCGCGAGTGGGTGCGCGGACGGGTGACCAAAGTCGTCCAGGTCGCCGGCGCGAAGGGCCCCGAGCTCGCCTACGATGTGCAGCTCGTCAACGGCAAGCGCGGCGTGCTCCCGGCGCGCATGCTGCGGCGGGCGCCGGGCGGCTGACCAAGCGTTTCCGCGTCCCGGCTACTGCAGCGCCTCGAAGCGGTAGTACTGCGACCAGCGCATGAGCGCCTCGTCGCTCATCGCGAACATCACCGCGTCGGCTGCGGCGCGATGCTCGATGCGACTCCACGCGGGCGCTGCGATCGTGTCGCCGAAATCCCAATCGAACGTCCGGTCGCCGATCTGCGAGCTGCCGCGACCACGCATGACCACGTAGATCGTGTTTGCTGCGTGCCGGTACGGGCGGCTGCGCCACCCGCTCGCCCATGCATGCACTCGAAGCTGAATCGTCGGCATCGTCGGTGCCGGCAAGGTGACCGTCTTGCCGAAATGGCCGGCGTCATCGGCTTTCGCCCGGTCGAGCGCGGCCAGCGTATCGGGCCAGGCGAAGCGCATTGGCGATCGCTCGGTGACGGTGTGCACGTTCTCCCAGCCGTCCGGATGCTCTTCGAAGAACATCGGCTCCAGCAGGTGCGTGAGGGGCACATCGAGTCCGTCGAACCAGAACGCCTGCTCGCTGCCGTCGTGCCCATGCCCGTGCCAGCTCCAGCCCGGTGTCAGCACGATGTCGCCGGTTTCCATCGGCGTTTTCTCGCCGTTGACGATCGAGTAGGATCCGCGCGAATCGAGGATGACCCGTAGTGCGTGGGGTGCGTGCCGGTGCGTGCGCGCTTTCTCGCCGGGCAGGATCGACTGATACGCGCAGATGAGGGTGCGCGTCGTCGCGATGTCGTTGTCGGGGATCGGATTGCGCATCACGAAGTTGCGCCGCTCGGCCAGATCCGTGCCGATCAAGCGCCCGGCCGATTGCATGCCGGCTTTCGCTTCCGCATAGCGCCAGTGCGCCGGCACGAACTTCGAGCGCATCTCCGGATAGAGGATCGGGGTAGGGCGCTTGATCCAGCCCGGCGTCATGTTGAGCTTCTCGACGGCGCGATCCAGCGCTTGCAGCGACGGGAGGGAGCTCAGCTCATCGAGCGTAGGCCGCAGTTCGTCCATGGCAAGCTCCTCTCCAGCAAAGTCGGAATTGTAAGCACTGCGGCACGACCGGGTTGATGGGCCAACACTGCGTCGGGCTGTCGGCGATTCATCAAGCGGCTATCCCGTGCGGGGCGTCTGACAGGAAGCCGACAGAGCGAGTCCTCGGTCGCTTGTGCACCTCCGTGGCGGCAGGGCAAATGTCACCTTTGCCGGTGGCACAGAGTTGCCCGAAAGATTCCGCGAGTATGACATTGACATTCCGAGGCGCACTACTGGAGGCGGTCCATGAAGGATACAGAGAGTCGGCTTGTCGACGCCGTCTGCGGGGTGCTGTTGAGCGCCACCCTGCTGCTCGCCGCCTTCCTGGCCTACCCCCTGTAGCGCTCGCAGACGGCGCTGGCCCGACGCGACTGACGCCGGGCGTATCGAGGCGCCCGATCGATTCCTACACGGCTGTCACCCTGATGCGGTACTCGCCGGTGCGCGTCGGATTGTAGTGTCGAACCCGGGCGAAGTACTTGCCCGGCGACAGGACCGCGCTGATGCGGGCATTGGTGCCCGCGCCCCCATCGTCGTCCTCGGCCACGAACTGCGTCGGGCTGTCCGGCCCGAACAGCGTCATGACGACGTCCGTCGAGCCCGCCGTCTCGATGATGTGGGTGCTTTCCTCCTTGACCTCGAACCGGTACAGATCTTCCTCACCTCCGGCTGAGATCTCGGCCGTCCGCGCGGCGCAGACCGGCAAGTCGACGGCGGTCTCTTCCGGCGACTTGCGGCCCGGATACATTCGCTCGCTCGTCACGAACTGCCCGTCCTGCTGCGAGAGATCGTCGTTGGCGCGGGTCGCGCCCATGTTCCGTGTCCACGAATCCGGAAACGCGTAGAGCATGACCGAGTCGGGATCGAAATCCGTGCCGAGGAGCTGATCGGCCCGGTACTTGTCGAGGACGTTGTGGCGGATCGTCGCCTCGTCCCAGTAGTTCGGAGGACCGGAGAGGTCCGCGATCACCGCCGCTTCGTTCCACTCGATCCCGCCCTGCGGATTCTGGTGCTCATGGCTGAGCCCGATCATGTGCCCGAACTCGTGCAGGATCACGCCCTGATCCTGCCAGCCCAGGTTCAGGGTCGCGGCGTGCAGCGGGATCCCCAGGTTGTCGGTGCCCACGTACGACCACGCGCCATCTCGCGCGTCGAACGTGACTCGGATCTCCGCGCGCGGATCGTCGGTGAACTCGAAGGTCAGATTCGCGTGCTCGGTCCAGGTGGGCGCGATCCGCTCCACCATGCTCTTCTGGTCCTGCGTGCCGCTCATGAATCGAATGCGAATGTTGCTGCCGTTCACCCACTGCTTGCCGATCAGGCTTATGGCACGTTCCCTGCCCGAGCGGGTCATCACGGTGCGTTGCGGCCTGCGCGTGTCCCGGGGGAGCAGCCGATCGAAGCAGATGTTCTTTGCCTTTGCCATATCAAGCCTCCATTCAAGTGTCTGGCATCGACGACAACAGCGTCACCGACGGGGGGTTGCCTGATTGTGGACTTCGCCGATCTGACGAAGTTCGGCCGTTGCGCATCACCCATGATTTTCGGGCGCGGGCGCGTTCTCGAGTCGAGACCGCACTGCACTCAGGCTGCGCTTTCCCGCTCTCCTGGGACACGACGCGGAGCCTCGACGCGCGCGAAAAACAAACTCTCGAGGACCGCGCGTCGCTTCGCGCGGTCGATGCGCGACGTGTCCAGCCACACGAACCGTCCCGCCGGCGCACCAGCGATCGCCGCATATGCTGCCACACGATCCGTGTCGCCGTCGGTCAGCACCACCACCCGCGCGATGCGCGCCGCGCGCGCGAGCTCGCCGAGCTCGTACCGGCAGCCTTCGTTGTGCGCCTTGAAGCTGCGCAGGTCCATGAGCGCCACGTCGCTGCGCTCCACCAGCGCGGCGAGCGCCTGCTGCCAGGTGACATCGTGACAGTAGCACTCGTTGACGCGGTAGCGACCCTCGGCATCCGGTGTCAGGTCGAATTCGGCCAGGCGCGGCGCGATGTCGGAGAGTCTCTGGATGAACCGCGAGTCGAGCCGGCCATCGATGAAGGTGAAGATGTCGTCGGCGTCGAGTGTGCGCTCGACGAGATCGGTACCGGCGATCAGCACGGTGTTGCCGGTCAGCCGCCAGCGCTCGATCACGTGGTCGAAGAGCGCCTGGATGCGCTCGTCGTGCTGGAATACGCGCAGCACCAGGAGTGTGGGCGGCCTGCCGAGCGCGGCGCGGTGCCGGCGCCAAGTAATGGTCATCACCAATGGGATCCATGCCAAGGGCAACAGCATCACGGCGCCAGCCAGACCCAGCGCGCTGGCGGCGCTCAGGGCATGCATCAGCAGCGAGATGCCCCACACTGCGGTGAACAGGACCATGAGCTCGGACAGCGCCTTGCGCGCGTAGGCCTGCGCGAGCAGCCGGCCGAGCCGCTTCAGGGGCCACCACGCAACCAGCCAGGGCGCCACCGCGAAGAGCGCCATCGTCGAGTACGCCCCCAATGCGCCGGTCAATGCGTGGAACCACTCGGGGGGATCGTCGATCATCAACGCAATCAGGTCCACGCCCGTCAGAGAGGTCCAGACCAACCCGATCATCGGCATCAGCAGCCAGGGCGCGACGGCCCGCGTTGCGCCGCCCAGGCACACGGCGGCGACCAGCAGCATCGCCGGGCCGATCTCGAAGCCAAGGTAGGCCAGCGCCTCGAGCGGGCGCGCTTCCACTGACTGCCACACTGCGACTAGCACACCCAACGCGAACCACAGGGCCAGCGCCCCCAGAATCCGCCAACCCGACCAACGCCACAACAGGCCCAGCACGGGGACGACCGGCCACATCTGCACGAGGCCGAACACTGTCAGGCGGCGCGCCGAAAACGCCATTCCATCCATCACCACGTGCAATTGCAGCGCCGCGCTGCTGAACGAGATCAGGGCCGACAGCGCGATCAACAATGCCGCGAGGCGAATGCCGGCGCGACGGTTGTCCTGGGCCGTTACCGGCATCGGATCGGCAAGTGGCACGGCGGGTGGGCCGCGCCTGCCTGTCGATGCGGCGGGCGCCGGCTGGCCGAGCGGCGCGCTCATCAGCCTGCGCATCACCGCACGATAGCGGCGCGCCACCACCCACGCGCCAAGCCACGCCAGAAGCACGGCCACCATGACGATGAAGAGAAGCTTGCCGGTGGAGTAGTCTATGGCCGCGTCCGTTCCTGCTGTCGCATTCCAGCATGGCATCTAAGTCAGCAGGTATCAAGCGGTGCAGGTGTCGCGAAAAGCAATAAGCTGAGCCCTTTCGCCGGCCATGACGAAGTGGGTGACGGTGGATGCCTGGTCCGGGAGGAGGAGCGACATGAAGGCAGCAGTGGTCGAGCGTTGGGGCGAGCCTTTCGTCATCGCGGACCGGCCCGTGCCGAAGGCCGGGGCCGGCGACGCGGTCTTGAAGGTCCGCGCCGCCGGAGTGGGACTCACGCTGCTCAATATGCGCAGCGGGCGATTCGGCGGCAGCACGCCGCGGATCATGGGTCACGAGCTCGGCGGAGATATCGTCGAAGTGGGCTCCGGGGTCGAGAACGTGAAGCCCGGCGATCGCTGCGCGGTCTACTTCTATCTGGTATGCGGCCATTGCCGCTGGTGCCGGGGCGGGCGCGAGACGCTCTGCGAGGCGTTCGGCGGCTACGTGGGTGTGCACAGAGACGGAGGCTTCACCGAGTATATTTGCCTGCCCGCGGCGAACTTCCTGAAGATCCCGGATGGCCTGGACTATGAAGGCGCCGCCATCGCAGCCGATGCCGTGAACACCAACTGGCATTGCATGCGTGAGCGCGCACGAATCAATCCGCACGACGACGTCCTCCTGATCGGCGCGGGCGGCGGCCTCGGCGTGCACGGGGTTCAGGTCGCCAAGCTTCACGGCGCACGCGTGATCGCCGCCGACATTTCCGAGGAGAAGCTTGCGCTCGCGCGGACATGGGGCGCGGACGAGGCGATCAACGTGCGCGCCGTCGACGATCTCGCCAAGGAGACGAAGCGCCTGACTGGCGGCAAGGGCGTCGAGGCGGCGATCGACTACGTCGGGCACGGCAGCACTTTCCAGTCGGCCATCGACAGCCTTGCGACTGCCGGCCGCGCGGTCATCGTCGGAGCGGGAGCGGGCGACGTGACGTTCAACCCGTTGAGCTTGATACTGAGCGAGCGCATCGTCACCGGATCACGGCATTCGACGCGGGCCGAATTTCTCGAGACGATGGAGATCATGGCACGTGGCGCGGTGAAGCCGGTCGTGGGCAGACGAGCTCACTTCACCGAAGTGGAGACGCTTTTCGAGGACTTGAAGCACGAGCGGCTGCTCGGCCGCGGCGCGCTGACGTATGGGTAGGAACGTCGGCCGGGCCGGACAAGCGGGCGGCTGAGAAAACAACGGGAGGACAAAATGGTGGACTTCGCAACGACCGGGCGGCAGAAGGAGCTTCGCGAGATCGCGCGCGACCTTGCCGTCCGCCACATCATCCCGGCCGCCGACAAGGCGGATCGGAATCCGGATCCGGCAACGTCGTTCGACTGGTCGGTGGTCCGGGAAGCGTCGAAGCGCGGTCTGCGTACGCTTTCCGTCCCGAAGGAATACGGCGGCGAAGGCGCCGATGTCCTGACCCTGGCGATGGTCGGCGAGCAGCTCGCCTACGGCGATCTCGGCTACGCGGTGGCTTTCGATCAGACCTGGAAGATCATGACGGCACTTGCGCAGCTCGCCAGCGAGGATCAGCGCAAGCGCTGGATCCCGCAAATCATGGAAGATCCGGACTTCCTGCTCGCGATCGCCGCAACCGAGCCGCTGTCCGGCAGCGACAATCTGCTTCCCTACGACGCGCCGGGCTCGGGCCTGCAGATGACGGCGGTGCGCAAGGGCGACCGCTGGATCCTCAACGGCACCAAGCGCTACATCTCCAACGGCGGCCTAGCAAAGCTCTATTACATCCTCGCGCGCAGCGATCCCAAGGGTTCGCTCGGCACGAGCCTGTCAGGCTACCTTGTCCCGGCGGGGACGCCGGGATTCACGGTGCCGGAGGTCTGGGACAAACTCGGCCAACGGGCGGTGCAGAACGGGACACTGGTGTTCGAGAACGTGGAAGTGCCCGACTCCGAGCGCGTGGGACCGCTCGGCTCCGCCTTACCCGCAATGGGCAAACTGCTCCTCGGCTTCGGCTCGAATATTCAAGCGGGCGCGACGGTGCTCGGTGTCGCGCAACGCGCTTACGACGTCAGCCTGCAATACGCTTTCGAGCGCGTCCAGGGCGGCGTGCCGATCATCGAGCACCAGATCCAGCGCGTGCGTCTGGCGCGGATGGCGATGAAGCTCCAGGCCGTGCGCTCCTACCTGTGGTACGCGGGATGCAACTGCCAGCAGAAGGATTTCGACCCGAAACACGCGAGCCTGTCGAAAGTGTTTGCCTCCGAGGAGTCGGTGGAAGTCTGCCGGCAGGCGCTGGAGCTCTGGGGAGCGACCGGATACATGAAGAAGAATCCCGTCGAGAAGCTGCTACGGGACGCGCTCAGCTTCCTTCATTCGGATGGCACAAACGATGTTCTGAGCCTGAAGGCGGCGAACTACATCGCCAAGGAACGGCCGAGTCCCGAGCACGTGACCTATAGCAAGCGGGTTGCCGAAGCGGCGCAAGGCCGCTGATCCACCCGGCAACTTCGAGAGCAACGCGGCGCGTCTCCTGGGGCTCAGGGAACCGGTCTAGCGGCTGCTTCGCAGTTGACCGTCGAGTGTCGGGTGAACTTACACGCTGCGGCGCTGCACTGCTATAACAAACTGATTAATAGAAGAATTAGATCTCGGTATGAGATCTGCTTAACGCACCGGGGCCGTGCGGCAAGACACAAGATCTCGGTGCGCGCGACGGTGGCCGAAGGGGAGGGGATCCGATGGACGAGGCTTCGGAGGGCGAGGCGTCGCAGTCTCGTGATGCCGGCACGCGAGGATTGAGATCCGTTGCCGGCAGGGTGCACCCGGTCGGCCCGCTGAGGGACCACGCGCCTACGAGATATTTCGCTGCGGTACTGACGCTCTTCGGCCTATCGATTCAGCCCGCCGCGGCGGGGCCGGTGGTGGACCCCGCAAACTTGATTCTTGATCCGGAGCTGACCTCGATCAGCGCGCTGTTCCCGGACAAGATCACCGCCAATGCCGTGTTCTCGAAGTACGGCCAGAACGCGTGGGCCTCGACGGGAGGCTTCGTCTTCGACACCGGCACGAAGTTCCTGGGCGTGCCGTTCAGCGAGAAAGACAGTCTCGGTGGGATCACGGGAGATTGTGTGCTGGGCGCTTGCGCGCACTTCGGCGCCAAGGTCGGCGCCAGCGTCAGCGGCAAGATCGGCGCCGAGTACAGTTTCCACCTGAATAGCGGATCCCTGGACCTTCGCTACCCGGTACAGATCACGCTCGATTTGCCCTACGGCCCGAGCGGAACCGGTGCGCCGGAAATCGGCGAAACCTTCACCATCGGCTCCAGCTGGAACGTCGTTGCGCCGAAGCTGCAAGCATTTGGCAGCTCGCCTGAGCTCAAACCGCTTCTCGCAGCTCACGGGCCCGAGCTGCGATCGTTCATCGATCTCCTCGGCCAGCTCAAGCCTGCCATCAGCGGCGAGTTGTGCTTTGTCGGTTGTGTGGACGGTTCGGCGGGATTCAACCTGAGCGAATCGTGGGAGCTTGCCGCCATCAACCGCAACGGCGACGGGCAGGTCCGCGTGTTCGGCGACACCGTCTCGCCCAAGACGCCCGGCGAGTTGATGAACGGCATCATCCAGTACTACGTGAATCACCCGAGCCTGGACGCGCAGGGCAAGCTGGCGCCGGACGGCAAAACGCTGATGGCCGGAACGCAGGACAAGCTTGCGGGTATCGGCCTGGGTATCGACGAGCTGATTTCCGCGCTCATCCTGATCCCGCTTTCGGACAGCTTCGGATTCAACATCGCCGGGAAGCATATCGGCATCGGCTACAACATCCTGGATTCGGGCGCATGGATAGACATGCTGATCGCACAGCAATTCGGCTTCGTCGCGAACCCTATCGTCGAGCTCGAATTCAGCGGACTCGTGCAGGTCAAGAACCTGGACGGGACCTTCGGGGCGCCGACCAACAAGATCACGTTCAATGCCGGTGAATCGGTCCATTTGCGCGCCCCAGGGGTCCAGCTGCTCGGCGTCGTTCCAACGTTCGGGCTGTTGGGGGCCGCGTCGAATCTCACCGAGTTCAAGCTCGACGGCGAAGTGTTCGTCACCGCGCTCGGCCTGACCTCGACCATCGGCAACATCGGTCCGCTCGTGAACGAAAAGGCGACATTCGACATCGGCACGATTCCGGTCTTTAATGGCAATTTCCCCGTCGACATGACCAAAGTCGCGGGGGGCGCGTTCAACATGGCGTTCCTGCCGAACGTGATCCATACGACGGGCAGCAAGAGCCCGGTCATGGCCTTCTGGGACAAGACGCAATGGTCCGGAGCGGATGGGGACTGCACCGATCTCGACGTCTGCAGCTTTCTGCCGCAGAGCAAGGTGTTCGGCTTCTACGACATGCTGGCAGCGGACGATCCGCTCGAGTGCCTGTTCAGCTTCGACGGCTGCCCCGACATCGACCTCACCCGATGGATCGATTTCGAACGTTTCTTCGGCCGGTACTTCACGAGCAGTCCGCGCTTGTGGAGCGAAGAAGGTCTTGATGTGTTTCTCGCCGATCTCATCGCGCTTGCCGAGCCGCTGCTCGCCGTCGAGCCCGACATCACGCAGGATGAGATCGACCGCGGCATCGCCGCCTTGCGCACGGCTTTAGCACCGCAACCTTTCGTGATCCCCCCGGTGCCGGTTACCGAACCGGCCACCCTAGCGCTTCTCGGAATCGGTCTGGCCGGCCTCGCGTGGCGACGGCGCAGGCGGTACTGAGGCGATCCAGTCACGCGCAAGACCCCGTCCGCGCGACGGGTTTTCGTTTCCGTGAGATGCCTCTGTCGTCGGCGTGACGGTGACGGTCCGCGGCATAGCGACCCCTCCCGGTGACGCCCCGCGGCATGTCTCCGGTTAGTGGGGGAGGGCGCGCATTTCCTAACGAATTGATTATCAGAAGCTTGGCCGACGACTTTCCTGATCTTTCTCCGCTGGCACGTTCGCTGCTCCTTTCCGGTGAACCCACCTCCCGCTAGGAGGGAGAAGGATGAGATTGTTGAAAAGTCTGTGGCGGCGGCGTGAGAACACCGACGCGCGCCTCGTCCAGCTTGCCGAAGTGCTCCGGCACACGCCTGCGGCAAAACTGGACGATAAAGTGACGCGCTTGCTGACACACCTGCCGCCCGAGGATGTCCGAAAAGCGCTCGTCGAGCTGATCAAGCGCACCTCGGAAGACGATTTCGCCGAAATAAAGACCGTGTACCTCAAGCACTTCGGCGGCTCGTTGCATTAGCGCCGCGTGCTGCAGGCGCCAGCGCCTGCATCACATTGAAGTTCTCGATCGCGTCGATCGTGCGCGGTCAGCAAGATGTCCTCTGCCACGCGCGCGCAAGCTTTGTCCCACCGCGCGTGGTCCTGTCTGCCCACCTTCCGCGTGGGACGAGATAGCTCTTAAGGACTAGACCCGTTCGACTCAGGCAATAAGAGGCGGCACAATAACGGCGGCCGGTCACCGATCGTGCTGATGGGTCAAGAAAAACGGGTGCAACCAAAACAAGGAGGATACGCATGAAACAACACAACTCCATGCGCTTCGGTGTGGGCGTGGTGTCCGGTGCGTTGTTCGTCACCGGCTTGCTCTTTGCGACGCAGGGCCTCGCGGATCGCAGGCACGACGACGACGATGACGACGATTGCCGCGGCAAGCGCGCCATCAGCCTCGTGAACGGCAGGATCCACACCATGGACAAGCGTGATCGCGTCGTGTCCTCGGTGCTGATCGAGGACGGCAAGTTCGCAAGGGTGGGCGGTCACGGCGGGCGCGGCTCCGACGATTGCAATACGGTGATCAATCTCCGCGGCCGCACGGTGGTGCCGGGCATCATCGACAACCACAATCACATCATCCTGCTGGGGCTGCGCCCCGGGAACGACGTGCGCCTCGACAAGGCGCGCTCGATCAGCAAAGCGCTCGAGCTGCTCGCCGCCAAGGCCGCCGAGGTCGATGCCGGCGAATGGGTCGTCACCCTGGGCGGGATCAACCGCAACCAGTTCGTCCCGCCGCCAAACGCGCCGCGCTTCCCTAGCCTGGCGGAGCTGGACGGCGCACTTCCGAGAAACCCGGTCTTGCTGTTCGAGAGCTTCGCCGGACCCAGCCAGACGAACTCGCTGGGGAGGGATTTCTTTCGGAGCAAGGGCATCACGGTCGGTGACGACGGCTCGATCGGTGCCGGGTTCTTTGGCGGACCGTCGCTCCAGGCCTTGCAGGCGCTACGCGACCTCCCGGAGCACAACAATCTCCGGGCGCAGATACAGGGCCTCCTGGACGCGCTCGAATTCGGCCTGTCGGTGGGCGTGACCACCCACGTCGACCAGGGCAGTTTCCACTTCGCGGAGTCCTACTTCGGCAATACGGGCACCGCATTAGACGCGCTCGCGTCTTTCGATCAGTACCGGGCGTTCGACTCCGTACGCGCCCTGCATATGAGAGGCGATCTGCCGGCCCGGATCCAGATCAACTACCTGCACATCGAGACCGACGAGACGACACCGCAGCTGCATCAGCGGCTCCTTAACACTGTTCCCTTGCTCGGCGACGAGTGGCTGTCGAATGGCGGTATCGGCGAATTTACCGGGGGGTCGCCGTTCGGCGGTCTCGGTTTGGCTGCATGGAGGAACGCCACGCGCCTCGCCGCGCAGCACGGCTGGCGCAACGAGAATCACTCGCTCAGCTCCAGCGACTTCGTCACCATCCTGGATTTCTGGGGCGAAGTGAGCAACGAGCTCAGGACCTCCGGCATCCCGCAGACGCCGGCGAATCCTGACCCCACCAAGCAGGCCGTGATGAATCCGCAAGGCATCACCCAGCTGCGCTGGGTGCTCGCCCACGTGCCGTTCATCACGCCGCAGTACATCCAGCGGTCGAAAGAGCTGGGGGTCGGCCTGAGCCTGCTCGGCGGCTGGCGCTGGCTGAGCGGTTCGGCGACCGGCAACGGCCCGCCGTTCCGGACCATCCTCGATCTCGGCGCGCGCGCCGGGATGAGCTCCGACGGCATGCAGATCTCGGTGATGGACCCGTGGGTCGGCATGTACTACGCGGTGACCGGCAAGAACGCCCGGGGCGAGTTGATCAACGCGGGTGAGACCATCAGCCGGAAGGAAGTGCTGCGTCTCTACACCGCGGACAACGCCTGGTTTCTCGGCCCCGACTGGGAAAAGAAACTCGGGACCATCGAGGCCGGCAAGTGGGCCGACCTGGTGGTGCTAAGTGCCGACTACTTCGACAAGTCCAAGGTGTCGGACGAAGCGATCCAGGACATCCACTCCGTCCTGACCATCGTCAACGGCAAGATCGTGCACGACGAGCTCGAGCGCAAGCGCAAGAAACCGCGCTGGAAACGGCGCTGACGGTTGCGTAGCACGCAGCGCGGCGCGATCGGCAGTTCGCCGACCGCGGCGCGTCGCAGGTCGCGTTTGCGCGCTAGCTGACGCTCTCGTTCGCCTTGAAGCCCGAAAGCCCCATCAGCACGAGCATCCCGGTGATGATGATGGTGCCCGCCGCGTACACCGTGGTATGGGCGCCAACCGGGCTCGTGAAGCTGATCGACAGGTAGAAAACGAAGCAACCGAACGTGCCGAGCGAGCCGAGCGCCACGGCAGCCCAGATGAACTTCCGGCGCGTGGGCTCGACCCATGCGCGCGTCGCAACGAGCAAGAGCACGGCGACGGTTATGGATACGAAGTTCACGGCGGCCATGCTCGCGGTGAATACGCGCGGGGCGCCGGCGCGCTGGACGCTCGTTGGGGATTGATCGACGGAGGAGGGTGCCGCCGCGGTGCACTGGCTGAGGTCGATGAACTTCTGCGTCATCCAGGAGGGAGCGGGGCCTGCCTTGCTGCGCCCGAGGTGAGAGGGATAGAGGACCTCCTGCATCGCGCACGCCGCGTCGAAGGACGCCCGGGCGAACATCAGCGTCGTGAACGTCATGGACGCAAGCAGCAGCGAGAGGACGCCCAGCTTGAGCCAGTCGAGCCGCCGCTCCGCGACTGACCCGGACACATCGAAGGACAGCACCTTCGCCAGCCGCGTGACATCGGCATCCCAGCGCTCGTCGCTGACAGTGACGGCGTTGCGTCGCGTCAGCTCTTTCATCGCCTCGGGCAGGTCCTCCTCGCGGGGCATGCTGGCGCCGTCCACCAGCACCGGGATGATCAGGCGTCCTTGATCTAGCGCGGCCATGATCTCGCTTGCGACGTGATCGCCGTGTTCGTGCAGGCGCGGACTGCCTGCGTCATTGCGCACCAGCCAGTTGGGCCCGATGAGAACGATGAGTGCGCCCGCTTCCAGGATCGTCTGGTCGATGGCGGCCTTGAAGTCCTCCCCCGGATTAATGCCCCCGATATCCCTGAAAACCCGGCCGAGCCCGAAGTAACCCTTCAGCGTGTCCTCGAGTCGCCCGGCGTAGCCCCTCGCATCCGAACGACGGTAACTGATGAAGATCCGGTCTTTCGCCGACGTTCTCTTCCACGATCCCAGTTTCCAAGGCATGTCAGAAAGCTCCCCCGATTACCAATGAGCGAGTTTGCGCGGTGACAGGGCGTTTCGTCACGGTGAGCCGACCTACCATGGACTCGCTGCTTGCCTTCGAAGCGAACTGCTACATCCTGTTGAGGTCCTCGATCGCGTCAATGACCATTCCGGTCCCGACCGCGATCAGCAGAATGTCGCTCGCCACGCGCACATAACGGTGGCCCGCCGGGGGCAGTCCGATCTCTACCACCAGCTTCGGCGGCAAGTCGTAGAACACGACATCCCGGGGCAGGGGTGCGCCGCGCTGCCATTTCTTTGCCTGTCCGGGCGGCATGCAGCCGTTCTTCTTCTTGGCGAGCCCTGGCGGGCAGCGGCCGCCCCTGAACTCGTTGCCGTAGTACTCGCGAATGATCGTCTGCTGGCGCGAGTCGAAATGCACGCTGACACGCACGTCGACGCCGCCGCGATCAGCGCGGGGGCTGCCTTCGCGCTGTTCGATTTTCCCGCGGTCTTTGCCCTTGTCCTTGTCGGCCGACGAAGGCTTCTGGCTCAGTGCCGTGCCCGAGCCGAGAAGCGCAATCACTGCGAGCGCCATTGCAGCAGTTGTCATACGGGCAAGCTTCGTCACTTACGCCTCCAACGTCAAAGCGAGGATTCGTCCCCGCATTCCATATCGGTAAGCCAACGTTCGACCTAGTTTACGCCCGGAGCGTGCCACGGCGCCACGGTTCACGATCAGGCGAGGTGAGCGGTGAGTTGCCGTTCGCGTGGTGCGTGCGCCGAAAAGGCGATGGTGTTCGGGGTGCTCACATCCGCATTCGGTGCGGAGCCTGCCGCACGCCATGTTACGCACCTACGAGCAAAGTGAAGGGCGAAGTGCGTTTGTCGCGCACCTGCGCTTTCCGCAGACTGCCCTCTCGCTTTCCCTGATCCTGCGTATTTCTGAGACACTGTGACACGCAGTCTGTCTCGATATATTGAGGACCGTTCGAACGCTCGACATGGCCGGCATATTCATCAGCTACCGCCGCGAAGACAGCCAGGCGCTCGCCGGACGATTGTCTGACCGATTGGGCAGGCGTTTCGGCGCGGACCGCGTGTTCCGGGACATCGACACGATCGATCCGGGCGCACGCTTCGCGGAGGTGATCGGCGAGCGGATCGGCGGGTGCGACGTTCTCGTCGCGCTGATTGGCAACGGGTGGCTCGATGCGCAGGACGCCGAAGGACGACGACGGCTCGATCTTCCGCACGATTTCGTGAAGGCGGAGATCGCCGCCGCGCTCGCGCAAGACAAGCTCGTGATCCCGGTGCTGATCGAGGGCGCGGCGATGCCCGCGCGCGATTCGCTACCCCAGGATCTTGCCCAACTCGCCGAACGCAACGCGCTTCCAGTCGGCGACTCGCGCTTCGACTACGATGTGGGCCGGCTCATCTCGGTGATCGAGAAGGTCCTCGCGCCGCAAGGGGAGGCAGCTGCCCCCGCCGGCCGCCGGGGTGGGTTGCGCGAGCCGCGCACGCTCGCTTTTCTCGGCGGAGGCATCGCTATCCTGATGGCGGTCGCTTGGACGGCGTATTGGCAGCTTGCCGAGAGGCCGAAGCCTCCGGACTCAACCGTCACTGCAACAAAGGGCGGGATCGCAGCAGGCGGGAACGTTAGTGCGACTGCTGCGCCGGGCGGCGTCGCGGTGGTCGCCACCGGCCCGGTGACCATCGGCATCACGCTCGAGCAGTACGAAGAGCGGATCAAAAAACTCGAGCGTGAGCTTCGCGCCGAGTTCACCCGCACCAGCCAGACCGACAAGGATCGGATCGCCTTGCTCGAGAAGCAGCTTGCTGCCGCGAAGGCGCTGACGCAATCGCCGGAGCAGGGGCTGGCGAAGTTTAAGGAGGTCCTCGCCGGCGCACGCGCGAGCCTGGAGCAGCTCGGACCAAGGGCCAAGATCCCCGCCGAAGCGCTCGACCGCGCGCGCCGGGGACTCGCACGTGGCGACACCATCGAGGCCGAGCGGCTGTTCGAGAAGGTGCTCGGTGAGGATAAACCGCTCGCGGCTGAGGCAGCGTATCAGCTTGGGCGGCTTGCCGAGAGCCGGATCGACTACGCCACTGCCACGAAGTACTTCGCCGAGGCGATCAAGCTGGCGCCGGAGAATCCGCAGTACCTCAGCGCAGCGGGCAATTTGGCGTTTACCCTTGGGCGTTACGAAGGCGCAAGACCGCTCTTGGAGCAAGCGCTGGAGATCGGAAAAAAGACCCTGGGTCTCGAGAATCCGAACGTGGCGACGAGCATCAATGACCTGGCCACAGTCTACTACGCCCAGGGCCGGTACCTCGAGGCCGAGGCGCTCCTTAAGCAGTCCCTGGCGATCCGAACGAAGGTACTCGGAGGCAAGGATCCGGCTGTGGCGGCGAGTCTCAATAACTTGGCAGAGCTCTACCGCGCCCAGGGTCGGTACGAGGAAGCCGAGCCGCACTACCTGCAAGCGCTCCAGATTTTGCAGGAGGCTCTCGGTCACGAGCATACATACGTGGCGTCGAGTCTCAATAACCTGGCCATGCTCTACTACGCCCAGCGCCAGTACGTTCAGGCCGCGGCGTTCTTCAAGCAGTCCCTCACGATCCAGGAAAAGGTCCTCGGCTCCGAGGATCCGCTCGTAGCGACGACTCTCAACAACTTAGCGGAGGTCTACCGCACCCAGCGCCGATACGCCGATGCCGAGCCGCTCTATGAGCGGTCGCTCGCGATCTGGCGGAAGGCCTTTGGCTCCGACGAGCATCCGGCCGTGGCAAACGGTCTCAATAATCTAGCGCTGCTCTATTACGATCAGCGCCAGTTCGCGAAAGCCGAGCCGCTCTACCAGCAGGCGCTCGCTGTTCGCAAGAGAACGCTCGCCCCTGAGCATCCCGACTTGGCGGTAAGTCTCCACAACTTGGCGCAACTCTACGGTCAGCAGGGCCGATACGCCGAGGCCGAGCCGCTCTTCCAGCAGTCGATCGCGATCATGAAGAAGGCCCTGGGCCCTGACCATCCGAGCGTGGCGATATTGGAGGGGAATTACGCCGAGTTTTTGGCAAGCCGCAAACGTGGCAGGGAGGCGGCCGATCTTCAGTCACAGCCGAGGAGATAAGACCGAAGCCGTGACGGCAAGTTGTGTCGGGCCGCACGACAGAGGAATGACGTATGACGAAGCTGCCTCGACTCAGGCCCCAGCCCATTCCGGCCATCCACCCGCTGCCCGAGTATCTTGCCGACGGCCGGCGCAAGGACTGGTACGAGGACATGAAGCGAGTCTTCCAAGTGCCTTGGATGGGGGTGGTGACCATGGCCTACGCCCACTACCCGAATTTCTACGAAACCCTTTGGCGGGGCGTGCGCGATCTCTGCGCAAGCCAGCCCTTCGTCGAGGCGTGTCTAGGCAACCGCGCGTTCGTCGAGACGGAGATCGCCAAGCTTGAGCCGGCATCAATCGGCGACCGGCTCGGCCGGATGGGTTACGCGCCGCGGGAGATCGCGGCCATCCGCCAGATCGTCGAGGTGTTCAGCCATGGCAACCAGCCCTATCTCGTGCTGGCAACGATCACTCGATACCTGCTGGAAGCTGGCGATTTGGGAGGTACGACGGACCAAGGCGCCGCGCCGCTCTACGCCGGCCGTCACGCGCCCTCGTTCGACGTGCCCTTCATCTTGATGGAAGCGCATCACGCCGACGCGCCGACCCGGGACCTCTACGAAGACCTGAAGCGAGTGCTGAATTTGCCGTTCGTGAACACCGACTACCGCGCGCTCGCGCGCTGGCCCAGTTACTGGGCGACGGCCTGGAGTGACCTACGTCGGGTCGCAGGCACTCCGGCCCACGAGGCGATCTGCCAAGCTGTTCACGATCGCTGTGTGGTACTGGCCGAGAAGTCACTGCCAAACCCGGGCGGTATCAGGGCGCAAGCACTACACGCGGCGGCTGAAAAGGACACACCCTTGGAGGAGGTACGCGACGTCTGTCGGCTGTTCCAGTGGTTGTTACCCGGCCTGATCACCAACGTGGCTTACCTGCGAGCGCAGCTCGCCGCTCCCATCGACTGATGCCGCTTACCAGCCAGCCGGGTGTGGCTTCGCGCAATTTGTGAATTCCAGACTCCCCGAGTAGGGCTCGAACCTACGATTTGCGGATTTACAAAGGCGGTGTTCGATCGGTTTAGCAGTAGTTGCGGTCCGCCCTCGCTGCCAAGACTCGCCGAAGCGCGCTCAATCGCGCACGTTTTCTCTACGGTCCATACCTGCGCCACCGCCGTCGCAGTGACACGTGACCGATGCCGGCCTGCGTGTAGGCCGCACGACGATGTGGCGCGAGGCGGATCCGTGCGTTAGTTCACACGAACCTCTCCGGCGACGCGCAAAGTGTGCTTCCTCCACAAGGACGCTGCGGCGAGCGACCGTGAGATCCGAGGCGCGTCCGTCTACAGTCTTCCTCGTGCGGCTCGCGGAATGCGAAGGCCGCAAATCGACACAGGAGGATGCAATGACGTCGCGTTTCGCAGGCATCGAAGAGTCGGGAGCAGTCCGCTACATGGGTGCCCCAGATCCGCGTGCGTTGCGCCCTGCGATTACATTGAGCGGGTCCAGGCATGTGTGAACTATTGGCGATGTGTGCCAATCGCCCGACCGGGGTGGGGCAGTATCTGTCCCGGCTTATGCCGCGCGGAGGTAGGACCGGTCCGCATGCTGACGGCTGGGGCGTTGCGTACTACAAGGGTCGTGATGCACGCATCTTCAAGGAGCCGGCACCGGCCGCTCAGAGCCGACTGCTGGCCACGCTGGCAGAAGACCCGTTCAAGAGCACCGCGCTGATTGCCCATATCCGCCTGGCCAACCCATCCAGATTCGGGCGCGCCATCGGCAATACCCATCCTTTTGGACGCGAGTGGAACGGGCGCTCCTGGGTCTTTGCCCATAACGGCAAACTGCCCGGGCTGCACGGAAGGAGTGTTGGACCGGATAGCCGCTTTCAGCCTCTTGGCGACACCGATTCAGAGCTGGCGTTCTGCTATATCCTTAACGCCATCGCGCGTGGCATCGGCTGCGACCGTCATTTCTCGCCGGAAATGTTGGTGAATACCATAAAGCCAGTGGTGGAGGAATTGGTGACGTTCGGAGAGTTCAATTTCATCCTCAGCGACGGTGAATGCCTCTATGTTCATGCCCACACCAAGCTGCATGTGCTGCAACGCACTCTGTCCGCTCACAGAATGATTCTGCTGGCGACTGCCCCATTAACGGCAGAACCCTGGCGGGCATTGGCACCAGGCAGCATTCATGTCTACAGGCAAGGTGAAGACATTCGCGCGACCTCTCATGCCACGCGGCCGCATTACTGGCGCACCCCAGGTGCCGCACTCATGGCTGCGGCGGCGTAGGCGAGGCATGATTCGCTGAGAACGTGGTGCAAGACCGAATCCGCCCAGATGCCGATCAGCGGCTGGTTGATCACCAGCAGCATCAGGTTTCCGATCCACATCGAGGCGATCAGTCCCCAGGGCCGCGCAATGAGAAGGTGGAATCGGACGCAGGCGACTGAACGAGTTCCCAATTCAATAGCGACAGGTCGAGGAAGCGCGCTCTGGCGCGTCTCGCCACGAACTGGGCGTCGAGAACACATTTCTGCTCAACGTCCGCATGGCTGAGCGGCTCATGTGCACCGCCACGCGGAGCCGCGCGCCGCGTTCTCCAAGTCCCTCGTCATCCGCTTTGTTCGACCGCCAGCGCCGCTGACCGGCCAGCCTTGGCCTCCCGGATCGCGCGCCAGATGCGCACCGGGCTCGCGGGCATGTCGAAGTGCGTGACGCCGGCCTGGCGGAGCGCGTCCAGCACCGCGTTCATCAGGCAGGGCATCGAGCCCGTGACGCCCGCCTCGCCCACGCCTTTCGCGCCCAGCGGATTCGTTGCGGTGGGTACCGGGTGCTCGGTGAGCCTCAAGCCGTCCACGAGCCCCGCGCGCGGCATCGTGTAGTCCATGAAGCTCCCGGTCACGAGCTGGCCGCTCGAATCGTAGATCGCCTGTTCGCCGAGGATGTGCCCCGCGCCCTGCGTGATGCCGCCGTGCATCTGGCCATGCACAAGCTGCGCGTTGATCAGGTTCCCCGCGTCGTCGCACGCGAGGTAGGACACGATCTCCACCTCGCCCGTTTCCGGCTCGATCTCGACCTCGGCGATGTGGCAGCCGTTCGGGTAGGTCGATGGGACCTTGGGCCGCTCCTTGAAGTCGAGGTCGAGCTTGCCCGCGTGCTTCTGCGCCAGGGCCGTGATGGCGATCCTGCGGTCGGTCCCCTTGATGCGGTACTCGCCCTCCTTGAACTCGAGGTCACCCTTCGCCGTCTCCAGCTCCTCGGCGGCGAGATCCAGTCCGTTCTGCACGATCTCGCGCGCGGCGAGCAGCACCGCGCTTCCCAGGCCGTGCAGGGTGCGCGAGCCGCCGGTCGGGTTGGCGACAAAACTCGCCTGGTGCTCCGAGGTCCTGAGGCGGATTCGCTCGATCGGCACGCCGAGCGCGCTCGCCGCGATCTGTGCGAAAGCGGTCTCGTGCCCCTGTCCGTGGTTGTGCGACGCGGTGCGCAGCGTGATCGTGCCGTCCTTCTCCCAGGTGACGACCACCTGGTCGTACGGCGCGAAGCCGCCGGGCGCGGTGGCCTCGATGTAGGTCGAGATGCCTCGCCCGCGCAGCCGGCCGCGCTTCGCCGACTCCGCGCGGCGCCTCTCGAACCCTTCCCAGTTGGCGTCTTTCCTTGCCTGCTCGAGAAGCCCCGAAAAGTCCCCGCAGTCGTACTCGAAGCCGCTTACCTGCTTGTAGGGCATCTTCGACGTCGGGATCATGTTGCGTCCGCGGAACTCGGCCGGGTCCATGCCGAGCTCGTGCGCCGCCTGGTCCACCAGCCGCTCGAGCGCATACGAAGCGACGGGCCGCCCCGCACCGCGGTACGCCGCGGTCGGCACGGTGTTGGTGAGCACAAGTCGCCCGCGCACGTGGATAGCCTGCACATCGTAGACGCCGTTGATGACGTTCACCATCCCGATGGTGTTCACCACCGTGCCCGTGAAAACGGTGTAAGCACCCAGGTTCGCGAGATAGTCGAAGCGCATGCCGAGGATGCGCCCGTCCTTGTCGAGCGCCATCTCGCCGGTGTGAAAGATGTCGCGCGCCTGCTCGTCGCCTAGAAACACCTCCCCGCGCGTGCCGATCCACTTCACCGGCCGGCCGAGCTTCTTCGCCGCGAAGAGCAGCGCGCCGTACTCCGGATACGCATTGAAGCGCACGCCGAAGCCGCCGCCGACCTCCTCGGCGACCACCCGCACCTTCTCGGGCGGCACGCCGAGCACGGCCGAGAGCTGAGCACACATCGGTCCTACGCCCTGCGTCGTCGCGTAGAGGTAGTAGACGCCGCTCTCCGGGTCGAAATGGCCCATCGCCGCGCGTGGCTCCATCGGGTTGCCGACCACCCGCGAGTGGTAGGCCTTCAGCTTCACCACCCGTGTGGCCTTGGCAAACGCGGCGTCGGCCGCTGCCTTGTCGCCGGCCGCGTAGTCGAGCACCAGGTTGCCGGGCGCAGTCTCGTGCAACTGCGGCGCGCCCGTTGCGAGCGCTTCCTCCGCGCTGACCACCGCAGGGAGCTCCTTGTAGTCCACCATGACGGCCTCGGCCGCGTCCTGCGCTTGCACCGCGGTCTCGGCCACCACGAGGGCCACTGGCTCCCCCACGTGGCGCACTCGGCGGTGCGCAAGCGAAGGCCTGAGCGCTTGGCGTTGCTCCGAGCCGTCGTGCCACTTGAACGGCGCGGCGGCGGGGATCGGCTTGAGACCCGCTTTGACGACTTCCTCTCCGAGGATCACGGCAAGAACACCCGGCATATCGAGCGCCGCTTTCGCGTCGATCGAGACGATCTCGGCGTGCGGTCGGTCCGAGCGCAAGAAGCAAGCCCAAGCCTGATTGGGGAGCGCCCAATCGGCGACGTAGCGCCCGGTTCCTCTGAGCATGCGCTCATCCTCCAGGCGCCCCTGGTGTCCGTACTTCTCCATGCGGTTCCCTTCCAATTAGTGGCGCGACATTGTAGTGGTATCTACCCCTGCACCGCATAGGTGGACGGCTTCAGCGCCGGCTGACACGATGAGAGCAAGAAGGGACAGCGGGTTGCTTGTCCGTCAGCATTCCGGAAAGCTGCCCAGCACTGGACGATCTCGATCGGGCCTAGAGCCACGGTCTCGCAATCCGTCGTTCTAAGTTTGTCCCTCCCTCGTGACCGACACTTCTAACGTGTCAACCTGCGGGAGGAGGGCATTGGGCCAAGCAGCGACAGGGTAGGGGGCAGGTTTCGATACTTGGGCGACGGATCTCAGGGCACTCTGTCGCGGCGCATATCAGCCGGCGCGTCGTGAGGCCGCGAGGGTTACCGCCGAGATACGTGGGTGGATTTCGACCGGTGCAGCTCGCACGTTTTCGTCACGGTGAGGCGGATATGAAAAAGCCCAGCGCACGCTAGGCCTTGATTTAACTGGCTCCCCGAGTAGGGCTCGAACCTACGACCTGCGGATTAACAGTCCGTCGCTCTACCAACTGAGCTATCGGGGAACAGGGCCGAGATTCTACGGCTCTGGGCCCGATGGGTCAACGTGCTGCGCCGCGGAATGGCCACTATCATTACGGTCGGCATCACCGAATGCTGAGTCGTGTCACCGGCAGAGGGTGCCGCGCTCGGAGCGGCGCGGCGCATTCGACTGCGCTCGCGTGCCTGTGCAACCCGGGCGCCCGATTTCCGGTAAGGCGAGTTGATCATGCGATTGTCGATGGAACATTTCAGGAAGATGCAGTCGCGCGGCGAGAAGATCGTCATGCTGACCACTTACGATGCGAGCTTCGCGGCGCTGTGCGAGGCGGCGGGGGTCGAGATGCTGCTGGTGGGCGACTCGCTGGGCATGGTCATGCAGGGGCACGACAGCACGCTTCCGGTGACGCTCGACGACGTGATCTACCACACGCAGTGCGTCGCGCGCGGCTCCGCGCAAGCGCTGATCATCGCGGACATGCCGTTCGGCACGTATCAGGAGTCTCCGGAGCAGGCGTTTCGCAATGCCGTGCCGCTGATGGCGGCGGGCGCGCAGATGATCAAGGTGGAGGGCGGTCGCATGATGCTCGATACGATCCGCTTTCTCGTCGCACGCGGGATCCCGGTGTGCGGCCACGTTGGCCTTACGCCTCAGTCCGTCCACCAGCTCGGTGGCTATCGTGTGCAGGGCAAGACCGAAGAGACCGCGGAGACGGTGCTCGACGATGCGAAGGCGGTCGACGAGGCCGGCGCCGCGCTCATCGTGCTCGAGGCGATCCCGGCAGGGCTGGCAGCGCGCGTGACGCAAGCGCTGCGCATCCCCACCATAGGCATCGGCGCCGGCGCCGATTGCGCGGGCCAGGTGCTGGTGCTCCAGGACATGCTCGACATCTATCCGGGCCGCAAGGCGCGCTTCGTCCGCAACTTCATGGAAGGCGCGCCGAGCATCCAGGCGGCGATACGCGCGTACACGGATGCCGTGAAGCAGAAGCAGTTCCCGGCGCCGGAGCACACGTTTCAATGAGCACTCCGGAGGCGTGCCGATGAGTCGGTTTCGGGTGGTTTTCATCTCGACGGCGGAGACTGTGGACCGCTGGGCGGAGCCGCTGCGCGCCGCCTTACCCGAGGACGAACTGCACTTCGATCCCGCTGCGGTGGCCCCGGAGGTCATCGACGTCGCGCTGACTGCGGCGCCCGCGCAGGGCGCGCTCGCGCCATACACCCGGCTCAAGCTCATCCAGTCGCTCTGGATGGGCGTCGAGACGCTCGTCACCGATCCAACGCTGCCGCGCGATGTGCCGCTCGCGCGGATGATCGATCCATCCATGACACGCGCGATGGTCGAGAGCGCGGCGGCGCACGTGCTCAATGCGCATCTGCGTCTGGACGATCTCGCCCGGCAGCAGCGCGAAGCGCAGTGGAAGCTCCTGCGCAATCCGACGACCGACGCGAGGACGGTCGGGATCCTGGGGATGGGAGAGCTCGGGCGCGCCGTTGCGGAGACGCTGCTTGCACTGCGCTTTCGCGTCCGCGGCTGGAGCCGAACGCCGAAGCAGGTGAGGGGGGTCGAGTCGTTCGCCGGGGAGACGGGTCTGTCTGCCTTTCTGGCGGCGAGCGAGATCTTGGTCGTCCTGGTCCCGCTGACGCCGCGAACGACGAAAATGATCGACGCGACTTTTCTTGCGAAACTGTCGGAGGGGGCTGTTCTCATCAACGTCGCGCGGGGCGGGCTGGTGAACGACGAAGCCTTGCTTGCAGCGCTGGATAGCGGGCGCCTGCGCCATGCGGTGCTCGACGTGTTCAACGTCGAGCCGCTGCCGCGCGAGCACCGCTATTGGGGTCATCCGCGGGTAACGGTCACGCCGCACATGGCGGCGCTCACCAACGCCAACACGGCCGCGCAGTTCGTCGCCGAGAATCTGCGGCGGCTGCGCGCGGGCGAGCCGCTACGCGGGCTGGTGGATCGCGCGCAGGGTTACTAGGGAAGCAACGTGCCTGGATTCCCGCTTTCGCGGGAATGACGGACTGCTGGCCGGATTTCCGCTCGCGCGGGAATGACGGCGCTCACGGCTGCTGCGCGCCCCGCACCCCGAGAAACACCGCGTAGAGCGAGGTCGTCGCGGTGATAAAAAGGCGGTTGCGGTTCGGGCCACCGAAGCACACGTTCGACACGGGCTCGGGCACGAGCACCTTACCGAGCAGGGCGCCGTCGGGCGCGTAGCAGTGCACGCCGTCGCCGGCGCTCGTCCACACGTTGCCGAGGTGGTCGCAGCGAAAGCCGTCCGAGCAGCCCGGCTCGACGACTGCGAACACGCCGCCTCGCGCGAGTCTACGTCCGTCCACGACCTCGAAGGCACGGATGTGGCGGTTGCCCTCCGGGTCGTGCGAGATGCTGGTGTCCGAGACGTACAGGGTTTGCTCGTCGGGGGCGAAGCAAATGCCGTTCGGCCGCACGAAGTCGTCGGCCACCACGTCGAGCGCGCCGCTCGCCGGATCGAGACGGTAGACGTAGGCCGCGCCGATCTCGCTCTCGCCCGGGTGACCCTCGTAGTCGTTCATGATCCCGTAGGGCGGATCGGTGAACCAGAGCGTGCCGTCGGACTTGAGGGTCACGTCGTTCGGCGAGTTGAGGCGCTTGCCTTGCCAGCGCTCGGCGAGCACGGCGACCGAGCCGTCGATCTCGGTGCGCGTGAGGCGGCGGGTGCCATGCTCGCAGGTGATCAGGCGCCCGGCGTGATCGCGCGTGTTGCCGTTCGCGAAGTTCGCCGGCTGGCGGAACACGCGCGCACCGAGGCCGTCGGCCCACTGCAGCATGCGGTCGTTGGGGATGTCGCTCCAGACCAGCGTCTGGCTGTCGGCGAACCAGACGGGCCCTTCGGCCCAGCGGCAACCGACAAACAGGCGCTCGAGCCAGGCGTTCGGCTGCATCAGCGTGCGAAACCGCCGATCGAGGATGGCGTAGTCGGCGCCGAGCTTGGGCGGCGCATCGTTCACAGCAGTAGCCCTGCCTGCAGGGGCACGCCGAGCGCGTGCTGGCCGTATGCGGCCGCCTGGACGTCCCAGGTAAGCGCGATGTGCGCCGCGGAGGCGCGCACGTCCCGAAAGAGCCGCTGTAGCGGGAGCGTGGTGTAGAGCCCGCCCGCGCCGCTCGCCGCCATCAGCGTGTCGACCGCGCGCGTGGCAAGCTGCACCTCGAACGCGATGTTGCGTTTCCAGCGCAGCTTGGCGTCGATGGGCGCCGCGACGCCGGCCTCCACGAAGCCGACGAGCTCCGCGAGATCGGCGCGGAACTGCGTCTCGGCGAGATCGATGCACGCCGAGGCTTCGCCGATGCGGATCTGCAGCGGCGTGAGCTCCGCCAGCCGCGCACCGGTGTAGGTGCCGGCACGCTTGCGAGTCCCCGCGACGAAATGCTCCAGCGCCCCGCGCGCCGCGCCGAGCGGCACGCTCGCCAGGAAAAAGCCGAAGGTCGCGAAGGCAGGCAGACGGTAGATGGGGCTGGCGTGCGCCTTTGCGCCCGGCGCATCCATTCCGGCGGCGACCGACTCGGCGGCGATCGACCGATGCTCGGGGACGAAGGCCTCCTTCACCTCGATGTCGTGACTGCCGGTGCCGGCGAGCCCGTAGGCGTGCCAGTTGTCGAGGCTGCGGAAATGCTCGCCCGGGAGGAGAAAAAAACGGCGCTCGGGCGGTGCACTGCCGCGATCGGTCATCGCGCCCGCGAGCATCCACTGCGCGGCGTCCACGCCGCTGCCGAAGGGCCACTTGCCGGAGACGAGGTAGCCGCCCTCGACCGGACGCGCCTTACCGCAGGGGAACGCGAGCCCCGTGACCGCGAGCGCGTTCGGGTCTGCGTTCCACACGTCCTCCTGCGCGCGCAGCTCGAATTGCGCGATGTTCCACGCGTGGCTGGCGAGGTTCATCCACACCCACGCCGTCGAGGGGCAGGCCTTCGCCATCTCGACGGCGACATCGACCAGCACGGCGGGTCCGAGCTCCGAGCCGCCGAAACACTTCGGCTGCATCATGCGCAACAGGCCGGATGCGTGCAGCTCGGCGATCGTCTCGTCGGGGCAGCGCCGCAAGTCCTCGCACGCTTGCGCGCGCTCCGCGAGCCGCGGGGCGAGCGCCTGGGTGAGCTCGAGCGCCGCCGCGGCGGTAAGCGGCGGAGACGAAGCGAGGGGGGCCTTTTCGATAGCGGTGTTCATTGGCGTGCTCTCGGTACGCAGTGCGTTGATTTTATCCGCGTCGCCTCCGGTAGGGCGGAGCGTGATCTAGGGGGCGCCGCGCCGTTGCACGAGCCCCATCAGCTTGTAGGTGAGCAGGGCGGCGGCGAAATCGAAGGCGTGGAATCCGGGGATCGGCGCGAACTCCATCACGTCGAAGCCGATGATGCGCCGCTGGCGCGCCACGGACGCGAAGAGCCCGAGCGTCTGGTACCAAGTCAGTCCGCCGGGCACGGGCGTGCCGGTCGCCGGCAACACCGAGGGATCGATGCCGTCGACGTCGACGGTGAAGAACACATCGGCGGGAAAATCGACCGGCAGCTCGATGGCATCGACGCCGCGCGGGACCAGCGCCTCGGCATCGAGAAACCGCACGCCGTGTGTCTTGCGCGCCTCGCGCTCTTCCTCGCAGTAGGCGCGATTCCCGAGCTGAAAGAGCGGAATGCCGGCCTCGACCACGCGGCGCATGACCGACGCGTGGCTCAGCGGGTCACCCTCGTAACGGTCCCGAAGATCGGCGTGGGCGTCGATCTGGACCACGCCGAAATCGCGCACGCCCGCGTCGAGATAGCCGCGCATGACGCCCCAAGTGACGGTGTGCTCGCCACCGAGCACGACCGGGAGCTTGCCGAGACGCAGGATCCGCGCGACCGCAGCCGCGATGTCCGCAATGACCGCCTTCGGCGCGCGGGAGCAGTCGATCGCCGGCCACGTGTAGATGCCATCGGCGCCCGGATCGCTGTGGCCGTCCCAGCGCTCGAGCTGCCCGGATGCGGCGAGAATTGCGGCTGGGCCCTTGGCGGTGCCGCCGCCGTAGCTGACGGTCTTTTCGTAGGGCACCGGCAGCACGTGAAAGCGCGCCTGCTCGGGCGCGAGCTCGGGTACCTCGGTGTCCATGAACCGCCGCGCGATCGGCTCGAGGCCTCCGGACAGGTGACTCATGACAGCCGGTGCTTGAACTCGTCGTAGCCGAACTCGCGCACCACGCGGAGCGCATCGGTTTGCGAGTTCCAGATCGCGATGCTCGGGAGGCGGATGCCGTTGAACGTCGTCGTCTTCACCATCGTGTAGTGCGCCATGTCCTCGAAGACGAGCCGCTGGCCGACCTGCAGGGGCGCGCGGAACGAATAATCGCCGATCACGTCACCGGCCAGGCACGTCTGGCCGCCGAGGCGATAGGTATGCGCAAACTCGTCGGCGTTGCCGGCATCCAGCACTTGCGCGCGGTAGGGCATTTCCAGCGTATCCGGCATGTGGCAGGTGGCGGAGGTGTCCAGAATCGCGAGTGGCATCCCGTTCCACGGCAGATCGAGCACCTCGGCCACCAGCACGCCCGTGTTGATGGCGATCGCCTCACCCGGCTCGAGATAGAGCTCGACGCCATGGCGCTCGCGAAAGTCGATCAGCAAGCGGATCAGGCTGTCGACATCGTAATCGGATCGCGTGATGTGATGCCCGCCGCCGAAATTGATCCACTCCATGCGCGGGATGAACTCGCCGAACTTCGCCTCGAAGGCGGCCACGGTCCGCGCGAGGGGTCCGAAATCCTGCTCGCAGAGCGTATGAAAGTGCAGGCCGCTGATCCCTTCCAACCGGTCGCCCGGAAATCGCGCGCGGGGCATGCCGAGGCGGGAGTAGGGGGCGCAGGGATCGTAGATCGGCGCCGTGCCCTCCGAGTGCTCCGGATTGACCCGTAGACCGAAGCGCAACCCGGAGCGCCGGGCGGCCGCGCCGCGCGCCATCCCGCGGAACCGGTCCCACTGCGAAGGCGAGTTGAAGACGACGTGGTCCGCGATGTCCAGTATCTCGGCGAG
>JBFJOO010000039.1:0-35724 GCA_041617635.1 Burkholderiales bacterium | reverse complement strand
GGTGGTTTGTGCGCGGGTAGTCGTGTGTTGACTGCCCGCCGCAAACCGGGTCACCCATAGGCGGGCGTTTGCGGCCGTAGGCGCTGGACGGGCATGGCCGATGCCCCGCACGATGCTTAGCCGAGTCGAGCAAAGAGGAGGCGCCGCAAGCAGCATTTGCCCGCAAGCCTCAAAATCGCAGGCTCCAGCCCGTCGTTTCCCATTAATGGACTCCTCTTCCGAGCATTTCCCGCGGATGTCACGCTTCGAGGTGCGCGCGAGCGCGTCGCTCGCGTCGCTCTTCGCGCTGCGGATGCTGGGCCTGTTCCTGATCCTGCCGGTGTTCGCGGTGCACGCGACGGATCTACGCGGCGGCGAGAGCTTGACGCTCGTGGGGCTCGCACTCGGCGCTTATGGCCTCACGCAGGCCGTGCTGCATCTGCCGTTCGGCATGGCATCGGACCGCTTCGGACGCAAGCGCATCATCATTCTCGGTCTCGTCGTCTTCGCGGCGGGCAGCTTCCTCGCCGCGTCGGCCACCGACATCTACTGGACCATCGCCGGGCGCGCGCTGCAGGGCGCCGGCGCGATCTCCGCGGCCGTCGTCGCGTTCGTCGCCGACCTGACGCGCGACGAGCACCGCACCAAGGCGATGGCGATCATCGGGATGTCGATCGGCGCTGCGTTCGCGGTGTCGATGGTGGCGGCCCCCGCGCTATATCGCGCGATCGGCATGGACGGAATCTTCGCGTTCACCGGCGTTCTGGCGCTCGCGGGAATCTGGGTAACGGCGCAGATCGTGCCGCCGGAGCCTGCCGGGCGGCGCGCGTCCGACGACGCTGTGCCGCGCGCGCGACTCGGTACGATCGTGTTCGATCCCGAGCTCCTGCGGCTCAATTTCGGGATCTTCACCCTGCACATGGTGCAGATGGCGATGTTCGTCGTCGTCCCGCATGCGTTGATCGAGTACGGCGGGGTCGCGGTCACCGATCACTGGAAGGTGTACCTTCCCGTCGTGATCGGCTCGTTCGTCCTGATGGTGCCGCCCATTCTCGCCGCCGAGCGGCGGAGTCAACTCAAGTCGGTGTTCCTGGGGTCGATCGCGGTCCTCGCGCTCGTCGAGCTCGGATTCCTGGGATTCGGCAAGACCTTGGCCGGGATCGTGGGGTTGCTCGTCGCATTCTTCGTTGCATTCAACATCCTGGAGGCGAGCCTGCCGTCGCTCGTCTCGCGCGTCGCGCCCGCGTCCGCGCGCGGCACTGCCGTTGGGATCTACAATACGACGCAGTCGCTCGGGCTCTTCGCGGGCGGGGTGCTCGGCGGTTGGCTCGCACAGCACTACGGGGCTGGCGCAGTGTTCACTATGGGCGCCGGACTGGTCATCGCGTGGGGGATCGTGGCTGCACCCATGACGGTTCCACCGCTCGCCGCGAGCCGGACGATACAGATCGGGTTGGTCGACGACCCGGAGCGGCTGCGCGCCGCGCTGGTGAGCGTCAACGGCGTTCGGGAGGCGATCGTTATTCCGGAGCGCGGGGTGGCGCACCTCAAGGTCTTGCCGGGGTGGGACGAAGGTAGCGTGATGAAACTCGTGGGAGGAAAAGCCTGATGGCATCGGTCAACAAAGTCATACTCGTCGGCAATCTCGGCGCCGACCCCGAAACGCGCTACACCACGGATGGCGCGGCGATCACCAACATCCGGATTGCGACCACCGACCGGTGGAAGGACAAGAGCTCGGGCGAGATGCGCGAACAGACCGAGTGGCACCGGATCGCATTCTTCGGCCGCCTCGCCGAGATCGCGGGCGAGTACCTGAAGAAGGGCTCGCCGGTCTACGTCGAGGGCCGCCTGCGCACGCGCAAGTGGACCGACAAGGAAGGCGCCGATCGCTACACGACCGAGGTCATCGCGGACAACATGCAGCTCCTTGGCAGCCGCGGCGGGGCAGGTGAGCCCTCGAGTCGCGATTCGTCCGCCGAGAGCGCGCCCGCGGGCCGGGGCGGTGGGCAAAAGCCATCGCGCGGTCCCGAGGACATGGAGGACGACATCCCGTTCTAGGCTTGCCGCAGAACGGCAACGCCCAGATTTTGCGGGGAAATCGGGGCGTTCCGGTATAATCCTCGGCCTTCGCCAGCCTCACCCCGGGGGTCGTTGTGCCGATTTACGAATACCGGTGCTTGGAATGCGGGCACCAGCAGGAGCATCTCCAGAAGGTGTCCGATCCCGTGCGGACGACCTGCCCGGCCTGCGGGCGCGAAACCTACATGAAGCAGGTGACGGCGGCGGGCTTCCAGCTGAAGGGCAGCGGTTGGTACGCGACCGACTTCAAAGGCGGAAGCCGAAAGCCCGCGGCCAAGGACGCCGAGGGCGCCAAGTCGGAGGCCAAGGCGGAAGCGAAATCGGACGCCAAGTCGGAATCGAAGCCGGATGCCAAGTCCGAGAGCAAGACCGAGAGCAAGAGCGAAGGCAAGAGCGAAGGCAAGAGCGAAAGCAAGTCCGGGGCGAAGACGACCGTGCCGGCCGGCGGCGGCTCGTGAGAACCATGTGTGATCTTCGGCGGACGCCCTTTCCAGGCCTCACTGTTGCCGACGCGTTTGCGTGAGCTGGCGGCCGACGCCGCGGCTGGTGTCCATTGAAACGCTATCTCATCACCGGGCTCCTGATCTGGATCCCCCTGGTCATCACCATTTGGGTGCTCCACTTTCTCGTGGGCACGATGGACCAGTCGCTGCAGCTCCTGCCGCCGACGTGGCAGCCCGAGGCGCTCATCGGGACGCGCATCCCGGGCATCGGGGCGATTCTCACCATCCTGATCGTCTTCCTGACGGGAGTGTTGGCCTCGAACATTCTCGGCCAGCGACTCGTCATGCTCTGGGAGGCGATTCTCCGGCGCATCCCGGTCGTGAATTCGATCTATGTCGGCGTGAAGCAGGTGAGCGACACGCTGTTCAAGCCGGGCGGCGAGGCGTTCCGCAAGGCCGTGCTCGTCGAGTGGCCGCGCGAGGGCATGTGGACCATCGCTTTCTTGACCGGCGTACCGGGTGGCGATGTGGCGCATCATCTGCGGGGTGACTACGTCAGCGTCTACGTGCCGACGACGCCCAACCCCACCGGAGGCTACTTCGTCATGCTGCCGCGCGAGGACGTCATCGAGCTCGACATGAGCGTCGACACGGCGCTCAAGTACATCATCTCGATGGGCGTCGCGGCGCCGGACACAGCGAAACAACCTAACGGCCGCGCGTAGCGTAGCGCTCGCGCGCCGCGGATCCATCATCCACGCTTCTTTTTCTGCGGATCGAAATGCGAACCCATTACTGCGGCCAGGTGAACGCCGCGCACATAGATCGGATCGTCACGCTATACGGCTGGGCGCACCGGCGCCGCGATCATGGTGGCGTGATCTTCATCGATCTGCGCGACCGCGAAGGCCTGGTGCAGGTGGTTTGCGATCCGGACCGGGCGGAGACATTCCGGACCGCCGAGCGCGTGCGCAGCGAATTCTGCCTCCGCGTGAGCGGCAAGGTGCGGCGCCGGCCGGAGGGGACCGTAAATCCCGACATGGCGACGGGCGAGATCGAGGTGCTCGCGCACGAGCTCGAGGTGCTGAACGCGTCGGTCACGCCGCCGTTTCAGCTCGACGAGGAGAACCTCAACGAGAGCGTGCGCTTGCAGCATCGCGTGATCGATCTGCGCCGGCCGCAGATGCAGGCGAATCTCACGCTCCGCTACCGCGTGTCGATGGCGGTGCGCCGGTACTTCGACGCGCAGGGTTTCCTCGACATCGAGACGCCGATGCTCACCCGCAGCACACCCGAGGGGGCGCGTGACTATCTGGTCCCCGCGCGCCTCTACAGCGGGGAGTTCTACGCGCTGCCGCAGTCGCCGCAGCTCTTCAAGCAGATGCTGATGGTGGCGGGATACGACCGGTACTATCAGATCACCAAGTGTTTTCGCGACGAGGCGCTGCGGGCGGACCGGCAACCCGAGTTCACCCAGATCGACGTGGAAACCTCGTTCCTGGACGAGGGCGAGATTCGCGTCATCATGGAAGGCATGGTGCGCGCGGTGTTCAAGGAAGCGCTCGGCGTCGACCTGCCCGATCCGTTCCCGGTCCTCACCCACGTCGAGGCGATGCGCGACTACGGCTCGGACAAGCCCGACCTGCGCGTCCCGCTCACGCTCACCGAGCTCACGGACCTGATGCGGGCGGTGGAGTTCAAGGTGTTCCGCGCGGCTGCCGACATGCAGGGCGGTCGCGTCGCGGCGCTACGCATCCCGCGAGGCGGCAGCCTGACCCGCAAGGAGATCGACGATTACACGGCGTTCGTCGCGATCTACGGCGCCAAGGGGCTTGCCTACATCAAGGTCAACGACGCCGCGAAGCCCGGGGAGGAGGGGTTGCAATCGCCGATCGTGAAGTTCCTGCCGCGGGACGTGCTGAGCGCGATCCTCCAGCGCACGGGCGCGCAGACCGGCGATCTGATCTTCTTCTGCGCGGACAAGGCGAAGGTCGTCAACGACTCGCTCGGCGCGCTGCGCGTGAAGCTCGGCCACGAGAAGGGCCACGCCGAGGCCGGCTGGCGACCGCTGTGGGTGGTCGATTTCCCGATGTTCGAATGGGACGAGGAGGCGAAGCGGTGGGCGGCGATGCACCATCCCTTCACCGCGCCCAAGGACGGCGACGAGGAGCTGCTCGAGAGCGACCCGGCGCGGGCAATTGCCAAGGCCTACGACGTCGTGCTCAACGGATGGGAGATCGGCGGCGGCTCGGTGCGTATCCACCGGGCCGACGTCCAGTCCAAGGTCTTTCGCGCGCTCGGCGTCGATGACGAGCAGGCGCGCGCCAAGTTCGGCTTTCTGCTCGACGCGCTGCAGTACGGTGCGCCGCCTCACGGCGGCGTCGCGTTCGGGCTCGATCGGATCGTCACGCTGATGGCGGGTGCCGAATCGATCCGCGACGTCATAGCGTTCCCGAAGACCCAGCGCGGCCAGTGCCTGTTGACGCAGGCGCCGAGCCCGGTCGACGAGCAGCAGTTGCGCGAGCTGCATTTGCGGATCCGGACCTCGGAAGGGAAGTGAGTTGACGTCGCTTCGTGCCTGCCTTTGCATCCTGGGCTCTTGCGCTCTGTTCGCGCCGGCAACCGGCTGGCCGGACGCTGGAGGGGCGCAGACGTCGGTTCAGATCGCGCTCGGCGAGCGGCCCCAGGAAGCACGCGGTGCGGCGCGCGAGATCTCGATCAAGAAGCTCCCGAAAGAGGCGCGCGAGACGCTCGCGCTCATCAAGCGCGGCGGGCCGTTTCCCTACCGGCAGGACGGCACCACCTTCGGCAACCGCGAGAAGCGCCTGCCGATCAAGGCGCGCGGCTACTATCGCGAGTACACGGTGCCTACCCCCGGCGCGCGCGACCGGGGCGCGCGGCGGATCGTCGCCGGACGCGACGGGGAGTACTATTACACCGCCGATCATTACAACTCCTTCAAGCGAATTCGCGAGTGAAGTACGAAGAGATTCTCATGGACTCCGGACAGGCGGGCATCTATCAGCGTCCGCCGGACGTCGAAGCGCTTGAGGCTGCCGCGACGGACAACGATTTCGCGGTGTGGCGCGTCGACCTCGGCGAGGTGCGCAGCAAACAGGAATTGCTCGACGCGGTCGCCCGTGAGCTCGCGTTTCCCGACTGGTTCGGCGCCAACTGGGACGCGCTCGAGGACTGCCTCACCGACCTCTCCTGGTGCGTCGCGTCCGGCTATGTCCTGATTCTCGCGAACGCCGGCCGCTTCGCCGCCGCGGAGCCCGAGGAGTTCGAGACGGCGCTCGAGGTCTTCGACGGCGCAGCCGAATACTGGTACGACGAGGATGTGCCGTTCTGGGTGCTGGTCGGCGACACCGACTTCTCCCAGTTCGAAATACCGGCGCTAGGCGAAGAATGAGCCCGGGGACCGCGGCGTCGCCGCGGCGTCACAAGATTCCGATCTCGGTGCTGGTCGTGGTGCACACGCCGGCGCTTGACGTGCTCTTGATGGAGCGGGCCCCGTGGCCGGACTACTGGCAGTCGGTCACCGGGAGCGTGGATCGGGAGGACGAGCCGCTCTTCGAGACCGCGGTGCGCGAAGTGCGCGAGGAAACCGGCATCGACGCGCGGCGCCACCGGCTTGTCGATTGGGGCATCCAGAACCGCTTCGAGATCTACAAGCTGTGGCAGTCGCGATTCGCCCCCGGCGTCACGCACAACACGGAGCACGTCTTCGGGCTGACGGTCCCGGAGCAGGTTCCCGTTCGGCTGGAGCCCCAGGAGCATTCGCAGTTCGTGTGGCTCCCTTGGCAGGAGGCGGCCGCGAGGTGCTTCTCCTGGTCGAACCGGGACGCGATACTGATGCTGCCCGAGCGCGTGACGGCGAATTCCTGAGGCGGTCGTCGATGCAAAGCGTGGATCTCCTCATCGCGAGCTACAACATTCACAAGGGGTTCTCCTACTTCAACCGTCGCATGGTCGTGCACGAGCTGCGCGACCGGCTGCGGACGGTCAACGCGGACATCGTGTTCCTGCAGGAAGTGCAGGGCGAGCACGCCGGGCATGCGCGGCAGTTTCACAACTGGCCGGGCGAGCCCCAGTACGAGTTCCTCGCCGACAGCGTCTGGCCGGAGTTCGCGTACGGCCGCAATGCCGTCTACGATCATGGCCATCACGGCAATGCGATCCTTTCGCGCTACCCCATCATCGCTGCCGAGAATCAAGACATTTCCGCACACCCTTTCGAGAGCCGTGGACTGCTGCACTGCGAGGTCCGCATTCCGAAGCGCAAGATCTCCGTGCATTGCGTCTGCGTGCATTTCGCGCTCGGCGAGCGCGGCCGGCGGCATCAGGTGCACGCGCTCGTGCAGCGCGTCGTCGAGCTGGTGCCCGACGATGCGCCCCTGGTCATCGCGGGAGACTTCAACGACTGGCGCAATCGCGCCGGCCGGGCGCTCGCGGCCGAGCTCGGCGTCCACGAGGTGTTCCGCGATCATCGCGGTCGACCGGCGCGCAGCTACCCGGCCCGGATGCCCATCCTCCGCCTGGACCGCATCTACGTGCGCGGATTCTCCGTGCATCACGCCGAAGTGCATCATGGTCACCCGTGGTCGCGCATCTCCGACCACGCCATGCTTTCGGCGCGCCTCGCGGTGGGATGAACGTCGCCTTCCGCGAGGGAAACCGGCTCACGCTTCTCAGGAGCGGCGCCGAATACTTCCCCGCGCTCGAGGCGGCCATCGAGGCGGCGCAGTACACGGTCCACCTCGAGACCTACATCTTCGCCGATGACGCGGCCGGTCGGCGCATCGCGGGGGCGCTGCTTGCCGCCGCCGCGCGCGGCGTGCGCGCCGATGTCATCGTCGACGGATTCGGATCGAAGCGTTTTCTCGGACGGCTCGCCGACGTGCTCGCCGCCGGCGACGTGCGGGTGCTCGTGTTCCGGCCGGACATCTATCCGTGGAACTTCGGGCGACACCGGCTGCGGCGCATGCATCGCAAGTTGGCGGTGATCGACGGTCGCGTGGCGTTCGTGGGCGGCATCAACATCATCGACGACATGCACACACCGGGGCACACTCCGCCGCGCTTCGACTACGCGGTGCGCGTGGAAGGCCCCGTTCTCGAGAGCGTGCGCGAGCAGGCCGAGCAGCTCTGGACGCTCACCGCGTGGGCGAACCTGCGCCAGGAATGGGCGTTCGGGCCGTCTGCGAGCGCACGACCCGGCTCGGTGGAGCAGGGCTTTCAGCGGGCGGCGTTTCTCGCACGGGACAATTTCCGGCATCGGTCCGACATCGAAGACGCGTACCTCGAGGCCATCGAGGCGGCCGAGCAGGAAATCGTGATCGCCAGCGCGTACTTCTTTCCGGGCCGGCGCTTCCGGCGCGCGCTCACGCAGGCGGCGGCGCGCGGCGTGCGCGTGGTGCTCCTCCTGCAGGGGCGAGTCGAGTACGTGCTCCTGCACTACGCCTCGCGCGCGCTCTACGGCGCGCTGCTCGATGCCGGCGTCGAGATCCAGGAATACACGCGCAGCTTCCTGCACGCAAAGGTCGCGGTCGTGGATGGGCAGTGGGCCACTGTCGGGTCATCGAACATCGACCCCTTCAGCCTGCTGCTCGGGCGCGAGGCGAACATCGTCGCCGACGACCGGCGCTTCGCCCAGGAGCTGCGCGAAAGTCTGCAATGGGCGATGACGGACGGTGCGGAGCCCGTGGTGCGGCAGCGCTGGCGCCGGCAGCCGCTCCTGCGGCGGGTAAAGATCTGGATCGCCTACGGGGTGGCACGATTCCTCATGGGGATGTTCGGCTACGCGAGGTTGCGATGAGGGAAACCGGCTAGTTTCCCTGATCGCAATCGCGGAAGGTCACGAACAGGAGGAAACCGGCTGGTTTCCCTTATCGCAATCGCGGAAGGTCACGAACAGGAGGAAACCGGCTGGTTTCCTCCCGTTGCCCTCCTTCCCGCTGAACTGCCGCGTCTTTCTTTCCGAGCTCAGCGCAAAGCGATGAGTCGACCGTCCTGGAGGGCCGGGACGACCGGAAGGACGGACAAGTGCGCGGCGTGCTCGACTTCGTGGGTGAAGCCGCGCTCGACCATCATCCTGCCGACCCGGCAGTCGAGCAGGCTCGGCAGCGGATCGCGGGCGCGGTAGAGCAGGCGCGCGGCCCGCGCCGCGTCGGAGAAGTCCGCACGCTCGCCGAGCTGCTGCGCGATGAGCTCCACCAGGTACCCTGCGCCGTAGAAATCCTCGAAGTTGAAATTGCCCATCGATCCGGCGCAGACGATGAGTATCGTCCGGTCAGGATGCGCTTCCAGGACGTGCTCGATCACCGCGCGGCCGTTGAGCAATGCGGCCGCGTAGATCCGCTCGGCGCCGGACATCGCCGCGACCGCGACGGTGCCGTTGGTGGTCGAATAGATCACGTGCTTGTCCGCGACGCCGTGCGCGAGCAGCGCCTGCGGCATCGGCGGCGCGAAGCCGGGCAGCGTCTCCGCGTAGAGCTCGCCTGCGAGCACCACCGATTCCGGCGGGTGTCTGGCGCCTTCCGCGCGCGCCGCCGCCTCGTCGAGCGTCGGAGTCACGGCGCGGGCGCCGTGCGCCAAAGCGGTCACGATGGTGGAGGTCGCGAACAGGATGTCGAGCACGATCACGACCTTGCCGGGCAGGCGGACCGTGTCGATCTCCTCCTTGCGTCCGAGAACGTGGATCTTGTGGTTGAGGATCATCCGGGCGTACCGCGCGTGCCCGGATCGCGGCGCCGGAAGAGGCCGGTGCCGGTCATCTCCATCACCAGCTCCTGATTCTGATTGAACACATCCCAGCGGTGCCGGACGATTCCGAGCTCCGGCCGAGTCGGGGAGGTCTTCGTTTCGAGCACCGTCATGCGCAGCGAAATGGTGTCGCCCGGCCGCACCGGAATCAGCCAGCGAATCTCGTCCACGCCGGACGAGCCCATGCTCGCCGAGTCGAGCAGGTAGGCGTCGCAGATCATGCGCATGCACAGGCTCACGGTATGCCAGCCGCTCGCGATGATGCTGTGATAGATCGACTGCTTCGCCTTCTCCTCGTCGACGTGAAAAGGCTGCGGATCGTACCGGGACGCGAACTCGACGATCTCCTCTTTCGACAGGGTCGGGCCTTTCACCTCCGTCATGTGGCCCGGCGCGAAGTCCTCGAAGTAGTACTTGAACTCTTCGGTCATGGCTTGGTCGCCCTACGATTCATGCCGGCCGGCGGAGAAAGAACTGAACGCCGGTCATCGACAGCACCAGCTCATCGGCCTGGTTTACCACTTCCCAGCGCCACTTCACCGCGCCGCGGTCGGGCTTGCTCGAGGATGGCCGCGCTTCGAGCACCGTGGCCCGGTACCGGAGCGTGTCGCCGGGGCGCACCGGCCGGAGAAACTTCATCTCGTCGATGCCCGGCGAGCCGATGCACGAGCTCGCGTTGAGATAGCCGTCGCACATCAGGCGCATGGCGACCGTGGCGGTGTGCCAGCCGCTCGCGATCAATCCACCGAACGGCGAAGCGATGGCCGCCTGCTCGTCAACGTGATAGCGCTGCGAATCGTGCTGGCTCGCAAACGAGACGATCTCTTCCTTGGAAAGCGTTCGTCCCGGCGACTCGTAGGTCCAGCCCGGGGTGAAATCTTCCCAGTGGTATCGGAAGGACATGCCCTTGAGGGAGTGAGGCGCGGGTATTCGGATGTTCCGGGTGACGCATGAGGCGCGCAGCGCGGCGTATTATACGACGGGTGTGTGATCGTTCCACTGCGCTGCCGCCTTGCCGGATGACTCGAACGTGGCGTGCCGCTCTGCTTTGCGCGTCCGTTGCGTTGGCCGGCATCCTGGCCAGTGGGATTGTCGACGCGGCCGATCGGCTCCCGCGCCTCGGTGTCGATGCCAGCGCGACCACCGTCTCCGGCGTCTCGTCGGGCGGCTACATGGCCGTGCAGTTTCACGTGGCGCATTCCTCCAGCGTGACAGGGGCCGGCGTGCTCGCCGCCGGACCGTACTACTGCGCGCGCGGCAGCGTATGGACCGCGTTTCAGGACTGCATGGCGCCGGGAGCCTGGACGGCGCTGCCGGACGCGCAGGCGCTGGCCGACGTGGCGCGCGGGCTCGCGCATGCGGGCGGTATCGATGCGACCGAGAATCTGGCGCGCGCGCGCGTATGGCTCTTCACGGGCACCCGTGACCGCACGGTATCGCCTGTCGTCGTCGACGCGCTGCGGAGCTTCTACCTGCATTTCGTGCCCGGGCCTGCGGTCGTGCTGGTGAGCGACATCGGCGCCGGACACGGTATGGTGACCGAAGACGCGGGCGGCGCGTGCGGCGCGACCGATCCGCCGTTCATCAACGACTGCGACTACGACGCGGCCGGCCGGCTGCTCGCGCACCTGCTCGGCGCGCTCGCCGCGCCGCGGCCGGATTCACCGGGCACGCTCGTGACGTTCGACCAGCGCGAGTTCGCCGACGGCGATGCCTTTGCGATCAGCATGGCCGATACCGGCTACGCCTATGTGCCTGAATTCTGCCGGCAGGAGCGTTGCCGCGTGCATGTCGCGTTCCACGGCTGCCGGCAGAGCGCCGCGACGATCGGCGAGCGATTCATGCGCGGGGCCGGGTACAACCGCTGGGCCGCCGCCAACCGCCTCGTCGTCCTGTATCCCCAGACCGTGGCCCGCAGCGGATGGGGCGGAGCCTGGTGGCAATGGAGCTTCGTGACCAATCCGCGTGGCTGCTGGGACTGGTGGGGCTATACCGGGACGCAATACCACACGAAGCAGGGCGCCCAGATTCGTGCCGTGAAAGCCATGCTCGACAGGCTGGCGGAACCTCGCCGCGAGTGACAGCGGGCGGGAGGTTTCACTGAGTCTCTGCCTTGCTTTTCTGCGGAGGACGCCGCGCCTTAGAGATGGTTCACTCTCAGCGGGAAGGAGGGTAACGGGAGGAAACCGGCCGGTTTCCTCCTGTTCGTGACCTACCGGTCCCGGCGGTCAGGCACCAGCGCCTGATGAAGGCTCGGGTGCAACTTTCTCGTATGCGGTCATTGCAGCGCGCAAGACCGCCGGGATCGGGGCAGCCTTCTTCGAGTCGGGCGCGACGTGGACGTAGACGATCTCGCCCGACACGAGGAGCTCCGCGCCGCGCCAGATTCCGAAGGCGAACGTCATCGACGATCGTCCGAGGCGCGCGAGGCGGCAGCCGACATCGATCAGCTCGTCGTAATGCGCCGAGCCGTGGTACTCGATGGTGGCCTTGATCGAATAGAGCCGCATGTATTCGTCGTGGAAGCCGCGCGCCGCGCCCTGCGCGATCGCGCGCCAGTACTCCGCGATCGCGACGTCGAAGTACATGAGGTAGTTGGCGTTGAACACGACATGCTGCATGTCCACCTCGGCCCAGCGCACGCGCAGCGGGTGGACGAGCGTGAAATCCTCGCGGCGCATGACCACCTCTTACTCGTGGTCGATCTGGATCGCCTCGAGGAAGCGCGAGACGAGGTTGTAGCCGCCGACGGTGGCGGTGAGCTCTACGACATGGCGCTCCGAGAAATGCTTGCGCACCGCCGCGAACACGTCGTCGGGCACGCGGATCTTCCGGGTCATCGCGTCCGCATAGGCGAGCACGGCGTAATCGGCGTCGGTCAGGCCCTTCGGCTCATCGCCCGCCTTGAGCGCGTCGAGCTGCGTGCGCGTCAGCCCTTCGGCCAACGCGAATGGCACGTGTTGCTGGAACTCGTAATCCGCGCCGTTCAGGACCGCGATGCGCATGATCGCGAGCTCCCGGTAGCGTCCGCCAAGCTCGGCCTGCTGGCGGATGGCGGTGAAGAGGTTCAGCCAGCCGCGCGCGATCGGCGGGCTGTGGAGCAGCATGCGGTACAGGTTGAGGACCTTTCCGCCGCGCTCGCGCCGGATCTGCTCGGCAAGCTCGGCGATGGCGGGGTCAGCGGTGTCGGCATAGGGGATGCGTGCCATGGCGGGCGCACTCCGCGGGTTCATGGGTCGAGCGCCGAGTATAGCGTTCCGCTCCCTTGCCCCCGTCTGCGGCCCCGCCTCAACCCCGCGCGAGCCCGATGATGCCGATGACGATGGCCCCCGCGGCCACGAGTCGCCGCGCAGAATCACCCTCCTTGAGGAAGTGCGCGCCCATGAGCGCGGCGAAGAGGATGCTTACCTCGCGCGCCGGTGCGACCAGGCTCACCGGCGTGAACACCATCGCCATCAGCACGAGGATGTAGGCGAGCGGGGAGAAGATCGCGACGATCAGGATCGCGCGCCGATCGAGGCGCCACGATTCCGCGATCGACGTGCGGCCGCTGTGCAGCGCGAGCGGCAGGAAAATGACGATGCGCAACGCCACGCATGCCCAGTCGAAAACGATCGGCGGGATGAGAAACGTGCTGACCGCGATCTTGTCGATCACGGTATAGAGGGCGATGGTCGCGCCGGTCAGGAGCGCGAACCCGGCGCCGCGTGGCCGATCGCGCGAGAAGAGCCGCAGCGGATTTCCGGTGAGCAGGTAGGCGCCCGCCACCACGAGCAGCGCGCCGCCGAGCGCGACGGGGCCGGGGCGCTCGCCGAGCACGGCAATGGCGACGATCACCGTGAGAATGGGACCCGTCGCGCGCGCGAGCGGGTACACGACCGAAAGATCGCCGAACCGGTAGCCCCGGTCGAGGAGCAGGAAGTAGCCCGCGTGCACCGCCGCGCTGGCCGCGATCGGCACCAGGTGGATCGGCTCGAACGCGTAATCCTTGATCCACCATTCCGCCGCGGCGGCCGGCGCCCAGATGACGGCCGCCGCCGCCGCGACGAGGGTCATGAACGCCGGCCCGCCGCGCGATCTCTTGAGAAACAGGTTCCAGCTTGCGTGCGCAAGCGCCGCGGCAAGCACCAGCGCGAGCGCGGTGGCGGTCACCGATCGGCCTGTGCGCGGTCCGCCGGGGGCGCGGCCGCCCGGCAAACAGGCGTCCGTGGGAGGGTGAGCGTGACTGGCGAGGTGCGGCGCATCGTGGCGCGACATTGTATCGGCAGGGCGAGGCCGGGTACGCTTGGACTATTCGAGACTCCACGGGCCACGGTGCGATGGACGAAATCGTCAAGCGGGCGATGCAGAAATGGCCGAACGTGCCCAACGTCTTCGGCTGGCTTCGCCTGGACCGGCGCGGCAACTGGCTCGTCAAATCGCGCGCCACCCGCGACGGTGATCCACTGTTCGAGCGCATCACGAATGCGGCGGTGATCGAGTTCATCGGCAGGAACTACCAGCCGGACGAGCGCGGGCGCTGGTATTTCCAGAATGGGCCGCAGCGCGTGTTCGTCACGTTGGACCTCACGCCCCTTGTCTACCGGCTGGGTGCCGCCGGCCCGGGGATCGAGACGCACACCGGTGCGACACCGCGCGAGGTGCGCGGCGCGTGGCTGGACGATGCCGGACACTTTCTGATCGAGTCGGAGCTGGGCCCTGGCGTCGTGCTCGACCGGGATCTACCCGCGATCGAGACGCGGCTGGTCGACGCCGCCGGCGCCGCCCTCGAGGAGCCGGCGCTGGACGCCTTGCTGTCCGGCCGTCCCGATGGCGGAGCCGCCTATGTGGATCTGGAGGGCAAGCGCATTGCGATCGAATCTATCGCGAGCGCCGCGCTTCCCGATCGGTTCGGTTTCGATCCGGAACCGCGCCCGGCGCCGGGCGAGCCCGACTGCTGATACCCTTGTCGCGACCATCGCGGAGGCACGGAGGAAGGATCGATGAAGCGGTATACGTCCCTGATGCTCGCCCTGATCTTCGTGGCGGGGCTCGGCGGCTGCTCGACCTGGAGTTTGTGGCCGTGGGGCGACTCGAGTGGCGAGGTGCCGCGCGTCCCGCCGGGAGCGACCGCCTACAAATGCGACGGCGGCAAGGAGCTCTACGTGCGATTCCTGGAAGGGGGCAAATCGGTGATGGTGATCTACCCGGAACGCGAGTTCCGCCTGGACGCCGTCACGACGGGCGCCGCCTCGCGCTATTCCAATGGCCGTGCCAACCTGTCGGTCAACGGCAATCAGGCGATGCTGGAGGACGGCAGCAACGTCGTCTACTCGAACTGCAAGTCCGGCCGCGGATAAACCGCGTCGCGGTTGGCGCAGTCTTGACGCGCGTCAAACTGCCGTGACGCGCGCTGCGTAGACTCGCCTGCCACGCGCTCCCATGGCCTGCCAGTGACCCACGTCAGCGATCGCCACTATCTCTCGCCGCTGTTCGAGCCCGATTCGGTCGCTGTGATCGGCGCGAGCGAGCGGTCCGGATCGATCGGCGATGTTCTGGTTCGGAATATTCTCGCAGCGAAGTACACGGGCAAGCTCTATGCGGTGAACCTGCGTCACTCGTCCGTGCACGGTCTGCGATGCCATCGATCCATCGGGGACGTTCCGCGCCGCGTCGATCTCGCCGTGATCGCAACGCCGCCCGCGACGGTGCCGGATCTCGTTGCGCAGTGCGGCGCCGCGGGTGTTCGCGCTGCGGTCGTGATCACTGCGGGGTTCGCGGAGACCGGCGCGGCGGGCGCGAAGCTCGAGCGTACGATGCTCGAGAACGCGCGGCGACATCGGCTGCGGGTGCTCGGTCCGAACTGCCTGGGACTGATGCGTCCGGCGCTGGGACTCGACGCGACGTTCGCGCAGGCGGGTGCGCTCTCCGGTTCGCTGGGTCTCGTTTCGCAGTCGGGAGCGGTGTGCACCGCCATGCTCGACTGGGCGCGGCCGAACGGGGTGGGATTTTCGAGCGTCGTGTCGCTCGGCGGATCGACCGATCTCGATTTCGGCGAGATCGTGGATTACCTCGTCGCCGATCCGAAGACCGAGCATATCCTGCTGTACGTCGAAGGCGTCCGGGACGCCCGCCGATTCGTTTCCGGGTTGCGGGCGGCGGCGCGCGTCAAGCCGGTGATTCTGATGAAGGTGGGTCGGCATCCCGTCGGTTCGCGCGCAGTGTCCTCGCATACGGGCGCCATTGTCGGGCTGGACGACGTCTTCGATGCGGTGGTGAAGCGCGCGGGAGTCGTGCGGGTCGGAAGCGTGGGTCAGTTGGTCGCGGCGGCGCAGGCGCTGGCGGCCCGCGTGCGCCCGCAGGGCGAGCGGCTCGCCATCGTGACCAACGGCGGCGGACCGGGCGTGATGGCGGCGGATCGCGCGGCCGATCTGGGCATTCCTCTCGCGCCGCTCGAGCAGGCGACGATCGACGCGCTGAAATCAGTGCTGCCGGAAAACTGGTCGCACGGCAACCCGGTCGACCTGATCGGGGACGCAAGCGCCGACCGCTACCGCGCCGCAGTTGCCGCGTGCCTCGCCGATGCGAACGTCGACGGCCTCCTCGCGATCCTGTCACCGCAGGCCATGACCGAGCCGGTCGAGGCTGCGCGCGCAGTCATCGAATCCGCGCGCGGCTCGTCCAAGCCGGTGATCGCATGCTGGATGGGCGAGCAGCAGGTTGCCGCCGCGCGTACGGAATTGGCGGCGGCCGGCATACCGGTGTTCCGCACGCCCGAACCTGCAGTCGAGACGTTTGCGCACGTCTCGGCCTTCTACCGCAATCAGCGCGCGCTCCTGCAGGTGCCGGGCCCGCGGACCCAGGGGGTCGCTCCGGATCTCGACGCGGCCCGCCTCATCGGAGAGTCCGCCCTCGCGGAGGGACGCACCGTGCTGAGCGAGATCGAGTCGAAAGCACTGCTCGCCGCCTTCCGCATTCCGGTTGCGCAGACGGTCGTCGCGCGCTCCGCGCACGAGGCGATGCTCGTCGCGGAGGAAATCGGTTTCCCGGTCGCATTGAAGGTGGACTCGCCGGACATCACGCACAAGAGCGACGTCGACGGCGTGCGCCTGGGCCTGCAAAACGCCCAGTCCGTGCGGCAAGCCTACGATCAGATCGTCGAGGCCGTGGGCCGGAAACGCGCCGGCGCGCGCATTACCGGCGTCTCGGTGCAGCCGATGGTCACGCGCGCAAACGCGCGCGAGCTCATGGTCGGAATACTGCGCGACCCGGTGTTCGGCCCGGCCATCGTGTTCGGCGCAGGGGGGACGGCGGTCGAGGTGCTGCACGACCGGGCCGTCGCGCTGCCTCCGCTCAACTCGTTCCTGGTCGAGGACATGATCCACGGCACGCGCATCTCGAAGCTGCTCGGGGCGTTCCGCAATTTGCCCCCGGCCAACCGTTCGGCGATCGAGGCCGTGCTGCTGCGGGTATCGGAAATGGCATGCGAGCTGCCTTGGCTTTTCGAGCTCGACATCAATCCGCTGATCGCGGACGAGTCGGGCGCCACCGTCGCCGACGCACGCGTCGTGATCGGCCGGCCGGCGCCGGCGCGCGGCCGCTACGATCACGTCGCCATCCATCCGTACCCCGCGACGCTGGTGAGCACCTGGCAGCCGCACGGTGCGCCGCTCGTCACGCTGCGACCCATTCGGCCCGAGGACGCGGAGATCGAGCAGGCGTTCGTGCGCGGGCTATCCGCCGAGAGCCGCTACTCCCGGTTCATGGACGCGCTGCGCGAGCTCACCCCGCAGATGCTCACGCGGTTCACGCAGATCGACTATGACCGAGAGATGGCGTTCATCGCGACGGTGGTGGAGCAGGGGCGCGAGACCGAGGTGGGGGTATGCCGCTACGTCACGAATCCTGACGGCGAGAGCTGCGAATTCGCAATCGTGATTGCCGACGAATGGCAACGCAAGGGCCTCGGCCGCCGGATGATGAGCGCGCTCGTGGACGTTGCGCGGAGCAGGGGATTGCGCGAGATGATGGGTCACATCCTCGCGCACAACCATGGCATGCTCGCGCTCTGCGCCAAGCTCGGATTCTCGATTGCCGACAGCTCCGAGGACCGGGGAATAAAGCGCGTCGCACTGGCGCTCTGACGCGGGGGCTACCAGCCGAGCCGCACGCGACCGATGGCCATCGCCGTGGCAGCCTGGGTCGGCTCCACGACCGGGATCCCCACCGCGTTTTCCAGCTCGTCGCGATACTGCGCCATGCCCGCGCAGCCCATGACGAGCGAATTCGCGCCGTGGTCGTCGCGCAGCGCGGTGCCCACGTCGATCATGCGGCGGAGCGTCTTCTGCGCGTCGCTCAGCTCCGTGACGCCGAGCCCGATCGCGAGATCGCCCGCGCAGCGATCCGCGAGGCCCATCGCGCCCACCGCGCGGAGATGGCGGTTCACGGAGCCCGGCAGGATCGAGATCATCCCGAAGCGCTGGCCGAGCGTGAGCGCCGTGAGGATGCCGCTTTCCATGATGCCTAACACCGGCTTGCGCGTTGCTTCGCGCGCGGCGTGCATCCCGGGATCGCTGAAACACGCGATCACGTAGGCGTCTGCCCGCCGCTCGAGCTCGCCGATCAGGCCCAGGAGCGGCATCACCACGCTGTCGACGTGGCGCTGCGTCTCGATTCCCGGCGGACCCTCTTTCAGGGTGAGGCATTCGATGCGCGGTCCACCGGGGATGCGCAGTGGATCGACCGCGCGGTCGATCCCCTCCGTGACCTTCTCGCTCGAATTGGGATTGATGACGAAAATGGTCTCCGCGCTGGTGGTCATTGGTGTCCTCCACCGGCCAGAGCGGCCGGGTAGGGCACAAGTGTAGCGCGGACGCACGCCGGAATGCCGGCCGGCGGGGTCTGGTGCGGCGTGAATTGGGCATAATCAGGGTTTTCGCCGCGACAGCCATGCAAGATCTCGATCTCACCATTCGGAACGGCACGGTCGCCACGGCCGCCGACACCTCCTCTGCCGACATCGGCGTCAAGGACGGACGCGTCGCCGTGATCGCGCGGGGGCTCGCACCGGGCAAGCGCGACATCGATGCCGCCGGAAAGCTCGTGTTGCCGGGGGGCGTCGACAGCCACTGCCACATCGAGCAGCTCTCGAGCAACGGCGTGATGACTGCCGACGACTTCTACTCCGGGACGGTCTCCGCCGCGCATGGCGGGACCACCACCATCATCCCGTTCGCCGCGCAGCACCGCGGCATGAAGATCCGAGACGTGGTGACCGACTACTCGAAGCGGGCCGCCGAGAAGTCCGTCATCGACTACGGATTTCACTTGATCGTGTCCGATCCGACCGAGGAGGTGCTCACCCAAGAGCTGCCCCAGTACATCAGCAAGGGCATCACGTCCTTCAAGGTCTACATGACCTACGACATGCTGAAGCTCGACGACTACCAGATGCTCGACGTGCTGCTGGCGGCCGAGAAGCATGGCGCGCTGGTCATGGTGCATGCCGAGAACCACGACGTGATTCGCTGGCTCGCGAAGCGCCTGCTCGAGCGCGGGCACACCGAGCCGAAGTTCCATGCCGTGAGCCACGCGCCGCTCGCCGAGAGCGAGGCGGCCAACCGGGTCATCCAGTTCTCGCGGCTCCTCGACGTGCCGGTGCTCATCGTGCACGTCTCGGGCATCGAGTCGGTGCGGGCGATCCAGGCCGCGCGGGCGATCGGCGCGCGCGTCTATGCGGAAACGTGTCCGCAGTATCTTTTTCTGAAGGGCTCGGACATCAGCCGCCCGGGCATGGAGGGCGCGAAGTACTGCTGCAGCCCGCCGCCGCGCGACGAGGCATCGCAGAACGCGCTCTGGGCCGGCCTCGCGGATGGCACCTTCCAGGTCTACTCGTCCGACCACGCGCCCTATCGCTTCGACAACTCCGGCAAGCTGCCCAAGGGCGAGAAGACGACGTTCAAGGAGATCGCGAATGGCGTTCCGGGACTCGAGCTGCGCATGCCGCTCCTCTTTTCCGAGGGCGTGGGCAAGGGACGCATCGGCCTGAACGAGTTCGTCGCGCTGACCGCGACAAACCATGCGCGCATCTACGGGATGTACCCGCGCAAGGGCACCATCGCCGTGGGCTCGGACGCCGACCTCGGAATCTGGGATCCCGAAAAGGAAGTGAAGATCACCGCGGCGGCGATTCACGACAACGTCGGCTATACGCCCTACGAGGGGCGCACGATCAAGGGTTGGCCGGAGATCGTGGTGAGTCGCGGGCGGGTCGTCGTGGAGAACGGCAAGCTCTCGGCCGAGCGCGGCTCGGGGAAGTTCATACCCTGCGGCGCGCCCGAGCCGCTCCGCCACGAGCGCAAGCCGACCACTGAAATGCGAATATTCAAGGCCCTGATTTCCTGAGAGGTCGGAAGAATTGGCGGTGTTCAGTTGAGCGGGAAGGAGGGTAACGGGAGGAAACAAAGGCAAGAGCGGAAGGTCACGAACAGGAGGGAACCGGCTGGTTCCCTCCCGTTACCCTCCTTCCCGCATCGAAAACGAAACTTTCTTTCGAGGTTGGAGTGACGCGGAAACTTGGTATTGCGGCAGCGCAGCTCGGAGCGGTCAATCTGGCGGATTCGCGGGAGGCGGTCGTCAAGCGTCTCGTGGAGCTGTTCCGCGAAGCGATCGGGCGCGGCGCGCGCTTCGTGGTCTTTCCCGAGCTCGCCCTGACCACGTTCTTCCCGCGCTACTGGATGGAGGACCCGGACGAGGTCGACCGCAAGTTCTTCGAATCCTCGATGCCGAATCCGGTCGTCCAGCCGCTCTTCGATCTCGCGAAAAAGCATGGCGTCGGCTTCTACCTGGGGTACGCGGAACTCACGCGCGAGGAGGGTCGCGCCCGGCGGTTCAACACGGCGATTCTCGTCGGTCCCGACGGGAGAATCGTCGGCAAGTACCGCAAGATTCATCTCCCGGGGCACGCCGAGCACAAGCCGCAGGCCGCGTTCCAGCATCTCGAGAAGAAATACTTCGAGGTCGGCGACCTGGGTTTCCGCGTCTGGCGGTTCATGGACACGATAACCGGGATGCTGATCTGCAACGACCGGCGGTGGCCGGAAGCCTTCCGCGTGCTGGCGCTGCAAGGCGCCGAGATCGTGGCGCTCGGATTCAACACGCCAACGGAGAACCTGCACTATCCGGAGCCGCCGGCGCTCAGGGTGCACCATCACCTGATCATGGCGCAGGCGATGGCATTCCAGAACGCGACTTGGCTCGTCGAGACCGCCAAGTGCGGCTTCGAGGACGGATTCCGGATGTTCGGCCACTCGCTGATCGTCGCACCGACCGGCGAGATCGCGGTGAAGTCGAACTCCGAGGACGACGAGGTCGTCTTCTGCAACGCGGACATCGACCTCGCCGCGAACCTCAAGCGGACCATGTTCAACTTCGCCGCCCACCGGCGGCCGGAGCACTACCGGATGATCGTGGAGCGCGTCGGCGCGGAAGTGACCCCCGCAAACGACTGAAAGGAGTGGCGGGGGTCATCCCCGCGCAAGCGGGGATCTCGCGGCCCGGCAGAGCGTTCGACGAAGGCCGGGGGTCATTCCCGTGCAAGCGGGGATCTCGCGGCCCGGCAGAGCGTTCGACGAAGGCCGGGGGTCATCCCCGCGCAAGCGGGGATCTCGCGGCCCGGCAGAGCGTTCGACGAAGGTGCAGGTCATCCCCGCGCAAGCGGGGACCCAGGGATCTTCGATCGGCTGCCGAATGGATTCCCGCTGCCGCGGGAATGACGATCTTAAAGGAGGATGAAATGAGCTTCGTACTAGTGGTGAACCTGGAGATCAAGCCGGGCGAGGTCGATCGCTTCATGCCCATGGCGCTCGAGAACGCGAAGGCCGCGCGCGAGACTGAACCCGGGTGCCGGCAATTCGACGTCCTCGTCGATCCCAAGGACAAGACGAAAGTGATGTTCTACGAGGTCTACGCGGACGAGGCCGCGTTTCAGGCGCACCAGCAGACGGCACACTTCAAGAAGTACTTCGAGACTGCGCTCGGTTACCTGGCCTCGCGGAATCGCGCCATCTACGGCCGCATCGCGCCCTGAGCGCTTTCGATCGGCCACGTTCGCTGCAACAGACGCAACGCGCCGACGGAGACGATGACGCCGGCCAGCATCGCGGCGCCCAAGATGACCGGGGTCGCGGTGCTGTCGGTGGCATCGCGTGCCCATCCGGCCACCGCGGGGCCGACGGTCATGCCGGCGTAGTACCAGGTGTAGAAGATTCCGAGACCGGGGCCTCTGTTCGCGGGGCTCAGCGCCTGTGCCGAAAGCGCCATCAGGGCGCCGGCCGGAATGCCGACAATGGCGCCGAACGCGATACAGATCGCCACCGGCGCGACTGCCTGTGACGCGGCCACCATAGCCGCGGCCGCGAAGGCCAGCGTCACCACGATCGAAGTCGCGATCCAACCGAACACCTCCAGCAGGCGGCCGCCGAACGGTACCGATAACAACATCGCCCACATGGCAAGGCTCGTGATGGAGCGTGCCAGGTTGGGCTCGTAACCGTGGCTTGCGAGGACGTCGGGCACGAAGCTCACGAAGATGATCAAGCCCGTGTTGTACAGGGTCCAGCCCAAGCCGACGAGGCCGATGTGGACGAACTGCCGAGGCGGCAGCCCGAACCGGACCGGTTGATCGGGTCGTCGCCCGGGGCCGGGCGCATCGCGGTAAAGCGTTGCGGTCAGAATCAATGCCGCCAGCGCCGCGATGCCGGTCGCATACATCGCCCATTGCCAGCCATACGCGTCGGCGATGACGCCTTGCGTAAGAAGCCCGAGGGAGATGCCGATGGGCCACGCGGTCAGCATGACGGCCAGGGCGGTGACGATTTCGTGCTCGCTAAACCAGTCGGTCACCATCTTGGTCAGAATCACGTTGAAGATGGATCCGCCGATTCCAGTGACCAAACGACCGGCGTACAGCGAGGTTGAATCTGCAGCGCTTCCCATCAGCACCGCACCGACGATCATGGTCACCGCGCCGATGATCAGCAGGATCCGGTCCGTGATCGCGCGCGTCAGCGCACCGCTCGGAATGGAAATCACGATGCCCGGCAACAGGAACAGGCCGATCAGGGTGCCGACCTCGGCGTAGCTCAGACCGAACTCGTCGACGAGCTGGGAGGAGACCGAGGCGACCGACTGAAACTGGTAGCCCATCGCGAGCCTGACCAGAAACAACACGCCCAGCATCAGCCAGCGTAGCGCCATCTTCGCCCTGCAAGAAAAGACGGGGATTGCACTTCAGTGCAACGCGATCTGTCGATGCTCGAAGCGCGAAAGCAGCCGCACGAGCGGCCACAGGCAGACCAGGTAGATGATCCCGGCCGCGATGATCGGCGTCGCGTTGTAGGTGACCGACTGCGCCTGGCGCGCGGCGAACAGCAGCTCAGGCAGCGCGACGACGCTCGCGATCGACGTGAGCTTCACCACCTCGAGCGTGTTCGAGATCAGATCGGGCGTGACGTTCTTGGTGGCCTGCGGAATGACCACGTAGGCTAGCGTCTGCGTGGCCGAAAGCCCCGTCGAGCGCGCCGCCTCGTACTGTCCGCGCGGGATGCTCTCGATGCCGGCGCGAAAGATCTCCCCGTAGTAGCTCGAGGTGTTCAGCAGGAACGCCAGCGCCACCGCGCCGAACGCGCCCAGGTCGATCTTGAGAAACGGCAGGCCGAAGGCGATGAACATCAGCAGCACGAGCGGCGGAAACGCGCGGAAGAAATCAACGTAGATCACGACGAGCCACCGCAGGGGCCGGTTGCGCACCGTCGAGAGCAGGGCGACCGCCAGCCCGCCCGCGACGCCGAGCGGCACGACGACCAGCGTGAGCTGGACCGTCATCCAGAAACCGGCCAGCAGGAACGGCCAGGCCTGCGCCAGGATGTCGAGATTGAAGAAGCTCGAGACGAGGAGATCCACGATCTACCGCTTCCAGGCGAAGCGCGTCTCCACCCAGCGCCCGAAATACACCACCGGGATGAAGAGGATGAGATAGGCAATCGCCCCGAGCGTCAGGGGCGACGGATTGTAGGAAAACGAGTACGCGGTCTGGGCTTGATAGAGGATCTCCCCGACCGCGACGACGGCGCCGAGCGCGGTGCCCTTGGTGATCGCGATGGTGCGGTTGGTGAGCGGCGGGATCGTGATGCGCACCGCCTGGGGCATCACCACGAAGCGCAGCGTCTGCAGGAAAGAGAGGCCGGTCGAGCGCGCGGCTTCCCACTGCCCCTTCGGCACGGCGAGGATGCCCGCCCAGAAGATCTCCTCGGCGAACGCCGCGAGCACCAGCGCGAGGGCGAGCCACGTGGCGACGAACGCCGACATCCGGATGCCGACGGTCGGCAGCGCGAAGTAGAACATGATGATGATGACCAGCGGCGGGAGGGCCCGCAGCACGTCGACCACCGCGATGATCAGGAAGTTGAGCGGCTTCACCCGGAACGACCGCACCATCGCGAGCGCGAACCCGCAGGCGATCCCGCTCACCACGACGGCCAGCGCAAGCTGGATCGTGATGACGAAGCCCTCCATGATCTTCGGCAGGTATTCCGCCATGACCCGCAGGTTGAAGAACGTGTCGGCGAGGCGGTCCAGCATCTGCGTCTCAATGCCCCTGGATCGTGCGCAGGAAGTCCTGGATGCGGGGATGATCGGGCGCGTTGAAGAGGCGCTCGGGCGGACCTTCCTCGAGGATCCGGCCCTCGTCCATGAAGATCACCCGGTCGGCCGCGCTGCGCGCGAACCGCATCTCGTGGCTCACGACCACCATCGTCATGCCCGACTCGCGCAACTCGCGCATCACGGCGAGCACCGATCCGACGAGCTCGGGATCCAGCGCGCTGGTCGGCTCGTCGAACAGCAGGATCACCGGCTCCAGCGCGAGCGCTCGCGCGATGGCGACCCGCTGCTGCTGGCCTCCCGAAAGCTCGTTCGGGAACGATTTCGCCTTCTCCACCAGGCCGACCCGCGTGAGCGCCTGCATGCCGACGGCCTCGGCTTCCTCACGCGACTTGCCCTCGACCTTGCGTAGCGCGAGGGTGACGTTGCCGAGCGCATTCAGGTGCGGATAGAGGTTGAACGACTGGAAGACCATGCCGATGCGGCGCCGCACCGCGTTGATGTCGACGCCGGGCGCGAGGATGTCGACCCCCTCGATGCGCACCGCGCCGGAGTTCGGCTCCTCGAGCCGGTTGCAGCAGCGCAGGAGCGTGCTCTTCCCGGATCCGGAGGGGCCGATGACGAAAACGAGCTCGCGCGGCTTGACCTGCAGGTCGATGCCCTTCAGCACTTCGAGATGGCCGAAGGACTTGTGCAGCCCGCGCACGTCGAGGATCGGTGCGGAATCGCTCATCGCGGGACGGCGCCGGATCCGGCGGGGCCGCGGGCGACGTTTGCCCGCGGCCCGGCGCGTGCCGTTACTTGCAGTTCGGCTTGTGCTCTTTCGGATCGTAGCCGGCCATTCCCGGCACGCCGTAGCCGGCGTACACGGTGACCGTCGCGGAGTCCGCGGCCGGCGCGTGGCCGAACCATTTCTCATAGAGCTTGGCGAGCGTGCCGTTCATCTTCAGGCATTCGATCGCCTCGTCCACCGCGTTGCGCAGCTGGGGATCATCCTTGCGGAATGCGGCGCCCCACACGAGGCCTTGATCGACCTTGAGCGTCGCGAGCTTGAGCTGCTTGCCTGCCTTGACCACCGAGTACGCGGCAACGGTGTTGCCCGACATGTGCGCGTCGGCGCGGCCGGAGATGAGCGCCTGCACGGCGTCGGCGTTGGTGCCGAACGACTCGACCTTGAAGCCGTACTTGGGTGCGTTCTCCTGCGCCCACTTGTCGTAGGCCGAGCCGCGGTTCAGCGAGATCGTCTTGCCCTTCAGCTGCTCGAACGACGTGACGTCGGGCGAGTTGATCGGGATCACGACGGCGTAGAACGTGTTGAGATAGCCCTCGCTGAAGAGCAGGTTCGCGGCGCGCTCGGGCGTGACCGTGGTCGGCGCGCCGACGAAGCTGATCTTGCCGGCGTTCATCGCCGGGATGAGACCGGAGAACTGTCCCGCGAAGACCTCGATGGGCTGGCCCATCTGCTTGCCGATCTCCGCGATGAGATCGACGTTGAATCCCTCGACGCCGCCACCGAGCTTGGGCATGGCGTGCGGGGCGAACGTGCCGTCCACGCCGGCGATGAGCGGCTTCGCCTGGGCGAGGACGGTGGGTGCGGTCAGGATTGCGGCGGCGGCGAACGCGGCGGCGAGCACGGTGCGGCCGGAAAGGTTGGCGCAGGGATTCATCTCGGGTTCCTCCTTGGGATGTACGGAATTCGGGGCCGCCGCGTGCTTTGCGAGCCACGTTTCGGAGGCCGCCGCAGCATAGCATGGCGCGCGGAACCGCCAAACCGCGGCCAGAGCGTCCTTAGGGAAGTTCTGAAGGAGTTCGTCATTCCCGCGCACGCGGGAATCCAGGCTAGGCTTGCTGGATCCCCGCGTGCGCGGGGATGACTCGATCAGAGGTTCCTTAGCCTTTCCCGAGCGCGGCGCGGCGCAGGTTGTACTCGCTCGGCGCGATCTCGAACTGGTCGCGCGTGCGGCAATACCGGTTGCCGAAGAAGCGGCCGACCGGGAAGTACCGGTCCGGGACCACGCGCAGCGTCGCCGGATCGACGACCCCGTCGCGCACGTGCATCCAGACGATCTCGCCGATCAACAGGTGTCGCGGACCGATCGGGACGTGCGTGTGCAGCCGGCACTCGAGCGACACGGGCGATTCCGCGACGCGGGGTGGACGCACCCGGCGCGACTGAGCGGCGGTGAAGCCGACCTGGTCGAGCTCGCTCGTTTCGGGCGGAAACGCGGTCGAGCAAGCGTGCATCGGCTCGGCCATCGGCTCGTCGACCAGGTTGACGACGAACTCGCGCGTGTCGAGGATGTTGCGCGCCGTGTCCTTCAGCGGACCCTCGTCGCGGTTCTCCACGCTGATGATGCAGATCGGCGGGTCGTCGCCGAGCGCGTTGAAGAAGCTGTAGGGCGCGACATTCACGACGCCGCCCGCGTCGAGCGTGCTCACCAGCGCGATCGGGCGCGGCACCACCAGTCCGGCGAGCAGCTTGTAGCGCTTCGCGACCTCGAGCGCCTCGAAATCGAACTCCATCGTCTTCCTCTCCTCAATCAGCGCCCACTACGAGAACGATCTTGCCGAGCGCGCGCCGGCTGGTCAGCTCGTCCAGCGCTTCCGCGGCGCGCGCGAGCGGGAATGTCTTGCTCACGAGCGGCTTGAGCTTGCCTTGCATGATCCGATCGACCACCTGCGCGAGGTTCGCGCGGTTCGCCGCGGGCTCGCGCGCGGCCCACGCGCCCCAGTAGACGCCGAGGATCGAGCGCTCCATCAGGAGGGGCAGGTTGAGCGGGATCTTCGGGATCTCGCCGCCGGCAAAGCCAATGACGAGATAGCGCCCCCGCCAGGCGAGGCTGCGCACCGCCGGCTCCGCGAAGCGCGCGCCGACGGGGTCGTACACGACGTCGACGCCCTTGTCCGGGCTCACTCGCTTGAGGGCCGCGCGCAGATCTTCCTGCTCGTAGTCGATCAATAAATCGGCGCCGTAGCGCTCACAGGTGGCGAGCTTCGCCTCGGACGAGGCCGCGGCGATCACGCGCGCGCCGAGCATCTTGCCGAGCTCGACCGCCGCAAGGCCGACGCCGCCGGCCGCACCGAGCACCAGCAGCGTCTCGCCCGGCTGGAGGTGGGCGCGGTCCACGAGCGCGTGATAAGTCGTCCCATAGGTCACGGTGACGGAGGCGGCGATCGCGAAGTCGAGGTCCGCGGACACCGACGCGACGTTCTGCGCCGGAGCGAGCACCTCCTCGGCGAATCCGCCGTAAGGAATGGATCCCGCGACCGGATCGCCGGGCTTCACGTGCGTCACGCCCGTGCCCGCTTCCTTCACCACGCCGGAAATCTCGACGCCCGGCGAGAACGGCAGCGCGGGCTTCACCTGGTACTTGCCTTGCACGAGCAGTACGTCGGGGAAGTTAACCCCGCACGCCTTGACGCTCACCACGACTTCGCCCTTACCGGCGCGCGGCGAGGGCACGTCCTCGACGACCAGATCGCCGGGCGAGCCGAGTCGCCTGCAAAGCACTGCCTTCATCTGCGATGTCGCTCCATCCGGTTGCCGACTATGCACTCCGCTCGCGGCGGACTCAACCGTGCGAGCGATCGTCGAAAGCGCGCTTCCGCGCGGCGATGCCCTCGCGGCTCATCGTCGCCAGCGCCACCTGGTCGGCGGCCATGTAGCCGGTGGCGTGGCTCAAGGCGTGACAATACGCGTTCACCGACTCCTTGGTCATCCGCACCGGGCCCTGCGGCATGGCGGCGACCTCGCCCGCCAGCGCGAGCGCGGCGTCGAGCACTGCGCCGTCGTCGGCGACGCGATCGGCGAGGCCGATGTCGAGCGCCTGCTGGCCGACGAATCGCTCGCAGAGCGTGACGACGCGTTTGGCACGGGCCGGTCCGACGAGGCTCGCGATCCGCGGGATCGTGCCCCACGAAAGCGGCATGCCGAGCCGCACCTCGGGGACGCAGAGGTACGCCGATCGTCCGATCACCCGCCAGTCGGCGGCGAGCGCGAGCGCCATGCCGCCGCCGATCGCATAGCCCTCGATTGCGGCCACGACCATCTGCGGCAGCTCTTCCCAGGCGCGGCACAGCCGATAGCCGGTCGCCATCATCTCGCGCTGCTCGACGAGCGGGCGCTCCTGCAGATTCCAGCGGTCGGGATCCTTGAGATCCGCCCCGGCGCTGAAGAAGCGTTCGCCGCCGGTGAGCACCACCGCATCGACGTCGCGGCGCTCCTCCAGGCTGTGCGCCGCGGCGATCAGCTCGCGCATGAACTCGACCGACAGCGCGTTGCGCCGCGCGGGACGGTTCATGCGCGCGACGGCAATGCGATTCCGTACCTCGATCTCGACGTTATCCGGCATGGGTCCTCCCGCTCGGCGATCCGTCTCGGAGCATGCCTCAAGGCGTGGGTGCAGTCGAGCCGCCGCCCGCGTGCATCCGGCCCGGTGCGCATCTGCGTTAACATTGAGTCGCCCGCGTCACCTCACAATCCGATCATGGATCTCGCCTACACGCCCGAGGAGTCCGCGTTTCGCGACACAGTCCGCGCCTTCGTGAAGGCCAACCTTCCGGCGGACATCGCGCGCAAGGTGCTCGAGCATCGTCGCCTGGAGAAGAGCGACTACGCGCGCTGGCAGGACATCCTGGCGAAGCAGGGCTGGCTTGCCGGTCACTGGCCGGTCGAGCACGGCGGATGCGGCTGGACGCCGGTGCAGAATCACATCTTCGACGAGGAAACCGCCGCGGCCGGGGCGCCGCGCCTGATCCCCTTCGGCCTCAACATGGTCGCGCCGGTCATCATGGCTTACGGCAGCGCGATGCAGAAAGAGCGCTACCTGCCCCGCATCCGGACGAATCAGGACTGGTGGTGCCAGGGCTACTCCGAGCCCGGCTCCGGCTCGGACCTCGCGTCGCTCAAGACGCGTGCCGTGCGTGCCGGCGACCACTATGTCGTGAACGGCCAGAAGACATGGACCACGCTCGCCCAGTTCGCCGACATGATCTTCTGCCTCGTGCGCACCGACGCGACCGTCAAGAAGCAGGAGGGGATCAGCTTCCTCCTCATCGACATGCACTCGCCCGGCATCACGGTCCGCCCGATCGTCACGCTCGACGAGGAACACGAGGTGAACGAAGTCTTCTTCGAGGACGTGAAGGTGCCGGCCGAGAACCTCGTGGGCGACGAAGGCAAGGGCTGGACCTACGCGAAGTATCTGCTCGGCCACGAGCGCACGGGCATCGCCGGCGTGGGCGCGTCCAAGCGCGAGCTCGACACCCTCAAGCAAATCGCGCGCAGCCAGTCGAAGAACGGCCGGCCGCTGGCCGACGACCCGGGGTTCGCGGCGCGCATCGCACAGGTGGAGATCGAGCTGCTCGCGCTGGAGATGACCGTGATGCGCGTGCTCGCGAACCGCGGCAAGGCCCCGGGTCCCGAGGCGTCGATCCTCAAGATCAAGGGCACCGAGATCCAGCAGGCGCTCACCGAGCTGATGATGGAGGCGCTCGGTCCCTACGCGCTGCCGTTCCGCCCGGAGGCGATGGCGCTCGACGCGGAAGACGAGCCGGTCGGCCCGGAATACGCCGCGCCGCTCGCCGCGCGCTACTTCAACTACCGCAAGGTCACCATCTACGGCGGCTCGAACGAGATCCAGCGCAACATCATCGCGCAGATGGTCCTCGGTTTATGAGGGGATCCGCGCGAATCGCCGCAGTGCCCGGGTGCTAGATGGACTTCGCGTTCACTGAAGAGCAGCAGCTCCTGCGCGACTCGCTCGCGCGCTACATCGAGCGCGAATACCCGTTCGAGAAGCGTCGTGCGATCCAGCGCTCGGCCGAGGGCTTCAGCCGCGAGGTGTGGTCGGCATTCGCCGAGATGGGGCTCCTCGGCCTCACGACGCCGGGCGAGCACGGCGGCTATGGCGGAACCCCCGTCGACACGCTCGTCGTCATGCAGGCGCTCGGCGCGGGCCTCGTCGTGGAGCCCTATCTCGCGAGCGTGATCCTGGGCGCGGGACTGGTCGCGCGCGCCGGATCCGCTGCGCAGAAGGAGAGCCTGCTACCGGCAGCGGCGCGCGGGGAGCTGCTGCTCACGCTGGCCCACGCCGAGCCCGACTCACGCTACGAGCTCGGCGCGGTCGCTGCGACCGCGCGGCGGCAGGGCCAGGGTTTCGTGCTCCGGGGCCACAAGGCCGTCGTGCCGTGGGGCGCGCAGGCCGACCGGCTGGTCGTCTCGGCGCGGACGGCGGGTGGCCCGCGCGACCCGCAAGGGATCAGCCTCTTCGTCGTCGACCGGAAGATGAAAGGCGTCGGGGCACGGGATTACCGCACGATCGACGGCCAGCGTGCCGCCGAGGTGAAGCTGGACGGCGTGCAGGTCGGGGCGGACGCCGCACTCGGCCCGCTCGACGACGCACTGCCGTTGCTCGACGCGATCGCGGATAGCGGAGCGGCAGCGCTGTGCGCCGAAGGCGTCGGCGTGATGGAGACGCTGAACGCCCAGACGCTCGACTACATCAAGACGCGCCAGCAGTTCGGGCAGCCGATCGGCCGCTTCCAGGCGCTGCAACACCGTGCGGTGGACATGTTCATACACCTCGAGCAATCGCGGTCCATGGCATTGCTCGCCGCGGTGCGGGCGGATTCGGCCGACGCGGCGGAGCGCCGTCGAGCGGTGTCGGCGGCGAAGGCGCACATCGGACGCGCGGGCCGCGCTGTCACCCAGATAGCGATCCAGCTCCACGGCGGAATGGGCGTCACCGACGAGCTGCCCGCGAGCCACTATGCCAAGCGGCTCACGATGATCGATTTCCACCTCGGTGATGCGGATTTTCACATCGAACGGCTAATCGCCGGCTCGCGCAGCTGAAAGAGTTCGCGGCTCGCGCCCGTGTATGATGCGCGGCTGACTGTCGACACTTGCTCCCTACTGCTCACTCCTAACCGAGAGACAAATGATCGATCTTTATACCTGGCCCACACCGAACGGGCACAAAATCCACATCATGCTCGAGGAGACCGGCCTCGCATATCGCATTCATCCGATCAACATCGGCGAGGGCGATCAGTTCAAGCCCGAGTTCCTGAAGATCAGTCCCAACAACAAGATGCCGGCGATCGTCGATTCGGACGGGCCGGACGGCAAACCGATGCCGCTCGCCGAATCGGGCGCGATCCTGATCTATCTCGCTGCGAAGACCGGGAAGTTCCTGCCCAAGGGCATTCGCGAGCGCTACTCGGTTCTCCAGTGGCTCATGTTCCAGATGGGACACATCGGACCGATGCTCGGCCAGGCGCATCATTTCCGCGCCTATGCGAAGGAGAAGCTCACCTACCCGATCGAGCGCTACACGAAAGAGGCGAACCGGCTGTACGGCGTGCTCGATCGACGGCTCGGCGAGAGTGAATTCGTCGGTTGCGGAGAGTACTCGATCGCCGACATCGCCACGATGCCGTGGCTGCGCTCGCACGAGCGGCAAGGTGTCGCGATGGACGAGTACCCGAACGTGAAGCGCTGGTTCGACAAGATGAACGCGCGCCCCGCGGTGCAGCGCGGGCTGAAGGTGCTCGCGCACGTGCGCCGGCCGCCGCCGGACGATCCGAAGTGGCAGGAGAACATGTTCGGCGCCGCCCAGTACGCGAAGCACTGAACGCGGTCCTCGGAGCGCATGGATAGGAGGCGCGGGAGAGTTCCGTCATTCCCGCGAACGCGGGAATCCAGGCCGAATGCTTGAAATGCCTGCTGGATCCCCGCTTCCGCGGGGATGACTCGCGCGGAACTCCTTACTTCTTCTCGATGATCCGCTTGAAGGTGCCGATCGCCTTGGCGATGAGCACCCCCGCTTCGTCGCGGGCCTCGCCCTCGCAGAACGCGGTGGATTGTCCGCCGTGGAGCACGCGCCCCTCGGCGCGCACGACCTCGCTCCGCCCCGCGTTCATGAACCCCACGCTCATGTCGATCGTGACGACCGCGGTGTTCTCGCGATAGTGCCCGCGCACCGCCATGCTCATCACGACGTCGAGCATGGTCATGATCACACCGCCGTGCGCGCCGCCCCAGCTGTTCAGGAGCTCGGGCTTGCGCTCGAGCGCGATCACCGCGCGAGCCTCGGTGATCTCGAGCGGGTGGATGCCGAGATGCTCGGCAAACGGAATCCGGCGCCAGAATTCGGCGCCGGGAACTTCGTGCTGGACCGCGGGTTTCTGCATGGTCCGGGAGTGTGTCATCGAAGCAGAGGCGCCGCAAGTTCGCCGCGCTAGACGACGGCCGACACTCCGCCGTCCACCGCGATGATCTGGCCGGTGATGTGCCGGGAGGCGTCCGATGCGAGCAGCACCACGATGCCCTTCAGGTCCTCGTCGGAGCCGAGCCGGCGTAGCGGCGCGTCGGCCTTGAGGAGATCACCCGCCTTGTCGAGCGTGCCCTGCGTCATCTTCGACGGGAAGAAGCCGGGCGCGATCGCGTTCACCGTGATGCCGTACTGGCCCCACTCGGTCGCGAGCGCCCGCGTGAAGTTCACCACGCCCCCCTTGGTCGTGTTGTAGCCGATGGTGCGCATCCGGTCCGGCAGCGAGCCGCCGATGCCGGCAATGGACGCGATGTTGATGATGTGCCCCTGCCGGTTCGGGATCATCCAGCGCTTGCCCACGGCTTGGCTGACCAGGAAGGTCGCCGTGAGATTGAGGTTCACGACTTTCTGCCACGCCTCGAGCGGATGCTCCTCGGCCGGCGCGCCCCAAGTCGTGCCGGCGTTGTTCACGAGGATGTCGATGCGTCCGTAGTGCGCGAGCACCGCCTCGACCATCGGCGCGATCGCCTCGGCATTCTGCAGGTCGCACGGCAGGGGAAGCGCCTCGACGCCGGATTCGGCGTGATGCCGCTTCGCTGCGTCGAGCTCGTCGCGCTTGCGGGCGGTGATTGCGAGCCTCGCGCCCATCTCCCCGAGGGCGGCGCCCATCTGCAATCCGAGGCCGCGCGAGCCGCCGGTGACGAGTGCAACCTTTCCGGTCAGGTCGAGCAGCTTCTTCACGCTCATGTGTGACAAGTCCTCCAGCCAGGAGCTCGTGCGGCATTCTGTCAGATTCCGCGGTCGGCGACGTGTGGGCGCTGGGATCCGAGGCATAATCGCCCCGCATTCGCGAGTTTGCAGACGCATGAAGACGGCACCTTATGGCGAGTGGCAATCGCCGATCACCGCGGCGGCATTGAGCTCCGCGAGCGTGCGTTTCGGCGGCGTGGCGCTCGACGGCGCGGACGTCTACTGGTTGGAAAGCCGCCCGCAAGAGCAGGGCCGCAACGTGATCGTGCGGCGCGCGGCGGACGGCGCGGTCGCCGATGTCACCCCCGCGCCCTACGACGTGCGAACGCGCGTCCACGAGTACGGCGGTGGCGCGTTCGCCATCGCGGACGGACGGGTCTGGTTCGCGCATTTCGACGATGGTCGCCTGTATCGCCAGTCGCTCGGCGCGCCGCCCGAGGCGCTCACCGCCCCCGGACCCTGGCGGTACGCGGACATCGTGGTCGATGCCCGGCGCAATCGGCTCCTGTGCGTGCGCGAGAGTCACGCGGATCCGGACCGGGAGCCGGTGAACCAGCTCGTCGCGATCGACTGCGGCACCGGCGTGGTCTCCATGCTCGCCACGGGGCACGACTTCTACTCAAATCCGCGGTTGAGCCCCGACGGCGGGCGCCTGGCGTGGCTCACCTGGGACCATCCGAACATGCCGTGGGACGGCACCGAGCTCTGGGTCGCCGTGCTCGACGCCGATGGCCGGCCGCTCGAGGCTGCGCGGGTTGCCGGGGGAAAGGACGAGTCGGTGTTCCAGCCCGAATGGGGGCCGGATGAAAATCTCTACTTCGTCACCGATCCGGACGGCTGGTGGAACCTCCACTGTCACGACGGGCAGCGCCTGAGCTGTCTATGCAGGGCCGATCTGGAATTCGGACGGCCGCAATGGCAGTTCGGTCAGGCCACGTACGGTATCGAGAGCGAACGGAGGATTCTCTGCGCGTTCGCCGACGACGGTGTGTGGCGGCTGGGCGCCGTGCATCAGGCCACCGGGCAGCTCGAGGTGATCCCCACGCAGTTCACCGACGTTTCCGACATCGCCGTCGGCGACGGACGAGTCGCGCTGATTGCCGCTTCCCCCTGGCAAGCGAGCGTGGTGGCCCTCATGGATCCAAACACGGGCAAGGTCACGGTGCTGCGCGAATCCGCGTCGCTTGCGCTCGGCGAAGCGTACATCTCGCCGCCGGAGGCGATCGAGTTTCCGACCGGCGCCGGGCAGCGCGCCCATGCGTTCTGGTACGCCCCGCGCAACCCGCACTTCCGGGCGCCCGAGGGCGAGCTCCCGCCGCTCGTGGTGATCGGGCACGGCGGTCCCACGGGCGCGACCACGCCGAGCTTCAGTCTGGCCACCCAGTTCTGGACGAGCAGGGGGTTCGCAGTGCTCGACGTCAATTACCGCGGGAGCACCGGCTATGGACGCGCTTACCGAGAGCTCCTGCGCGGACTGTGGGGCGTCGCCGACGTCGAGGACTGCGTGGATGGCGCGATGCATCTCGTCGAGCAGGGTCGCGCGGACCAAAACCGGCTCGCGATCCGCGGCGGGAGCGCGGGCGGCTTCACGGCGCTCGCCGCGCTGACGTTCTACGACGCCTTCAAGGCGGGCGCGAGCTACTACGGCATCGGCGACCTGGCGGCGCTCGCCCGCGATACGCACAAGTTCGAGTCGCGCTACACCGACTCGCTCGTCGGTCCCTATCCGGAGCGCAAGGACCTGTACGAGGCGCGCTCGCCGATCCACTACGTGGACCAGCTGTCCTGCCCGGTGATTTTCTTCCAGGGCCTCGAGGACAAGGTGGTGCCGCCCAACCAGGCGCGCGCGATGGTCGACGCGCTGCGTGCAAAGGGGTTGCCGGTCGCCTACCTCGAGTTCGCGGGCGAGCAGCACGGTTTCCGCCGCGCGGCAACGATCATCCGCACCCGGGAGGCGGAGCTCTACTTCTACGGCAAGGTGTTTGGCTTCACCCCGGCCGACAAGATCGATCCGGTGAAGATCGAGAATCTTTAGTTTGGCGAGCCCAAACAGGCGTCGACTATGGTCGACACGCTGCGCGCACGGGTGTCGTCATGCGGGGCAGGTGTGATCAGAATTGACTCCAATTCACCGAGCGGGCGGCAAGGTAAGCAGGTGTCAGACGGCTTTTAGATTGACGGCGGACGTTTTGCCGCTGTTGCCCCGTTCCAGTTCGAACGAGAGCTTCTGGTTCTCCTTGATGCTTCCGAGTCCGGAACGCTCCACGGCCGTGGCGTGGACGAATACATCTTTCGAGCCGTCATCCGGCGCGATGAAGCCGAAACCCTTGTCCGTGTTGAAGAATTTCACAGTGCCTGTAGTCATGATGCCTCCTGGTCTGTCGTTGCCTCGAGCGAGAGCGTGCGAGGCCTCAAATTGCGGATGGGAGCAGACCGGAAGTGGTGCCCGGGTGGGGGTACTGCGGACAGACCCCAAATCGAATTCGATACTAGCAATATGGGGGCGGCAGGCGCTTTCCGCAAGAGGTATCGCGGCTGCTACGGTTCGGCACGTCATGCCTTGACGCATGAAATCTCTGCGTATGGCATCTCCATATGTGCGTTACCGAACTGAGCGGCGAAAGTTTGCCATCTAGACTGGTTGACGCTGCACTGGTCGATGGCCCGGTTACACCGCGCATGGCAACAGTCAGCCGCGTCGGGCGGGCGCTTCTCGCGCCATTCAAGATGCACTTCCGCGAAGACGCACTTCCGCGCGGACCGCGTCGGACACAGGAGATCGTAATGTC
>JBFJOO010000038.1:0-36070 GCA_041617635.1 Burkholderiales bacterium | reverse complement strand
CGAGAAGCGCTCGCCGCCGTTGTCGCTGGTGAACACGACCAGGGTGTTCTCTTGCGCGCCGGCCGCTTCGAGCGCTTCGAGGATCCTCCCGATCCCCTCGTCCATGTGGTTGAGCATGGTCTGGTAGGTCTTGATCGACCCGCCGTCGGGATGGTGGATCGCCTTGTGGATGCGCTTGGCCTCGTCCGCGTCGGCGCGCGTCTCCCACGGCCAGTGCGGGGCGGTGTAGTGCACGCTCAAAGCGAAGGGCGACCCGCCGGCGGTCCGTGCGATGTAGGCGGCGGCGTGGTCGGTGATCAGGTCGGTCGCGTAGCCGATCCGCTCGACCTCCGCGTCGTTCTCGTAGAGGTCGTGCCGGCCGTCGCGGCCGCAATGGGTGAAGTAGTCGATGCCGCCGCCCAGCGGACCGAAGAATTCCGCGTAGCCGCTCTTCAGGGGTCCGAAGTGCGGCGGATAGCCGAGGTGCCACTTTCCGGAGAGCGCCGTGGCATAGCCCGCGTCGCGCAGGAGCGACGGAAACGTCGGGTGCGCGGGCGGCATCCCGAGATCGTCGCGCCCGCGGGCACTCGCGTTGATCGGCTCCTCGGCCGCGCCGCGCAACCGGTACTGATAGCGCCCGGTGATCATCGCAAAGCGGGTCGGGGAGCACACCGGCGAGTTCGAGTACGCGTCGGTGAAGCGCAGGCCCTCGCCCGCCATCCGGTCGAGCACCGGTGTCGCTTGCGCGCGCGGATCGTAGCAGCCGAGATCCGCGTAGCCGAGGTCGTCGGCGACGATGAACACGAAATTGGGTCGTGTGGCTGGCTTGCTCATCCCTGTACTGTCTCCATGCTGCTCGCCTCGATGATCCGATCGGCGTAGGCGCGCCAGTCGGCCGCTGAATCGAGCGCCGCGAAGGCGCCGCGCGCGGCGAGTGCCGCGACCATGTCCTGCCGTTCCGCGCTGGCCGCTGCCATGTGCGGCTCGAGGCCGGCCTCGCGTACCGTCACGGCGGCCTCGCGCATCTCCTCGGCGCGCCGCCGCCCGTGCCGCGCCACGCGGCTGAAAAGATACGCACCCTGCTTCTCCCAGTCGATCGTAGGGAACGTCTCGGCGAGCGAGGCGAGCACGCGATCCTCCACGCCGTAGTGCCGGGCCGCGGCGTAGCTCTCGATCACGATCGCCTCGAGCCCCTTGATGAAGACGCTGCGGCACATCTTGATGGCCGATGCGACGCCGATGTCGTCGGACGCCACGTCCACGCTGAACCCGAGTTGTGCCAGCAGCGCCGCCGCGGCTGACGCGCGCGGGCCCCCGAGGAGCATCGGCACGCGGATCCCGTAGGGCGGAACCGACGTCATCATCGCCGACTCCACGTACCGGCCGCCGGCGCCATCGATCGCCAGGCTCGCCGCCGACTTCGTGGCGGGCGAGGCCGAGTTGACGTCGAGGAACCACGTTTCGGGCCGGATGGCAGCGGCCGCCTCGGTCGCGACCGCGAGCGCCTGTGAGGCCGTGACGGCGGAAATGGCCAGGTCCGCGCGATCGAGGAGGGCGGCCATCGAGTCGAGAGCGGTCACGCCGGCCCGTTCCGCGTGCGCGCGCATGTCGCGCGATTTCCCGGCATCCCTCAGCAGAACGTCATAGGTTCCGACCCACGCAACACCTCGGTCGCGCAGGGCCTGGGCGAAGATCTTGCCGACCTCGCCATAGCCGATCAGGCCGATCCGCATCGTCTCCGGTGCAGCGCCGTCGTTCATCGTCGTGTCCTCCCGCGTCCGGACGGCACATTGTGACGCATTCCTGGCGCCACGGAGCGAATCCGTCCGCGGCGCCTGCTGTCGCGAGTGTGCACAGTTCACATCGATCCGATGGCCTGCTTCACGGACTCCGCTGCCTCGAATCCGGAGAATGACCTCATCAGCACATCGCTGGAATGGCTCCGGACGAGAAGGTTGCTGAACCAGAGATTACTCAACTGAAAAGGAGATTCACATGAAAAAGCTTACTGGTCTGATCCTCGGTGTCACGTTCGCGGCTGCGGCCCCGATTGCTTCCGCTTTCCCGGATCCGCTGCATCTCATGCCCGAGGTGGGCGGTGCGGAGACCACCTTCAACGTGAAGGCGGACGATCGCGGAATCGGCGGCCAGCCCGCCGGCAACGAGTTCTGGTACGCGGGCACGAGCGGCGTGCCGTCCAACTAACATCGCCTCCACGCACCACGAAAAAACCCGGCTTCGGCCGGGTTTTTTCGTTTCAGGACGTGCCCGCGCTACCAGGCGCGCGGCGGCCGGCGCTGAACGACGATCTTCCCGCCCTCGCTGGTGATGTAGCCGCCGGTGGTGAGCTCCTTGAGGATGCGGCTCACCATCTCGCGCGAAGCGCTGACCCGATCGGCAATGTCCTGCTGCGTGAGCCGCTCCGGGATGACGAGCTTCCCGTCGGATTCCTGAACCGAGTCGAGCAGCAGCTTTGCGACGCGACCGTAGACGTCGAGCATCGCCAGATCCTTGAGGCTCTCGGTCACATGCCGGATGCGGCCGATCAGCCCGCGGATGAGCTGCAGCGCAGCCACCGGGTGCGCCGCGAGAAACTCGCGCAGCATGCTGTTCCCGAGTACCGCCATCTGGCATTGCTCGAGGGTCGCCACCGACGCCGAGCGCGGCCCCTCGTCGAGCGCGAGCTCGCCGAAGTATTCGCCCGGCCCCTCCACGTTCAGGACGAGGTCCTTGCCGTTCGCGTCGCTGACGTAGGCCTTCACGCGCCCCGACAGGATCACGTAAAGCGAGTCGCTTTGCTCGCCCTCTGTTACCACGATCGTGTTCTTTGGGAAGGTGCGTACGATCGCCGCCTCCGCGAGCGCGGCGATCTCCTCGTCCGTTAGCCCCGCGAACAGCGAGACCGCCTTCAGTGACGCCACGACCGAGCGCATGTGACTCCAACCCTGGATTCGTTCGCCGGAATGGTACACGCCGCGGGCCGCGGCGGGCAAAGGCTGCCGCCTGCCAGGATCGTGGGCTGAGCGCCACGAATATCGCCGCTCGCGCGTCGAGCGTCCAAACCGGGCACCCATGCGTATTTACGCGGGCGGAGCGCCCGGGCCGAAGGCGTGGCGGCGGGCTTGCCTGCCGATCCCGCGCCGACACGACCGGAAGCGAGCTTCTTCGCCTCCCACATGCCAAACTGGGGCGCGAATCGTCCACTTCGATCACGGAGCGTTGCCTATGAATGCCCCCGCGCAGGTACCCGCGCTACCCGGATGGACGAATCGCCTCGGCGCGACCTGGGGCAAGGCGCGCACGTGGCTCGCGCGCGCCGACCTCGACGCGATGCCGCGGCGGGTCGCGGAATCGATCGACGCGCAGCGGCGCGAGAACGAGGTGCTGGTCGGCTGGGTGCAGGTGGTGCTCGTCGTCGTGCTCGCCACGCTGTACGCGCTGTCGCGCAAGACCTTCCCGCCAGACGCGCCTTTCCAGCCGGTTCCGTGGGCGCTCGGCATCTATGCCTGCTTCACCGTCTGGCGGCTGTACCGAGCCTACGTCGGCCGGCTCACGCATGCCATGCTGATGCTGTCGGTGTTCGTGGACATCGCGGTGCTGATGCTTACCATCTGGAGCTTTCACATCCAGTACGGCCAGCCGGCGGCGTTCTACCTCAAGGCGCCCACGCTCCTCTACATCTTCATCTTCATCGCGCTGCGCACGCTGTCGATCGCGCCGGGCTACGTGCTGCTCGCCGGCATCTCTGCGGCGGCCGGGTGGCTTGCGCTGCTCGGCTTTGCGCTCATGGAGCCCGGCGGGATGGCGCTCTTGACGCGCGACTACGTCTCGTACATGACGTCGCCGCGCGTACTGCTGGGCGGCGAGATCGACAAGGTCGTCTCCATCCTGGTGGTGGCGGTGCTCCTGACCGTGGCGACGGCGCGCTCGCGCACGCTGCTCTACCGCGCCGTGGCGGAAGAGGCGGCCGCGGCACAGCTCACGCGGTTCTTCGCGCCCGAGGTTGCGGCCACGATCGTGGGCGCCGAGGACGAGCTGCGACCCGGTCAGGGCCGCCAGACCGAGGCGGCGGCAATGTTCATCGACATGCGCGGCTTCACGCGGCTCGCGGCTTCGCTCGCGCCGCGCGACCTGATCGCGCTCCTTGGCGAGTACCAGAACATCGCAGTGCCGGCGATCCACGCGAACCGCGGGAGCATCATCACGTTCCTCGGCGACGGGATCATGGTGACGTTCGGGGCGCCGCGCAACTCGGCGTCCTACGCGGCCGATGCGTTCCGCTGCGCCGAGGCGCTGCTTGACGCGCTCGGGGCGTGGGCCGCGCGGCGCGCCGCCGAGGGCCATCCGGCGCCGGGCGTCGGAATCGGGATCACGGTGGGGACGGTGACCTGCGGCGCCGTGGGCAACGAGAGCCGCCTCGAGTACGCGGTCATCGGCGACCCGGTGAACCGCGCGGCGAAGCTGCAGAATCACACCAAGGCCGAGAGCGTCCGCGCGCTGGCGACGCGTCACGCGCTCGAGCGGGCGCGCGAGCAGGGCTACGAGGGCACGCGCGCAGCGACGCGGCTCGACGCACGCAAAGTGGCAGGTGTCGAGGAGCCGTTGGACCTGGTCGTCATCGATTGAGCAGCGCGTATTAAGATTCGCGGTGCGCACGTGGATTCGGATCGAGCAGCGTTTTTCAACAACCGGCAAACGAGTGAGCGAGACATCGCAGCTGATCGCGGCGCTGAAGAAGGTCCTGAAGGCGCAGGAGGTGACTTATCGGGACATCGCGGGTGCGCTGCGGCTGAGCGAGGCGAGCGTCAAGCGCATTTTCGCTGCCGAGTCGTTTTCGCTCGAGCGACTAGAGGAGATCTGCCGCTTTCTGGATCTGACGATCTACGAGCTCGCTCGGCTTGCGCGCACCGGCGCGGCCGAGGAAGTGAGCGTGCTCACCGAGGCACAGGAGACAGCCCTCGCGCAGAACCCGCAGCAATTCGCCTGCTTCTATCTGCTGATGAACGGCTGGACTCCGGCGCGGCTGGCGCGCCGGCTCGCTCTCAGCGAGCCGCAGCTCACCAGGTTGCTCACTGCCCTGGACAAGCTCGAGCTGATCGAGCTCCATCCGCGCAACCGCGTGCGGCCGCTCACCGCGCGCACGGTCATGTGGCGCAAGGGCGGACCGATACGGCAGATGCACGAGCGTCAGGTGAAGGCGGAGTTCCTCGACGCCGACTTCGACGGCAGCGATGCCCTGATGCGGTTCGAGACCGGCGAGTTGTCCGATGCCTCGCTTGGCGCGCTCGAGAACAAGATCGACCGGCTGGTGCGCGAGTTCGAGATGCTGGCCGACCATGACGTCGCGTTGGCGCCGGAGCGCAAGAAAGCCGTCGGCCTGCTGGTCGTCTTCCGGCCCTGGGTGTTCTCGCTGTTCTCCAAGACTCGCGGCGAGTGAACGAGGTCGAGGCGCAACGGTGCCTGCGATCCTATGCGGTAGACGTCACCCGGCGGTGTCGAGCTGCTGCTCGAGCTTGTGCATGGTGCGATAGCAGGGCAGCACCTTGGCGACGCTCGCGTTCGGTTCGCGCTGCTCCCGGATGGCGGCGAAGAACTCGCGGTCCTGCAGCTCGATGCCGTTCATCGACACGGCCACTTTCGACACGTCGATTTTCTCTTCCTTGCCGTTGAAGAGATCGTCGTAGCGCGCAATGTAGGTGCCCGTGTCGCCGATGTAGCGGAAGTACGTGCCCAGCGGGCCGTCGTTGTTGAAGCTCAACGAGAGCGTGCAGATCGCGCCGGTGCTCGCCTTCAACTGGATGCTCATGTCCATCGCAATGCCGAGGGTCGGATGGATCGGGCCCTGCACCGCGTTGGCCTGCACGATCTCGCCGCCCGCTTGGTAGGCGAACAGATCGATGGTATGCGCAGCGTGGTGCCACAGCAGGTGGTCGGTCCAGCTGCGCGGCTGGCCGAGCGCGTTCATGTTGGTGCGGCGGAAGAAGAACGTCTGCACGTCCATTTGCTGGATGTTGAACTCGCCCGCCTTGATGCGGTTGTGCACCCACTGGTGGCTCGGGTTGAAGCGGCGGGTGTGCCCGACCATCGCCACCAGGCCGGTCTTCGCCTGGAGCGCGACGACTGCCTCGGCGCCCTTGAGCGTATCTGCGAGCGGGATCTCGACCTGCACGTGCTTGCCCGCTTTCAGGCAGGCCAGCGTCTGCTCGGCGTGCATCTGCGTGGGCGTGGCGAGGATCACCGCGTCGACGTCCTTCAGCGCGAGGCTGTCGGCGAGTTTGGTCGTGACGTGGCCGATGCCGTACTTGGCGGCGACCGCCTTTGTCTTGTCGAGCTCGCGCCCGACAAGCGACACGGCCTCGACCCCGTCGATCACCTTGATGGAATCGAGATGCTTGGTGCCGAACGCTCCGGCACCGGCCAGTGCGACTTTTAGAGTCTTGCTGCTCATGCTGGGTTCTCCAGGATCAGATTGCCGATCGCGGTGTTGCTGCCCGGCACGTGATAGAAGCGGTGCACGACCTTGGGCGGCTGGTCGCTCATCGCGCCGCGGGCGATCAGCCACATCACCAGCTCGATCGCCTCGGAGCCGGCCTCGCGCACGTACTCGATGTGGGGCACGGCCGCCTGTGCTTCGGGGTCGGCGATCAGACGGTCGAGGAATTCTTTGTCCCACTTCTTGTTGATCAGCCCGGCCCGCGCGCCCTGCAACTGGTGGCTCATGCCGCCGGTGCCCCATACCTGCACGTCGAGCGGCTCGTCGTACGACTCGATCGCCTTGCGGATCGCGCGGCCGAGCGCGAGGCAGCGTCGCCCCGAAGGGATCGGGTACTGCACCACGTTGACCGCGAAGGGAATCACCCTGCACGGCCACGCATCCGGTTGACCGCACATCAGATTCAGCGGCACCGTCAAGCCGTGGTCCACGTCCATCTTGTTGACGATGGTCAGGTCGAAGTCGTCCTGGATCACCGACTGCGCGATGTGCGAGGCGAGCAACGGGTGTCCGATCACCTTGGGCACGGGGCGCGGGCCCCAGCCCTCGTCGGCGGGCATGAACTCAGCCGCAGTGCCGATCGCAAACGTCGGAATCATCTCCTGGCTGAAGGCCGTGGCGTGGTCGTTGTAGACGAGAAAGATCACGTCCGGCCGGTGTTCCTTCATCCACTGCTTGGAGAAATCGTAGCCGGCGAACAAGGGCTTCCAGTACGGCTCGGAGGTCTTTCCGAGGTCGAGTGCGGCGCCGATGGCCGGTACGTGCGAGGTGTAGACGCTGGCGGTGATGCGGGCCATGCTCAGCTCCTCGCTTTCCTGCCGGCCGCGCCCTGCGGCTGGTGCTGCGCCTGGGCGTCGCCGTCCTCGCCTATGTACCGGTTGCCTTCGATCGAGCGCCCGCCCTGGATCATCATGTCGCGGTATTCCTCTTCGGTCATGCCGGTCATCCTGCCGGCCATCTGCTGGAAGCTCTGGCCGTGGGTCGCGCCGAGCTTGGACAGGTAGTAGATGTTGCCACCGAGCGCGATGCACCGGTTCAGGTCGAATGCCAGCACGGCCTGCTTCTGCTCCTCGGTCATCGGCCACTCGTCGACATAGGCGCGCTGGTTCGCCTTGAAGCGCTCGCGGTTCTCGGCCTTCATGAGCGACATGCAGAACTGGTTCAGCCAGTAGCCCTTGCGCGACTGCTCGGCGTCGAAGACGGTCGTGCCGGGAATGTCCAGGTAGGGTTTGTCCAGTGCCATTTGCTTACTTCTCCTGCTTTTCTTCGGGCCAGTAGAGCCGCATCGGGTTCGCCACGAGCAGCTTACTCTGCAGCTCGGCGGTGGGCGCGATGTGCGGGATGAAATCCACCAGCAGCCCGTCGTCGGGCATGTGACCCTTCAGGTTCGGGTGCGGCCAGTCGGTGCCCCAGAGCACGCGGTCGGGGAAGGTCGCCACGAGCCGGCGTCCGAACGGCACCACGTCCCGGTAGGCCGCGCGTTCGCCATTGAGGGCCGGAGGACCCGCGACGCTCAGGCGCTCGGGGCAGGTCACCTTGGACCACACGTTCGGGTGGTCGCGCATGAACTTCACGAAGAGCTCGAACTCGGGACCGTCCACGGGCTTGGCCACGTCAGGGCGTCCCATGTGATCGACGACAACGGTGGTCGGCAGCGCGGTGAAGAAGTCCCACAGCTCGGGCAGGTCGACGGCTTCGAAATAGATGACGACGTGCCAGCCGAGCGGCGCGATGCGGGCGGCGATCTCCATCAACTCGTCGCGAGGCGTGAAGTCGACCAGGCGCTTGACGAAGTTGAAGCGCACGCCGCGCACGCCGGCCGCGTGCATGTCCTGCAGTTCCCGGTCGGTCACGCCACGCTTGACCGTCGCCACGCCGCGCGCTTTGCCGCCGCTCTGCACGAGCGCGTCGATCATCGCGCGGTTGTCGGCGCCATGGCAGGTCGCCTGCACGACGACGTTGCGCGCGAAGCCGAGATGGTCGCGCAGCGCGTACAGCTGGTCCTTGGACGCGTCGCAGGGCGTGTACTTGCGCTCGGGCGCGTACGGGAACTGCGCGCCCGGGCCGAACACGTGGCAGTGCGCGTCCACCGCCCCCGCGGGCAGCTTGAACTGCGGCTTGGACGGACCGGCGTACCAGTCCAGCCAGCCAGGGGTCTTCTGAAAATCCATTGCGCTCGCTTCTCAGTCAATGTACTTGAGTCCGGCCTTCTCGAGCGGCTCGCGCATCTTGTACATGTCCAGGCCGAGCACGCCCGCCGCCAGCTTGGCGCGCTTTTCGGCCTCGTTGGCTTCGCGTGCCTCGGCCGCGTCGGCGGCCTGCATCGCGGCGGCAGCCGGCACCACGACCACGCCGTCGGCATCGGCGACGATCACGTCTCCGGGATTGACCAGCGCGCCGGCGCACACCACGGGCACATTCACCGAGCCGACCGAGGCCTTGACCGTGCCCTTGGCGCTGATGGCGCGGCTGAACACCGGGAAGTCCATCTCGCTCAGGTCCTTCACGTCACGCACCCCGCCGTCGATGACGAGGCCCAGTGCGCCGCGGGCGCGAAAGCTGGTAGCCAACAGATCGCCGAAGAAGCCGTCCTCGTTGTCGGTGGTGCAGGCGGCCACCACCACGTCACCCGGCTGCAGCTGCTCGGCCGCCACGTGCAGCATCCAGTTGTCGCCCGGCTGCAGCAGCACCGTGACGGCCGGGCCGCAGACGTGCGCGCCGGTGTAGACCGGTCGCATGTACGTTTTCATCAGTCCCACGCGACCCATGGCCTCGTGTATGGAGGCCACGCCGAAGCGCGAAAGCTTTTCCACGGCCGCCTTGTCGGCGCGCACGATGTTGCGTTTGACGATGCCGAGGTTGTACATGCTCACCTGCCTTTCGCTTTGAGCGCCGCATCGAGCCGTGGGAAGACCCGCCGCGCGTTGCCTTCGTAGATCCGGCGCCGCTCATCGGCGTTGACGCTTGCGGCCTCGATGTAGCGCTTGGTGTCGTCGAAGTTGTGACCGGTCTCGGGGTCGATGCCGCGCACCGCGCCGATCATCTCGCTCGCGAAGAGGATGTTGTCGACCGGGATCACGCGGGTCAGCAGGTCGATGCCCGGCTGATGATAGACGCAGGTGTCGAAGAAGATGTTGTTCAGCAGGTGCTCCTTCAGCAGCGGCTTCTTTAGCTCTTGCGCCAGACCGCGGAACCGCCCCCAGTGGTAGGGCACCGCGCCGCCGCCGTGCGGGATGATGAAGCGCAGCTTGGGAAAGCGCTGGAAAAGATCGCTGGTCAGGCACTGCATGAAGGCCGTGGTGTCGGCGTTCAGGTAATGCGCGCCGGTCGTGTGGAAGCTCGGATTGCAGCTCGTGCTCACGTGCACCATGGCCGGGATGTCGTACTCGACCATCTTCTCGTAGATCGGGTACCAGTGGGGATCCGACAATGGCGGCGAGGTCCAGTGCCCGCCAGACGGGTCGGGGTTCAAGTTGATGCCGACGTTGCCGTACTGCTTGACGCATTTCTCGAGCTCGGGGATGCACGTCTGCGGGTCGACGCCCGGCGACTGCGGCAGCATCGCCGCGGGGATGAAGTTGTCCGGGAAGAGCTGCGCGACGCGGTAGCAGAGCTCGTTGCAGATCGCCGACCAGGCGGCGCTGACGTTGAAATCGCCGATGTGGTGCGCCATGAAGCTCGCGCGCGGGCTGAAGATGGTGAGATCCGAGCCGCGCTCCTTCATCAGGCGCAGCTGATTGGTCTCGATCGACTCGCGGAGCGCGTCGTCGCTGATCTTGAGGGCGCTCGCCTTCGGCAGCACCGACGGATCCTTGATGCCGGCGATCTGCTGGTTGCGCCAGTCCTCCAGCGCCTTCGGGGCGGTCGTGTAATGGCCGTGACAGTCGATGATCATGCGGGCTCTCTCCAGGGGATGAGTACGGAGTCCGGCTGCTCGCCGACCCGGATCGGGCGCGAAAACCGTTACTTTACCGCGCGTCGCCCCCCGCGCGGCGCCGTCGCTGCTTTCGCTGTGTGCCGGCCCCCGCCCACCCGCTGGGTGGGGCGGGGCCGGAGCGTGCTCTTATTGCGCGACGGGAACGCCCGCCTCCTTGTAGTACTTCAGCGCGCCCGGGTGGTACGCGACCTTGCTCGCAGGCGCCATCTTCTTGAGGCTGGCGCGCTTGAAGGCGCCGAACGTGTCGCCCAGGTCCTTCTGGTTCTCGACCACCGCCTTCGTGATGTTGTAGACGAGTTCCGCGGGCGCGTCCTTGCTCGTCACCATCACCCAGGGAATCTCGATGATGTTGGCCCCCTCGATCAGGCCCGGGATATCCGGGTTCGCCTTCATAGGCACGATCTCGGCGGCCGACAGGTAGTCCTTGAACCGCTTTGTGCCTTCCGGCGAATCGTCGAGCGAGACGTACTGGATGCCGCCGCGCGAACGAAGCTGCGCGTTGACCTTCTTGCCGCCCGCGGAATTGAGGCTGATCAGCGTGACGTCCACCAGTCCGTCGCCCAGCGCCTCCATGCCCTTCACGAAACCGGACACCGGGACTGGCTTGAAGTCGGCGTAAGTCATGCCGCCGTTGGCGAGCGCGCCCTCGATGTAGTACTTGATGATGGTCGAGGAGGTGTACTCCGACGCGATCCGCAGCCCGCTCGCCTTCGTCTTGAGATCCTGGATCGTCTTGATGCCCGAATCGGCCGCGACCATCAAGCCGGTGCGCAGCGGGAACATGACGCCGACGAGTTGCAGATTCGGATTCTTCTTGCCCTCGAAATTGCCGGTTCCGGTCAGCGCGTACTCGGCCTCCACCAGGTTGCAGAATCCGAACTGCACCTCGTTGCGGTCGATCAGCGGGATGTACGCGGCAGTGCCCGACATCGGCTGGATGCGCGCGGTGATCTTGGCCTTCTGGTTGGCGATCTTGGCCACTGCTTGGCCGGTGTTGTAGCCGAGGCTCCCCTGCTGGTCGGTCGCGATGCCGACAACCTGGGACAGCGCCGCCGGTGCCACGCCTAGCGCCGCGCAGGCGGCGATCGTGCCTAGAGTTTGACGAATGATTCTCCGCATAACAAATTCCCCTTCTGTGGTTGAGTGAAGCTCATGCGAAACCTGTTGAACCGCGTCACGCCGGCGCCGTGCGACGCGTCGCGAAGAGACGGTAACCCAGCACCACCACGACCAGCACCGCGCAGACGAGGTCGAAGGTGCCGAAGTCTGCCCGGGCGAGCGCCAGCGGCAGGGCGCCCGCGCCGAGCGCCGCGAGGCCCACTCGCGCGAGCAGGCCGAGCTTGCCACGGAAATAGCCGACTACTGCCACCGACAGCGCGAAAATGCCGATCATCGCCTCGATGATATCCACGGCGATCTCCCCCGGTGCGCCCTTGAGCAGCAGGGCGGGCGTGCCGACAAAGATGAACGGGATGACGAAGCTCGCCCAGCCGATCCGGACTGCCGCCACGCCGGTCGCCATCGCATCGGCCTTGGCGATCGCCGCGGCGGCGAAGGCGGCAAGGGCGATGGGCGGCGTGATCATCGACATCATGCCGAAGTAGAGCAGAAACAGGTGCGCCGCGATCGGATCGACGCCTGCCTCCACGATGGCCGGGCCCACCAGCGCTGCCAGCAGCACGTACACGCCCGAGGTGGGCATGCCCATTCCCAGGACGATGCAGATCACGGCGGAGATCAGGAGGATCGGGACGAGGCTGCCGCCGACGACATCGACGAGGAGCAGCGTCAGGGCGAAGCCAAGCCCCGTGATGTTGAGGATGCCGATGACGAATCCTGCGGCCGCGACGATCAGGATCAGCTCGACCATCGAGGTGCCGGCGTCGACGAATGCGCCGAGCAGCTTGCGCAGCGTGAGGCGATGCTCGCCATAGGGACGCAGAAAGCCGACCACGACGATCACGACGGCCGACATCATCGCGGCGTCCTCGGGCTCGGCGTTCATGCCGAAGAGTGCATAGAGCAGCACCGCAAAGGGGATGACGAGGTGCCAGCCACGCTTGAGCACATCGACGATCCGCGGGATCTCCTGATCGACCATGGCGTACCGATCGCGCGCGGCCATGAGATCCACCTGGACGAACACGCTGAAGTAGTAGAGCGCGGCGGGGATGATCGCGGCCACCGCTACGGTCATGTAGGGAATCTCGAGAAACTCCGCCATCAGAAACGCGGCCGCACCCATGATTGGCGGGGCGAGCTGGCCGCCGGTCGACGCCACCGACTCGATGGCGCCGGCGTCGTTCTTCGAGTAGCCGCCGCGGCGCATCAGGGGGATCGTGATCACTCCCGTCGTGACGACGTTCGAGACCGCGCTGCCGGAGATCGAGCCGAACAGCGCGGACGCGACCACCGCGATCTTCGCCGCGCCGCCCCGCGTGCGCCCGGTGACCGCGAACGACAGGTCGGTGAAGAATTCGCCGCCGCCCGCGATGAAAAGCAGCGTGCCGAAGAAGACGAAGAGGATGACGACCGTCGCGCCGACTTTCAGCGGGGTGCCGAACACGGCGCTCGGATCGAACCCGATGTACTGGACAAGCTGGACGAGCGTCAGGTTCCGACCGATGAGCGGGCCGGGAACGAGGTGCGCCAGGAGTGCGTATACGACGAAGACCGCGACGATGATGAACAGCGACCAGCCCGAATTGCGGCGGACGCCTTCCAGCACGAGAACGGTGACCACCGCTCCGATGAAGGTGATGATCGGCGGCCGGAAGGCGATCTCGTTCAGCAGATCGACATAGACGAACGCCGTGTAGAGGAGTGTGCCGAGCCCGAGCAGGGCAAGTCCGATATCCAGCGCGCCGACCGGGCGACCGCGCTGGCGCGTCCACGACACGGTCAGAAAGAGGATGCAGACCGCCAGACCGAGCACGAGCGCGAGGTACTGTTCGGTCAGAATCGCGACGCCCAGCCGGGTCGGCAGGTCGAGGTTCCACAGGATGCAGGAGAGTGTGATCAGGAACGCGCAGGCCTTGACGAGTCCGGCTGCGCCGATCTGTACGATCGATGTGCGCCCCTCCTCCGTCATCGCCTCCCCTTAGGCCGCTGCCGGTCTATTTCTTGTGCGCCTTGCGCAGGAACGCCAGCGTGCGCGCGTGCGCGGAATCCGCGGCGGCCTTGACGTAGAAGTTCGGCCGCGCGTCGTTCGCGAATGCGTGACCCGCTTCGTAGGTGTGGGTCTCGGCCGCCGGGATCGCCTTCTTGACCGCCTCGATCACGTCGGGCGGCGAATGGGTGTCGGTGGCACCGAAGTGGAACAGCATCGGGCACTTCGGGGCCTTGCCCAGGTACGACGGCAGCATCGTTCCGTAGAACGACACGGCGCTGGTGAGGGCCAGCTCGCCCGCGGAGCGCAGCGCCAGACCCCCGCCCCAGCAAAAACCCATGACCGAAACGCCCTTGCCGCGGTTCAGCCGCTCGACGGCCGCCGCGATGTCGAGCATCACCTTCGCTTTGTCGAGGCTCATCATCGTGTCGCGACCGCGATCCGCCTGATCGAACGGAACGACGGTCTTCGGCGCAGCGCGGTCAAAGAGCGCCGGCACGATCGCGTCGAAGCCCTCTTTCGCATAAGCCCGCGCGACTGATTTCAGCTGGTCGGTCACGCCGAAGATCTCCTGCAGGATCACGATGCCGCCGAGCCGCTTGTCGCCTGCGGGCGCTTCGAATGCGTCGAGGGTGAAACCATCTGACGCCTTGAGTTGAACCATCGATTCGCTAGTGTTGGCCATTCCGCCTCCTCGTTTTCATGCGGGGTACAGATGGATGGAAGATGATGATGGATGATGCCGGAACATCGCATAGGATACCGCCATATCGGATGGCGCCGCTCCGCGACGGAAGCAGGTTTCTTCCCGGGCGGCTACCATGCGGACGGAGGAGACCAGGCTAGCGATCATGAGCGAATCCGCTGCGGTGACACTGCGCACGCTGCTCGGCGAGCACCCGTCCACGCGGCCGTTGAAGCAGGGCGCGATCAGCTCACCCCGCGTCGCGTTCGACTTCGCGGACGTGAAGGTTCCGAATCGCGCGTTCAAGCAGGTGGTGCGAGAAAGCGCGTTCGATCTGGCGGAGCTCGCGATCATCACGTACCTGCAGGCGAAGGCGCTGGACAAGCCCCTGGTTCTCCTGCCGGCCACGATCGTGGGGCGCCATCAGCATGCTTACCTGGTGTACAACCCGGCCCGCGGTGACTTGGCACCCTCCGGTCTCGCCGGGCGTCGAGTAGGCGTCCGGTCCTACCCCGTCACGACCGCGACCTGGGTGCGCGGAATTCTCGCGCACGACCACGGCGTCGACCTCGATCGCGTGCAGTGGGTGACTTTCGAGGACCCGCATCTTGCCGAGTATCGCGAGCCGCCGACGGCCAAACGCGCGCCAGCCGGCAAGGAACCGATCGAGATGCTCACGAACGGAGAGCTCGATGCGGCAGTCGTCGGCGCGCCGCTTCCCGCCGACTCGCCGCTTGCGACGCTGATTCCCGATCCGGATGCCGCGGGCCGGGACTGGTGCCGGCGTAACAACGCCGTGCCCATCAATCACCTCGCAGTCGTCACCCAGTCGCTTTCTCAGTCGCGCCCTGAGATCGTCCGGGAGGTCTACCGCTTGCTGCGCGAGGCGCGGCAGAGTGTGCCGGCGGCCGCCGATGGGATCGATATGCTGCCATTCGGCCTGGACGACCTGCGGCCGAGCCTCGCGATTGCCATCGAGTACGCCTTCGAGCAGGGATTGCTTTCCCGGCGTCTCGCGGTGGACGAGCTCTTCGACGACACCACCCGCGCGCTCTAGCCGCACGCCACGAATCGGCTTGATTCCGCCGGCCAGTGGGGAATAATCGCAGTTCGCGCGCCTCGGGAGGGCCCATGGATCGAATGCGGGATCGCAAGCCACGCAACGCGAAGCCGGTCGTCATCGCGGGCGGCGGCATCGGGGGGCTTGCATGTGCGCTCGGCCTCGCGCAGCGCGGGTTCCGCGTCACCGTGCTCGAGCAGGCGCACGAGTTCGGCGAGCTCGGCGCGGGGATCCAGCTCGGGCCGAACGCGTTCCACGTCTTCGACGCGCTCGGCGTCGGCAAGCTCGTCAAGAAAGACGCGGTATTCATCGAGCGGATCCTGATGATGGACGGCGTATCGGGCGAGAAGGTGATCGATATCCCCATCGATGCACGATTCCGTCGGCACTTCGGCAATCCGTACGCGGTCACGCATCGGGCCGACATCCACGGCGCACTGCTCGAGGGCTGCCGGTCGAGCGGGCTGGTCGAGCTGCGCACCGACAGCAAGGTGACGCGCTTTCACAATGACGCGGACGGCGTCGCGGTCGAGCTGGCGGGCGGCGCGCGCATCGCGGCCGCGGCGCTCGTGGGGGCGGATGGCCTGCGCTCCGCCGTACGCGAGCAGATCGTGGGCGACGGCGAGCCGCCGGCCTCGGGCCACATGTGCTACCGCGCGGTGCTCACCATCGACGACATGCCGAAGGACATGCGCTGGCCCGCCGCCACCCTGTGGGCCGCGCCGAACACGCACATCGTCCACTATCCGTTGCGCGGCTGGCAGCTCTTCAACCTCGTGGCGACCGTGGTGCGCGATCCCACGATGACGGGTCACAACGAGGAGGCTTCCCCCGCGGAGGTGCTGCCGCTCTTCGCCAAGAACTGCGCGAAGCCGATGAGCATCATGCGCGTGCCGAAGATCTATCGCCGCTGGATGCTGCGCTACCGGCCGCCCGTGGAGAATTGGACCCGGGGAACGGTCACGCTGCTCGGCGATGCGGCGCACCCCATGCTGCAGTACATGGCGCAGGGCGCCTGCATGGCGATGGAGGATGCGGTGTGCCTGGCGGTGATGGCCGACGAGACCGACGGGGACTTCGCCGTCGCGTTCGAGCGCTACCAGGCGCTCAGGCTCGTGCGCACGGCGCGCGTGCAGCTCTCGTCGGTGATGCTCGGGCACATGTTTCATGCCGACGGCGTCGCGCGGCTCGTGCGGAACGACAACTTCCTCGGCCGCACGCCGCAGGAGCACAACCAGGCGCTCGACTGGATCTACCGCGCGCCGAGCTACATCGTCGCCGCGAACATCGGGGCGGCGAAACGCAGATCGGCGGTGAAGCGCACGCCGCCGGCGAAGCGCCGGAAAGCGATTGCCGCGAGCATGGGGGCGAAGCCGAAGCGACGCGCCGCGGCGAAACGGCGGCGCTGAACGGAGCAGGAGGAAGCAGCATGACCGACATCTCCGATCCCAACGCCTGGTCGATCAGTCCGCAGGCCTGGTCGCGCGTCACGCCGACCGACGTCGATCCGGACGAGACCAAGGAATGGCTGGAAGCGTTCGACGCGCTCGTCGCGGCCGAGGGACCCGAGCGCGCAACGTTCATCTTGCGGAAGCTCCTCGACCGCGGCCGGCAGCGACGCGTTCCGATGCCGCCGGTGCTGAACACGCCCTACGCCAACACCATCGGCCTCGCCCATCAGCCGCAGTACCCCGGCAACCTCGACGTCGAGAATCGCATCAGCGCGGCGGTGCGCTGGAATGCGCTCGCGATGGTCGTGCGGGCGAACCGCGATCATCCCGAGCTCGGCGGCCACATCGCGACCTACGCGTCGATCGCCGATCTCTTCGAGGTGGGCTACAACCATTTTTTCCGGGCGGGTCAGTCCGGGGATCTCGTGTTCTTCCAGCCGCACGCGGCCCCGGGCGTCTACGCGCGGGCGTTTCTCGAGGGGCGCCTCACGGAAGATCACCTCGCCAACTTCCGCCGCGAGACCGGCGGTCGCGGTCTCTCATCCTATTGCCATCCATGGCTCATGCCCGGCTTCTGGCAGTTTCCGACCGGCTCGATGGGGCTGGGCGCGATCCAGGCGATCTACCAGGCGCGGTTCATGCGGTATCTCGAGGACCGCGGCATCCTCACGACGCACGGCCGCAAGGTGTGGGCGTTCGTCGGCGATGGCGAAATGGACGAGCCTGAGTCGCTGGCCGGCCTCTCGCTCGCCGCTCGCGAGGGCCTCGACAACCTGATCTTCGTCGTGAACTGCAACCTGCAGCGCCTGGACGGACCGGTGCGCGGCAACGGTTCGGTCATCCAGGAGCTCGAGGGCCTCTTCGCCGGCGCGGGGTGGAACGTGATCAAGGTGCTGTGGGGCTCCGACTGGGACCCGCTCTTCGCGCGCGACGAGGACGGCGTCATCCTGCGCCGGCTGCACGAGACGGTGGACGGAGAATTCCAGAAGTACGCCGCCACGGACGGCCGCTTCAATCGCGAGCATTTCTTCAACAAGTACCCGGAGCTGCAGGCCATCGTCGCGCATCTTTCGGACGACGACATCGATCGGCTGCGTCGCGGCGGGCACGACCCGATCAAGATCTACGCCGGCTATCACGCCGCTGCGCACCACAAGGGCCAGCCCACCGTGATCCTGGCGCAGACCAAGAAGGGCTTCGGCATGGGCCATTGGGGCCAGGGACGGATGGGCTCGCACCAGCAGAAGAAGCTCGAGAGCGATGCGCTCACGGCGTTTCGCGACCGGTTCGCGGTGCCCATCTCAGACCAGGACGTTCACGACCTCAAGCTCTACAAGCCGGCCCCCGACAGCCTCGAGATGCGCTACCTGCAGGGGCGCTGCGAGGCGCTCGGCGGCTATCTGCCCGCACGCTCCGCGGAAGCGCCGCGGCTCGTTGTGCCCGCGCTCGATGCGTTCGCGAAGATCCTGGAGGGCACGCACGACCGCGAGCAATCCACCACGATGGCCTTCGTGCAATTGCTCGCGCAGCTTCTGCGCGACCCGCACGTGGGCAAGCACATCGTGCCGATCGTGGCGGACGAGGCGCGCACGTTCGGCATGCAAACGCTCTTCCGCCAGGTAGCGATCTACTCGTCGGCCGGCCAGCTCTACGAGCCGGAGGATCGCGACGAGCTGCTCTACTACAAGGAGGCGAAAGACGGCCAGATCCTCGAGGAGGGGATCAGCGAGGCCGGCGCGCTCAGCTCGTGGATCGCAGCCGCGACGAGCTACAGCACGCACGGCGTGCCGATGCTGCCGTTCTATATCTTCTACTCATGCTTCGGATTTCAGCGCGTCGCCGATCTCATCTTTGCGGCAGCCGACCAGCGCGCGCGGGGGTTCCTGATGGGCGCAACGGCCGGCCGCACGACGCTCTCGGGCGAGGGGCTGCAGCACCAGGACGGGACGAGCCAGCTCTGGGCCTCCACGATCGCGACCTGCCGGGCGTACGACCCGTGCTTCGGCTACGAGCTCGCGGTGATCCTGCAGGACGGCGCGCGCCGGATGCTGGCGGCGCAGGAAGACGTCTTCTACTACGTCACCGTGATGAACGAGAATTACGCGCATGCGGCGCTCCCCGCTGGCGCGGAAGCGGGCATCCTGCGCGGAATGCATCGCGTCCGCGGCGCCGGCCGAGGCGCCATGCAGCTGCTCGGCTCCGGCACGATCCTGCGCGAGTGCCTCGCTGCGGCGGACATCCTCGAGCGCGAGCACCAGCTTGCCGCCGACGTCTGGAGCGTGACGAGCTGGACCGAGCTGCGCTGGGACGGAATGCTCGCGTCCGGCGCGGCATCGGCCGCGGTTCGCGAGGCGCGCAGCGCGATCGGGGCGGATCCGCCCTGGCTCGCGCAGTGTCTCGCCGCAACGGAAGGACCGATCATCGCCGCGAGCGACTACGTGAGCGCGGTGGCGGACCTCGTGCGACCCTGGGTTCCGGCCGGGCGATCGTACATCGCGCTCGGCACCGACGGCTTCGGGCGCAGCGACACGCGCGCCAGCCTGCGGAAGTTCTTCGGCGTGAGCCGGGACGACATCGTCGCGGCCGCGCTGCGGGAGAAGGGCCGCTCATGAGCGCGCGTGAGGTCATCGCGCATCTGCTCGCGCCCAGCGGCGCGATTCCGAACCATCCGAAGTGGCCGTTGCTCGTGTATCCCGCCGCGGTCGGGATTTCCGGGCCGGATCCGGCGGTCGCTTTCGAGCGGCTGTTCGACGCCAACCACTGGCCGGCGGCGTGGCGCAACGGCGTCTATCCCTTTCATCACTTTCACACCACCGCGCACGAAGCGCTCGGCGTGTACAGCGGCGAGGTGACGGTGCAGTTCGGCGGCGACGACGGCGTGACGATCACGGCTAAGCCCGGCGACGTGATCGTGCTGCCCGCGGGTGTGGGCCACAAGAAGGTCGCATCGCGCGGCAGCCTGGGCATCGTCGGCGCGTACCCCGAGGGCCAGAGCGCCGACATGAATGTCGCGAAGCTCGCCAGCGTCGCGCGGTCCGCGCATGCGGCCGAAGCGGTCGCGCGCGTCCCGCTGCCCCCGTACGATCCCGTGTACGGGCCAAAGGGCCCGCTCTCCAAGCACTGGTTGGCCTGATCACGTCGCCCGGGGTGTCGGGCTGGAACGACAGCGCAGCAGTTCGCTATGCGGCGCGAACTATTGCATGTCGCGGACCCGATTCGCCAAGGCGTCACGGCGCAGTCGGTCCCTATAATGGCACGTCGAAATCGAATTCCCGCAGGTCAGCCGAGATGTCACGTTCAATGGCGATCGTGCTTTTGCTCACGCTCGCGCAGTCCCTCGTGGGGTGTGCCGCGATCGGCATCACGATGCTCGGTGTCGGCGCTGGCGCGGGCGCGGCCCACCAGCTTGGCGGCATCAGCTACAAGACCTTCACCGAGGCACTGCCCACGGTGAGGCGGGCCACCCTCAACGCACTAGACCGCATGGCGATAAAGGTCGCATCGGTGGAGAAGCTCGAGAACGGAGAAGTGATCAAGGCGAGCGCGGCCGACCGCTCGATCGAGATCGAGCTCGAGTCGCTCACGCCGAGGACGACCCGGATGCGCTCCGTGGCCCGCAAGGACGGCGGCTTCATCGTCGATTCCGCGACCGCGGTCGAGATCATCATCCAGACTGAGAAGGCCCTCGTGAATCCTCGGACCGTAGGAGCGTCAAGATGAATCCACGACTCACAGCGCTCTCCATGACCGTCGCGCTCGCGCTCGGCATAGCGACGGGCGCCGCGGCGCAGACCACCGCATCGGGCGGATCGACGTCGGATTCCGCCGCTGGGAGCACGACCTCCGTTGGCAGCACGACCGCCCTGGATACACAAACCGCACAGATGGACAGCCTGGCTGTCTCGCGTGGCCAGGCGAATGTGATCGGCAAGACCGCCGACACCTTCACCGACTTTGCCGGCTCCCGGGAAAACGCGGTGAATCTTGCGACCGGCCTGCGCACCGGATCCGAGATCACGCTTACCGGCACGGACAACGGCTCGGGCGCGAACGGGTCGACGACCTTCATGCCTCCGACCAAGCCGATGGGGCATGGCAACGTCTTCAAGTCGCTGGCGCTCGCACAGCAACAACTCGCGGCGAACGGAATCGACAACCCGACGCCCCAGCAGATCGAGGCAGCGTTGAACGGCGGCACGATCACCGTCGGAGAGGGCGCGGACGCGAAGACGGTCGAGCTCCAGGGCGTGCTGCAGATGCGCGCCGACGGCATGGGTTGGGGTCAGATCGCGCAAGCCCAGGGCACGAAGCTCGGGCCGGTCATCAGCGGAATGAAGTCGGCCAACTCGTCGATCGCGAAGCACCCGAAGGTTGTCACAATGACTCCGGCATCGGGAACGTCGGCAGGTACCGGCATCACCAACGCGGCGGACGGCGCCTCGACCGCAACGACCCCAAGCGCGAAGCAAACCGGCAACGAGAAGGGTAAAGGCGTTGTGAACGCGGCTGGCAGCGGCAGCGCAGGGTCGGCGAATTCGAGCCGCGGCATCCAGAACGCGATGGGCGGCAACGCAGGGTCCGGCCATGGCAACGCTTACGGCAAGACCAAGAATCACGGTATCGTCACGGCAACCGGTGCGAGCGCCGGAAGCGCGTCCGCAGGGGCCGGCGTCGTCAGCGCTGGAGGCGGAGGTGGTTACGGCAACTCAGCAGCCGCAGGCGCGTCGTCGCATGGCCGCGGCGCTGGCGTCGTCAGCGCCGCGGGCGGCAATGGCCAGGGCAACGCGTACGGGCGCGGAAAGTAAGTCTCCTTAATACGCTTCTTTGACATCGAAGCGCAAGGGGCGGCAGGGAAGTCCCTGGGCACCCGGGCGTTGCTCGTGCGCGCGAAATGCCTGGGGCGCGATATGCTTGCGCCTCCTTCAACGCAAGGCCCGGCAAGGTGCCAATCCCGAAAATCATTGACCTGCGCAGCGACACGGTGACGCGGCCCACCGCCGCGATGCGCGCCGCGATGATGGCCGCCGCACTGGGCGACGACGTGTTCGGCGACGATCCGACGGTCAACCGGCTCCAGGCGCATGCCGCGGAGCTGCTCGGATTCGAGGCCGGGCTGTTCTTTCCCTCGGGCACGCAGTCGAACCTCGCTGCGCTGATGAGCCACTGCCAGCGCGGCGACGAGTACATCGTCGGCCAGGAGGCGCACACCTACCGCTTCGAGGCCGGTGGCGGCGCGGTGCTCGGCAGCATTCAGCCGCAGCCGCTTGCCAATCGCCCCGACGGCACGCTCGACCTCGCGGAGGTGGAGGCCGCGGTCAAGCCGGACGATCCGCACTTCGCGCGCACGCGCCTCCTCGCACTCGAGAACACGATCGGCGGGCGGGCGATCGCACGCGGCTACTTCGACGACGCGCTCGCGCTGGCGAAGCGCCGCGGCCTGTCATCCCATCTGGACGGCGCGCGGATCTTCAACGCCGCGGTGAAGCTGGGCGTGCGCGCGGCGGATCTCTGCCATGGCTTCGACACGGTCTCGGTCTGCCTCTCGAAGGGGCTCGGGACGCCGGCGGGCACCGTACTGGTCGGTAGCGGCGAGCTGATCAACCGTGCAAAGCGCGCGCGCAAGATCCTGGGCGGCGTGATGCGCCAAGCCGGTTTTCTCGCCGCCGCGGGGCTCCACGCGCTCGAACACCACGTCGAACGGCTCGCGGAGGATCACGCGAACGCCGAGCGCCTCGCCGCCGGACTGGCGAGGATCCCGGCGCTGCGCGTCGAGCCCGCGCAGACCAACATGGTATTCGTGCACGTGCCGCCGGAGCGCGTGAAACCGCTCGCCGCGCATCTCGCCGCAGCGGAAATCCTCGCGCTCGTCGCACCGCGCACGCGGCTCGTCACGCACCTCGACGTGAGCGCCGCGCAGGTCGATCGTGCAGTGGACGCGTTCGCCCGGTTTTTCGACCAAGCTCGCTAGGGTCATCCCCGCGCCCCCATAACCCCGCTCGGGGGCAGGGTCCGCGGGGATCCAGCAAACCTCCCAACATGCTCAGTCTGGATTCCCGCGTTCGCGGGAATGACGGGCTCTCGCAAACCCGCCTTCTGTTACTCAAACCGCCACGAACGGCTTGTCCTTCACCGAGCCGGCAAAGCCGTAGAAGACCTCGTTCACTTTCCCCCAGCCCGGCAGCGCTTTCATCTTGCCCATCCAGCGCGTGATGTTCGGATACTTCGAGTAATTGTTGCGGATGATCTCGCCGAGCCCGATGATTTCGGCGCCCTGGTAGTCGGCGATCGAGATCGTGTCGCCGACGAGATAGTTCTTCTTGGGCCCGATGAGCTTCTCGTCGAGGATCTTCAGCCAGTTCTCCGTGCGCTCCTTGTGCCAGGCGAGCGTGCCCTTCTGCAGCTCGTCGCTCGGCCGCTGGTGGGTCGGGAAGATCTGCGGATACACCATGCCGTACGCGAGGTCCCGGTAGATGTTGCTGTTGAACCAGTCCATCATTTCGTTCACCCGCGCGCGGCCCTTGAGATCGGTCGGGTACGCCGGCGACTTCGCCTTCTCGGCGAGGTACTTCGCGATCGCCGAGCTCTCGGTGAGCCGGAAATCGCCGTCCTCGAGCATCGGGACCATCTTGCTCGGGTTCATGTCGGAGTAGGGCGGCTTCATATGTTCGCCCGTCATGAGGTCGACCGCCTGGAGATCGCATTTCGTGCCGCACTCCTCGGCAGTGAGCCACACGATGCGGCTGGTCGTGGATACCGGGTGATAGTAGAGCTTCATTGCATTGCCTCCAGTGGTTGTTGGAACACGTTCTCGGATCTGTTCCGCCGGCTGATGTCGAGTCGTCCGCGGGATGCCTGCCCGGCCGCCCGTCGCGTCCCAGCCTGCACGAGTGATAGCATGCCGGGGGGTCGAAATAAAGCGGTCCCGCAATCGCGGCGGGTCGCAGCATCGTACCAAAGGACCGCGTACCACCCGCCCCGCGTCGGAGAACACCGGAGAACACGAGTGAAAGTAGCCACTTATTTGCAAGCCGGCGAGCCGCGACTCGCATTCGTCTCGGGCGACTCGATCATCGATGCGCTGGCTGCGCTGCCTGAGGGGGATGCGGCGGAGCGCGCGTTCTTCACGAGCGCCCTGGCGTTCATTCGCGCCGGCGCCGCCGGCCGCCACGCGGCCCAGCGCCTGATCGCCGCTGCCCCGGCTGCCGCCCGGAAGCCGCTCGCATCCGTGCGGCTCGCCGCGCCCCTCCTGCCCTCGACCATCCTGTGCAGCGGCAGCAACTACCACGATCACAACAAGGAAAAGGCCGCGGCGCCGATCTCGGGAAAGGAGCCGGAGTTCTTCGTCAAGACGGCGGACTGCGTGATCGGTCCGGGCGACGCGATCGTGTACGACGAGGTGCTGACGCGCAAGCTCGACGCCGAGTCCGAGCTCGCGATCGTGATCGGCACCGCCGGGCGCCACATCCCGGTGGAGCGCGCGCTGGACCACGTCTTCGGCTACACCATCGCGAACGACGTCACCGCGCGCGATCGGCAGGTGCGTAAGAAACCCGACGGCTCGCACTGGTACGAGCTCGGCCGCGGCAAGGTGTTCGACACCGCCGCGCCGATGGGACCGTGGATCGTCACCGCGGACGAGATCGGCGATCCGCAACAGCTGCGCCTGCGCACGCGCATCAACGGCGAGCTCCGCCAGTCGAGCTCGACCGGAAACATGATCTGGTCGTGCGCCGAGCTCATCCACTTCTTCTCGATCAACCTGACGCTGCGCCCCGGGATGGTCATCATCACCGGCACGCCGGGCGGCACTGCCTGGTCGGTGGACCCGGAGCTGGGAGGCAAGTGGGTAGGTGGCGACGGATCGGAAACCCTGGTCGCGGCGAAGGGTTATTTGCGTCCGGGAGATACGATCGAGTGCGAGCTCGAGAAGATCGGCGTCCTAAAGAATCGCGTGGATGTCGCCTGAGCGAGGAGAGTCGGGGCCGCATCCACGGCACCCGTCCGTCCGTATCATTGCGACCTGTAACGGCCCGTACGGAGAGGCTCATGAAACGACGTGAAGTCCTGAACGCATTGCTCGCGGTCGGTGCCTGGGCCGCGCTCCCGAGTGTCAGCCGCGCCGCGCCGCCCGCCGACATGAAGGGCATCGAGGCACTCCAGCAGGAGTGGAAGATGCTGCTCGCGGCGAACGCGCAGATTCCGCTGCCTAGCGAGCCGCTCAAGCTCTCCGATGAGGAATGGCGCAAGCGGCTCGACGCCAAGCAGTACTACGTGCTCCGCAAGGAAGGCACCGAGGCCTCCGGCACCAGCCCGCTCAACGACGAGAAGCGGCCGGGCGTGTTCGCGTGCGCGGGCTGCGGCCTGCCGCTCTTCACCTCGGCGATGAAGTACGAGAGCCACACCGGCTGGCCGAGCTTCTTCACCACCATCCCGGGCGTCTTCGCCACGAAGACCGACTACAAGATCATCCTGCCGCGCACCGAGTATCACTGCGTGCGCTGCGGTGGCCACCACGGCCACGTGTTCGACGACGGCCCGCGGCCGACCGGCAAGCGCTGGTGCAACAACGGCGTCGCGCTCAAGTTCATCCCGAAGACCGGCAGCGCCTGACCGGGGCTGATCCCGGTTGGGGGGTCGCTGATCAAGTCATCCCCGCGCAAGCGGGGATCCACCAAACGCCCCTGAACGCGCTCAGCCTGGATTCCCGCGTCCGCGGGAACGACAGGCTCTTGCCTGCCGCCTGCTATTCGGCGACGCCCAGCTCGGCGAACATCTCGCGCGCGCAGCGGATGCCTTCCATCGCAGCGGGCACACCGCAGTAGATCATCGCATTCAGCATGATCCCGCGGATCTCCTCCTTGGTCACGCCGTTCGCGAGCGCGGCTCGCACGTGGATCTTGATCTCGGTCGCCTTGCCCAGCGCCACGACCATGGAGAGCGTCGCGATGCTACGTAGCCGGCGCGGAAGATCCTCGTTTCCCCACACTTCGGCAAAACAGTAGCGCGTGACGACGTCCTGGAATCCGCGCGTGAAATCGGTGGCTTCCTTGATGTGCTTCTCGCCCAGCTCGGCGCCGAAGAGCTCGCGCCGGATCTGCACGCCTTTTTCGAACAGCTCGTCCCGCATGGTGTCCTCCTTCAGTCCCGGCATGGGGTCTGCATCCTACCGCGTCGCGCAGAGCGCAGTGCATGTTAGATTCGCTCCTCGCCTTCGATCGGGCCTCCCATGACGACCGAGCTTCGCGTGCTCGTGCTCTACGCGCATCCCAATCACGATGTCTCGCGCACCAACCGCGCGCTGCGCGGCGCGATCGAGGGCGCGCCGGGCGTGACGGTGCACGATCTCTACGACTGCTATCCCGATCTCTTCATTGACGTGCGCCGCGAGCAGCGGCTGCTGCTGGAGCACGACGTCCTCGTGTTCCAGCATCCGATGCAGTGGTACAGCGCGCCTTCGATCGTGAAGGAATGGGAAGACAGCGTGCTCGAGAACGGCTGGGCCTACGGCAAGGGCGGCGACAAGCTGCGCGGCAAGCGCTTCCTGCAGGCGGTGAGCACCGGCGGCCACCCCGAGTCGTACCTGCACGGCGGCAAGGCGCATTTCACCGTTCCGGAGCTGCTGCGCCCCTTCGAGCAGATGGCGCACTACTGCGGCATGGTGGTGCTGCCACCGTTCGTCACCAATGACGCGCGGGATCTCGACGAGAGCGCGATCGCGGCGCAGGCCGGTCGGTACCGCGCGCTCCTGGACGCGATCCATCGCGGCGAGCTGCCTGCCCCGTTCGACACGATCCCCGGGAAGGACTGACGATGGACGCGAGCTTTCTCTCCCAGATGCTCGTCTACCTCGCGGCGGCGGTGATCGTCGTGCCGGTCTTCAAGCGCCTCGGCCTCGGCTCGGTGCTCGGCTTCCTGGTGGCCGGCATCGCCATCGGACCGTGGGGCCTCAAGCTCATTGCCGACGTCGAGGCCATCCTGCACTTCGCGGAGATCGGCGTGGCGCTGCTGCTCTTCCTCGTCGGCCTCGAGCTCGATCCGCGCCGGCTCTGGAGCATGCGCAAGCCGGTCTTCGGCCTCGGCGGCGCGCAGATCGGCGTGACGATTCTCGCCGTTACGGGCATTGCGTACTGGCTGGGTCAGAGCATCACGGTCGGCATCGTGGCCGGGATGGGTTTTGCAATGTCCTCGACGGCGATCGTGCTCGCGACGCTCGCGGAGAAGAATCTCCTGCCGACGCCTGCCGGGCAGGCGTCGTTCGCCGTGCTGCTCGCGCAGGATCTCGCGGTGATTCCCCTGCTGATGGTGCTCGCGCTGCTCGCGCCGGGCGCGACGGGCGCGGATTTCGACTTCCTCGCCGCAGGCAAAGCGATCGGCGTCGTCGCGGCGGTGATCTTGGTCGGGCACACGCTCCTGCGGCCCGTGCTGCGATACATCGCGAACACCCGGCTGGGCGAGATCTTCATCGCGTTCTCGCTGCTTCTGGTGCTGGGCACCGCCACGCTCGTGCACTGGGTGGGGCTATCGATGGCGCTCGGCACGTTTCTGGCCGGCGTGCTGCTCGCGGACTCGGAATACCGCCACGAGCTCGAGCTCGACATCGAGCCGTTCAAGGGACTGCTCCTGGGGCTGTTCTTCATCGCCGTCGGAATGTCGGTGGACGTCGGCCTGTTCGCGAGCGCACCGCAGATCGTCGTCGGGCTTGCGCTAGGCGTGGTGGCGCTGAAGGTCGCCCTGCTCTTTCCGCTTGCGCGGCTCTTCGGCCTGGGGGGGCGCGAGGCGATCCTGTTCGCGTTGCTGCTTTCGCAAGCGGGCGAGTTCGCTTTCGTCGTCTTCGGCGCCGCGGGGGCGCAGAACATCCTCCCGCGGGAAACCGTCGCCCTGCTCACCGCAGTGGTGACGGCTTCGATGCTCACCACACCGCTCGTCCTGTTCGCCTACGAGCGATTCGTCTTGCCGCGGTTCGCGAGCGGGCCGGAGCGCGCGCCCGACGCGATCGAGGAACATCATCCGGTGATCGTGGCCGGCTTCGGGCGGTTCGGCCAGGTCGTCACGCGATTGCTGCAGGGTCGCGGCGTCGGCGCCACGATCATCGACCACGATCCGAACCAGATCGAGCTCGTGCGTCGCTTCGGCTGGAAGGCGTACTACGGCAACGTCACCAGGCTCGACCTCCTGGAAAAAGCGGGTGCCGCGGGCGCGAAGCTGCTGATCGTCGCGGTGGACGATCCGGACACCGCGCGTGCCGTGGTGAAGCTCGCGCGCCGCCACTTTCCGCAGCTCGCGGTCCTCGCGCGGGCGCACGACCGCACCGACGCGTACGAGTACGCCGAGCTCGGTGTGCCGGCGATCCGCGAGACCTTTGGCTCGGCCGTCGAGATGGGCGAGCGCGCGCTACGCGTGCTCGGCGTCGGCGCACACGCGGCGCGGCGATTCGCCCAGTGGTTTCGCCGTCACGACGAGGAGGAGCTGGTCCAGCTGGCACCGGTCCGCCACGACCAGAAGCAGCTCATCCAGCGCACCCGCAAGGCCCGCGACGATCTCGAGCAGCTCCTGCGCGACGAGGAGGGCCGCCTCCGCCGCGGCGGCGAGGGCGGGTGGGATTGAGCCGGAGGCTCAGCCAATCGCCGCCACGATGCGCTCCGGCGTGATGGGCAGGTCGCGGATGCGCACGCCGAGCGCGTCGAACACCGCGTTGCCGATCGCCGCCGCGGTCGGTCCGGCGGCGCCTTCGCCCGCGCCGACCGAGCGCTCGTTGGGACGGTTCACGATCTCGACCACGACCTCGGGGGCTTCGGAGAAGCGCAGGATCGGATATTCCTCCCAGGTGTCGCTGATGACGCGCTGGCGGTCGAAGCGGACCGCTTCCTTCAGCGTCTGGCTCACCGCCTGGATCGCGCCGCCCTCGAGCTGGTTCGCGACGCCGTCCGGGTTGATGACGAGGCCCACGTCGACCGCGATGACGAGGCGCCGCACGCGGATCTCCTGTTCGGCCTCGACCTCCGCGACGACCGCACAGTACGCGCCGAGATTCTTGTACTTCGCGAAGCCGATGCCGTGGCCGCGCCCCTCGGTCTTGCGCCACGCACGCCAGTTGGCGCGCCGCGCCGCAGCCTCGACGACCGAGCGCCCGCGCGGATCGACCAGATGGCGCAGGCGGAACTCCACGGGATCGGCGCCGGCGGCGTGCGCGAGCTCGTCCATGAACGAATCGATCGCGAACACGTTCGCCAGCGCGCCGAGGGAGCGCAGCGCCGAGGCGCGCAGCGGCATGTCGAGCACGCGGTGCGCGACGACCTTGCGGCCCGGAAACTCGTAGAGCGGCACCGCGTTGCGCTCGGATCCGCCCGCGGGCATCGGGGGGTTGATCGCGAGCGGCATCTCGAACGGCTGCGCGAGGTGCCCGGCCGCGAGCAGCGCCGGCTTGTCGGCGCGGCCGGGACGGGTGCTGTGGCCGTTCGAGTAGTTCTCGAGCGTCCATTGCACCACGTTGCCCGCTGCATCGAGTCCGGCGGAAACGTCGACCGCCATCGCCGGCCCGTAGGGCGCCCAGCCGAGCTCCTCCTCGCGCGACCAGAGCACGCGCACCGGGCGCCCGCCGGCCGCGCGGGCGAGCAGCGCCGCGTCGAGACCGACGTCGTCTGCGGGATTATGGCCATAGCAGCCCGCGCCTTCGACGTGCCGGACGGTGACGGCCTCGGGCGCGAGTCCGAGCGCCAGGGCAAGATCGGCGCGCAGGTTGTAGACGCCTTGGCTGTGCGTCCAGACCGTGACAGACTGCGCCCCTTTCCATTGGGCGAGCGCGCACGAAGGACCGATCGATGCATGCGCGCTGAAGGGCCGCGTGTAGGTGGCCGACAGCGTGCGCGCTGGTTGCGCGTCGGTGACGCGGTCGTCGAGCACCTTGGACTCGCGCGGCGCGGCCCGCAGCCACGCCGGCAAGTCGGCGACGTCGGGGAGTGTCTCGCGCTCTTCCCACTTGGCGCCCGCGGCGAGCGTCTGCGCGGCCTTCACGGCGACCTCCTCGCGCTCGGCGAGCACGCCGAGAAAGCTGCCGTCGCGCACCACGTCCACGACGTCCGGCATGGCGCGCACCGCCGCTGCGTCGACCTCCAGGAGCCGCGCGGCGCGCGAGGCCGGGCGCACCACCTGCCCGTAGAGCATGTCGGGCAGGACGAGATCGTGGATGAAGCGCGGCACCCCGAAGACCTTGTCCGGCAGGTCGACGCGTTGCGTCGACTGGCCCACGATTCGGTAGGCGCTCGGCGGCTTAGGCGCGACCGAGCCGGTCGCTTCCCGGTCGAGCAGCGCGTCATCGGCGAGCGCCCAGTAGCTCGTCTGCCGGCCGTTCGGCGCGGAAATCGCGCCGTCTTCGATGCGCAGCGATTCCACGTCGGCGCCCAGCTCGGCCGCCGCCTCGGCGAGATAGATCGCGCGCGTCTCGGCACAAGCGTGGCGCAGCGCCGTGCCCGAGTCCTGGATCGAAAGACTGCCGGAGGTCACGCCCTCGTTCGGGCTCGTGGGCGTCGCGGCCGGCACGAGCCGAACGCGACCGAGATTCACGTCGAGCTCTTCCGCCGCGATCTGCGCGAGCGCGGTGAGGATGCCTTGCCCGATCTCGACTTTTCCGGAGGTGACGGTGACCGTCCCTTCGGAGGCGATGCGCAACCATTGCGAAAGCCGCCGGTTGGTGTGCAGGTTGCCGGGCAGCTTCGCGTCGCCCGCGGGTTTCGTCGGTGCGCTCATGCGGCCTCCTGCGCGGCGCGCAGTACGGCGCGCACGATGCGGTTGTGCGTCCCGCAGCGGCACAGATGCCGATCGAGCGCCGCGCGCACCTCATCCTCGGTCGGTTGCGGGGTGCGCGCCAAGAGCGCCTCGGCGGACATCATGATCCCCGACAGGCAGTAGCCGCATTGGCCTGCCTGCTCGGCGATGAACGCGCGTTGCAGCCGATGCGCGCGCTGCGGGGTGCCGAGACCCTCGATCGTGACGACGTTCTTGCCGGCGGCGGCCCAGAGCGGGGTGTCGCACGACGGCACCGACTGGCCGTCGATCAGGACGTGGCACGCTCCGCATTGGTTCGCGCCGCAGCCGAGGCGTGTGCCTTTCAGCCCGAGGTCGTTGCGCAGGACGTAGACGAGCGGCGTGTTCTGCGCCGCACGGATGGCGCGTTCCGCGCCGTTGACGGTGAAACGGATCTCCTCGCTCATCGGGACCTCAGATCGGCGCGGGAACGAAAAGCTCTGCTGCGTGCGGCACGGTCTTCTCCTGTCGATTGACGCCGTCGGACGCCGGTGGTTTCGCCTGGCGGCAGCGGACTAGATGCCCGCAGGGATAATGCCATAGGGCGTGGGCCGAAGTGCGCCGACTTCGGGTCCCGATTGCCCTGCAGGTCCGCGGCGCGTCGTGCATCATGTCGACCGCGACCTGCGGCAACAACGTCGCGCTCCGCGCGCGATGCGCGCCCGGCGTCCCCGGCATCGAGATCGATCCTCATGACCACACCAGTGATTCCTCGCCCGGCAGCGACGCTCGCGCTCCTGCGCGACGGCGCGCGCGGCCTCGAGGTGCTGATGATGCGCCGCACGCATCTCGCGGAGTTTGCGAGCGGCGCGTATGTCTTTCCGGGGGGTGCCGTCGACGAGTCCGACCACGATCCGGCGCTCGCGGCGCTCGCGCGCGGCATCGATGACGCACAGGCGAGCCGGGTGCTCGGCGTGCCGCACGGAGGGCTCGCGTACTGGATCGCGGCTATTCGTGAAAGCTGCGAGGAAGCGGGGCTCCTCCTCGCCTACGACGCCACCGGCGAGCTCGTGCCGGTCGAAGGCGAGTCGGGCCGCGCGGAGTTCACGCGGCAGCGCCAGGCGCTCAGCGAGGGCCGGCTCGCGCTCGCGGATCTGCTTCGCGAGCGGCGGCTCACGCTCGCGACCGACGCGCTGGCTTACCTGAGCCGTTGGATCACGCAGGCGGGTCGCCCGCGCCGCTTCGACACGCGCTTCTTCGTCGCGCGCGCGCCGGCGCGGCAGCAGTCCGCGCATGACGGATCAGAGCTCCTGCACCACGTGTGGCTGTCGCCGGAGGAGGCGCTGGCGCGCAACGCGCGCGGCGCGGTGAATCTGCTTTATCCCACCATCAAGACGCTCCAGACTCTTGCGCAGTTTCGGATGGTCGACGAGGTGCTGACCTACGCGCGGGCCGAACGGGCAATGCCCGCGATGATTCCGCGCGCCGCGACGAGCCGGGCGGGACCGACTACGCTCTACTGGGGCGATTATGCCTATGCCGAGGCCGGCAAGCTCGACCCCGAGGGACGCGGCACGGCGAGTTGCGAGATCGTTCCGGGCGAAGTCGTGAGCCTGTCACCGCGTGTGCGGCGCATCACCGCGCCGAATCCGGGAATGATGACCGGGCCGGGCACGAATACGTACCTGGTGGGCGACGCGGCGACGGGAATCGCCGTGATCGACCCTGGCCCGGCAATCGATGCCCACGTGGAGGCGATCCTCACCGCCGTCGACGGCCCGATCCGGTGGATTTTCTGCACCCACACCCACATCGACCATTCGCCGGCCGCCCGGTCGCTCAAAGCCCGCACCGGCGCGATGACCTTCGGCATGCTCGCGCTGCACGCCGAGCGCCAGGATGCCACCTTCCAGCCGGACACGCGTCCCGCGCACGGCGCGCGCATCGCGGTGGCGGGTAGCACGCTCAAAGTGCTGCACACACCGGGCCACGCCTCGAACCAGCTCTGCTTCCTCCTGGAAGAGGAAAGGCTTCTCTTCACCGGCGATCACATCATGCAGGGCTCGACGGTCATCATCAATCCGCCCGACGGTGACATGACCGCGTACTTTGCGTCCCTGGAGGCGCTGCTTGCCGAGGATGTGGCCTACATTGCACCAGGCCACGGGTTTCTCATGGACAAGCTGCCCGAGGTCGTCGAGCGGCTCGTGCTACATCGGCGCGATCGCGAGAACAAGGTGCTGCACGCGCTGCGTGCCGCGGGCACGGTCACGGTGGAGGAGCTCGTCCCGACGGTGTACGAAGATGTGCCGCCGGGCCGGCACGCCATCGCTGCCCGGTCGCTCCTCGCGCATCTGCTCAAGCTGGAGCGTGAGAGGCGCGCGCGTCAGGTTGCCGGGGAGCGATGGACGGTTGCGGGCGGGTAGGGCGCGCGCGCCGCGTGCGTCACGGCCACGCCAGCCGCGACGCGCCGGACGATGTCAATCTGCCGATGCGACCGTGGTGCATGGTGGCGGCCAGCACGCCGCGCCATCCGAACGTCGCTCCGACCGCGCGGCGCGCGCGCGCGGCATGCGAGTCGCGCGCGGCAAGCGCGCCGTGGCGTTCCGCTAGATCCAGGTTCACGGCGGTGCCGATCAGCGCAAGATGGGTGAATGCCTGGGGGAAGTTGCCCAGAAACGCTCCGCTGTCCGGATCGATCTCCTCCGCGAACAGGCCGACGTCATTGGCGCGCGCGATGAGTTTTTCGAAGTGCGTGCGCGCCTCGTCGACCTGGCCGAGCGCGAGCTTGGCGTCGATGAGCCAGAAGCTGCAGGCGAGAAACGCGCCCTCGTCGCCTTCCAGACCGTCCTGACCGTCGTAGCGCAGCAGGTACTCGCCCCGGGCGAGACGCTCCTCCACCATCTTGATCGTGTTTGCCAGAACGTCGTCGTCGAGCGGGAAACCCAGCATCGGCGCGAGCAGCACGGCCGCGTCCACTCCGCCGTCGAATGCCTGGCGCAGAAAACGGCCCCGCGGATCGATGCCCTCGCTGAGTATCGCCGCGCGGACCTTCTCGGCCTCGGCGGCCCAGCGCCCGGATTCCGGCAGGAGGCGCGCGGCCCGGTCGAGCGTCACCCAGCTCATCAGCTTGCCGTGCACGTGGTGCCGTGGGGGGCCGCGCATTTCCCAGAGCCCCTGGTCCGGCTCTTCCCAATGGCGCGCGACGAACGTCGCGAAGGTTGCGAGCAAGCGCCGGTAGCCCTCGCCCAGGTCGCCCGCGAGCTGCTCGTAGACGAGCGCGAGGTCGAGGATCTCGCCGTACACGTCGATCTGCCGCTGGGTGTACGCACCGTTGCCCGTGCGCACCGGCCGGCTGCCCGCGTAGCCGTCGAGATGCCCGAGCGTCTCCTCCTCGAGCTCCACCTCGCCGCGGATGCCGTACATGATGTGGATGTTCGGCAGCGTCTGGCGGCAGCAGTCGATGAGGAATTCCTGGAAGCGGCTCGCCTCTCCGGCATAGCCGAGCGCGGACAGCGCGTACAGCGCGAAACCGGAATCGCGCAGCCAGCAGAATCGGTAGTCCCAGTTCCGCTCGCCGCCGATGCCCTCGGGCAGCGACGTGGTCAGCGCGGCGACGATCGCGCCGGTTGGGGCGTATGTCATCAGTTTCAGCGCGAGCGCGCTGCGGCGGACGATATCGGGATAGCGTCCCCGATAGCGGGTGTAGCCGATCCATTCGGACCAGAACGCCTGGGTGGCCGCGAGGAACTCGTCGACGCGCGCGGTGGGTGGTCGCTCCGCCTCGGTGTTCGCGGCGAGCACGAAATCGCGGGTCGCGCCGGCGGCGATCGAGAGCGTTGCTGTGGCCGCATCGCCGTTGATCGCGCATTCGGCCGCGCCGAACAGCGCAGGCACGCCGTCACCGCGGATGGCACCGTCCTCGAACCGCAAGACCGGCCGGGCGCGCGCATAGTCCACCGAGGGTCGATAGTGAAATTCGAGCTTTACCGATCCGCGCAATCCGGTGAGGCGGCGCACCACCCATCCCGGGGCGTTGAGCGACACGTAATCGTGTGCGCTCGCAGCGAGACGGCGTCCCACCGGCATGAAATCGGTCAGCGCAACCTCGCCTGCGGGTGTGGTGAATACCGTGCGCAGGATGTTCGTATCGGGAAGGTAGCGGCGGGCGGCCTGATATTCGCCGACGGGACGAATCGACCACTGGCCGCCGCGTTCCGCGTCGAGCACGCTCAGGAAGACGGGGGGCGCGTCGAAGCGCCTCAGCGCGCACCACTCGATGTTGCCGTCGCGCCCCACCAGCGCGCAGCCGTGGCAGTCGCCGATCGCCGCATAGCTCTCGATTGGGGAATATGCGCCCGATGTCATATATGCGGATTTCACGGCACGCCGGCGAACACCGGCGCCGCGCCAGCTTGTTGTGGACGCTCCGATGCTAACGCAGCCCAGCGCGCCGTGCTCCGCGCCGCACCGCGCCACTCTCAGCGGGAAGGAGGGTAACGGGAGGAAACCGGCCGGTTTCCTCCTGTTCGCGACCTACCGGTTCTCGTTCTTGAGGAAACCGGCCGGTTTCCTCCTGTTCGTGACCTACGGGTATTGCTTCTGAGAGAAGGCCACGTTGCCGCCCCGACACCCAAAAAAATCCCCGCGTCAGCGGGGATTCTTGCAGCAGAAATTCCAGTGACTCAGAGCGGCTTGACGTTGCCCGCCTGCGGGCCTTTCTGGCCTTCGCGCACTTCGAACTCCACTTTCTGGCCTTCCTTGAGGGTCTTGAATCCGGCCATCTGGATTGCGGTGTGATGCGCAAAGAGATCCTTGCCGCCGCCATCAGGCGTGATGAACCCGTAGCCCTTTTCCTCGCTGAACCATTTCACCGTACCGGTTGCCATCGAGCTTCCTTTCCTTGAATCGATGATTGAGATAGCCGAGGCGTAACCGGGCCACGGCGGCCGGGCACGAAGATCAAGGGAGGGGAGTGAAACCGGAAACGCCGCTGACGCGGCGGTATGGACGGTAATGGCACTGCGTACTCACTGCTTGAATATCCTGCAGGGGGGAATGTAGCACGATCCGTGCGCAGGTGGGGTGAATTCGCGCCTTGCCGCGCCGCAGCGTGGCGGCGCGAATGTGAGCGTTTTCTCGCCGCAGGGGCGCTATCGGGGTGCCGGCCGACGCCCCCGTTTGTCGCGGTCGAGCGGGTCTGCTATCTTTGCGGCACGGCATGTGCCGGGTCTGTGGAAAGGAGGTGATCCGATGTCTAGTCGATTGCTGAGCTTCGCTGCCGCCATTGTGTTCGCGATGTCGAGCAGCGCCGCGTTGGCTTGCTACAGCTCGGGTCTGGACAAGATGACCGGGACGAAGGGTTCCAGCACCGCCAGCACCTCCAGCACGGTGGACAAGCGCGGAGGCTGAGCGAGGGATCTTCCGGCCTCGGTTTCTCCGTTGCAGCACTTGGCTCCACGAGCCGAGCCCGACGCGAGAAAAAGCAGTCGAACAAACCAGTACTAAGTTCAACGGCCGCGGGCACAGCCGCGGCCGTTTTTCTTTATGACAAGAGCGGAAGGTTGCGAACAGGAGGAAACCGGCTGGTTTCCTCCTTCGGAGAAACCCGAAGGT
>JBFJOO010000037.1:0-36890 GCA_041617635.1 Burkholderiales bacterium | reverse complement strand
GTGGTTTGTGCGCGGGTAGTCGTGTGTTGACTGCCCGCCGCAAACCGGGTCCCCGCAGGAGGGCGTTTGCGGCCTCAGGCGCCGGACGGGCATGGCCGCTGACCCGCCACCACGCACCTGTTCGGATCAGACGACCGTGACACGCGGACGCCACCATGGCGCGCGATTTGTCGCACGAGGTCGAGCCTGTAGAATTGCGGGCTGTTTCGATCACCCGCGCGCATGCAGACATTCCAGGACATCATCCTCGCGCTCCAGACATTCTGGAGCCGGCGGGGGTGCGTGCTGCTGCAGCCCTACGATCTCGAAGTCGGCGCGGGAACGTTTCACACCGCGACGTTCTTGCGCGCGATCGGACCGGAGCCCTGGAGCGCGGCGTACGTGCAGCCTTCCCGCCGCCCGAAGGACGGGCGCTATGGCGACAACCCCAACCGGCTGCAGCACTACTACCAGTACCAGGTCGTGCTCAAGCCGTCGCCGGACGACATCCAGGATCTCTACCTCGACAGCCTGCGCGCGCTGGGAATCGACACTTCCGCGCACGACATCCGGTTCGTCGAGGACGACTGGGAGTCGCCGACGCTCGGCGCGTGGGGCCTCGGCTGGGAAGTGTGGCTGGACGGCATGGAGGTGACCCAGTTCACCTACTTCCAGGAAGTCGGCAGCGTGCCGTGCCAGCCGGTGCTGGGCGAGATCACCTACGGCCTCGAGCGACTCGCGATGTATCTGCAGGGGGTCGAGAACGTCTTCGACCTGGTGTGGACGCCCGGCATCACCTATGGCGACGTCTATCACCAGAACGAGGTCGAGCAGTCCAGGTACAACTTCGAGGAATCGAACGCGCCCTGGCTACTGCGGCTCTTCGGCGAATTCGAGTCCGAGGCGAAGCGGCTCCTCGATGCCGGGCTGCCGCTGCCCGGCTACGAGATGGTCATGAAGTGCTCGCACACCTTCAACCTGCTCGACGCGCGCGGAGCAATCTCGACCACCGAACGCGCGAGCTACATCGGGCGCGTGCGTGCTCTCGCGCGCCAGGTGGCGCAAGCGTACCTCGCGTCGCGCGAGGCGCTCGGCTTTCCGATGCTGAAGAACGCACAATGAGCGCCACGCCGCTCCTCGTCGAGCTTCTCACCGAGGAGCTACCGCCGAAGGCGCTACGATCCCTCGGCGATGCGTTTGCCGACGCGCTCGTCGGAATGCTGCGCGCGGACGGGTTCACGCCGCAGGACGCAGCGTTCTCCGCGTTCGCCACGCCGCGCCGACTGAGCGTGCTCATCGACCAGGTGGCCGCGCAGGCACCGGACCAGGCGCGCACGGTGCTCGGGCCGGCGGTCGGCGCGGGGCTCGACAAGGAAGGTCGACCAACGCCTGCGCTGCTGGGCTTCGCAAAGAAGCAGGGCGTCGGAGTCGAATCCCTCACGCGCGTGGCGGGCCAGAAGGGCGAGCAGTTCGCGCACCAGTCCGTCGTGACTGGCGGCAAGATCGACGACGCACTCGCGCCGCATGTTGCCGAGGCGCTGCGCCGGCTGCCGGTGCCAAAGCTCATGCGCTGGGGCGCGGGCGACGCGGAGTTCGTGCGCCCCGTGCACGCGCTGGTGATGCTGCACGGCGATCGCGTCGTTCCCGGGACCGTGCTCGGCCTCTCGAGCGGCCGCGTGACGCGCGGCCATCGGTTCCTCTCGGAGGGGGACATCGAGCTGCGCCACGCCGCCGATTACGCGCGCGACCTGGAGGAGAAGGGGCGCGTGATCGCCAGTTTCGCGGGGCGCCGCACGCGCATCGAGGCGCTGCTGCGCGAGGGCGCTGGCGGCGCACACCCTGCAGCCGATGACGCGCTGATCGACGAGGTGACGGCGCTGGTGGAGTGGCCGGTGGTCCACGCGGCCCATTTCGAGAAGGCGTTCCTGGAGGTGCCCCAGGAGTGCCTCATGCTCACCATGCGCCAGAACCAAAAGTATTTCCCGCTGATCGACGGTCAGGGCAGGTTGCTCAACCGGTTTCTGCTCGTCTCCAATATGCGCACCGAGCATCCTGGCCAGATCATTCACGGCAACGAGCGTGTGCTGCGCGCGCGGCTGGCGGACGCCAAGTTCTTCTTCGACCAGGATCGGCGCCGGCCCCTCGAGCAGCTCGTCCCGCAGCTCGCGGCCGTCGTGTACCACAACCGGCTGGGCAGCCAGCTCGATCGGGTCGAGCGGATCGAGCGCTTGGCCGGTGCTATTGCCGATGGGCTCGGCGCGGACCCGGCGCTCGCCCGGCGCGCAGCACGTCTTGCAAAAGCCGACCTGCTCACGGGGATGGTCGGTGAGTTTCCCGAGCTGCAGGGCGTGATGGGGATGCATTACGCGCGCCACGCCGGCGAGCCGGAAGCCGTCGCGCGCGCGATCGAGGCGCACTATCGCCCCCGATTCGCCGGCGACGAGCTGCCCGGTGACCGGATCGGAGACGCCGTCGCGCTCGCCGACAAGCTCGACACGCTGGCCGGCATCTGGGGCATCGATCTCGTGCCGACCGGCGACAAGGATCCCTTCGGATTGCGCCGTGCCGCGCTCGGCGTGCTGCGCATCCTGGCCGAGCACGCGTTGCCGCTCGACTGCGTCGAGCTCCTGGGCCTGGCGCGTGTGGGCTACGGTGCAACGAAGCTCGCCGGCGACACCGTCGAGCGGCTGCACGATTTCATGCTGGACCGCCTGCGCCCCTACCTGCGCGATCGAGGCTTCGCGGCGGACGAGATCGAATCCGTTGTCGGTCAGCGACCGACGCGGATCGACCGGGTCGTTCCACGCCTCGAGGCGGTACGCGCGTTTCGCAAGCTTCCCGAGGCCGAAAGCCTCGCGGCCGCGAACAAGCGCATCCGCAATATCCTCAGGAAGGCCGGGGCGGTGCAGCCGCAGCCCGATGCGGGCCTGCTGCGCGATGCGGCCGAGCGCGCGCTGTTCGCGGCCGTGCAACGGCTGGCGCCGGCCACGCGCGCGGACGTCGAGCGCCAGGCCTATGCCGACGCCCTGAAGCTGCTCGCAGGCGCGCGTGCCGACGTGGACCGGTTCTTCGACGAGGTGCTGGTGATGGCGGAGGATGCGGCGCTGCGCGACAATCGTCTCGCACTGCTGGCGCAGCTCGACACGCTGATGAACCAGGTCGCCGACATCTCGAAGCTTGCGGCGTAGGATAATTCTCCTCGCATGAAGCTCATCATTCTCGACCGCGACGGCGTGATCAATCACGACAGCGCGCAGTACATCAAGAGCCCTGACGAGTGGCGGCCGATCGACGGATCGCTCGAGGCGATCGCGCGGCTCACGCACGGCGGCTACCGCGCGGTCGTCGCCACCAACCAGTCGGGAATCGGCCGCGGGCTCTTCGACATGGCGACGCTGAACGCGATCAACAGCAAGATGATCAAGGCCGTGAGCCAGGCGGGCGGGCGGATCGAGGCGGTCTTCTATTGCCCGGACATTGCCGAATCGAGCTCCAAGTTCCGCAAGCCGGCCCCCGGGATGCTGCTCGAGATCGGCGAGCGCTTCAACACGCCGTTGAACGGCGTGCCGGCCGTCGGGGACAGCCTGCGCGATCTTCAGGCGGCGGCGGCGGTGGGCGCGCAGCCGATCCTGGTGCTTACCGGAAAGGGCGCGGAGACCCAGGAGTCGGGCGGCATGCCCGAGGACACGCTGGTGTATTCCGACCTCACCGCCGTTGCGCAGGCGCTCTGTCCATGATCTTGCTGCGCTCCGCCCTGTATCTGGTCATCCTGGTCGTCGTGGTCATCCCGTATTTCGGGCTCGTGCTCGCGACGTTCCCGCTTCCCCGGATCGTGCGCTGGCAGGTGATCGCCGGCTGGCCGCGGTTTGCGCTCTGGCTCGCGCGGCATCTCCTCGGCATTGAGTACGAGGTGATCGGCCGCGACAACATCCCGCGCACGCCAACCGTGATTCTCTCCAAGCACCAGTCGGCGTGGGAAACGATCGCGTACACCTCGATTTTTCCGCCCCACGTCTATGTGCTGAAGCGCGAGCTGCTCTGGCTTCCGTTCCTGGGCTGGGGCCTCGCGCTGATGAGCCCGGTCGCGATCAACCGCGCGAAAGGGAAGGTCGCGATGCGCCGCATGATCGAGCTGGGCGGCGAGCGTCTCGCCCAGGGATTCTCGATCATGGTCTACCCGGAAGGCACGCGCATCCCGGTGGGGCGCCGCGGCACATACAAGCCGGGCGGAGGAATCCTGGCGGTCCAGAACGGCGCCCGCGTGCTTCCAGTCGCACACAACGCCGGGCTGGTCTGGCCGCGCAATTCGTTCCGGAAGTTCCCGGGCAAGGTCACCGTGGTGATCGGAGAGCCGATCGAGACCAAGGGATTGACCGCGGAGGAGGTGATGCGCAGAGTCGAAGACTGGATCGAGGGGCAGATGGCATCGCTGACGCCCGCGCACCCCGTGGATGCACCCCATGCAGCTCGAACTGCCGTTCAAGGTTGAACCGCCGGCTCGGGCATCGGGCCGGATGCGCAGCATTCATCTCGGCGATCGCATTGTCTCTTACTCGTTCCGGCGCGCGCGACGCCGCACCATCGGCATCGCGATCGACGAGGACGGACTGCAGGCGTCCGCGCCGCGTTGGGTCACCCTGGCGGAGGTGGAGGCATTCATCCGGGAGAAGCAGGCGTGGGTGTTGCGCAAGCTCCACGAGGCACGGGCCAATGCGCGCCCACGGTTTGTCTGGCGCGAAGGCGCGCGCCTGCCCTACCTCGGCTCGGAGGTCGGCGTGTTCACCGCGCCGGTCGGCGAGCCAACGCGCCTCGCCGGAGACCGGCTCGAGCTCGAAATCGCCTCGGGCACGCTGCGCGAGTCGGCGCTCGGCTGGCTGCGGGCGCACGCGCTCGCGCTCTTCGGCGAACGCGTCGCGGCGCTCGCGCCGCGCATGGACGTCGGGGTGCGCCGCCTTTCGCTTTCGAACGCGCGCACTCAGTGGGGCTCCTGCTCCACTGACGGCGGCGTGCGCCTCTCCTGGCGGCTGATACACTTGCGCATCGCGCTGATCGATTACGTCGTGGCGCACGAGCTTGCGCATCTTCGCCACATGAACCATTCGGCCCGCTTCTGGCGCGCGGTCGAGAGCATCTGCCCCGATTACCGGGCGACTCGCGGCGAGTTGCGCGCGCTTTCCCACTCCCTTCCGGAGCTCTGACAGCCATGCGAATCCTGCACACCATGCTGCGAGTCGGCGACCTCGATCGCTCGGTCAAGTTCTACACCGAAGTGCTCGCTATGAAGCTGCTGCGCACCTCGGACCGCCCGGACCAGAAGTACACGCTCGCGTTCGTCGGATACGACGAGGAGGACCGGGCTTCGGTCCTCGAGCTCACCTACAACTACGGCGTGGACAAGTACGATCTGGGCTCGGCCTACGGACACATCGCCGTTGCAGTGGACGACGCGGCCAAAGCGTGCGCGGAAGTCAAGAAGCGCGGCGGAAAAGTCACGCGTGATGCCGGTCCGGTCAAGGGCGGGACAACCGTCATCGCGTTCGTCGAGGATCCCGACGGCTACAAGATCGAGCTCATCGAGCGCGATTGACGCTGGCGCGCGTTGCCGGTGGCCGCAGCGGCATCCGACCGCGACCGGCTTGCTTACCGGACGGCGACGAGGTTCGCGATCGCGACATAATCGCTGACCGCGAGGTTCTCGGGGCGCACCCCCGGATCGATGCCCAGGCCGGATAGCGCGCCCGCGTCGGCAATTCCCGCAAGCGCGTTGCGCAGCGTCTTGCGGCGCTTGGTGAATGCGGCAGTCACGACGTCGCGCAACACGCGCTCCTTCACCGCGGTGAGCGCCGACGCCGGCCTCGGCACCATTCGCACGACCGCTGAATCGACCTTCGGCGCCGGCCGGAACGCGCCGGGCGGGACCCCGAACACCTTCTCGATCGCGAAACGGTACTGGATCATCACCGAAAGCCGACCGTACGCAGGCGTCGACGGTCCGGCCACCATGCGCTCGACCACCTCGCGCTGAAGCATGAAGTGCGCATCGCGGATCCGGTCAGCGTACGCCGCAAGCCTGAACAGCAGTGGCGTGGAGATGTTGTAGGGAAGATTGCCGACCAGGCGGAAAGGCGACGGGAGGCTGTCGTAGTCGAACTCGAGCGCATCGCCGACGTGCACGCTGACCCGGTCGGCGTCGCAGCGCTCGGCCAGCGCGGCGGCGAGATCGCGATCGATCTCGATCAAATGCAATCGGGCGGAGCGCGCGGCAAGCGGTCCGGTCAGCGCTCCATGTCCGGGACCGATCTCGACCAAGATCTCGCCGGGCGCCGGTGCGATGGCCGCAATGATGCGCGCGACTATCGCGGGGTCGACGAGAAAGTGCTGGCCGTAGCGCTTCCGGGGAACGTGACGCATGGTGGTCTGCGGGTCCGGCGTGGCTCGAAGCGAGACATGGAAGGCTGCGCCGTGTGCCCCGGCCCGGCAACCGATCCGAAGTGGGATCGGGCACCACTCGCGGAGCGTCAGCTTTCTTCGGCCCGATACTCGACGTATGCGCGGTCGCGCAGCTGCCGCACCCACTCCTCGTAGGCTTCGTCGGCGCGTCGGGCACCGAGCACGCGCCGCGCCTCCAGTCGCTTGCGGTCGGCCGTCACGTCTGCAGTGCGACGATCCAGCACCTCGATGAGGTGAAAGCCAAATGGCGTGCGCACGGGCGTGCTCAACTCACCCACCTTCAGAGCGTTCATCGCCTGCTCGAACGGCGGAACGGTGTCGCCCGGCAGGATCCAGCCGAGATCGCCGCCGCGCGCTGACGACGCATCGTCCGAGTTCAGCCGCGCCAGCTCCGCGAAGTCGGCGCCTTGCCGGATGCGCTCGCGCAGGATGTTGAGCTTGCGCAACGCGTCGCCTTCCGAGACCAGCTCGTTCGTCCGCACGAGGATATGCCGCGCGTGCGTCTGTCGCACTTGCTTCGGGGCGGCGGCACCCCCCCGCCGGTCGTTCAGGCGCAGGACGTGAAAGCCGGCCGGGCTCCTCAGCACCGGCGTGAAGTCTCCCGGCTTGAGATTGACGACCGACTCGACGAAAAGCTCGGGGAGTCGCTCGGCGGATCGCCAACCCATGTTCCCGCCCTGCAGGGCGTCCGCCGCGTCGGAAAAGCTCACCGCAACCTGCCGGAAATCGGCCCCGGAACGCAATTGCGTGAGCGCATCCTCGGCTCGTTTGCGGTGCTCGTCGATCTGCGCCGGACTGGCTTGCTCGGGCACGCGCACCAGAATGTGAGACAGCGAGTACTCCTGGCCCGCGTCCGTGCTCGCTTCACTCGATTCCAGGAAAGCCTCGACCTCGGCGTCCGAGATCACGATCTTCCGATCGACCTCGCGCTCGCGGAGCCGGGAGAGCAGCATTTCGTTCCGGATGTTGTCGCGGAACGCTTCCCAGCCGAATCCCTCGCGCTCCACGGCACGCCGAAATTCGCTGGGCGAGAGCTTATTCTGGGCCGCGATTCCTTCGATCGCCCGGTCGAGCTCCAGCTCCTCCACGGTTACACCGCTTTCCTTGGCGAACTGGAGCTGGACCCGATCGGAAATCATGCGCTCCAACACCTGCCGCGCCAGCACTTCCGGGCTCGGGAGCGGCGCACCCTGGGCGCGAAGCTGCGCCACGATACGGGCGACGTGCTGCTCCAGCTCCCGATGGGTGATGACCTCGTTGTTCACCACTGCCACGATCCGATCGGCGAGCTCGATGCGCGGACGGCTGCGCGGCCCGGAATCCGACTGCGCGAACGAAAGCCCGCAAGCGAAGAGCAGCGCGATGAGCGGGACAAGCTTCATGTTTCGATACGCGAACAACTCAGTGATAGTGGCCAAAGGGCGATGCGTCGGGATCGCCGCTCTGGAAAGCGTCTGGTTCAGTGCGTGACGCTGGCGCATTCGTACGCGAGTAGCCCGGGATGTTGCGGCGCAGCGCCTCGAGCGGGCTGGTGCCGATCCGCGCCACACCATTCAGCTCGAGCTGGATGAAAAACTCGTAAGTCCGCTGAGTCGATGACGTCACGAAACTCTGGACGACTCCGCGAACGATCCAGCAGCCCGCATTATATTCGATCCCGCCCAGGGTCTCGACGAACTGGCTGCCGGCGATGTCGTAGTTGACGCGCGCCAGCGCGTAGATGCCCTGCCCGAGCGGCCATTGCGCCGACACGTCCACCTGCCGGATCTCCGGCTGGTTCGCGGTCTGACGCGCGTAGCGGTAGGCGGCATTCAGCACCTTCGCGAAATCCGGCGAGTAGCGCGCACCGATGCTGAACCGCTCGAGCTGTGCGTTGGACCACGCGTACTGCGCCGCAACCTCTCCCCGCCAGTTCGGCGCGATCTGCCCCCCCAGGCTCCCGAGAATCGGCGACGTGTTCGCAGTGCGCAGCGGCGTCTGCGGATCGAGCTGGACCTTCTGGTTCTCGAAATAGAAGCGCTGGCCGACGAACGCGCGCACCGCCTCCTGCCCGTTGTCGGGTCGGATCAGCCGCGAAGTGGCCGCGAGCGTGACCTGATTCGCGTTGCTGATCCGGTCCCCGCCGACATAGAAATTCTCGGAGAAGAGTTGCGCCGCGTTGAAATCCGGCACGGACGTGTCGAAGAGCGGGATGTTGTCCTGGTTGCGAAACGGCACCCACAGGTAGTAGACGCGCGGCTCGAGCGTGTGGACGAAGTCCTGGCCGAACCACTGCGCGTCGCGATCGAAGTAGAGGCCCGAGTCGATCGATCCGATCGGGAGCACCCGCGTCGGGTTGGCCGGCGAGCCCGCGGGAACGTTGCCCAGATTGTAATAAGTTGCCGACACGCCGAGCTTGGGCGTGATGTACCCATAGGGCCTGACGAACGGCCGCGCGACAGAGGGATAGACGATGCCGCGTTGCCCGGTGACCCCGATGGACCGGTCGAACGCGACCGCCTCGCCGCTCACACCGAGATCGAAACCCTGTCCCACGGTCCGCAGCGCGGTCGCCGTGAGCTGCGGGAGGCGATTGTAGGGAACCGGCGCAGGATTGTCGGGATCCTGCAGCGTCTGGAACTTCTGCGCGCGCAGTGTCGAGCCCCACCAGCCCGCGCCGTAGCTGATCGAACCCTCCTGCGGAAGGTAGAGCTGCGTCGCCGTGGCGAGCCGCCCGGAGAGCTCGCGGAAGTAGTTGTTGTCCGATACCCGCGTGTAATTGATGTTGGTCGTCCAGTTTCCGCGGAACTGGGAGTTGTCCAGCAGCGATACGCCCCAGCGGTCCGTCTTGAGCTGCTTGTCATAGGGCAGATACTCGAGGCGCGCCTCGCCCCTGGAAGTCGGGAGGAGGTAGCGGAACTGCGAGAGGACCTGCAGGCCGCGCCGCTGCATGTACCGGGGCGCGATCGTCGCGTCGTAGTTCGGGGCGAGATTGAAGTAATACGGCGCGAGCACCTCCCATCCGCGCGCGTTGCTGACGCCGCCGCTCGGCGGCAGAAAGCCGCTCTTGCGCCGGTTGTTGAGCGGGAATTCGAAGTCCGGCAGCTCGGGCGTCGTCAAGCCCAGGAAAGTCAGGCGGGCGCTGCGCGCGGTGCCAACCTCGCGCCCGAGGTCGAGATCGAGCTCTTCGGCCGCGAGCTCCCAGTCATCCTGACCCGGCTTGCACGTCGTGAAAGTCGTGTCGCTGACGCGCACGTGGTCCTGGCCATCGAATCGCGCCACTTTGGCCGTGCCACGGCTTCCGGTCGGGGCGGCCGCGCGCCCGCTCGCGCCCAGCTGGCGGGGCGCGAGCGAGAACGTGAGATCGTCGATCACCCCGGCGTTGTCCGAGACGCGCAGCCGCAGCCGCGGGCCGCGCAGCTCGTCCTCGCCCATGCGCAGGCGCACGTTGCCCACGGCCTCGGCCTCGTCGAACTCGTTCACGTACCGGATGCGGTCCGCGAAGAGCGTGGTCGCACCCTTGCGCAACTCCGCGTTCCCGATCGCCTCGACTTCCACTCCGGCGACCCCTTCTATTCGGTCGGCGACCACGAACGCCGGAATCTCCTCGCCCGGCGCGGGAGGCTGCGAGGGCGGCGTGCGGTGCAGCCTCAGCCCCTGTCCCTGGGCAGCGGCGTTGCCACATAGGACAAGAGCGAGAACCGCCACCGCCGCACCATGGCGGCGACTGGGTTGCATGGGATTGGGTGTCGTTTTTTACTTGCTAAAATCGCACAATTCACGCGACCAGGCAACGAATCGATGGAGCGGCTTCAGGAACTCGAGCAATGGCTGGCGCGCCATTACCGGACCGGCAGCTTCCATCTGACGCCCGCTTCTGCCGACGCGAGCTTTCGGCGCTACTTTCGCGTCCATCTTGCGGAAGGCCCGCTGCCGAGCGTCATCGCGATGGACGCACCGCCCCAGCAGGAGGACTGTCGGCCGTTTATACACGTCGCCGCCCTCCTCGAAGAAGCGGGTCTCAACGCGCCCCGAGTCCTCGCGCAGGACCTCGAGCGAGGGTTTCTGTTGCTGAGCGACCTCGGATCGACCACCTATCTCGCGGCGCTCGACGAGTCGAGCGCGGACGCGCTGTTCGCGGACGCGATCGACGCCCTGGTCAAGTGGCAGCTTGCGAGCCGGCCCGGCGCGTTGCCCGCGTACGACGAGGCGCTGCTCCGCCGCGAGCTCGACCTCTTCCCGGACTGGTATGTCGCCCGCCATCTCGGCGTCACGCTCACGGACCCGCAGCGGCAGGCGCTCGAGTCCACGTTCCGTTCGATCCTCGCCAGCAATCTCGCGCAGCCGCAGGTATTCGTGCACCGCGACTACATGCCGCGCAACCTGATGGTGAGCGATCCGAACCCCGGAATCCTGGATTTCCAGGACGCCGTATTCGGGCCGATCAGCTACGACGTCACATCGCTCTTTCGTGACGCGTTCGTGAGCTGGCCCGAGGAGCGGGTGCTCGACTGGACCGTCCGCTACTGGGAGAATGCGCGCCGCGCCGGACTGCCCGTCGATGCGGACTTCGGCGCCTTCTACCGGGACCTCGAATGGATGGGGCTGCAGCGCCACCTGAAGGTGCTCGGCATATTCGCGCGCCTGCAGTACCGCGACGGCAAGCCCGACTACCTCCACGATACGCCGCGCTTCCTCGGCTACGTTCGTGCGGTATGCGAGCGCTACGCCGCCCTCGCCCCGCTGCGCCGGCTGCTGGACGCGCTCGAGGGTCGGATGTCCGAAGTGCGCTACACATTCTAGTGAGCCACACGGCGTGAAAGCGATGATCCTCGCGGCCGGCCGCGGCGAGCGCATGCGCCCGCTGACGGACCATGTGCCCAAGGCGCTGCTGGAGGTGGGTGGCAAGCCGCTCGTCGTCCGGCTCATCGAACGGCTGCGCGCATGCGGCGTTCGCGAGATCGTCATGAATCACGCGCACCTCGGTGCCGCGATCGAATCGGCGCTCGGCGACGGCGCGCGGTTCGGCGTCTCGATACGCTACTCGGCCGAGTCTCCCGCGCTCGAGACCGCCGGCGGGATCGCGAATGCGTTGCCGCTGCTCGGCGATGCCGCGTTCATCGCCGTCAATGCGGACCTGTTCTGCGACCTGGACTTTTCGGGTCTCGTCAGCCGGAAACTCAACGATGCGCTTGCCCACCTCGTGCTGGTCGACAATCCGCCGCACCACCGGGAGGGGGACTTCACACTTACCGGACACCGCGTCGGAAACGCCGCCGAGGGCCGGTTGACCTTCGCAGGCATCGGACTTTATTCGCCGGCGCTCTTCGCCACGATCCGCCGCGGTGAGAAGGGGCAGCTCGCGACACTGCTCCGCGCCGAGGCCACGGCCGGACGGGTAAGCGGAGAGCATTTTCGCGGCGCATGGGTCGATGTTGGAACGCCGGAGCGTCTCGCGGCACTCAACGCGGCGCTGGCCGAGCGATGAGCGCGCTCGATCCGGAGGCCGTTGCGCGCGCGCTCGCGCTCGATCCAGCATGGGCGGCGCGCCTGCGCGAGCAGTGGCTGAATCTGATGGCGCTCGCGATGTTCGGCGACCTGAAGTCGCAGCGAATAGGCTCGCTTCCGCGCGCGCGCAAGAAGGCGCTCGACTGCGGTGAGAAGCTGCGCTCGCTGCTCGCGGACCGCGAATGGATTCCGCAGCCGCGCGAGCAACTCAAGAACGCGCTCGCGTCCGCGCTCGCGCTGGAGCAGGCCCTGACCGAGCTCGAGACCGGCGCGCAGGAGCTCGAAGGCGGCGCGGATCGCGATGCGTATCGCGCTGCGGTGGCCGAGTTGGGTGCAACCGCTCGCGACGAATTACGCGGACGGAGCAATGTGTGGGCGACGTTGCTCGATCGACGATCGTAGGGTGTCACTTCGTAGCAGCGGGCCAGCGCCCATGCCCCATCGACGGCGGGGCAGCGGCCATGCCCGTCCGGCGCCTACGGCCGCAAACGCCCGCCTATGGGTGACCCGGTTTGCGGCGGGCACCCGCTCGAGGACGCGCCTTGCGGCACCATGAGCCCGCACCGGGCCGCCTCGCCCCGCACCAAGACCAATTACGAGTTAAACCGAAGGTGATGTGTGAAACCCAAGACTTGCCAAGTCACCTCTGGAACCCGACACTTGCGCCATGAAACAAACCGCACCTTACCGCGCCCGCAGAGCGCGCCTGCTCGAGGCGATGAAAACCGGCGTCGCGATCGTTCCGACGGCGCCGGAGCGCCTGCGTAACCGCGACAGCGACTACCTGTATCGCTTCGACAGTTACTTCTATTACCTGACCGGCTTTCCGGAGCCGGACGCTCTGCTGGTGCTCATTGCCGGCAGCGAACCGAAAGCGGTGCTCTTCTGCCGGGAGAAGAACCCCGAGCGTGAGCTTTGGGACGGGTATCGCTACGGATTCGAGGCGGCGCGCGACGCGTTCGGCTTCGACGAAGCGCATGCCATCGCCGAGATCGATGCCAGATTGCCGGATCTGCTCGCCGATCAGCCGACGCTCTATTTCGCGCCGGGGATGGATCCGGCGTGGGACAGCCGGGTGATGGGGTGGCTCAACCAGGTGCGCGCCAAAGCGCGCACCGGAGTGGTCGCGCCTGCGGACATCCGGGACATCCGCTCGATCCTGGACGAGATGCGGCTGGTGAAGGACGAGCACGAGATCGCGACCATGCGTCGGGCCGCCGAGCTCTCCGCGGGCGCGCATGTCCGCGCGATGCGGGCGGCGCGGCCCGGAATGATGGAGTACGAGATCGAGGCGGAGCTGCTGCACGAGTTTCGCCGCCACGGCGCGCAGTTTCCCGCGTACTGGCCGATCGTCGCAAGCGGACCGAATGCCTGCGTGCTGCACTACCGGGAGAATGATCGGCAGATGGGCGAAGGCGACCTGCTGCTGATCGATGCCGGGGGCGAGCTCGACGGATACGCGGCCGACATCACGCGCACGTTTCCCGTGAGCGGAACGTTCGGCGGCCCGCAGCGAGCCATCTATGAGCTGGTGCTCGCCGCGCAGACGGCCGCCGCGGCAGAGGTCAAGCCGGGGAATCGCTGGGACATGCCCCACGAAGCAGCGGTGAAGGTCCTGGCGCAGGGCTTCATCGATCTCAAACTGTGCTCCGGCACGCTGGACTCCGTGATCGAGTCGGAGGATTACAAGCGCTTCTATATGCATCGGACCGGACACTGGCTGGGCCTCGATGTCCACGATGCGGGCGACTACAAGGAAGGCGGGGATTGGAAGCGGCTCCGACCCGGAATGACGCTCACCGTGGAGCCAGGGTGCTACATCCGGCCCGCCGAGAACGTGCCCGAGCGGTTCTGGAACATCGGCGTCCGGATCGAGGATGATGCGCTGGTCACCGACAGCGGTTGCGAGCTGATCACCGCGGCGGCGCCGAAGACCGTCGCGGACATCGAAGCGCTCATGCGCGATGCGCGAACGGTTTGACGTCGTCGTGGCCGGGGGCGGGCCCGTCGGCGCGGCGCTGACGCTCGCGCTGCGCGATAGCGGCCTCTCGGTGGCGCTCCTCGAGCCGCGGCAGCCGGGCGAGAGCGCGGCGGCGGTCGCGGCATTCCGGCCGATCGCGCTGTCCCACGCGAGCCGAATGGTGCTCGAGCGCATCGGCGCGTTCGGCTCGCTGCCGGTCACTGCAATCAACTCCGTGCACATTTCCCAGGCAGGCGGGTTCGGTCGCACCTTGATACACGCCCATGAGATTGGCGTGCCCGCGCTCGGGTACGTGACCGATCTCGCGCCGCTCGCCGGAAGCCTGCTCGCCGCCGCCGCGCCCGAACACATCGCGGCGCGCGTCGCGAGCTGGAGCGACGCCGGCGACGCCGTGCACGTGCGGCTCGAGGGCGATGACGCGCGGGTGCTCGAGACGCGGCTGCTGGTGCTGGCCGACGGAGGACACTCGGCCGCCGACGATCTCAGCCTCCGCGATTACGGGCAGGCCGCCATCGTCGCGGCGGTGCGGCCCGAGCGGTTGGCGCCACACACCGCGTTCGAGCGCTTCACAAACGAAGGTCCGGCCGCTCTGCTGCCGTTTGCAGATCGCTATGCACTGATCTGGAGCATGCGCACCAGTCGAGCGCCGGAGCGGCTGAACGCGCCGGACGCCGCGTTTCTCGGCGAGATCACAAGGTTGTTTGGCCGCCGATTCGGGGACTTCTCCGAAGTGGGTGCTCGCGCGGCGCTCCGGCTCGCGCTGCGATTTCGCCGCACGACAGCGGCCGGTCCGCGCACCGTCGCGATCGGTAACGCCGCACAGACGCTGCATCCCGTCGCGGGGCAAGGACTCAATCTGGGATTGCGCGACGCGGCCGAACTTGCCGGAGCGATCCTCGATGCCGGGCGGGGGCCGCTGGAAGCGGGTGAGCTGGCGGCGCGTTTCGCAACGCAGCGGCGCAGCGACCGATTCGCAAGTATCGGAATTACCGAAGGCTTGGTACGGGTGTTCGGGTCGGATCTGCCATTTTCGCGCGCACTGCGCGGCGCCGGCCTGCTCGCGCTCGATCTCGTGCCTCCCGCGCGCAGGCTGCTCGCGCGGCGTTTCGTGTTTGGTCTGCGGGCGATGCCCTGATCCGGTGCTCGCGTTCCGCGCTGTTTCAGCATTACGCGCGCCGCTTCCGTAACTTAGCTTCGCAATTTCACGAGACCTTCATGAGATGAGCGTGGTTTGCGCGCGAGTCGTTGCGCCCCGACATCAAAGAAAATTGTTTTTAACGTGCGAAAAGTCTGCGCTCTGTGATCGAGATCGTGCCCAACCGCCGTCTATTGCGAGTAAAATCCGCCCGCTTCCCTTCTGTTCGACCCACTCCACAACGACAATGCAGATCGGCCCGCACGTGCTGCGGAACAATCTCTTCGTCGCCCCAATGGCGGGTGTCACGGACCGTCCGTTCCGCAATCTGTGCCGTCGCTACGGCGCCGGCCTGGCGGTCTCGGAGATGGTGACGTCGCGACGCGAGCTGTGGCAGAGCGCCAAGACCCGCCGGCGCCTCGATCACGCCGGCGAGGCGGAGCCGATCGCCGTCCAGATCGCGGGTGCCGAGCCGCAGAGCATGGCCGACGCAGCGCGATTCAACGTGGACCAGGGGGCCGGGATCATCGACATCAACATGGGGTGCCCGGCGAAGAAGGTCTGCAACGCGGCGGCCGGTTCGGCCCTCTTGCGGGATGAAGCGCTGGTCGGGCGGATCATCGAGGCTGTCGTCAAAGCCGTGGATGTCCCGGTCACGCTCAAGTTCCGGACCGGCTGGGATCCGCTGCATCGCAATGCCGTCAAGGTCGCGCGCATTGCGGAAGGGGCCGGAGCCCAGCTGCTCACGTTGCACGGACGTACACGCGCGTGCGGTTTCTCGGGAACTGCCGAGTACGACACGATCCGGGAGGTGAAGCGCGCAAGCGGGCTTCCGATCATCGCGAACGGCGACATCGGAACCGCGGAAGAGGCGCGGCGCGTGCTCGACTACACGGGCGCCGACGGCGTGATGATCGGACGCGCGGCGCAGGGTCGCCCGTGGCTGTTCCGCGAGATCGAAAGCTATCTCGCCACGGGAGAAAAGCCCCCCGCTCCGAGCGTCGCGGAAATGCACGAAGTGCTCGCGTATCAGCTGCACGAGCTCTATGGCCTGCATGGGCGCGATTCGGGGGTGCGGATCGCGCGCAAGCACATACACTGGACCACGCGCGGCCTGCCCGGCTGGACCGAGTTCCGGCACGAGATCAACGGCCTCGACGCCTGCGAAGCGCAGCTCGCCGCGGTGGAACGGTACTTCAAGAAGCTCGCGCAGGGACAACGGCCCCTGCGCTCAGAGGAGGAGCTGCCGGCATGAAGCAACAGACCAGCGAGATCGCGGATTGCATTCGCAAGTCCCTCGACCGTTACTTTACCGACCTCGACGGGGCCCGACCGCGCGCGGTTTATGACATGGTCATCAAGAACGTCGAGAAGCCGTTGCTCGAGGCGGTGCTGACCCAGGCCGAGGGGAACCAGACGATCGCCGCCCAGATGCTCGGGATCAACCGCAACACGCTGCGCAAGAAGATGGCGCAGCACAAGATCAAGCTCTGATCGCGCAGTGTGGCGTGGGAAGTGAGGGGTACAATCCCCGCTCCGCCCGCACCCTTCGTCATCGCTCCCGCCGGCATGGAAATCACGATCAAGCAGGCGCTGATCAGCGTCTCCGACAAATCGGGCATCGTCGAGCTCGCGCGCGCGCTCGTCACGCGGAGCGTCAGGATCCTCTCCACTGGCGGTACGGCCAAGCTGCTTAAGGAGAGCGGCATCGCGGTCGTGGAGGTCGGGGAGTACACCGGGTTTCCGGAGATGCTGGATGGGCGGGTCAAGACGCTGCACCCGAAAATCCACGGCGGAATTCTCGCGCGCCGCGAATTGCCGGCGCACCGGGCCGCAATCGAACGGGCGGGCATTGCGCCAATCGATCTGGTGGTGGTCAACCTCTATCCCTTCGCACAGGCCGTGGCGCGCCCGGAATGCACGCTCGAGGAGGCGGTCGAGAACATCGACATCGGGGGCCCCACCATGGTGCGCGCGGCCGCCAAGAACTACCTGGGCGTCGGCGTGGTCACCGACCCCGGCGACTACAGCCGCGTGATGAACGAGCTCGAGGCCCGCGGCGGCGCGCTCACGCTCGAAACCCGGCTGGAGCTCGCCAAGAAGGCTTTCGCTCACACCGCCGCCTACGATGCGGCGATCGGCAACTACCTCACGAGCCTGGACGCGAGCGGCTCGGTCACCGCGTTTCCCGAACGGCTGACGCTCCAGTGGCACAAGGCGCAGGAAATGCGCTACGGCGAGAACCCGCATCAGCGCGCGGCCTTCTACCGCGACGCCGCACCCGCGCAGGGCAGCCTCGCCCAGTACACGCAGCTCCAGGGCAAGGAGCTCTCGTACAACAACATCGCCGATGCGGACGCGGCGTGGGAGTGCGTGAAGACGTTCGGCGAACCTGCGTGCGTGATTATCAAGCACGCCAACCCGTGCGGCGTGTCCGAGGCCGGCGATTGCCTCGCCGCCTATGAGCGCGCGTTCGCCACCGACCCGACCTCCGCGTTCGGCGGGATCATCGCGTTCAATCGTGCGATCGACGCCCGCACGGCCGAAGCCGTCGCAAAGCAGTTCGTGGAAGTCGTGATTGCGCCGGAGATCAGCGCCGACGCTCGCAGCGCCTTTGCGGCGAAGACGGGCGTGCGGGTGCTCGTGGTCCCGATGGGGCGCGAGACGCAGCGTCACGATCTCAAGCGCGTCGGAGGGGGGCTGCTGGTCCAGACGCCCGACGCCAAGAACGTCGGCCAGTCCGATCTGCGGGTCGTCACCAAGCGGGCGCCGAGCGACACCGAGCTGCATGACCTGCTGTTCGCGTGGCGCGTGGCGAAGTTCGTCAAGTCCAACGCGATCGTCTTCTGCGGAGGTGGACGCACGCTCGGCGTCGGAGCGGGCCAGATGAGCCGCGTCGATTCGGCGCGCATCGCGGCGATCAAGGCGCAGAACGCCGGGCTGTCGCTCGCTGGCTCGGTGGTCGCCTCGGACGCGTTCTTCCCGTTCCGCGATGGCGTGGACGTGGTCGCGCAGTCCGGTGCCAAAGCCATCATCCAGCCCGGCGGAAGCGTTCGCGACGACGAGGTGATCGGGGCGGCGGATGAGCTGGGGATCGCGATGATCTTCACGGGCTTCCGGCATTTCCGGCACTGATCGCGGGCAACCCATGAGCACACGTGAAGCTCCGGCGCTGCCATGAAGGTGCTCGTGATCGGATCCGGCGGCCGGGAGCATGCGCTCGCCTGGAAGCTCGCGCGCAGCCCGCGCGTGCAGAAAGTGTACGTCGCGCCCGGCAACGCCGGCACGGCGGCCGAAGAGGGCGTCGAGAACGTTCCGCTCTCGGGTCTCGACGAGCTCGCGGATTTCGCGCAGCGCGAAAGGATCCACCTCACCGTGGTCGGACCCGAGGCGCCGCTCGCCGCGGGCGTCGTGGATCTCTTCCGGTCGCGCGGACTGAGAATATTCGGCCCCACCCGCGCGGCGGCGCAGCTCGAAAGCTCCAAGGACTTCGCCAAGAAATTCCTCGTCCGCCACGGCATTCCGACCGGCGCCTACGCGAGCTTCACGGCGTCGGGCGACGCGCACGCCTACGTGGAGTCGAACGGTGCGCCGATCGTGATCAAAGCCGATGGCCTCGCGGCGGGCAAGGGCGTGGTGGTTGCCGTGACGGAGGCCGAGGCGCACGCGGCGATCGACCATATGCTCGTTGACGGCGGCATGGGAGAAGCCGGCGCGCGGGTGGTGATCGAGGAGTTTCTTGCGGGAGAGGAGGCGAGCTTCATCGTGCTGGTGGACGGTCGGAACGTGCTCTCGCTCGCCACGAGCCAGGACCACAAGCGCCTGAGAGACGGGGACGCCGGCCCGAACACCGGCGGCATGGGCGCATACTCTCCTGCACCGGTCGTCACGCCCGCGCTGCACGCACGCGTGGTGCGCGAGATCGTCGCGCCGACGGTGCGCGGAATGGCGGCAGACGGCATCCCCTACTCGGGATTCCTGTATGCCGGCCTCATGATCGACGCCACCGGAAAACCCAGGGTGCTCGAGTTCAACTGCCGGCTGGGCGACCCGGAGACGCAGCCGATCATGTTGCGGCTGCGCTCGGATCTCTTCGAGCTGATCGAGCGGGCGGTCGACGGAAAGCTGAGCGAGACCGAGGCGGAGTGGGATCGCCGGACCGCGCTCGGCGTGGTGCTGGCTGCCGCGAACTATCCCGCCACGCCGCGGAAAGGAGACGTTATCAGCGGGCTCGGCGCGCGCGGCGAGGACTTCCACGTCTTTCACGCCGGCACGGCGCTTGCCGATGGGAAGGTCCTGACCGCCGGCGGGCGCGTGCTATGCGTCACGGCCCTCGGCGATTCGATCAAGATGGCGAAGGCGCGCGCCTACCAGGTCGTCGACGCGATACGCTTCGATGGCATGCAGTACCGCACGGACATCGGGCACCGGGCTATCGAGGCGCGCAAAGCGGGCTGATCATGGATGCGCGATCGATCGCCGACTACCTGCGGGGCCTGCAAGACCGTATCGTCACGGAGCTCGAGCGCCAGGACGGCGGCACGTTCCGCACCGACACCTGGGGTCGCAAGGGCGGCGGGGGCGGCATCTCGCGGATGATCGAGGAGAGCCAGCTCATCGAGCGCGGCGGAGTGAACTTTTCGCACGTGATGGGCGCGAACCTGCCGCCTTCCGCGAGCGCAGGCCGCCCCGAGGTTGCGGGCCGATCTTTCGAGGCGATGGGGGTCTCGCTCGTGCTGCACCCGCGCAATCCGCACGTTCCCACGGTGCACCTCAACGTGCGCTCCTTCATCGCGACCAAGGAGGGCGCAGCGCCGATCTGGTGGTTCGGCGGTGGCATGGACCTCACGCCCTACTACGGATATGCGGAGGATGCCCAGCATTTTCACCGCACCTGCAAGGCGGCGCTCGACCCGCTCGGGGCCGCGTATTACCCGCGCTTCAAGCAGTGGTGCGACGAGTACTTCTACATACAACATCGCCGCGAGCCGCGCGGAATCGGTGGAATCTTCTTCGACGATCTCAACCAGGGCGGCTTCGACCACTGCTTCGAGCTCACGCGGCGCGTGGGGGATCATTTTCTGCCGGCTTACGTGCCGATCATCGAGCGCCGGCGCGCGACGCCGTACGGCGAGCGCGAGCGGGACTTCCAGGCCTATCGCCGCGGTCGCTACGTCGAGTTCAACCTAGTGTACGACCGCGGAACGGTCTTCGGGCTCCAGTCGGGCGGGCGCACCGAGTCGATCCTGATGTCGCTGCCGCCGGTCGTGAAATGGCGGTACGACTGGCGCCCCGAGGCGGGCAGTCCCGAGGAGAAGCTCGCCACCGAGTTCCTGAAGGCGCGCGACTGGGCGTAGCCGGGCCGTTCAGCAGCCGAGCTGCCGGGCGAGATCCAGAAAGTCCTTCGCGTTCACGTCGAACCGCGCCTCGGGCGCGACGTCCTTGAGCGCGGGATCGCCGAACTCGCGCGGCCGCGCGACGAACGCGGTGCGAAGACCCGCTCGCGCGGCGCCATCGAGATCGTCCTTGTGGGCGGCGACCATCAGCACCTCGCCCGGCTCGATGCCGAGCAGCCGCGGCACCGAGAGATACGCTTCCGCATCGGGCTTGTAGTGCCGCGCGATCTCGGCGGACAGCACGACGTCCCACGGCAGTCCCGCGTGCTTCGCCATGTCGACGAGGAGCGCGACGTTGCCGTTGGAAAGCGTCGCGAGCACGTAGCGCTTCTTCAACCGCCGCAACCCGGCAACCGAGTCTTTCCAGGGCGAGAGGCGATGCCACGCCAGATTGAGCGCGGCCCGCTCCGCCTCGGTGAGCGAGCTCAAGCCGAATTCGGGAATCAGCTCGTCGAGAATCATCCGGTGGAGATCGTCGATCCGCGTCCAGCCGAGCTCGCCGCGCCGCACCCGGTCCATGGCCGGCCGGTATCCGGCCCGCCATGCGTCGGCAAACGCGGCCCAGTCGGCGCTGACCCGCTTGCGGCGTGCGAGCTTGCGACCTTCCGCGATGAGCGACCCGCGCCAGTCGACCACCGTCCCGAACACGTCGAAGGCGAGCGCTTTCACCTCGCGCAGGCCGCGTTTCATCGGAGTGCGTCCCTGCGACCCGGAGACGCCGCCGGCTCCGGCAGGAAGAGCTGCAGGAGATCGTTCAGAAAGCGCCGCCCGAGCGCGGTCGGCCGGATGCGCTGGTGGTCGCGCTCGATCAGCCCCTTCGCCTCCGCGGCGGCGAGCGGCGCCTGCACCGCGGCGATCGGCACGCCCGTTCGCTCGCTGAACGACGCGACCGGTACGCCATCGGTCAGGCGCAGCGCGTTCAGCATGAACTCGAACGGCAGCTCGCTCGACGCGAGCTCGCGACGCTCGACGATCTGCGCGCCTTGCGCCACGCGCCGCATGTACTCGGCGGGCGTGCGCGCCCGGACCTCGCGCACGATGCGGTCGGCGAACGAAATCTTCGCGTGCGCGCCGGCGCCGATCCCGAGGTAGTCGCCGAAGCGCCAATAGTTGAGGTTGTGCCGGCACTCCCGGTTCGGGCGCGCATACGCGGAGGTCTCGTAATGCGCGTAGCCCGCGTCGACGAGCAGCCGCGCGACGTGCTCGTGGATATCGGCCTGCGTCTCCTCGTCGGGGAGCCGCGGCGGATGCCGGAAGAAGAGCGTGTTCGGCTCGAGCGTCAGATGGTAGAACGACAGGTGCGGCGCACCGGTGGCCATCGCTGATGCGACGTCGGAAGCGGCTTCCTCGAGCGTCTGCTCCGGCAGCGCATACATGAGGTCCAGATTGAAATTCGCGAAGTGTCGCTGCGCGATCTCGACGGCGCGGCGCGCCTCGGTTGCGTCATGAATGCGCCCGAGCAGCGCCAGGTGCTTCGCATCGAAGCTCTGGATTCCGATCGAGAGCCGATTGATGCCCGCCGCGGCGAAATCGCGGAACTTGTCGGCCTCGAACGTGCCGGGATTGGCCTCGAGGGTGATCTCGGCTCCGGGCTCCGGGTTCAGCCGGGCACGGATGCCCGCGAGCAGCGCGTCGATTGCTTGTGCCGAGAAGAGACTCGGCGTGCCGCCGCCGAGGAAGATCGCGTGCGTCCGGCGACCCCAGACCGACGGCAGCGCGGTCTCGAGGTCGGCGAGGAGTGCCGCGACGTACGCGTCCTCGGGCACCGTGCCGCGCGCCTCGTGCGAGTTGAAGTCGCAGTAGGGGCACTTGCGCACGCACCAGGGCAGGTGCACGTACAGCGCGAGCGGCGGCAGGCTTGCCAGGCGGACGCCGCGCGCGGGGGAAGGGGCATGGACGACCGGGGGTGACATGGATGCGGGTTTCGCCTTCCCAATTGATGATACCCGGTACCGGGGCGCCTGCTTTCGACCGGTTGTCAGTTGGCTGTCAGCATCTTCCCCGGCGTACTGGCTAAGCTCCGGTGGTGGCGGTTCCCGCGTCGGGATCCACCGCGGCGAGGAGCCAGTCATGCAGGAGATATCGGGTGTCGCGCTGATTGCCGCCGCAGTGCTGCTGCTTGTCGCGTCCGAGCGTGCGTGCCGACTTGGTGGCGAATCCTGGCTCACGTCGGATGCATTCATCATGAGCGTCGTCGCCCCCGGACTCATCATTTCGCTCGCGGCCGGTGTCGGAACGCTGTACTACGTCACCGTGCCCGGTGAAGACTTCCTGGGTTGGACCGTCGGATTGACGTATGCCGCTGGCATCGCCGGCATCGCCGTGCTCGAGTGGCGGCACTCCACGCGCCCGAAAAAAGCGGCCGAACGCGGCGCGAACGTTCTGGAACTTGCGGGAGGGGAATCCCGCCCTTCGCGCGATCCGACCACGCCGGACGCGCCGCGCCCGCCGGTGGCGCCGCGCAAGGCTGCTTAGCGCGCCTCCCCGGCCGCCCACGACTGCTCACGACTCCTCGCGCAGCAGCGCGATCAGGCGCGCGAGCGCCTTGCCCCGGTGACTGAGGGCGTTCTTCCGGGTCGGCTCGAGTTCCGCCGCGGTTTTCGCAAGCGCGGGCACCAGGAAATACGGGTCGTAGCCGAATCCGCCGGTGCCGCGCGGACTCTCGATCACCTCGCCATGCCACCGACCATCTGCGATCAGCGGCTCCGGGTCCTCGGCATGCCGCACCAGCACCACGACGCAATAGTAATGAGCGCGCCGGTCGACGTGATCCTTCAGCAGATCGACCAGCCGCGCGTTGTTCCGCGCATCGGACCTGGGCTCGCCGCCGAATCGCGCCGAATGCACGCCCGGCGCACCCCCGAGCGCGGCCGCGCAGATGCCCGAATCGTCGGCCAGCGCCGGGAGCCCGCTGTGACGGGCCGCGTTGCGCGCCTTGGCGAGGGCATTCTCGACGAACGAGGCATGCGGCTCGGCGGCGTCGGGCACGCCGAGCTCCGCCTGCGGCACGACTTCGATCTCCAGGGGCGCGAGCAGCTCGCGGAACTCGCGCAGCTTCCCGGCGTTGGATGAGGCAAGCACGAGCCGTCTCACCGGCCGGATTCTCAAGCCGTCCCGAGCGCGGCCCGCTGGTGGTCGACGAGACTGCGAATGCCGCGCTCGGCGAGCGCGACGAGCGCATCCAGTTCGGCGCGCGAGAACGCCTGCCCCTCCGCGGTTCCCTGGATCTCGACGAATCCGCCGCTGCCGGTCATGACGACGTTCATGTCCGTATCGCACGCCGCGTCCTCGGCGTAGTCGAGGTCGAGAACCGGCATCCCGCCAAACACGCCGACGGACACGGCGGCCACGCAATCGCGGATGGGCGACTCGGTAAGCACACCGTCGCGCAGCAGCTTGGCAACGGCGTCATGCAGCGCGACGTAGCTTCCGGTGATGCTCGCGGTGCGCGTGCCGCCGTCCGCCTGGATGACGTCGCAATCGATCTGGATCGTCCGCGCGCCCAGCTTGGAAAGGTCCGTGACGGCGCGCAGCGCCCGGCCGATGAGCCGCTGGATCTCCTGGGTCCGGCCGGACTGCTTGCCGCGCGCCGCCTCGCGGTCGGTCCGGGTATTGGTGGATCGCGGCAGCATCCCGTACTCGGCGGTGAGCCAGCCGCGGCCACGGTCCTTGAGAAACGGCGGAACCTTGTCCTCGACGCTCGCGGTGCACAGCACGCGCGTGTCACCGAACTCCACGAGCACGCTGCCCTCGGCGTGCTTGGTATAGCCGCGCTGGATGCGCACGGCGCGCAGCTCGTCCGCCCGCCGCCCGCTCGGCCGACGGCCGGTCGTGGGATCAGCGCCGATCATCCCCGCTGTGCTTCCGGATCGCGTTCCGGATCTCGTCGATCGCGCGCTCGATCTCGTCGTCGGTCAGATAGCCCGGTGTCGCAGGCGGTGTCGTCTTGTGGAACTGCATCACCGTGCTCTTGTATTCCTTCTCGTCCATCGTGACGGTGGAGATCCAGGTCGGCGCCTCGTCCCCGAGCTCGTCGGCCCAGGTCATCGCGAGCGCCGAGAGATTGTCGCCTTCGCGCCCGGCGCGGGCCTCCGCCATGTCGAGGAGCTTGGGCACCGCGGTGAGCATGTCGGCCCGCAGCAGCTCCTCGCAGATGAGCTTCGAGTTCAATGCGCCCCACAGGCCGTCGGTGCAGATGAGAACGACGTCGCCGTGCTTGAGCGCCACGCGCCGTGAAAGGTCCACGCGCGGGACAGTCATCTGGCCGAGGCAGTTGAAGATCTTGTTGCGGTCGGGATGCGCCGGGACCGCCTCCTCGCGGATTCGTCCCGCATCGACCAGGATCTGCACGCGCGAGTGATCCTTGGTGACGTGCTCGACGCGTCCCTCGCGGATGAAATAGAGTCGCGAATCGCCGACGTGAGCCCAGTGCGCGAGCCCGTCCTGCACGACGCACGCGACGCAGGTCGTGCGCGGCGTTTCGAGCAGGTTGCGCTGATTCGCATAGTCGATGATGGAGTGGTGCGCGTTGGTGATCGCGTTGAGCAGAAAGCGGAACGGATCCTCGAGCCGCGGCGTCGCCTCGCGCTGGTACGCCTCGCCGATGAACTGGGTGGCGATCTGCGCTGCGACTTCCCCGTGCAGGTGCCCGCCCATGCCGTCCGCCACGACCATCAGCAGCGAGTCGCGGGTATACGCGTAGGCCACGCGGTCCTGGTTCATCTTGCGCGGGCCCTGCCGACTGTCCTGGTAGATGGAAAATTTCATCGTGTCGCGCTCCGGGTCAGGCCGCCGACTTGCGCGCGAGCTTCAGGAGCGTGCCGCGCAGCGATGAGACGAAGGTCTTCCGGCGCGGCGTCTCGGGGTCGCGCTCGCGCAGCAGCACCTTCTGCAGGGCGAGCACACTTTGCGGCCGCTTCATGTGATCGAGCTGCAGGCACCAGTCGATGGTCTCGAGGAGCTGGTCCGAATAGCGCCTGCCGAAGAGCTTGGTGGCGGAGACGTAGCGGTCCTTGTCCATGCGCTGATCCGCGGCTTGCGGCGCGGCGCCGGCGATGCAGGCGAAGATGCTCGCGCCCACGGAGTAAACGTCGGTCCAGGGCCCGAGGAGCTCGCGGTTCTTGTAGTGCTCGGGCGAGGCGAAGCCCGGCGTGTACATCGGGTTCAGCTTGAATCCCTCGGCGGTGAGCGTCTGGCGCGCGGCGCCGAAATCGATGAGCACCGGCGTGCCGTCGTTGCGAACGTAGATGTTGGCCGGCTTGATGTCCAGATGCAGCAGCTTGTTGAGGTGCACTTCGCGCAGGCCGTTTAGAAGCATCGTGAAGACGCGCCGGATGAAGTTCTCCTTGATCGCGCCGCGCCGCGCCAGGATGTGCTCCTGCAAGGTGCGACCCCGCTCGTAGCGCATCACCAGATAGACGGTCTCGTTCGCGCGGAAGAAGTTGAGCACTCGCACGAGGTTCGGATGCGAGAGCTTGGCGAGCGCCCGGCCCTCCTCGAAGAAGCACTTCATCCCGTAGCGAAACGTCGCCAGGTTATCCTCCGAGATCGAGGGCAGCACGTCCCCTTCGCGCCGCAGCGCGAGCGAGCTCGGGAGATACTCCTTGATCGCGACCGGCTGGGCGTTCTCGTCTTCGGCGAGGTAGACGAGCGAGAAGCCGCCGGCGGAAAGCACCTTGGTGACGCGGTAGTTCTGAAGCTGATACCCCTCGGGCAGCGGGATGTTGGCTTGGCTGGGCATCGGCTACGGCTGGCGGGTCGCCGGGGCGGCGTGCCGCCCGTCGCACTGGGTCGACTCGACGTCGGACCTGCATTCGGTGACACCAGCGGCTGGCATGGGCAATCGACGCGCGGCTCGGATGAAATCGACCTGAAGGCTGATTTTCGGGGTGCTGTTTCGCGGGCTAGAATACCGGCATACGCGGCGGATTGTCTGGGTTTGACCCGCCAATGTAAAGCGGAACGACCCATCCTGCGACAACGCTTCCACACTCGACATGATTCGAAGCATGACTGGCTACGCAGCGGTGACGCGGGATCTGCCCCAAGGGCTGCTGCAGATCGAGCTGAAGACCGTGAATGGCCGCTATCTCGACATGCAGTTCAGGCTGGCGGAGGAGTTCCGCTGGGTCGAGCCGCAATTGCGCGAGCTGGCGTCCGGGGCGCTCGCGCGCGGCAAGCTCGACTGCCGCGTCACGTTCACCAGCGCCGCCTTGGCGCGCCCGGGCGCGCAACTGGACGCGCAGCTGCTCGAGCATCTGGCGCGCCTCTCGGCGGAGGTGCGCGATGCGATCCCCGACTCGCGGCCGCTGCGCGTGTCCGAAGTGCTGCACTGGCCCGGCGTGCTCGGCGAGGCCGCGGGCACCGCTGACGACATGCGCCAGACCGCCCTGGCACTGATGGCCGAAGCGCTGGCGGAGCTCGCGCAGAGCCGCGCCCGCGAGGGCGAGAAGCTCGCGACGATGATCCGGGAGCGCGTTGCGGGCATCCGCGCACGGCTCGCCGACATCGCCCCGCTCATCCCGCAGGCGATCGCGGCGTACGAGGAAAAGCTCGTCGCCAAGCTGCGCGAAGTTCTCGCGACCGCCGACGAAGAGCGCATTCGCCAAGAGATCGCGGTGTTCGGCGTGCGCATCGACGTGGCGGAGGAGCTTTCGCGCCTCACCGCTCATCTCGACGAGGTGGATCGCACCATTGGCAAGGGGGGCACGGTCGGCAAGCGCCTCGATTTCCTCATGCAGGAGCTCAACCGGGAGGCGAACACCCTGGGATCCAAATCGGTGTCCCGCGAACTGTCAGCGGCGGCGCTCGATTTCAAGCTGCTGATCGAGCAGATGCGCGAGCAGGTGCAAAACATCGAGTGATCGGCGCCTCTGCTCGACGGATGGTGAATAGTTAACGGCGCTGCCCGGTTTTCGGGTTCAGGATTCGCCGACTTGCACTCATGCCTCCACCGGCCTGTTTCCCGCACTGACCACCCTTCACGATCCACGCGCATGCAAGGGCTACTCTTCATCGTCTCTGCGCCGTCCGGAGCCGGAAAATCGACACTCGTCAATGCGTCGATCGCGGACGACCCGCAGCTCGTGCTCTCGATCTCCTACACCACGCGTGCGCCCCGACCGGGCGAGCAGAACGGACGGGAATACCACTTCGTCGACCGGGCCACGTTTGGTCGGATGCTCGAGGCGAGCGAGTTCCTCGAAAGCGCGGAAGTTCACGGCAACCTTTACGCGACGTCGCAAAAGCAGATTGCCGATGCGCTCGGCGCCGGCCGTGACGTCGTGCTCGAGATCGACTGGCAGGGCGCCGAGCAGGTGCGTCGCGCCTTCCCCGACGCGGTGGGAATCTTCATCCTCCCGCCCTCGAAAGCCGAGTTGCGCCGCCGCCTCGTCAGCCGCGGCCAGGATCCCGAGGCCGTCATACTGCAAAGGCTGGCGGTGGCGGCGGATGAGATCAGCCATGCCGCCGAGTTTGATTATGCTATTATTAACAATAACTTCGATGAGGCGAAGCGGGATTTTTCGGCAGTCGTGCGCGCCGCGCGGCTGCGGTTGTCCCGGCAATGCGCGCTTCATCCCGAAATATTCAACTTGAGAGACTAGGATCCGCCATGGCACGCATCACCGTCGACGACTGCCTGAAGAGAATTCCGAACCGTTTCCAGCTCACGCTTGCCGCGACATATCGCGCGCGCCAGCTCGCACAGGGCGGCTCGCCGATGATCGAGACGTCGCGGGACAAGGTGACCGTGATCGCCTTGCGTGAGCTCGCCGCCGGCAAGGTCGGGCTGGAGATGCTCAATCGCGTCAACGTGAGTTGAACACCGGCCCCGTCCGTGACCGCTTCCCGGTGACCCGGCTCGCGCCGGTAGCGCCGGCGCATGGATCTGGGCCCCCCACGCGGAAGTCACCATGAGCGCGCTGGCCGAACCGCTCGCCGAGCTCAAGGCATCGGTAGCGAGCTACCTCAAGCCGGCCGATCTCACGCGGCTCGAAGAGGCCTACCACTTCAGCGACCGCGCGCATCACGGCCAGTTCAGGAAAAGCGGCGAGCCGTACATCCACCACCCGGTGGCGGTCGCCGAGATCCTCTCCCACTGGCATCTCGATCCGCAGACGCTGGTCGCCGCGCTCCTGCACGACGTTCTCGAGGATACCGATGTCGTCAAGGACGACATCAGCGAGCGGTTCGGCAAGCCGGTCGCGGATCTCGTGGACGGGGTCTCCAAGCTCGATCGCATCGAGTTCCAGACCGCGCTCGACGCGCAGGCCGAGAACTTCCGCAAGATGTTCCTCGCGATGGCGCGCGACGTGCGCGTCATCCTGATCAAGCTTGCCGACCGCCTGCACAACATGCGCACGCTCGAGGCGGTGTCGGCCGCGCAGCGCAAGCGCGTGGCGCGCGAAACGCTCGAGATCTATGCCCCGATCGCCAACCGCCTGGGGCTCGATTCGCTCTACCGCGAGCTGCAGGAGCTCGGCTTCAAGTACATCTATCCCCTGCGCTACGCGACGCTCGCCAAGGCCGTCAAGTCCGCGCGTGGCAACCGCCGCGAAGTGGTCGGAAAGGTGGTGGAGTCGATTCGCCAAAAGCTCGCCGAATCGGGCATCGAGGCGACGGTGACCGGCCGCGAGAAGCACATCTTCTCGATCTACAAGAAGATGATCGAGAAGCACCTGTCGTTCACCGAGGTGCTGGACATCTACGGATATCGCGTGGTGGTGAACGATGTGCCCGCATGCTATCTCGCGCTCGGCGCGCTGCACGCGCTCTACAAGCCAGTGCCCGGCAAGTTCAAGGACTACGTCGCCATCCGGAAGGTGAACGGCTACCAGTCGCTGCACACCTCGCTGATCGGCCCCTTCGGCATGCCGCTCGAAGTGCAAATCCGCACCTGGGACATGCATCGCATCGCCGAGACCGGCGTCGCCTCGCACTGGGTGTACAAGGACGACCAGGGGACGCTCTTCGAGGTCCAGCAACGCACGCATCGATGGCTGCAGTCGCTCGTCGAGATCCAGAATGCGAGCGGCGACTCGGCGGAGTTCCTCGAGCATATCAAGGTGGATCTCTTCCCCGACGAGGTGTACGTGTTCACCCCGGTCGGCGAGATCAAGTCGCTGCCGCGCGGCGCGACGCCGGTGGATTTCGCCTACGCGGTGCACACGGACATCGGCAACCGGTGCGTGGCCGCGAAAGTCAACTACGAGCTGGTCCCGCTGCGCACCGAGCTCAAGAACGGCGACCAGGTCGAAGTCGTCACGGCCACGCACGCCAACCCCAATCCGGCATGGCTCTCCTACGTCAAGACCAGCAAAGCACGCTCGCAGATCCGGCATTTCCTGAAGACGATGCAGTTCGAGGAATCCGCAGCGCTCGGCGAGCGGCTGCTCAACCAGGCGCTGCGCAATCTCGAAACCGATCCGAGCGTCATCGAGCCGGAGCGGTGGGACAAGCTGGTGCGCGAGACCAGCGCGCGCTCGCGCCAGGAGATCCTCGCCGACATCGGGCTCGGGAAGCGCCTGCCGGCAATCGTCGCGCGCGAGCTGCTCCTCACCCCCGGGAGCGAGGCATCGGACGATTCCCGCCTGGGCGGCTCGATCGTCATTCGCGGCTCCGAGGGGATGGCGGTACAGTTCGCGAAGTGTTGCCGCCCGATTCCGGGCGATCCGATCATGGGCTTCATCAAGAAGGGGCAAGGGCTGGTCGTGCATTCCCACGACTGCCCGACCGCCGCAAAATCGCGCTCTGATCCCGAAAAGTGGATCGACGTCGAATGGGGGACCGACGCCGAGCGGATGTACGACGTCGGTATCCGGGTCACGGCCGCGAACCAGCGCGGGGTGCTCGCGAAAGTGGCCACCGCGATCGCCGATGCCGGGTCGAACATCGACAATGTCAACATGGACGAAGAGCGCGGCATGTACACGACGATGCAGTTCACCATCCAGGTCGGGCATCGCCAGCACCTCGCACGAGTGATGCGGAACGTTCGACGCGTTCCGGATGTCGTACGCATCTCGCGGCAACGGGATTGACCCGACGCGCCGCCGCGCGGCGCGCGAACCAGAGCGGACGAATGCAACAGTTCTCATTTGCATAAAGGAGAAACACCATGAAGCCGTGGACCGCGATGCTGGCCGGTCTCGCAATCGCGCTCGCGGGCTGCGCCGCCACCGTCGGGCACCGGGTGCACACGGGAATGACCGAATCCGAGGTGCTCGGCGTGGGCGGAAAGCCGGCGCGCGAGCACAAACTGCCGAGCGGGGAGACCGCGTGGGACTACACCCTGCAACCCACGGGCTACTTCACGTGGCGGGTGGTGATCGGGCGCGACGGGCGGGTCCGGGAAGTCCGCAACCTAGCGACGTACGAAAACTCCCTCAAGATCGCTCCGGGGATGACGGAAGCCGAGGTCGAAGCGATAATGGGCCCGACGTTCATACGCGAGGCGTACTGGACCGGGAACTATTCGATCGCCTACCGCTACATGGACGATGCCACCTTCATGATACTGACCGTGCTCATGAGCAAGTCCGGGCGCGTGACGGCATATAACTGGCAACCGGACGGCGCGCAATACGACGCGGTCTCCGGTGCGGGGCTGCGCTAGCGAAGCGTGCCACGCCGGTGCATGGCGGTGGTGGTGAACCGAAAAAGGCGAGGGAGAGGGAGATGAAAGTTCGCGCGAACGGCATCGAGATCAACTACCTGGCCGAGGGCGACGGGCCGTGGATCACGATGAGCCACTCGATCGCGTGCAATCTCCACATGTGGGACGAGCAGGCGGCGGTGTTGACCAAGCACTTCAAAGTGCTGCGGTTCGATACCCGCGGCCACGGCGCAAGCGGTGCGCCGCAAGGCGCGTACACGCTCGAGGCGCTGGCCGACGATCTCAAGGGTCTGCTCGACGCATTGGGCGTGAAGACGAGCCATTACGTCGGGCTGTCGCTCGGCGGAATGATTGGCCAGATCTTCGCCCTGAAGTATCCAGGGATGCTGAAGACCCTCGTCCTCGCGGATACGACGAGTCGTTATCCCGCGGAAGCGGCTTCGCTCTGGGCCGAGCGCATCAAAGTGGCCGAGTCGAAGGGCATGGAGCCGCTCGTGCAGCCGACGCTCGAGCGCTGGTTCACCGAAACTTACCGCAGTGCCAATCCGGGCAAGACCAAGCGGATCGGAGACATGATCCGCACGACTCCGGTGGCGGGCTATGTCGGATGCTCGCATGCGATCCCGAAGATCAACGTCACCGCGCGACTCCGCGAGCTCGACGTGCCCGGCCTCGTCATCGTCGGCGAGCAGGACACGGGGACGCCGGTCGCCATGGCCCGCGAGATTCACGAGAGCTACCCGGGTTCGCAGCTGGTCATCATCCCGTCGGCTGCGCATCTCGCGAATGTGGAGCAGCCAGAAGCGTTCAACGCCGCGCTCGCGGACTTTCTCGCCAGGCACCGCTGATCGGCATGCCGGTGTGGAAGGCGGCGCCCGCAACTCGCGAGGACTCGACATGGCCGGTCTGACCGGACGCCACGCGATTGTGACCGGTGGCGGGCGCGGCATTGGCTCGGCGGTGGCGGAGGCGCTCGCGCAAGCCGGCGCCACGATCACGCTGGCGGGTCGCGATCGTGCGCGACTCGAGGCACGGGCGGCAGAGCTCATGCACCATGCGCCTTGCGACGTGGCGGTGTGCGACGTCGGCGACGACCGCTCGGTCGCCGACGCGTTTGCGCAGATGCGCGCGCGGCATCCGACGATCGACATCCTGGTAAACAACGCCGGTCAGGCGGAAAGCGCGCCATTTGCGAGGACCGATCACGCCCTTTGGCAGAGGATGCTCACCGTGAACCTGACCGGCACGTTTCTCTGCTCGCGCGAGGTGATTGCGGGAATGGTCGAACGGGGCTGGGGGCGGATCGTGAACGTTGCCAGCACCGCGGGGCTGGTCGGCTATCCCTACGTCGCCGCGTACTGCGCCGCCAAGCATGGCGTCGTCGGACTTACCCGTTCGCTCGCTCTGGAGACGGCGAAAACCGGTGTGACGGTCAATGCGGTCTGCCCCGGCTATACCGAGACCGATATCGTGAAAGATGCCGTCGCCAACATCGCGCAAAAGACGGGCAAGTCCGAAGCCGAGGCACGCGCGGCGCTGGTGCGCCACAACCCGCAAGGGCGAATGGTGCAGCCTGCCGAAGTGGCGAACGCGGTGCGCTGGCTCTGCCTGCCCGGCGCGGAATCCGTGACCGGCCAGGCGATCAGCATTGCGGGCGGGGAGGTGATGTGATGCCTCGAGACAAGGAGCCACGCATGCCGCACACCGCGCACGTCGACACCTTCGCGCGCGACAACCTGCCGCCGCCGGATCAGATGCCCGACCTCGTCTTCGGGCGGCCGGAAGTGCGCTACCCCAAGCGCATGAACTGTGCGGCCGAGCTGCTGGACCGTATGGTCGCCGCTGGGCACGGCGACCGGCCGGTCATCCACACGCTGGTCGACGCCCAGAAGTATCACGGGACGTACCGGCAGCTGCTGGCGCGCGCGAACCAGATCGCACACGTGCTCGCAGAGGACCTGATGCTGGTTCCGGGCAGCCGGGTGCTGCTGCGCGGTCCGAACAATCCGATGATGGCAGCCTGCTGGTTCGGCATCATGAAAGCCGGGTGCATCGCGGTGGCCACGATGCCGCTGCTGCGGGCGAAGGAGCTCAAGCAGATCATCGACAAGGCGAGGTGCGCGGTGGCGCTGTGCGACGTCCGCTTGGACGAGGAGATGCAGCTTGCCCAGGCCCAGTGTCCCGAGCTGAAGCAAGTCCTTTATTTCAACGACGGCGCGCCGGGCTCGCTGGAGGATGCGCTCGCGCGCAAGCCGCAGACGTTCGACAACGTGGACACCGCCGCCGAAGACGTGGCGCTCATCGCATTCACGTCCGGCACGACGGGACAGCCGAAGGGCTGCATGCATTACCACCGGGACGTGGTGGCGATGTGCGATCTCTTCCCGCGCTCGTGCCTGAAAGCCGGGCCGGACGACATCTTCTGCGGCACGCCCCCGCTGGCATTCACGTTCGGCCTGGGCGGCATGCTGTGCTTTCCCATGCGTGCCGGCGCCTCCACCGTCCTGATCGAGAAGCTCACGCCCGAGAGTCTCTTGCAGACGATCCAGGATTTCCGGGCGACCGTGTGCTTCACGGCACCCACGTTCTACCGGCAGATGGCCGAGCTCGCGCCAAAGTTCGATCTTTCCTCCCTGAAGAAGTGCGTGTCCGCCGGGGAGGCTTTGCCCGACCCGACCCGCCAGGTGTTCAAGCAAGCGACGGGAATCGAGATTCTCGACGGGCTCGGCTCGACCGAGATGATTCACATCTTCATTTCCCATACCGAAAAGCGCGTGCGCCAGGGCGCCACCGGCTACGCCATCCCCGGGTATCGCGCCACCGTGCTCGACGACGACGGCAAGCCGTGCCCGCCGGGCGAGGTTGGTCGGCTCGCAGTGAAGGGGCCGACCGGATGCAAGTACCTCGCCGATGAACGGCAGACCGTGTACGTGCAGAACGGCTGGAACGTGACGGGCGACGCCTACTCGATGGACAAGGACGGCTACTTCTTCTATCAGGCCCGCACCGACGACATGATCATCTCGGCGGGCTACAACATCGCCGGACCGGAAGTCGAGACCGCGCTGCTCACGCACGAGGCGGTCGCCGAATGCGGCGTCGTGGGGGTTCCGGACGCCACGCGAGGAATGATCGTGAAGGCCTACGTCGTGCTCAAGCCTGAGCACCGTGGCGACGCCGCCATGGCCAAGGCGCTGCAGGACCACGTCAAGGCGGCGATTGCGCCCTACAAGTACCCGCGGGCCGTGGAGTTCGTCTCTGCCCTGCCGCGCACCGAGACCGGCAAGCTACAGCGCTTCAAGCTGCGCGATGCGGCCGCGCAAGAGTCCGCGAAACCCTAATCGCCGGCGCCACCCGTGCGCGCCTTGCGCGCGGTCCATCGCTCGGCGAGCGTGGGCGCGCGCCCCGGCGTGCTCCACGGGCAGACCGCGATGCAGATCCCGCAGCCGTAGGTCTCGTTGAAATACGGGATGCAGCGGTCGAAGTCCACGTACCACTTCTCCACGCCGCGCACGAGCTGCTTCACGGGCGAGATCGCATCGGGGGGACACGCGTCGATGCACACCTGACAGCGCGTACAGAAATCGTCGGCGCCGAAGGTGTCCGGCCGGTCCGCGACGAGCGGTAGCGCGGTCGTGACGGCCGCCAGGCGGAATGACGAACCGTAGGTCCGGTTGATGAGCGAGCCGTGCTTTCCCAGCTCGCCGAAACCGCAGGCCATCGCCGCGGGCATCATGCTCAGCGCCCCGGCCCAGGGACCTTGATGTGGATCGGCGGCGTACCCCTGGCCGCGGATGAAGTTCGCCACGCGCATCGCCACGCGCGCGCCCCGGTTGTACTGCTCGCCGACCTCGACCTGGGCGGTCGGATTCTCCGCGGTCGCCGGCTGCTCGGAGAGCCGGGCATGGTCCATGGCGACACCGAGCACGATCACCCAGGGCAGGTTGATCTCGTAGCCCTCGAACACCCACAACGGGTCCATGCGCGCGATACCGACCAGATCGGCCTCGTTCGCAAGCGCGAACGCCTTGACCAGTCCGGTCCACTCCTCCGCAGAACGGACGACGCGATCCGGAGCGACCGGATCGGGCTTGCGCGGCCCCCGATCGCCCTTCGCGTACGCGGTGTGAAACGCGGGCACCGCATTGAAGCGCGCGACCAGGTACTCCTGCATCGCGCCGTGCGTCTCGCGTTCGGGTCGATGCCAGAAGATCGGCGCCGGCCGCTTCTCGGATTGCTCGCCGAGACCGTTCACGGTGTTGCCCGAGACGCCGGGACTGAGCGCAAGAAAATTTGGATCGGGCTGATAGGTACCGCGCGCCTTGCGCTTCATTTCCGTTCTTCCCCCGAGCATCGAGTGAGCTCGCAACGTACACTGCTCGAACCGGAAATCAAAGCCCGGCCGTGCGTAGAATGACACGGTCCGGCCCGATCCGACCGCGCGGCGCCCCTGCCGAGGAGACCGACGATGAGGGTATATCAGCTCCAGGATGACTGGTCGATCGACAACCTGCGGATCGTCGAGCGTGCCGACCCCGCGTTGAAGCCGGGTCAGGTGCTGATCAGGCTGCGCGCCGCGTCGCTCAACTACCGCGATCTCTTCGTCCTCAAGCGCGGCTACGGCGCTTCGACGGGCACGCTGCCGCTCGTACCGGTATCGGACGGTGTCGGCGAAGTCGTCGCGATCGGCGAGGACGTCACCCGGGTCGCGCCCGGCGACCGGGTATGCCCGATGTTCTTTCCCGACTGGATCGGCGGCGCGCCGCGCGCCGCAACGCTCGCGGCGATTCTCGGTGGTCCGCTCGATGGCGCGATGCAGGAGCTCATGGCGATCGATGCGCGCAGCGTCTCACGTGTACCCGCGCATCTCTCCAACGAGGAAGCCGCCACGCTGCCGTGCGCCGCCCTCACCGCCTGGCGGGCGCTGATCACTGAAGGGCGGGTCACGGCTGGCGACAAGGTGCTCGTGCAGGGGACCGGTGGCGTCTCGCTCTTCGCGCTGCAATTCGCCAAGCTCGCCGGCGCCTACGTGATCGCGACGTCGTCGAGCGACGCGAAGCTCGAGCGCGCGAAAGCGCTGGGCGCGGACGCCCTCATCAACTACCGCGCGACACCCGAGTGGGGCAAGGCCGCCCGCGCGCTCGCCGGAGGCGAAGGCGTCGACCACGTCGTCGAGGTCGGCGGCGAGCAGACGCTCGAGCAGTCACTGCGCGCCGTGCGCACGGGCGGCACGCTGAGCATGATCGGCGTGCTGTCGGGGGGAAAGATGGACGTGCGGCTCGGCCCGATCGTCACGCGCGCAGTGCGGATGCAGGGCGTCACGGTCGGCAGCCGCGAGGATTTCGACGCGATGGCGCGCGCCATCGATCAGCATCGCCTGAAACCGGTCGTCGATCGCGTCTTCGCGTTCGACGAGCTGCGCGCCGCCCTCGATTATCTCGCCAGCGGCAAGCAGTTCGGAAAGATCTGCATCCGCCACGACTAGTTAGCGCGATAGGCGTGTTTATGGCGCATGCGGAGCGCATCCGGGCAGCGGCCATGCCCGTCCGGCGCCTAGGGCCGCAAACGTGCCCTCCTATGGGTCCCGGTTTGCGGCGGGCAGTCAACACACGACTACCCGCGCACAAACCACCCATGACGGAGGGCGCGGCCCAAAGGCACCGGCCAGACACGGCCGCTGACCCGAGAGACGCGGGTGCCGTGCGAGGCCGAAAAGAGCGGGAGGTCGTTCGAGCCCGGGCACGGCACGGCGTGGCCGCGGGGGTGAGCGGGCCTGCGGCGGGCGATTTGTGCCGCAGTCCTCGTTAAGCGGGTGGCTCGTGCGCGGCCTGTCGTGTGTTGACTGGC
>JBFJOO010000036.1:0-37276 GCA_041617635.1 Burkholderiales bacterium | reverse complement strand
CTCGATCACGCACCTCGCGCTCCCGGTCGGTGGATCGGCCTCGCTTTCGCGCGCCCTCGCGCGGGTGATCGAGGCCGGCGGCGGCACGGTCAAGACGGGCGCAGCGGTGCGCGAGATCGTCGTCGAGTCGAACCGCGCGACTGGCGTCATTCTCGCGGACGGCACGCGCGTCGAGGCGGCGCGATTCGTGGCGAGTGGCATCGACGCGCCGGGCACGATGCATCTGGCCGGCGCGCAGCACTTCCCCGAGCCGGTGCGCGAGAAGCTCGCCGCCTGGCACTGGGGCGACCACAGCCTCGTCACGATTCACCTCGCGCTCAACGCACCGCCCGACTACGCCGCGGCAAAGTTCGATCCGGACATCAACCGCGCGTTCAACGTCTTCTTCGGATTCGACGACACGGAGCAGGTCATCCGCTGCTTCGAGCAATGCAAGCACGGCGAGTTTCCCGACTGGCCGATGGGCAACGGCGCGTGCAACTCGCTCTTCGATCCGACCTACGCGCCGCAGGGGAAGCACGCGGCGTTCTGGTGGCCGTTCGCCCCGTACGCGCTGCCCGGCGGGCCCGAGGAATGGGATCGCCGCAAGCCCGAGGTCACCGCGCGCCTGCTCGACGTGTGGCGCGGCTACGCGCCCAACCTGACCCCGGACAACGTGCTTGCGACGTTCCTCTTCACGCCGATCGACATCGAACGCGGCAACGCGGCAATGCAGCGCGGCGCGGTGCGGCTCGGCGCCTACGTGCCGTCGCAGCTCGGCATCAACCGGCCGCATCCGCAGCTCGCGAAGAACCGCACGCCGATCGACGGGCTCTATCTGTGCGGCTCGTCGTGCCACGGCGGCGGCGCGAACGGCGGACCGGGCTACAACGCGGCGAACGCGATTGTCGCCGATCTCAAGCTCGCCCGGCCGTGGACCCCGATCGCGTCGCCCGAGTGGAGCGGGTAGGACTGCACGGCTGTCCAAAGCGCCGCACGCATCCTCCATGGGCGCCCATGGAGTCGGCGCCCAATTTGACTTACATCAAAGTCCGTTGATTCCTCCCCGGTAGAGTGGCCTCGGCTCGGTAAAGACGAGCGGGGTGGGATGTTGCCCATTACAAGGTCAAAGGAGTCGGATCATGTCACGCAGCACGTTCTTGCGGCTTGCCCGAGCGCTCTCGGGGGCCGGCTTGGCGGCGTTCGCGCTGCTCCTCGCGGTTCCGCCCGGGGAGCTGGGCGCGCAGGCCGTGGAATCCGACCTTGCCCCGCTTCCGGAGCCGAAGTTCAACAAGGATCAGGCCGACCTCGGCCGATACTTGTTCTTTGATGCGCGCGTGTCCGGCGACGGCGCGGTTTCGTGCGCCAGCTGCCACGATCCCAAAATGGGCTGGGCCGACGGGCAGGCACTGGCCCGTGGTTACCCGGGATCAGAGTACTTTCGCAACGCCCCGACCGTTCTGAACGCCGGATTCAAGCGGCGCTTCATGTGGGACGGTCGTCTCGACGGCGCGGACATGGGAACCCTTGTTCGCGACATGCTCACCGAGGCGCACACCATGAACATGGACAGTCGCCTCATGCAGGAGCGCCTCAAGCAGGTGCCCGAATACGTCGCCATGTGGCAGAAGTTCCGCAAGGACGACATCAACGGCATGCGCGTCTACGGTGTGATCGGCGAGTTCGTGAAGAGCGTGGTGTCGCAGAACGCCCCGATCGACCGTTTCCTGAAAGGTGATGCGGCCGCCCTGTCGGAAGACGCCAAGCGCGGACACGCGCTGTTCAAGGGCAAGGCCAATTGCGCGACGTGCCACAACGGGCCGCTGGGGTCGGACGGCAGGCTGCATCGCATCGGCGTGCCGGAGAACCCCGAGGTCACCGCGGATCCGCTCCGGCACATCACGATGATTCGGCACTACGCGACCAGCGGCATGCCGAACTACATGAGTGCGGTCGACGACGTGGGCTTCTACGCCATCACCAAAGACGCGCGCGATCGCGGCAAGTTCGCCACGCCGAGCCTTCGCGACCTGAAGTACACCGCACCGTACATGCACAACGGCGTGTTCAAGACGCTCGCCGAGGTGGTCGACTTCTACGACCGCGGCGGCGGGAAGGGCAGCGAGCTGAAGCCGCTCAATCTGACCGTGGACGAAAAGCGCGCGCTGCTCGCCTTTCTCGACGCGCTTTCGGGCGATCCGGTGGTGATCGAGGCGCCGAACCTGCCCGATTACAAGCCGCGCGAGTTCGGCAAGAACTGAGGAGCCAGACAAATGAACGCGAAACCCCATGCGCCGCGATGGGCCGCTGTGACGACCGCGGTCGTGTGCGGCGCATTCGCTGCGATGTTCTGGTCTACCGCGATGGCGCAGGATGCCAAGGCGGCGAAGTCCAACACCAAGGTCGACCAGAGCGCCAAAGCCGCGGCGACGAAGAAGGCGATCATTCCGCCCCTCGGTCCTTTGCCGCCAGTGCCGGTGCCGGCCGACAACCCCATGTCGCCGGAGAAGATCGAGCTCGGAAAGCTGTTGTTCTGGGACGGCCGTCTCTCGGGTGACGGCAGCTCGGCCTGCGTCGTATGCCATGAGCCCAAGATCGGCTGGGGTGACGGCGGCCAGATCTCGCGTGGCTATCCGAGCACCATCCACTGGCGGAACTCGCAGACAGTGCTCAATTCCGCTTACTACAACAAGCTCTTCTGGGAAGGCAACGTGACCAGCCTGGAGGCGCAGGCGCCGTCGGCCGCAGAAGGTGCAGTCGCGGGCAATGGCGACCGCGCGATGATGGAGATCCGGCTTCGCTTCGTTCCGGCGTACGTCGAGCGGTTCAAGAAGGTGTTCGGTACCGACTGGCCGCGCATGACGCACGCCTACCAGGCGATCGCGGCCTTCCAGCGCACGCTGGTGTCCGATGTGAAGAAGGTACCCTTCGAGCGCTACATGGCGGGCGACAAGACCGCGCTTTCGGACGCCCAGCGACGTGGCATGGCGCTCTTCAATGGCAAGGCGGGCTGCCTGCAATGCCACAACGGTCCGCTCGCCTCGGACCAGAGGTTCTACGCGCTCGGCGTTCCGGAGCCCGCGGCGTTCGAGGCCGTGCCGATCTTCCAGATCACGCATCGCTGGCAGCAGTACCAGAAGGGCGTTCAGGAGCCGACCTACCGCGGGGCCATGCTCGACATGGGACTGTACTACCAGACGAAAAACTCGAAGGACATCGGCAAGTTCCGCACGCCATCGTTGCGAGAATTGAAATACACGGGGCCGTACATGCACAACGGCGTCTTCACCACGCTCGACGAGGTCGTGGACTTCTACGCCAAGGGCGGTGGCGAGGCGCAGAACAAGAGCCCGCTCGTGAGGCCGCTTGGCCTGACCGATCAGGAGAAGAAGGACCTGGTCGCGTTTCTCGAGTCGCTTTCCATGGACGAGCCCCTGCTCGTGCCGCCGCCGCAGCTGCCGCCGTACCAGCCGATGAAGACCGTGAGATAGGAGATCGGGAATGAGACGCGAGAAGGTCATCCAGTTAGATCCGGCGCAGATAGAGGAACCCGGCGGCGTGCGTACATGCATGAGCCGGCGCCAGTTTCTTCTTGCGGGCGGCGCAGTGGTCAGCGTCGCTGTGATGGGCGGCGTACCCGGGGCCGCATCGGCGCAGGCCATGCAGGCACTCAGGGCCACCTATCCGCGTCAGCGGATCGGCAAGCTGTCCGCGCTGACGACGGGCAAGCCGGTGGACTTCAACTATCCGTACCCGAGCGTCAACAACATCCTGGTGAAGCTCGGCGCGCCCGCGGGCGGCGCCGTGGGTGCGGAGCAGGATGTGGTCGCCTTCAACCTCCAATGCACGCACATGGGCGGCCCGTTGCACGGCACATACAAAGAAGCGCATCAAGTGCTCGGGCCCTGCCCGCTGCACCTGACGACCTTCGATCTCACGCGCCACGGCATGGTGGTCGCCGGACACGGCACTGAGAGCCTGCCGCAGATTGTGCTCGAGACTGCCGGCGATGACATCTACGCCGTGGGTGTGCTCGGCCTCATCTACGGCTACGCCCACAATGTCACCGGCACCCGCCGCGGCTGAAGCGCAAGGAGCATGAAGATGTCGACATCTGAAAATCCGATCAGCTTCGCGGTGTATGCGAAGGATAATGTCCCCGTTCCGCCGAAAGACGCGGAGGTGCTCACGACCGCGTGCGATTACTGCACGATCGCGTGCGGTTACAAGGTCTATCGCTGGCCGGTCGGCAAGGAAGGCGGCGTGCGGGCCAAGGACAACGCGCTGAAGACCGACCTGCCTTCGGGTGGCGTGATGGTGCCCTGGGCGAGCCCGAGCCAGCACAACGTCGTGCGCCACCGCGGCAGGCCGCACCATGTGCTCGTGCTGCCCGATTTCCAGGCGACGGTAGTCAATCCGGGGGGGGACCACTCGATCCGCGGCGGCACGCTGGCACAGAAGTGCTACAACCCAGAGAACCGCACCTCCGAGCGCCTGCTCTACCCGATGATCCGGGTGCGCGGAACGCTGATGCCGGTGTCGTGGGATCTCGTGACCGACGTGATGGCGGATATCTCGAAGTACGTCCTCTCGAAGTACGGCGAGCACGCGTGGGGCATCAAGATGTACTCGTATCAGTATTTCGAGAACACCTATGCAATCACCAAGCTCGGCATGACCTCGATCGGCACGCCGGCGATCGTGCCGCACGACAAACCCTCCGCAACGAACGATGCCACCGGGCTGGACGATGCGGGCATCAACTCCTTTGCCGCCTCGTATGAGGACTGGGGTATGGCGGACGTGTGCTTCTTCTCGGGCGTCGATCCCTACGAGACCAAGACCACGCTCTTTACCGAGTGGATCATGCGCGGCGCGAATCCGAGCAAGAAGCTCATATTCGTCACGCCGCACATGACCACCGGCGTCGCGTGGGGGGTGCAGAACGGCGGCCTTTGGCTGCCGATCATTCCCGGCACGGACACCATCCTGCACAACGCGATCGCGCGCATCATCATCGAGAACAAGTGGCAGGACCAGGAGTTCATCGATAAATGGATCGCGAACAGCTGGGAAGTGGACTCCGGCTACGGCCGCGGCACCCGCAACACCGGATGGCAGTGGCGAACGACCTGGGGCACCTGGCAGAGCGATTGGGGCGACTACCAGAAGTTCATCCTCGGGCGCGACGAGCACCAGCTCGAGAACGCCGCGAAGATCACCGGCATCAAGGCCGAGGACATCCGGCGCGCGGCCGAGCTGATCGCAAAGCCGAAGGCCGACGGCAGCCGCCCGAAGACCTCGTTCATGCTCGAGAAGGGCAATTACTGGTCGAACAACTACATGAACACCACGTCCCTCGCGGCGCTCGGGCTCATCTGCGGCTCGGGAAATCGTCCCGGCCGCATGCTCTCGCGCGGCGGCGGTCACCAGCGCGGGATGATGAGCGCGGGCGGCGGCTCCGGATGGCTCAGTCCAGAAAAGTACCCGGGGCGGCGCAAGAAGTCGTTCAATCTGGACCGCTGGATGATCGACGGCAACCTGAAGTTCGTGTGGGTGTTCGGGACCACGTGGTTCGCGGCGATGATGGCGAGCCAGGAACTGCAGGATGCGGCGTTCCGGATGACGCGCAGCAACCCGCACCAGATAAGCAATCTCGATCGCAACGCGATCTTCGAGACGCTGAAGAAGCGCGTCGACTCCGGCGGCATGATCTTCGTCGACTCGGACATCTACCCCGTCGAACCGCTCAACACGCAGATCGCGGACATCGTGCTGCCGGCTGCCACCTGGGGCGAGGAGGACTTCACGCGCTGCAATTCCGAGCGGCGCCTGCGCCTCTACGCGAAGTTCTACGATCCGCCCGGCGAGGCGAAACCGGACTGGTGGGCCGTGGCGAAGTTCGGGCAGAAGATGGGCTTCCCGGGTTACGACTGGAAGGATTCGAACGAGATCTTCGAGGAAGCCGCGCGCTTCGGACGCAACGGCGTGCTCAACTACCACCCGCTGGTGGTGAAGGCCAAGGAGACGGGTGTGCGTGCACACGAGATGGTGCGCAAGCTCGGCACGACCGGCATCCAGACACCGATCCGCGTTCGTGACGGCGAGCTGCTCGGCACCCAGCGCCTGCACGATCCGGCGAACGACTGGGGCGAGATCGAGGGCCAGGAAGTGCAGCGCAAATGGCTCAACACGTTCGATACCCACAGCGGCAAGGCAATCCTGCTGAAGAGCCCATGGACCTTTCCCGGCTGGATCCAGTTCTACGAGGCGATCAAGCCGCGCGCCGAAAAGGGCGAGATCTGGGTGACCAACGGCCGCATTAACGAGACCTGGCAATCCGGGTTCGACGACCTGAGGAAACCGTATCTCGCGCAGCGCTGGCCCTATCCGATGCTGATCGTGCATCCTGCAGACGCCAAGAAGCGCGGCGTCGAGTCGGGCGACTTTGTGCAGGTGTACAACGATACGGTGTACGTTCAGACGGGCCAGCCGCAGGGCGTGCTCGACGAAGACCTCAACTTCAACAACCTGATGAAGGACGGGCACATCAAGACCACCAATGGCCAGTTCGTCGCGGTGGCGATCGTCTCGGATGAGATGCGCGAAGGCGTGTGCATGGCGAACTTCAATTACCCGCAAGCGCCGGCCAACTCGGTGTGCCACGCGGTGCCGGATCCCGTGACCAACAACTACCGCTACAAGCTGGGTCGCGGGGTGCTCACCAAGGTGGGCGAGTCCCCCTACAAGAGATCGTTCACCAGCATGAGTCTGAAGCCGCGCAACATCGTGTGAGGGGGCACTTGGCGCGGACGGATCACGCGTCGATTGCAACGAAAGAAACGGGGGCTGAGGCCCCTGTTTTCTCATGCGGCTTTACAGCAATGATGGGCGTTCGCAGGACTCGCTCGTGGTGTGACCCTCGAGCCAGTACGCATCTCGAGGCCAGGGCAACTCCCCCCTGAGGCGCCCCGCTCCGCACCAGGCACTCAGACTGCGCGATAATGCAATTTGAGCGTTCATGAGTGATGGGCGAACGCTGCCGGGAGGGAAAGTCATGTTTCTCACGAACTATTGGTACGTCATCGCGTGGGACTACGAGGTCAAGCAGAAGCCGTTCGCCCGCACCGTGTGCGGCGAGCCGATCGTGCTGTATCGCCGGCCCGATCGCAGCCTGGTCGCGCTCGAGGACTGTTGCCCGCACCGCATGCTGCCGCTCTCCAAGGGCCGGGTGAAGGGCGAGCTGCTCGTCTGCGGCTATCACGGCATCGAGCTCAACGGCAAGGGCGAGTGCGTCCACATGCCGAACATGGAGCGGGTGCCCGCGAGCGTGAAGGTCAAGGCCTATCCGGTCGTGGAGCGGCACCGCTTCGTCTGGGTGTGGATCGGCGAGCCGGCGCTTGCCGATGAGGCGCTGATCTCCGACCTGCACTGGTGCTCCGATCCGAACTGGGCGTTCGACGGCGGAACCTACTACGTGCGCTGCGACTATCGGCTGCTGGTGGACAACCTGATGGACCTGACGCACGAGACGTTCGTCCACCCGACCAGCGGGCAAGAGGAGATCACGCAGGCGCCGATCAAGACCACCGACGACGAGAAGTCCGTCACGGTGACGCGCTGGATGCACGGTATCGAGCCGCCGCCATTCTGGGCCACCAACCTCAAGTCCAACGAGCTCTGCGACCGGTGGCAGATCGGCACCTTCACCTTGCCCGCAACTGTCAACATTGACGTCGGGGTGGCACGGTCCGGCACCGGGGCGCCCGACGGGAACCGTGAGCACGGGGTGACGGGCATCGTGATCGACGTGATGACGCCGGAGTCGGAGACCACCACCTGGTACTTCTGGGGCATGGCGCGCGACTTCGAGGTCAAGGATCAGGGATTGACCTGCCGCATCAAGGATGCGCAGAGCGCCGTGTTTGCCGAGGACATCGTCGTCCTCGAGGCGCAGCAGGCGAACATCCTGCGCCGCCCTGACCGCAATCTGCGGAACTTCAACATCGACGCCGGGGGCGTCCGTGCGCGGCGCGTGATCGAGCGCGAGCTGGCCAAGCAGCCGGTGCGGGCGAGCCCGGCCGAGGAGTCGATCTGATCTGAGCGCCCGGGCCCGGCCTGACCTTCGCGCGCTCAGGCGGCGCGGCGAAAAGTCAGATTGATCCGGAAGTCGCCCACCAGCGGGTGATGTCCCGCCTTGAGGGGCAGCACGCCGTGATAACGCATGCGATCGGGTCCGCCCCAGACCACCACGTCGCCGTGCTGCAACGGCACGCGCATCGTCCGGTCCGCGCGGTTCAGGCCGCCGAACAGGAACACGGCGGGAGTGCCGAGTGACACGGAGACGATCGGCGCGTCGTAACCGCGCTCGTTCTTGTCCTGATGCAGCGAGAGCCTGGTACCCGCCTCATAACGATTGACCAGGCACGCATCGGGCGCGAAGCCGGGAAAGCCCGCCTTGTCCGCGGCGCCCTCGGCCAGCTGCAAGAACGACGCAGGCATCTGCGGCCAGCGCTTGCCGCTCGCGGGATCGATGGGGTCGTAGCGATAGCCGGTGCGGTCCGAGACCCAGCCGAGCGCGCCGCAATTGGTCATCGCCACCGACATGCGGAATCCGCCCGGAGTCACCATGTGACGCAGCGGCGACCGCGCGATGACATCCTGGAGATCGGCGAGCAGCGCCGCCTCGCTCGCCGTGGCGAAGCCGCGCAACACCACTGCGCGCGGACCGATCGGCTCCAGACGCGATTCGGCCGCGCTTGCGTCATCGAAAAGCTCCAGGTTCACGCGGAAACCGTCACGCCGCGTGCCAATCGCGTGCGTTCACGCGCCGGCCTCGCGCTCGAGCAGGGCGCGCTTGCGCTCCACGCCCCAGCGATACCCCGACAGTGCGCCGTCGTTCCGCACCACGCGATGGCAGGGAATCGCCACCGCCAGGGTATTGGCGGCGCAGGCGTGCGCGACTGCGCGGATCGATTTTGGCGCGCCGATGCGCCGCGCGACGTCGGTGTAGCTCACCGTCCGGCCGGCCGGAATCTCGCGCAATGCCTGCCACACGCGCTGTTGAAACGCGGTGCCGCGCACGTCGAGCGGCAGATCGAGTCCCACGCTCGGTGCCTCCACGAAGCCCACCACCCTGGCGACCAGCGCTTCGAACCCGGCGTCGCCGCCGACCAGGTCGGCTTGCGGGAACCGGTCCTGAAGATCGCGTGCCAGCCGATCGGGATCGTCGCCCAGGAGAATGGCGCACACGCCGCGGTCGCTCTGCGCAACGAGGATGGATCCGAACGAGCATTCGCCGACCGCGAAGCGGATCCGGGTGTCGGCGCCGCCGGCGCGGTACTCGGTCGGCGTCATCCCGAGCACCCGGTCGGACTCCGCGTAGAACCGGCCGTTTGAGCCGTAGCCCGCACCGTAGATGGCTTCGGTCACCGTGCCGCCGCGACCGAGCGCCTGCCGGACGCGCTTCGCCCGATGCGCCGCGGCGTAGGCCTTGGGGCTCACGCCCGTGATGTCCTTGAAGACACGATGCAGGTGAAACGCGCTCAGTCCGGCGCGCTTGGCAAGCTCATCGAGCGTAGGGCGTTGCTCGGCACTCTCGATGAACCGGCAGAGATCGGCCACGATGGTCGCGTGCTGCTCCGCGAGCGAGGGCTGGTCCGGCTTGCATCGCTTGCAGGGGCGGAAGCCCGCGCGCTCGGCGTCCGCCGCGGTGCGGTGGAAGGCCACGTTCTCCGGCTTCGCGGCGCGCGCCGCGCACGACGGCCGGCAATACACGCCGGTCGTCTTGACCGAATAGAAAAACTTGCCGTCCGCTGCCGGGTCGCGGGCGACCACCGCCGCCCAGCGGGGATCGCTCACGGTCGCGGCGGCCCGCATTTCGGTCTTGGCACTCATGTTCACCGGTGTTCCTTTCTACACTTCATGCGACGATGCGGGAAGTGTAGCCAGCGCCGACCGGCGGGGCACTCCGAGTCTTGCTCTCGAATTCGCCCGGCCGGCCAAGGAGGCTCTGATCGAGTCATCCTCGCGCAAGCGGGGATCCAGCAAACCTTTGAATAGCCTCAGCCTGGATTCCCGCTTGCGCGGGAATGACGGACTTCCACAGAGCTTCGCAAGGCCGTCCCGCGACGCGGCCGCGCCTCAGCGGCGCGCGGGGATGGTCCAGAGGTAGATCGTGTCCCGCCCCATCTTGACGGTCTTCTCGGGCGGCCAGTCGCGCCCCATCGTGAAGTCGTGCGACACGACCCGCGTCCCCGGCTTCAGGTCGCGCAGCAGCTTCGGCTTGAGCTTCAGGTTGATCTCCGGCAGCAGATAGAGCGTGACCACCGAGGCATCGCGGATGTCGGCGTCGAAGAGGTCGCCCAGGATGAACTTGACCCGGTCGGTCACGCCGACGCGCTTGGCCACGTAGTTGGCGTCCTCGATGCGCTCGGGGTCGATATCCACGCCGACGCCGCGCGCGCCGTGCTTGCGCGCCGCGGTGACGACGATGCGGCCGTCGCCGCAGCCGAGGTCGTAGACCACATCCTTCGCGGTCACGCCGGCGAGATCGAGCATCGCCTCGACCACTTCCTGCTTGGTCGGCACATAGGGGACGTCGAGCTCGAACTGCTCGAGCTTGCGGGGCGCGGCGCCCTGCTGCGCGAGCGCGGCGGGGAGGGCGAGCGAGGCGGCGACCGCCCCGGTCCATGTGATGAACGCGCGTCGTTTCATATCGACTGCCTCGATGCTGCTGCTGCCCCACTGAACCGCAGGTTGACCGCGAGCAGCACCACGCCGACCGCGAGCACGCCCACGCCCAGCCACGCGCCCTGCGTGACGTAGGCCAGGCTCGAGTACAGGAGGTATGCGCACGTCGCCACGAAGACTACCGGCGTGACCGGATAGAGCGGCACCCGGAACGGACGCGGCCGGTCGGGGTCGCGCACGCGCAGGACGAACACGCCGATCCCCACCATCATGATGAAGAACCAGAACACGGGCATGGTGTAGTTCACCATGGTCTCGATCTGCGCGGCGAACGCGCCGGCGACGATGAGCGCGAGCGCCACCGCGCACTGCACGGCGAGGGCGTTACGCGGCGCGTCCGCACGGTCATGCCATCGCCCGAGCCAGGCGAAGACCGGCCAATCGCGTCCGAGCGCGTAGTTCGACCGCGCGCCGACGATGATCGTCGCGTTGATGGAGGTGAGCGCGGCGAGGGCGATGATCACGCTGATCGCTTTGGATCCGACCTCTCCCATGCTCAGGCGCAGCACGTCGGCGGCGACCGTGCTGCTCTTCGCGACGCCTTCCAGACCCAGCGCACGCAGGTAGGCGTGGTTCATCGCGAGGTAGAAGACGGTGATGAGCAGGAGCGAGACGACGAGCGCGGTGACGATGCTGCGCCGCTCCTTGAGCTCCGCCGAAACGTAAGCGGCTTCGTTCCATCCGCCGTAGGTGAAGAGCACGAACAGGATTGCGATCGGCGCCCCGGCCATCCAGGGTTTCGCCTCGCCAGTCGCGGCGGGCGCCGCGGAGACGGGGTCGGCCGCGAACCCCGCGACGATGACGGCCAGCACCCCGATCACGAGCAACGCGGTGAGCACGTTCTGCGTGCCCTTCGTCTCGCGAATGCCCGCCACGTTGATCGCCGTGAGGGCGAGCACCGCGAGCACGGCGTAGATCGCGGAGGAGTACGGTCCGAGCCGCAGCAGGTTGGATGCGTAGTCGCCGAACGTGTAGCCGAGGATCGCGATCGATCCCGTGGTGATGACCGCGATCCGCGCCCACGCGAAGAGAAACGACAGGCTGCGGCCGTAAGCGCGGTTGAGAAAATGATAGTCGCCGCCCGCGTTCGGGTAGGCCGTCGCGAGCTCCGCGTAGCAGAGCGCGCCGACGAGCGAGATCAGCCCGCCGGCCACCCACAGACCGTAGAACACGAGCTCGTTGGCGCTGTTGCCCGCGACGAGCGAGGGCAGCCGGAAGATCCCCGCGCCGATGACCAGTCCGACGATGATCGCCATGACATCGCGGGTGGTGAGGACGGGTTTCGGCGCGCCGCGCTGCGCGCTGTCGGTGTTGCTCACGGGGCGGTCTCCTCAGGCGAGGCGGCAGTGTACCCCAAGGCACCTACACGCAAGCGCCGCGTTCATGCGCGCAGGATTGCGCGCGCGGCATTCGCTCCCGCGGCGCCGACGATGCCGCCGCCCGGATGCATCGCGGGCCCGCAGAGGTACAAGCCCGCAACCGGCGTGCGGTATCGTGCCAGAGCGGGAATCGGGCGCATCCACAAAATCTGGTCGAGCGCGAGCTCGGCGTGATGAGCTTGACCTTCCGGCCAGCCGGCAGTTCCCTCGAGATCGCGCGGCGTGAGCACGCTGCGCTCGACAATGGCGTCGTCGCCGCCCGACAGGTGCGCCGCGAGCCCGTGCACGACGAGATCGCCGAGCGCGCGTGCACGGGACGCATCCCACTCGCCGTCGGCGAGCGCGTAGGGCGCGTACTGCACGTGCACTGCCAGGCGATGGCGGCCGTCCGGCGCCGGGTCGCCGGCCAGCGCTTCGAGATACGGCTGTTGCGAGACGCCACCGTACTTCGCGTCGTCGGCCGCACGCTCGAGATGGTCGAGCGAAGGCGCGATCGCGAGCCGGGCGAACCCGGGCGGCCGGTCGAGCGTGAGGTTCACGCGCGCGCTGACGCCGCGCGAGCGGATGTTGCGCACGGCGCGCGTGAGCTCCGGGTCGAGCCAGCCCGGGTCCACGAGCTCGAGCAGCGTGCGGCGCGGATCGAGGCCGGAGACGACGACCGGTGCGGCGACGTGCTCGCCGCTCGCAAGCCGGACGCCCGTGACGCATCCCACGCGCACCTGGATGGCCGCGATCTCCGCGCCCCGCCGGATCTCGATGCCCGGCAGGCCGGCCAGCACGCGCATGACGTTGGACGACGGCGGACGGAACACGCCGGGCGGCGCCCCGACGTGGCGGTGGAGCAGCGCAAACGCCGTGCCGCCGGCCCGCGGCCCGTGCCGGAGACCGTGGATGCCTGCGGCGCCGAGCGCGCCCTTGAGCGCGTCGGTCTCGAACCAGTCGTCCAGCCAGTCGGCCGCGGACATCGGGAGAATGCGAAAGAGATCCGCGATCCCTTCGCGGCCGAGGCCCCGGAGCCGCAGGGCGAGGCGCGCCTGACGCGCGAGCTCGCCGAGGCCGCCCCCCGTGGGATCGGGCGGCGGCGCTATGTATAGTGTTGCGAGCAGGCGGGCGAGGCGCGCCATTCGCGCGCAGAACGCGGGCCAGCGTTCCGCGTCGCGCGGGCTCACCCGCCGGATCGCCTCGGCCGACTGCGCGATGTCCTGGGTGAGCGCGATCCGGCCGCCGTCGGGAAGCGGGATCGCGAGCCATGGATCGCGGTGCACGATCGCGAGCCCGGCGCGTGCCAATCCGAGGTCGCGCACGATTCGCGGCGGAATCCAGCCCTCGTCATCGTGCAGGGTCTGCGCGTCGAGCACCAGCACCTTGCGCCCCGCCCGCGCCAAGGTGTGCGCCGCGACGAGCTCGTTGGCGCCCGCGCCGATCACGATCGCGTGCAGGCTCACGCGCCCTCCCGCAGGATCGCGCGCGCGGCGTTGCGGCCCGATGCGCCCATCACGCCGCCCCCGGGGTGCGTGCCGGCGCCGCACTGGTACAGGCCGGGAATCGGCGTGGCGTAGCGCGCCCACGCCGGCGCCGGCCGGAGAAAGAACATCTGCTGCAAGGTGAGCTCGCCCTGGAAGATGTTGCCCTCGGTGAGCCCGATGGTCCGCTCGATCTCGTCGGGCGTGATGACCTGGCGGTGCAGGATCGCGCCCTTGATGTTGGGTGCGTACTCCGCGAGCGTGTCGATGACGGCGTCGCCGAACGCCTCGCGACGCGCGGCCGACCAGCCGCCGGCGAGCGCGTACGGCGCGTATTGCGCGAAGATCGACATGACATGCTTGCCCGGCGGAGCCATCGCCGGATCGAGCAGCGACGGAATGACGATGTCGAGATAAGGTCGTTGTGAGAATTCGCCGTACTTCGCCGCGTCGTACGCGCGCTCGAGGTAGTCGACGCTCGGGCTGATCGAGATGGCGCCGCGCAGATGCGGCGCTGCATCCGGCAGGCCGGCGAAGCGCGGGAGCTCGCCCAGCGCCAGGTTGACCTTGCCGGAAGTGCCCCGGAACCGCACGCGCCGGATCGCCGCGACGAACTCCTCGGCAAGATGCTCGGCGCCGAGCAGGTCGAGGAAAGTGCGCCGCGGATCGGCGCCGGAGACGACGATCGGCGCGTGAAATTCAGCGCCACTCGCAAGCGCGACGCCGACCGCGCGGCGGCCTTTCACGATCACTTTCGCGACCGAGGCTCCGGTGCGGATCTCGGCGCCGAAGCCGCGCGCGGCGGCTGCGATCGCCGCGCTCACCGATCCATTGCCGCCCTTCGCGAATCCCCACGCGCGGAAAACGCCGTCCAGCTCGCCCATGTAGTGGTGCAAGAGCACGTATGCCGTGCCGGGCGACCGCGGCCCGAGCAGCGTGCCGATGATGCCGCTTGCCGACTTCGTCGCCTTGAGCGCCTCGGTCTCGAACCACTCGTCGAGGTAATCGGCCGAGCTCATCGTGAGGAGCTTGTGCAGCGCGTGGAAGTGTTCCGCGCCGAGGCCGCGCAAGTGCCCGCGGAGCCGCGCGAGGCCCGCCAGGTCGCGCGGCCGGAGCGAGGCCGGATCGGGGGGCAGCATGCCGAGCAGCGGCTTCACCGCGCGCGCCATCTGGTGCAGCACCCGACCGAGCTCGTCGTAGGCTTCCGCGTCGCGCAGCGAGTGGCGGGCGAGCTCGCGGCGATTGTGGTCGTGGTCGTTCCACTGCGCGAGGTAGTCGCCGTTCGCGAGCGGCGTCAGCGTGCTCTCGAGCGGAAGGATGTGCAGGCCGTGGCGCGGCAGGTCGAGATCGCGGATGATCTCCGGCCTGAGCAGGCTCACCACGTACGAGAAGACCGAGAACGTGAACCCGGGAAAGACCTCCTCGCTCAGCGCGGCGCCGCCCACCTGCTCACGGCGCTCGAGCACCAGCACGCGCCGCCCCGCGCGCGCGAGGTATGCTGCGCACACCAGGCCGTTGTGCCCGCCGCCGATCACGATCGCGTCGTATCGCGTCGCCATCGCTACGCCCGCTTGCGCTCGGGATCGAAGAACGGCTTGCCGACGACGCGCGCGGTCGCATGCATGCGGCGATGCTCGACGGTCACCTCCATGTCGAGCCGCTTGCCGGGACCGGCGTGCGGCGACTCGACGTGCGCGAGCGCGATGTACTGCTTGAGGAGCGGCGACCAGCCGCCGCTCGTCGCGTATCCGACCTGTTCGCCGTCCACGTACAGCGGCACGCTCGTCCGCCATGCCGCGGCGGGCAGCCTGGGGGCAAGCCCGACGTTGGCGTAGAGCTGCTCCAGCGAATCCCACTCGATCTCGACGCCGACGAATTGCCACGCGGGAGGGCGCCGCGCGGCGTCGGCGAGCGCGCGCTTGCCGACGAAGTGCTCCTTGTCCAGCTTCACCGTCCAGCCGAGATCGAGCTCGTAGGGCGTCGACGTCTGGCCCGGGATCAGCGCCTTGCGCGCCGAGACGTAATCCACGTCGATCAGCATGAGCCCGGCCTCGATGCGCGCGAGGTCGAGCGCGAGCATTCCCGCCGGAGTGATCCCGTACGGCGCGCCGGCTTCCATCAGCGCGTCCCATACCGGCAGCGCGTCCTTGGCGGCCAGCCAGATCTCGAACCCGAGATCCCCGGTGTAGCCGGTACGCGAGACGGTGACCGGCATGTCCCGCAGCCGGGTCGCGATCATGCGGAAGTACTTGAGCGCGCCGACGTCGGCGTCGCAGACCTGCCGAAGAATTGCGCGCGAGGCCGGACCCTGGAGAGCGAGCGCGGCGATCGAGTCGGTGACGTCGGCGATCGCGACGTCCAGGCCGAGCGCGTTCTCCTCGAGCCAGCGCAGGCCCGGGTCGGCGGAGGTCATGCGGAAGACCTCAGCGTCGAGCCGGGCGATCGTTCCGTCGTCGAGCACTTTGCCGGCCGCGTCGCACCAGGGCGTGTAGAGGACCTGGCCGACCTCCGCGCGCGCCACGTGGCGCGGCACCACGCGATCGAGCAGGCGCGCCGCATCCTTGCCGCGCACCAGGTACTTGTAGAGCGGCGAGACGTCGAAGAGCGCGGCGGCGCTGCGGATGGCGTGGTATTCGTGCTCGTGCGAGAGCGCGTAGGAGCTGGCGACCACGTGACCCGCCCAGCGCCGCCAGGCGTAGCTCGCACAGAGCGCGGCGGTCCGCTCGTGAAAAGGCGTGGTCCGTAGCATCGAGGCGTGGCGACCTTCTCGGGCGCGCGGAAGCCTAACATACGGGAAACACTCGGCAGAAAGACGGCCCGCGCCGGGCGGGCGCGCAGTTGCGGGAACGCGCCCCCGCCGGTAATGTGCGTGCGTGTCGCTCGCGGAAAAGAGCTACGACGGCATCATTATCGGCGCGGGCCATCACGGCCTCGTGCTCGGCTGCTATCTCGCGCGGGCCGGGCTGAAGGTGCTGCTCGTCGAGCGCCGGCTCGCCTACGGCGGCGGGCTCGCCACGGTCGAGGCGACGCTGCCCGGCTTCTACCACAACAGCCATTCGATCAATCACTTCGATATCACCAACACCCCGTGGTTCCGCGACCTCGGGCTGAAGAGCCGGGTCGGCTACGTCACGCCGGTGCACGAGTTCGGCCAGCCGCATCCGGACGGCTCGGCGCTCGTCTTCAGCCGCGACCTCGACCGCACGCTCGCGAGCATCGCGCGCTTCTCGAAGCGTGACGCGGCGCTCTTTCGCGAGTGGAACCGCAAGGCCGAGGCGATCACGCGCGACATCTTCCTCGCCGAGCGGTTCAGCGAGCCGCTGCCGCGCGAGGAGCGCGAGGCGCTGCTCTCCCGCACGCCGCTCGGGCGCGACTTCCTGGAGGTGACCCGGCACGAGCCTTTCGCGCTCGTCGACCGGCTCTTCGAGCACGAGTGGGTGAAGCTTCTCTTCCTCTTCAAGGTGTCGCTCTTCGGCACCTGGCTCGTCGACACCACGGAGAAGTCGAGCCCCATGGGCTCGGTGATCCGGGCCTTCGACCTCAAGACCGGCTACCAGCTCTGCCGCGGCGGCAGCTACAACCTCGCGCGCGGCCTGATGGAGACCTACATCGCCGCCGGCGGGCACTACCGCAACCAGGCGCACGTCGAGCGCATCATCCTCGAGCGCGGCCGGGCGAGGGGCGTCGCGCTCGCGACCGGCGAGGTGCTGCGCGCGCGCCACTTCGTCGCAAGCTGCGTCGACGTCCACCAGACCTTCCACGGCATGCTGGAGCGCGGGTCGCTGCCCGAGCCGCTCGCGCAGAAGCTCGCCGCGTTCAAGTACACGCCCTGGACGCTCTTCGGCGTGCACTTCGCGCTCGAGGCGTCGCCGCGGTTCACCGCGGCGGCCGCCGATCCGGCGCTCGACGTCGCGCTCAAATGGAACGTCGGCGCGGAGTCGATCGCCGACCTGATGAGCGCGCATGCGGACGTGAAGGCAGGCCGCGTTCCGCGGATCATCCAGTTCGGCTCGGGCGCGCTCTCGGTGAACGATCCGCAGCAGGCGCCGCCGGGCAAGCACACCACCTACGCGTGGCACGTCATGCCGCTCGACCCCGATCTGGGCGGTCGCTCGTGGGAGGCGTTCGAGCGCGAATTCACCGCGGCGATCATCGAGCGCTTCGCGAAATACGCGCCGAACATGACGCGCCGGAACATCCTGAAGACCTACACCTACACGGCGCGCACCTACGGGCAGGAGCTCATCAACATGCGCTCCGGCGACATCTTCATGGGCGCGTTCTCGGCGGACCAGGTCATGTACAACCACTTCGGCTACCGCACGCCGATCGGCAATCTCTACATGAGCGGCTCGGCGTGCCACCCGGGCGGCGCGATCTCCGGCGGCGCCGGCTACGTCTCCGCGGGGGTGATCGCGCGCGATCTCGGCCTGATACCCTGGTGGAAGCCGGTCGATGCGCGCAAGGCGTTCAAGCGCTGGAAGCCGGTGCGCGCGGCGCCCAGGGCGGCCGCCGTGAAAGGAGCGAGGCCATGAGCGACTTCTCGGACAGCCTGAAGGGGCGCGTCGCCGTCATCACCGGAGCGGGGCAGGGCATCGGCCGGCATGTGGCGCACCGATTCGCCGACGCCGGGGCGATCGCGGTCATCGCCGAGCTGAACGCGGAGAAAGGGAAGGCGGTCGCCGCGGAGCTCGGCGAAGCGCGCGCGCTCTTCGTGCACACCGACGCGGCCGACGAGGCGTCGCTCGCGGCCATGGCGCAGGCGGTGCTCGCGCGGCTCGGGCGCATCGACGTGCTGGTCAACAACGCGGGGATCTTCTCGACGCTCGAGATGCGGCCGTTCTGGGAGATTCCGGTCGCCGAGTGGCGCCGGGTGCTCGACGTGAACACCACCGGGCCGTTCCTCGCGACGCGTGCCGTGCTGCCAGCGATGATGAAGGCCGGCTGGGGCCGCGTCGTGAACATGTCGTCGGGGGCCGTCACGATGGGCCGGCCGAATTACCTGCATTACATCGCCTCGAAGGCGGCGCTCATCGGCATGACGCGCTCGATGGCACGCGAGCTCGGCCCGCACGGGATCAACGTCAACGCGATCCTGCCCGGCGCGATCTTCACCGAGATCGAGCGCAAGACCGTCACGCCGCAGCAGAAGGCGGCGATCCTCGCCGCGCAGAGCATTCACACCGAGGGGCGGCCCGAGGACGTGGCCGGGGCGATTCTCTTCCTCGCCTCGAACGCCGCCGACTGGATCACCGGCCAGTGCATCACCGCCGACGGTGGGATGGTGTACGCCTAGATGTCGTCATTCCCGCGCGCGTGGCGCCGTCATCCCCGTGCAGGAAGGTTCGTCATCCCCGCGCAAGCGGGGATCCATTCGACCTCGGATAACCTGGATTCCCGCTTACGCGGGAATGACGGGCCGCGCTGGATTCCCGCGGCGCAAACCCCTTTCCGCGAGGATGACGACAAAGCCGAGGATGAGGCCCGTCTTTTCCCTCACGTACTGCGCTGGGCCTTGTCCTTCTCGTTCTGCGCCTTGATCGCCGCGCGGGCGCGCGCCCAGTCCGCGTCGGTCCACGCGGCGAGATCCGCGAAGCCGCCGTGCGTCGCGAAGTGCGCAGCGCCGTCGAGAGCAATCGTCTGTCCGGAGAGCCACTCGCAGCCGTCCGCCATGAGGAACGTGGCGAGGTTGCGGATCTCCTCCATCCTGCCGATCCGGCCCATCGGGTTCTTCGCGGCCGCGCGCTCTTCGACCGACTGCCCGGGATTGAGGCGGGCGGCCATGCCCTCGACCGGGAACGGTCCGGGCGCGATGGCGTTCAGTCGAATCCCGTAGCGGCCCCATTCGACGGCGAGCGACTGGGTCATCACGTGCACACCGGCCTTGGACATGGCCGAGGGCACCACGAACGGCGATCCCGTCCACACCCACGTCACGATGATCGATACGACGCTGCCCGGATGTCCGCCGGCGATCCAGCGCTTGCCGACCGCGTGGGTGACGTAGAAGGTGCCGTGCAGGACGGTGTTCGCGATCGCGTCGAAGCCGCGCGGCGAAATATCCTCGGTGCGGCTGATGAAATTGCCCGCGGCGTTGTTGACGAGCCCGGTCAGCGGCCCGTCCTCGTCCCAGACCGTCTGGATCATGGCATCCACCGCGGCGGCATCGCGGATGTCGCAGGCGTGGGTGCGCACCGAGCCGCCGTGCGCGTTCACGAGCTCCTGCGCGGTGGCGTCGAGCACGCCCTTGCGCCGGCCGCAGATATGGAGCGCCGCGCCGAGCGCCAGGTACTGCGCGGCGATTTCGCGCCCGAGACCGGTGCCGCCGCCGGTGACGAGGATGCGCTTGCCTTGCAGGAGATCGGATCGGAACATCGCGGGCCGGGGGAGTGAGCCGGGATTCTAGCCCACAGTTGACCGCAGTCCGGACGGCGTTCACCATGCCGGATCTTTGAACCGGCACGTCGCGCCAGATGCCATCCGATCCCCCCACCGAGGTGGGCGCCGCGCTCAGCGATGTCGACACGCCCGCGCTGCTGCTCGAGCTCGATGCGTTCGACCACAACCTGCAGCGCATGACCTTCGCGGTGCGCAGCGCGAAGGTGCGCCTGCGCCCGCATGCGAAGTCGCACAAGTGCCCGGAGATCGCGCTCCGCCAGATCCAGGCCGGGGCCGTCGGCGTCTGCTGCCAGAAGGTGAGCGAGGCCGAGGCCATGGTCGACGGCGGGGTCGCGGATGTGTTCATCAGCAACGAGATCGTCGGCAAGCGAAAGCTCGCCCGGCTTGCGGCGCTCGCGAAGCGCGCGCGCGTGAGCGTGTGCGTCGACGATGCGGCCAACGTCGCCGACCTCGACGCGGCGGCGGGCAAGACGGGGGCGAAGCTCGACGTGCTGATCGAGCTGAACGTGGGCGCCAACCGCTGCGGGGTCGAGCCGGGCGCGGCGGCGCTGACGCTCGCCCAGGCGGTGACGGCGACGCGCAATCTGCGCTTCGTGGGGATTCATGCGTATCAGGGCGCGGCCCAGCACTTGCGCACCGTGGCGGATCGCCGGGCGGCGATCGCGCTTGCGGTCCGCAAGGCGCGCGCGACGCGGACGCTGCTCGAAGAAAGTGGCATCGAGGTCGAGATCGTCACGGGGGCGGGCACCGGCACGTTTCCGTTCGAGGCGGCGAGCAACGTCTACAACGAGATCCAGCCCGGCTCGTACATCTTCATGGACGCCGACTACAACGCCAACGACTGGTCGGACCTGCCGCAGTTCGAGCAAAGTCTCTACGTGCTCACGACCGTCATGAGCACGCCGGCGCCCGACCGGGCAGTGGTCGATGCGGGATTGAAGGCGTCGAGCGTCGATTCGGGCATGCCGCAGGTCGTGGGGTGGCGCGGCGTGGAGTACGTGAAGGCGTCCGACGAGCACGGCGTGCTCAAGGTGGCGGCGGGCGCGCAGGCGCCGCGCCTCGGCGACCGGCTCCGGCTCATCCCGGGGCACTGCGACCCGACCGTGAACCTCTACGACTGGATCGTGGGCGTGCGCGGTGAGCGGGTCGAGGCGGTGTGGGCGGTCACGGCGCGCGGCGCGATCACGTGAGACCCTAGCGCGCATGGTCCAGGGCGCGCACGAGCCTCGTTCGCACTTCTGGGTGCTGGTCATCGCGGCGGCGGCCATCCTCGCCATCACGATGGGCCTGCGCACGACGCTCGGCCTCTTCATCTCGCCGCTGAACACCGCGACCGGGCTGGGCATCGTCACGATCAGCTTCGCGGTGGCGATCAACCACCTCCTCTGGGGCGCCTTTCAGCCCGTGTTCGGGGCGATGGCCGACCGGTTCGGCCCGGTCAAGGTGATCGTGCTCGGCGGCATCCTGCTCGCTGCAGCGCTGGCTCTGGTGCCGCTTGCGACGTCCGCGTCGGGGCTCGTGCTCACGCTGGGCATCGGTGTCGCGGCGGGGGCCGCGGCCGGGAGCATGTCGACGCTGTTCGGCGCGATCGGCCAGCGCATTCCGTTCGAGCGCCGCGGCTTCGCGACCGGCATCGTCAACGCCGGCGGATCGACCGGCCAGCTCATCCTCGCGCCGGTCGCGCAGGGACTCATCCTCGTGACCGGCTGGGTGAGCGCGCTCCTCGCGCTCGCCGCAGTGGCGCTCGCGACGCTCCCGCTCGCCTGGCCGTTGCGCAGGAAGCCCGCCGCTCCTGCCGCGGCGGCTGCACCGCGCTCGTCCGACGCCGCGGCGAGCCCGCCGCCCGCGCCTGCGCCCGGGTTGCGCGCCGCGCTGCGCACCGCCGCGCGCGATTCGAGCTACTGGTATCTCAACATCGGGTTCTTCGTGTGCGGATTCCACGTCGCGTTCCTGCTCACGCACATGCCCGGGGTGATCGAGTTCTGCGGCCTGCCGCCGGCGCTCGCCGGCACGTCGCTCGCGGTGATCGGGCTCTTCAACATCGTCGGCAGCATCGGCTCCGGGATCATCGTCCAGCGGTTCCGCATGAAGCTCACGCTCGCATGGCTGTACGCGGCACGCGGCCTGGGCGTGGCGGTGTTCATGCTCGCGCCGAAGACGGAGCTCGTCGTGCTCCTCTTCTCGGTGTGGATGGGCCTCACGTGGCTCGCCACCGTGCCGCCGACTGCCGGGCTGGTGGGCAAGCTCTACGGAACGCGCTATCTCGCGACGCTCTTCGGCATCACGCTCTTCGCGCACCAGATCGGCGGCTTCTTCGGCGCGTGGCTCGGCGGCGTCGCCTTCGTGGCGAGCGGCCACTATGACTGGATGTGGTACGCCGACATCGCCCTCGCGCTGCTCGCGACGATCATCAACCTGCCGATCCGCGAGCCGGCGATGAAGCGCCTGGCGACGGCCTGACCGGCGCCTTGGGAAGGACTGGTCCAGTCATCCCCGCGCAGGCGGGGATCCAGTAAGCCTTTGAGCGGGCTCAGACTGCATTCGCGGGAATGACGGACTCCTGCGGAGTCCCTACCGCGTCGCGGGCGCGACCGCCGCGGTGGCGCGCTCGCCCGGGAAGGCGAGCGCCGCGGCGAGCGCGACGGCTGCCAGCCCGGCGAGCAGCAGGAACAACGCCTGGAAGTCGCCGGTCGTGCGGAAAACGTAGGCGACGAGCGGCACCGCCGCCGCGCTGCCGGCGAACGACACCACATAGCGCACCGCGTAGGCACGCGCGCGCCATTCCTCGGCGGTGTAGCGCGCCACCATCGCATCGTTGATCGGAATCTGGCCGAACACGGCGAACATCATCGCGGTCGCGACGACGAGCATCGCGAAGTTCGAGAGCGTGGCGGCGGCGTAGAGGAGCGGCACCTGCGCGATCAGCACCACGACGAACACCCCCTTGATCGGCCGGCGGTCGATGAGGCTGCCCACCGCGAGCTGCGCCATCGCGGCGATGAGGTAGGTGATGCACACTAGCAGGCCGATGCCGAGCGTGGTGTCGGTGAGGGCCTTCAACCGCTCGTCGAACACTTTCGGCATGGCCACCGTGGCGGCGTTGAAGATGATGCCGTTCGCGACCACGGCGACGCACAGCACCGCAAACACGCGCGCCAGCAGCGCGCGCGGCAGCCTGGCTTCGGTCTTGCGGACGGCGACCACCGGCGCCGGAGCGTTGCGCGCGGCGGCGAGAAATCCGAATCCGAGCAGGATGGTGAGGACGCCGGGCACGATGAACGCGGCGCGCCAGCTGATCAGGTCCGCGAGCGCGCCCGACGCAAGCGCGGCGAAAGCGAGCCCCGCGTTGCCGTAGACCCCGTTGACGCCGAGGGTCTTTCCGACGTTCTTCTTCCCGGAGACCAGCATCGCGATGCCCACCGGGTGGTAGATGGATGCGAACACGCCGATCAGCGTCAGTCCGATCGCGAGCGAGACCGGCCCGTCGGCAAACCCCGTCAGCACCGCGGACGCGCCGATGCCAAAAAAGAACACGACGATCATCCCGGAGCGGCTCCAGTGGTCGGCGAGCCAGCCGGACGGCAGCGACCCGGCGCCGAACGCGAAGAAGGCGCCGGTCGCGAGCGGCAGCAGCTCGCTGTACGGGCGGTTCCACTCGTCGGCGATCGCGAGCACGACCGTCGGGAAGATCAGCAGCAGGAGATGGTCGACCGTGTGCGCGACGTTGAGGAAGAGATCGAGGCGGCGACGGTCGGCCATGGGCCGGCATCATACGCCGCCCGCGAGGGGCGCGAAGCGCCCGCGGCCAATCAGCCGCCGCCGAGCTTCATCATGATCCGGCGCGCGTAATAGGCGTTGCGCGCCAGGCACCCCGCACGGCGCGGACCGAGCCGCAGCCGCAGGAGCGCGAGGCGCGCGAGCACGTGCGCTCGCTCGGCCCCGTTCCGCACGGTTGGGAGGCTGGATTCGAGGTCGACGATCTCGCGCCGCTCGAGCACCTCGACAGGCACGAGTCCGGCGTTCTTCAGGATCCGATGAGCGACCCGGACCTCGGCCGGAACGAGGAGATCGTCGTCGAACGCGAGCGGCTTCCCGGCGCCGGGGAGGTTGTCGAAATCACCACGGCGGATCGCTTCCTGGATCCGTTCCTCGGCCACGGCATCGAGGGGAAGGAGGGGCGGCGGCATCGCGAAAGAGAATTTCGGTGCGAGGATAGCAGCTTGCCGTGCCGGGGGCTGGTCAACCGCGCGGCCGGGAGCGAGAATGGGCGCAGTCGCGCGTGCTCACGGGGGTCCAAACATGAAGACGCTCGCTTCGCTTGTTGCGGTTGCATTCTCGCTCGCGCTCCTTCCGGCGTACCCGGTCGATGCCCAGGACAAGAGCGCGGCGCCATCCGGGTCGCCGGGCAGCGCTGCTACCGCCGAGGCGCGCGAGCGCGCGGAAGCGCTTCTCTCCGCCGTGGTGCGCGTCCGGGTGAAGGCCCTTCCCGACGCACGCACGATGCGGACGCTCGGGGCCGAGCGCGAAGGCACGGGCGTGGTGATCGACAACGAAGGTCACGTCCTCACCATCGGCTATCTCGTGCTCGAGCCCGACGCGATCGAGGTCACCGGCGCGAGCAATCGGACCGTCCCCGCGCAACTGGTCGGCTACGATCACGCGACCGGTTTCGGCCTGCTCAAGCTGCAGAGCCCGCTCGAGGTGAAATCGATCACCCTCGGCGAATCGGGACCGCTCGCGCTGGGCGAGCCCGTGATGATATTGCCATGGGGCGGACCGCAGGCCGCGTCGGTCGCCTACGTCGTGTCACGTAACGAGTTCACGGGCGCGTGGGAGTACCTCCTCGACAGTGCGATCTTCACCTCGCCGCCGACGATGGCCTGGGCGGGCGCCCCGCTCGTCAACCGTGACTTCAGGCTGGTGGGTGTCGGCTCGCTTTTCGTGCGCGCGACGGGCCCCGACGCCCGTCCGATTCCCGGCAACATGTTCGTCCCCATCGATATCCTGAAGCCCATCCTGGCCGATCTCAAGTCGCGCGGTCGCGCCGCGCGCCCGCCGCAGCCGTGGCTCGGTCTGCGCACCGAGTCGGTGCAGGGGCGGCTCTTCGTCACCGGTGTCTCCGAGGAGGGGCCGGCCGAGCTCGCGGGCGTCCAGCGCGGCGACGTCGTGCTGGCGGTCGGGTCCGATGCGGTCGCGACCCAGGCCGAGCTCTATCGCAAGATGTGGGCGCTGGGTCCCGCCGGGACGGAAGTGCCGCTCAAGATCCTGCAGGGCGGCGAAGCGCGCGACATCCGCATCAAGTCGATCGACCGGAGCAGTTTCTTCCGCAGCAAGCAGGCGCATTGACGGCGGCAGTCACGTTTCTGCGAACTCCGCTCGGGATCGACCCTCAAAGGATAGACTGGTGCGACAATCGCGGCGGTCGACTTCCCCCATTCTGACCGAGGCGATCATGACCAATCCGAGCAGACGTCGCATTCTTGCGCTCGCCACATCCACTCTGGGCGCAGCGGCCCTTGGGCTCCCGCTCGCCGGCCGCGCGCAGGAGCGCATGCTCACGCCGTTGCAGACGCTCGGGCCGTTCTATCCCTATGGGCCGGAGGTCGAGCGCGACGCGGACCTCGTGACCGTGAAGGGCGGCACCGGAGTCGCAAAGGGCGACGTCACGCTGCTCAGCGGGCGGGTGCTCGATGCGCGCGGGCGACCGGTGGGCGGCGTGCAGGTGGAGATCTGGCAGTGCAACGCTTTCGGCCGCTATCATCATCCGCGCGACGGCCGCAACGCGCCGCTCGATCCGAATTTCCAGGGTTACGGCGTCGCGACGACGAGCGCCGACGGCGCGTATCGCTTTCGCACGATTAAGCCGGTGCCGTATCCGGGCCGCGCGCCGCATATCCACTTTCGCATTGCAGGCCGCGACATGCCCTATCTCGTCACGCAAATGTACATCGCGGGCCATGCGCAGAATGACGGCGATTTCCTGTTGAGCAGCGTCGTCGATCCCAAGGCGCGCGAATCGCTGCTGGTGCGATTCGAGCCGGTCGCCGGCGCGCCCGAGCTCGCCGCGCGCTTCGATATCACGCTCGCCAACAACGGCACGCTGCGGCGCGGATAGACGATTTCCAATCAGGTCATCTCCGCGCATGCGGAGATCCAGCGATCCTTTGAACGCGCTCAGCCTGGATTCCCGCTTTCGCGGGAATGACGGCTGGCAAGCCTCTCGAGGCGCCGCCTACTTGCGGGCGCTCGATCGCTCGATCAGCTCGCGGGCGTGCGCGATCGGCACCCCCAGGTTTGACCCGCCGAACTCCGGAATGATCGCGGTGTTCACCGCGACCACGTCGCCGTTCAGGTCGACCACCGGTCCGCCGCTGCCCCCCGACGTGGTCTCGGCGTCGTAGACGACCGCCTCGCGGGTGGCCTGGCCGACGATTCCGCGGCTCGCGAGCGGCGTCACCAGCCCCGCCTTGGCAAGCTCGCGCGTCACGCCCCAGAAATCGACGTCCGTGCGCTTTGCGAGCTCCGCGACGAAGCGATCGCCGGCGCGCGCCAGCAGCGCGCGGATGCCGGTGGGAAAGCCGAGCACGATCACCTCGTCGCCGGCGCTCGGCGGCGCGGCGGCGAGCCTGAGCGGCGGGCGCAGGCGCGTCACTTCCTGGCAGGAAAGCAGTGCGAGATCGGCGCTGTCGCTCGCGCTCACGAACCGCACGTCGAACGGCTCGCGTTCCCCGGCGAGAAAACCGAGCATCCGGCGCATCACCGGCTTCAGTCCGAGCGCTTTTGCGGTGCCCGCAACTTCGCTCGACTCCCACGGCAGCGCCACGTGGCGATTCGTGAGCAGCAAGCCTGCGTCGTTCACGATGAATGCCGTGCCGGTGTAATTGATCTCGACGGGCGGCCCGTCGCCGTCGAGCGTCATCACGGCTTCGCCGTTCGGGAGGCGCAACGGCTCGCCGCCGGGACCGGGCACGACCCGCAACGGCCGCCCGGTCTTCTCCTGCACGAAGCCGTACGAACCCTGGATGAACAGCACCGACGCGGAGTACTCCGCAATGATCCGCGTTGCGGCCGCCGAGCGGGCCTCGAGGGCCGCGACCCGCTCGTGCGTCTGCCCGAGCCCCTGCTGGATCTCGGCGCGCACCGCCGCGAGGTCGTCGCGCGTGAGCTTGTCGCGCTCGCCCCGCGACAGCAGATCCGCCAGCGCCGCCACGCGCGCCTGCTCCCGGGAGAGACTCGTTTCGAGCTCCTGCACCTGCCGGACCTGGTACACGATCGTGACGGCGATGAACGTGAGCGCGATCAGCACGCCGGCCCTGAACCAGAGAGTGGTCTGCGTCGCAAGTTCGCGCAGCATCTCCGTCATCAGGCCCGGCGCCTTCAAGATAAACGGCCGTCCGTCATGGCGCGCGCATTCGACGCAGTCGGCGAAGACCTCCGCAACTGTCTTGTGCACCGTCTCGCCGGGCGGATAGAGGCGAAAGCGGAATACCGGACCGGATTCGATCTCGACCAGGTCACCGGGCGCGAGCAGACGCGTGCGCACCGGCGACCCGTTCACCCAGGCGCCGCGATCCGCCTCCATGACGAGCTCGTAGCTGTCGCCGGAACGATGCAGCGATCCGAGCCGCGCCGCGCCGCCCGTCCGATCGGCCGGCGTGATCACCACGCCGGCCGAATCGAACGGATCGATGCGGAACGTGCTGCCGGCGAGCTTCTGCGTCCTGCCGCGCCGCGGTCCGGACAGATAGATCAGCGCGGCCGTCGGTGCGCGTTCCCCGGCGGTCCGTGCGCTCTCGTGTTCGGTCGTGGCCATGGAAGAATCTACGTGCTAGCGCCGGCAGTGGATCCTGGGCGATCCGGCATTCATGTTAGGCGCGATTTCGAACCGGAAGCGGGTATATACACTAAAGTCCCCCATCCGGGCGCGATCCGGGTTCCCCGAGCAAACTGCGATACTTCGCCGCGTAAACGGACGCTGCACATGGATCACGAGAAAGTAGAGACCGCGTGCGCCTGCACCAGGGTGCGGCGCGCCGCACGCGCCATCACGAAGGTCTACGACGACGCGCTCGCCGACACGGGACTGAAAGTCACCCAGTTTGCGCTGTTGCGGGCGATCCAGCGGGTCGGCGAGGCGCACATCTCGCGGCTGGCCGAGGCGACCGGTCTCGATCGCAGCACGCTCGGCCGCAACCTGCGGCCGCTGCGCGAGTCGGGGCTGATCGGCTATGACGCCGGCGAGGATCAGCGCGCGGTCGTCTTCTCGCTGACCCCCGCGGGGTCGCGTGCCATCGCACGGGCACTGCCCCGCTGGGAGCGGACGCAGGCGCACGTCGGCCAGCGGCTCGGGCGCGAGCGCACCGCGGAGCTTTTCGAGCTGCTGTCCCAGGTTGAGGCGCTCGCAGACTGAATCGGAGCGCCGCGGACGCGCGACGCAACTCGAGAAGGACTCATGGCATGACTACCACATCGCGCGTTTCACCGACGACAGTGCTCGTCTGCGGCGCGCTCATCCTCTCGATCGCGCTCGGCATCCGGCACGGATTCGGCCTGTTCCTGCAGCCGATGAGCGTGGACCTGGGCTGGGGCCGGGAGGTGTTCTCCTTCGCGATCGCCGTGCAGAACCTCATCTGGGGCATCGCGCAGCCGTTCACCGGCTCGATCGCGGACCGGTTCGGCGCCGGGCGCGCGATCATCGTGGGCGCGGTGCTCTACGTGGCGGGCCTGCTGCTGATGGCGGCCTCGAGCACGCCGGGGATGCTGACGCTGAGCGCGGGCTTCCTCGTCGGATTCGGTCTCTCGGGCACCACGTTCTCCATCGTGTTCGGCGCGGTGAGCCGCGCGCTGCCGCCCGAGAAGCGCAGTCTCGGGATGGGCATCGCCGGGGCGGTCGGCTCGGCCGGCCAGTTCATCATGCTGCCCGGCTCGATGGCGCTGATCTCGGGATTCGGCTGGGCCATCGCGTTCGTCGCGATCGCCGCCATCGCCGCGCTGATGGTGCCGCTTGCGGTGCCGCTGCGCGAGAAGCACGCGGTCGCGCGCCAGCCGACCGACGTCTCGGTGCGCGCGGCGTTCGGCGAAGCCTACCGCCACGGCGGCTTCCGGCTGCTCTCGTTCGGCTATTTCGTGTGCGGGTTCCAGGTGGTCTTCATCGGGCTGCACCTGCCCGCGTTCCTGGTCGATCGCGGCATGTCGCCCGAAACGGGAATGATCGTGCTCGCCCTCGTCGGGCTCTTCAACATCGCCGGCTCGCTGCTGGCGGGCATCCTGGGCGGTCGGTATCCCAAGCCGATGCTGCTCGCGGGGATCTACGCCGCGCGCGGCGTCGTGATCGCGCTGTTCGCGTTCCTCGTGCCGGTCACGTCGGCGTCGGCCTACGTTTTCGGCATCGCAATGGGCTTTCTCTGGCTGTCGACCGTCCCGCTCACGAACGGGGTGGTGGCGACCGTGTTCGGCGTGCGCAACATGGCGATGATCGGGGGCGTCGCGTTCCTGTTCCACCAGGTCGGTGCGTTCCTCGGCGGGTGGCTCGGCGGGTATCTTTTCGACCGCACCGGCGACTACAATGCGGTCTGGGCGATCTGCATCGGGCTCTCGGTCGTCGCGATGCTGCTCAACCTGCCGATCAAGGAGCGGCCGATCGCCCGGCTCAGCGGAGCGGCTTCGACATGACCCGGCGGCAGCGCCTCGCACTTTGGATCACGCTCAGCGTCGCGGGCGCCCTCGTGCTCGGTGTGGCGGCGGCGGGCTACCAGCGCACCGACCTGATGCTCCTCTACGAGAACATCATCATCTTCTGCACCACCTGAGGCGATCAGTTCCCGCGCCGGTTCGTCTGGACCATGCGATACATCCCCTCGACGTTGAGCTCGAACATCTGCTGGTAGCCGCCCCACGAGGCGTACTTGGGCATCTTCACGATCTGCTTGATCTCGTCGAGCGACTTGCCCTCGCGCGCGAGCTTGAGCACCTCGGCGCGCAGCTCCTCCATGTAGTTGCGAAATGCCGTGACGCTCTGCTTGTCGCCGAGCGGGCCGTGGCCGGGCGCGAGCACGTCGAAATCCATCGCCTCGACGCGCTTCAGCGACTCGATCCACTCGTCCAGATAGGCGTCGGGCCAATCCCGGAATCCGACCGATTTCACCGGTATGAAATCGACCGCGAAAAGCACGCGCTCGGCCGGGAAGCGCATAACGATCGAGTTGTCGGAGTGGTTCTTCCCCACGTAGCTCAACTCGACGACTGTGCCCCCGAGCTCGATGGTCATGGCGTCGGTGAACGTGACCTGTGGCACCGCCGTCGGCCGCTTCTCGCCGACGATTTCCCGCTTCGCGTTGGCGTGCGCCACGATGGTCGCGGTGTCCGCGAACACCTCGCCCCCCGAGATGTGGTCCGCATGATCATGGCTGTAGACGAGGTATCTCACCGGCACGTTGAAGCGCTTGGCGAGCTCTTCCTTGAGCCATTTCGCGGCGTCGGCGTTGATGGGATCGGTGGCGATGATGCCCGCGGGCGTGACCGCGAAGACCGAGAAGTGGAAGTTGTTGCGGAAGCGATAGACGTTGTCCTTGATCGGGGCAATTTCGCGGACCGGGGGCTTGGGGGCCTGCCCGTGGACGGCGGCTGGGACCCAGAACGCGAGGGCAAGCAGTACGGCGCCAACGCGATAGCACATGGTTTTTCCTCCTCTCTTGAGTGGTGCGGCATACGGCAAACGGCGCGCGCCGGCCGGGTATTCCGCGCCCCGCGCCCGCGAGCTCAGGTGGTCGCCACGAGCAGACCCGAAAGCATGGTGGCGATGCCGAGAAAGGAGAAGAAGCCGGCCACGTCAGTGACCGTGGTGAGCACGATCGACGAGGACTGGGCCGGATCTTGCCCGAAGCGGCGCAGCATGATCGGCACGAGCGCCCCGGCGATGCCGGCGATCACCATCGAGATCACCATCGCGCTCGAGATCACCCACACGAGGCCCATCGAGCGGCTCCAGAAATAGACGCCGAGCCCGGTCGTCAGAGCCACCGCCAGTCCGTTGACCAGTCCGACCGCCGCCTCCTTCAGAACCACCTTCGGCCAGTGGCGCAGGCTGATCTCCCGCAAGAGCAGGCCGCGCATCGTCACGGCGAGCGCCTGGGCGCCCGCGTTGCCCGACTGGCCGGCGACCACCGGCAGCAGCACCGCCAGCGCGGTGAACTTGGCGATGGTGCCTTCGAAAAGCCCCACTACTGCCGCGGCGAGGAAAGCGGTGAGGAGGTTGATCTGCAGCCACGGCAGGCGTTTCACCACGGCGAAGATTGGGTTCGACAGCGCCCGCTCGTCGCGGCTCGCGCCGACCATCGTCTGGATGTCGAGGCTGGTCTCCTGCTCGACCGCGGACACCAGCGCGGCCTGGCGGATGACGCCGACGAACCGCCCTTCGCTGGTGATCACCGGCAGCTCGGTGATCGGCTGTTGCTGCAGGACGTTGACCACGTCCTCGCGCGGATCGAGGTCCTGAACAGCGGCGATCAGGCCGCGCGTGATCTCGCGCAGCGGCTGCGCTTCCTCGGCAACGGCGAGGTCCTGGATCTCGACGCGCCCCGTGAGCCGGCCCTCGTCGTCGACCACGAAGAGCTCGCGCATCCCGCGCCGCTTGATCGTGCGCAGCCGTGCAAGCGCCTCGGCCACCGTCAACCCGGCGCGCAGCGGCGTCACGCGCGGATCCATCAGCCGCCCGGCCGAGTCTTCGGAATACTCGAGCAGCTGGCGCAGCTCCTGCGCGATGCTCGCGTCGAGCGTGCGCAGCCGCGCATCGCGCTCGTCCTGGTCGAACTGGGCGAGGACCGCCGCGCTCGCAGTCGGCTCCGCGTCGGTGAGCAGCAGCTTCGCGAGCGTGTCCGGGACCGCCTCGAGCACGGCGCGCGCGACGTCCGAGCCGAGCGCCTGCCAGGTGCGCACCGCGGCATGCACCGGTTGCCCCGCGAGGAGTGCGGCGGCGTCCTCGGGGGACATCGCCTCGAGTCGGCGGGCGGCCTCGTGCGGATAGTCGATCAGAAAACGCCGGTTGAGGGCGGCGATGGCCGGGAGCGCCTCAGTGATCATCAGAAGATCCTTCGATCGGTGGCGCGGGCGGCAGCTGCGTGACGGTCGCCGCGACCATGCCGGACAGCGCGTCCCAGTAGCTGCGCGCCAGCATTCCAGGAAGTGTCTCCGAGCCCGTCTCGCGCGTGCTGCGCGTGCTGCGAGTCAACGCGCGCACGAGCGTCGCGCGGCGCAGCACCCCGACGAGCCGGTCACCGCGCTCCACGACCGGCAGCGATGCGGCGCGCTCCCAGCCGCGATGGGTCGCCGCCCCGGCAAGCGGCGCGACCGCCGCCAGCACCGCCGGGGGCTCCGCGATCACCGATCCGATCTGCGCGCTTTCCTGCGCGCGCAGCAGCGTCGCGATCTCGACCGAGCCGAGCAGGCGCTCGCCGGGCCCGATCACGTGCACCCGTGTGATGTCGGTGGTGCCGACGCGCACCCGCGCGATTGCGTCGCCGACCGTCGTCTCGGGCGGCAGTGCGACGATATCGGGATCGGCCCAGGCGCCGACCGAGTCCTCCGGATAGCCGAGCAACATCCGCGACGCGACCGCGACCGCGGTGGGCAGTCCCTCGATCAGGCGCGCGCGGCGCGGTTCCTGGATGTGGCGCAGCACGGCGACCGCGGGCTGCACGCCGATCGACGCGAGGAGCGCCATCGAGCGGTCGTTGTCGAGGGCGCCGAGAACGCGGGCGGCGGTCGGCGGCAGCATCGCGGCCAGGACCGGTCCGCCGAGGCGTGGCGGCACCCGCTCGAAAAGCGCCGCGGCATCGGTTGCCGCGAGCGTCGCCAGCTCGCGCGCGGCGTCGACCGGGTGCGCGTCGAGAAAAGTGTGGGTGAGATCCTCGGCGTCAGCCATGGGCGTTGCGCGCGATCAGCACGATGGGCTGCTCGTGGTACACGCGCCCCGGCAGCGCGACGCGCCCGTCGTCGGTTTCCAGGATCACCGAGGTGACCGTCACTTCGAGGATGCGGCCCTCGTGGCCAGCGACCCGGATCCGCTGACCCACTTCGAAGGCCTGCCGCAGGTAGTGCGCACCGATGAGGTTCGAGACGTAGTCGCGCGCACCGAGGCTCACCGCGATCGTCACGCCACCCACCGCGGCTGCCACGATCGCGCCGACGAGGATCGCGATGAACGTGACCTGGATGCCGATCTGATCGGCACCGACCAGGATCGCCGTGACGAGCACCACGCCCTGTGCGACGCGCGCCAGCGCGTTGCGCTGCGGCGGCGCGAGATGGGTCGCGGTCGCCCGGACGAGGTCGGCGAGGAAGCGCGAGACGACGTAGCCCGCGACGACGATCAGCACGCCTGCAGCGAGCGTGGGGAGATAGTCGAGGAGCCGAGCCAGCCACTGCGTAAAGCTCTGCAGGCCAAGAACGTGGGTGGCGGCGGTGACGAAGAAGAGCAGCACGATCCAGAAGACGATCGCGCCGAGCATGGTGGACGAGCGCGCCATGCGCAGCCGCTCCACGCCGGCGGTCTTGGTCGCGCGGGAGAGCAGCGTGTCGAGCAGGAGGACCGAGCGCACGGTGACCGCGCGCAGCAGGCGCGCGATCACCCAGCCGGCGAGCAGCAGGAGCACCGCGCCGAGGATGCTCGGAAGATAGGTGACGACGGCGTCCATGATCGCCGCGCCCGAGGACTTGACGGCCTCGCCGAGTTGCTTGGTCTCGTTCATTGAGCTCGCCCGAATTTCGAACCGCGCAGTGCCGCCGACGTTCCAGCGCCGGGTTTCACCCGGCCGCGTCGCGGTGCGTGCGTGCAGCTTATCATTCCGCCGCGGCGCGCGCCCCCGCGACCCTGCGTGCTAGGATGGCGCGGGTACCCGTTCGCCGATTCCGCGCTTCGTCCACCGGTCCATCCGTCCATCCCATGAGCGACCAGTTTGTCGGCACGATGCCGGTTGCCGAGCGGCAGCGCTTCGACGCCGCGGCGCTGGCCGAGTACCTGCGCGGGCAGATCGACGGCTTCTCCGGCGACCTGGCCGTGGAACAGTTCCGCGGCGGCCAGTCGAATCCGACCTACCTGCTCACCTCGGCAGGCGGGCGGTATGTCATGCGCTCCAAGCCGGCACCCGCCGCCAAGCTGTTGCCCTCCGCGCACGCAATCGAGCGCGAGTATCGGGTCATCTCCGCGCTGGGCCGCGCCGGGATTCCGGTTCCGGCGGCCTATTGCCTGTGCGAGGACGAAGCCGTCATCGGCCGCGCGTTCTACATTATGGAATGCGTGGATGGACGGGTGCTGTGGAACCAGTCCCTGCCCGGCATGACTCCGGCGGAACGCGGCGCCATCTATACGGAAATGAACCGGGTGATCGCGGCGCTGCACGGCGTCGACTACCGCGCGGTGGGGCTGGAGGGGTTCGGCAAGCCGGGCGACTACCTTGCCCGACAGATCAGCCGGTGGTCGAAGCAATATCAGGCTTCCGAGACCGAGAAGATCGAGGCCATGGACCGGCTGATCGAGTGGCTGCCGAAGCACATCCCGGACGGCGACGAGACCGCGGTGGTGCACGGCGATTTCCGGATGGACAACCTGATCTTCCATCCCACCGAGCCGCGTATCGTCGCGATCCTGGACTGGGAGCTCTCGACGCTCGGCCACCCGCTCGCGGACTTCTCGTATCACTGCATGAGCTGGCGCATCCCGCCGGAGCAGTTTCGCGGCCTCGGCGGCCTCGACCTGGCGACGCTCGGGATTCCGAGCGAGGCGGAGTATGTTGCGATGTACTGCCGCCGAACCGGGCGCGAGTCCATTCCGCACTGGGATTTCTATCTCGCGTACAACATGTTCCGGCTCGCGGCGATTCTGCAGGGCATCATGAAGCGCGCGCTCGACGGCACCGCCGCCAGCCAGCAGGCGCTCGACGCCGGAAAGCGCGCCCGGCCGCTCGCGGAAATGGGTTGGCGCTTAGTGCAGGAGCGAATTCTCTAGATCTCAGAATGTGCCCGCCCTTGCGTGAAGAAGCACGGCCGCGGGTTTAAATCGATTGGAGCAATACGATGGATTTCGAGTTCAGCCCGAAGGTGAAGGAGCTCCAGACGAAACTCGCGGCGTTCATGGATCGCCACATCTATGCGAGCGAGAATCGCTACTGGGAGGAGGCCGACGCGAATCGCGCGAAGGGCAACGCGTGGATCCCGACGCGGATCGTCGAGGAGCTCAAGCCCAAGGCGCGCGCCGAGGGGCTCTGGAACCTGTGGCGCCCGAAAGCCCACGGCGGGACGCTCACCAATCTCGAGTACGCCCCACTGTGCGAGATCATGGGCCGCGTGACCTGGGCGCCCGAGGTCTTCAACTGCTCGGCGCCGGACACCGGCAACATGGAGGTGCTCCTGCGCTACGGGTCGCCGGAGCAGCAGAAAACCTGGCTCACGCCGCTGCTGGAGGGCCAGATCCGCTCGGGCTTCCTGATGACCGAGCCGGGCGTTGCGTCGTCGGATGCGACCAACATCCAGTGCCGCATCGAGCGCAAGGGCGACGAGTACGTGATCAACGGGCACAAGTGGTGGTCCTCCGGCGCGGGCGATCCGCGGTGCAAGATCTACATCGTGATGGGCAAGACCGATCCCGCGAATCCGAACCGCCATCAGCAGCAGTCGCAGATCCTCATTCCGAGCGACACGCCCGGCGTGAAGGTGACGCGCGCCCTGCAGGTCTTCGGATTCGACGACGCGCCGCACGGCCACATGGAGGTGACGCTCACCGATGTGCGCGTGCCGGCCGCCAACATGCTGCTCGGCGAGGGCCGCGGCTTCGAGATCGCGCAGGGCCGGCTCGGTCCGGGGCGCATCCATCACTGCATGCGCATCATCGGGCAGGCGGAGCGCGCTCTCGAGCTGATGTGCAAGCGGCTGAAGAGCCGCGTCGCCTTCGGCAAGTCGGTCGCGGAGCAGTCCGTCTGGCACGAGCGAATCGCCGAGTCGCGCATCATGATCGAGCAGGCCCGGCTTCTCACACTGAAGGCGGCGCACATGATGGACACCGTGGGCAACAAGGTGGCGCGCGCCGAGATCGCCATGATCAAGGTGCTCGCGCCGACCATGGCCCAGCAGGTGATCGACTGGGCGATCCAGGCGCACGGCGGCGGGGGCGTCAGCCAGGAGTTTCCGCTGGCGTGGATGTACGCGTGGAACCGCACCCTGCGCCTCGCCGACGGCCCCGACGAGGTCCATCGCGCCCAGATCGCCAAGATCGAGCTGGGCAAATATCTATGAACACAAACGAGTACGGCTACTCGCAGCGGGAAGGAGGGTAACGGGAGGGAACCGGCCGGTTCCCTCCTGTTCGTGACCTTCGGGTTCTCCGAAGGAGGGAACCAGCCGGTTCCCTCCTGTTCGTAACCTTCGGGTCTTGTTCTTGATACGGAGTGACTGGCCATGGTCCATGAAGGAATAGGAAAGCAACATGATTAAATTATGCGGCGTTCGTATCAGCAACTACCACAACAAGGTGCGGCTCGCGCTGCTCGAGAAGGGCGTCGAGTTCGAGGAGGACGATCAGCGCGTCCCATCGCAGGACGCGGCCTATCTGGAGCGCTCGGCGATGGGGAAGGTGCCCTACGTCGAGGTGGACGGCAAGACGCTCACCGAGTCGCAGGCGATCTGCGAGTACCTCGAGGAGACCTACCCCCAGAAGGCGCTCTATCCCAAGGATGCCTGGGAGCGCGCCAAGGTGCGCGAGCTGATCAACTACATCGAGCTTCATGTGGAGCTTCCCTCGAGGCGACTGCACAAGCAGGCGTTCTACGGCGGAACGGTCTCCGACGAGTCGAAAGCGCAGGTCGAGCGCGAGCTCAACAAGGGACTCAAGGCGCTCGGGCGGCTCGCGAAGTTCACGCCCGCGATCGCCGGTGCGGAACTCACGCTCGCCGACGTGAGCGCGTTTGTTCATCTGCCTCTCGTCTCTCTCGTGACCCGCCTCGTGCTCGGCCGCGACATGGTCGAGGAGTTGCTGCAGCCGGCAAAGCCTTATCTCAAGATGCTCGGCGAGCGGCCGGCCTTCGCGCGTGTCAACGCGGACCGTAAGGCGGCGTCCGAGGCCTTCGCGGCCCGGCAGAAGAAGCAATAGCCGCAGCGAGGTACAGGCCGAGTGACCCAGACGCTCGCCGGGTTCCTCGGTCGGCACGCGACCGAGCGTGGCAGCGCAGTGGCGCTCATCGATCGGGACCGGCCCGTCACCTACGGCGAGCTCGACGGCGAGGCGCGCCGGCTTGCAGCCGGCGTCGCGGCGCTCGG